>JAVBJN010000061.1:0-39149 GCA_031546985.1 Chitinophagaceae bacterium
AGATACTGCTCCCTCCGGGGCAGCATGACAGATTCGTTTAATGCTATATCTCATATAGCTTGTCATCCTGCGCGAGTGACGCAGGAGCGAGGTGCAGGATCTTTTTCTGGATCATCAAAATGAGAGATACTGCTCCCTCCGGGGCAGCATGACAAATACTACCGGGTAATGTGAAAATTAAAAGTTGGCGTTTTAAGCATCCCCATCAATCGCACCCATACCGGCAGCAACATTTCGGTGCCCCTGGCATTGGAGATATCACCCAGATCGTGCACATGCTTCCAGCCAAACCATTGCTGCAGAATATCCATCACCTTCTCTTTCGCATCGGCATCATTGCCACAAATAAACAGGTCGTGATCGCCTTGCAGCAGCGATGGATTTACCATCACATTACTGCTTACCGTATTGAGCGCTTTTACCACTTTGGTTTCGGGGTATGCTTTCTGAATCTCCTCGCCCAGCGAGGTGGTATTGCATAAAGAAGGGATTAATATGGGTGGCATACCCTGCGAGAAATCGAGTGGGTTGGATATATCGATCAGGATTTTGCCTTTCAGGTTTGCTGCACCTGCTTGTTTAAGAATATCAAGTGCATGTTCTCCTTTGGTACAGTTAAAAATGATATCGCCAAATGCTGCGGCATCGGCAAATGTACCCTGTGAGGCGCCGGTGCGGTGGGTGCGCACCCAATCGTGCGCTTTTTCATTATCTGCTGTGCGGGAGCCCATCATGACCTCATTACTCAGCATAATGAGTTTAGAACCAATGGTGTTGCCTACCATCCCGGTTCCGAGTACACCGATTTTCATACGTCTTGATTTTATAGGTTTCTATATTATCAAAGATAATCAATATACGAGTATGTGGGTGTTAAGGAAAAGCGGGGTGCGAGGAGGTTTCACGCAAAGGCACGGAGAAGCAATGTTGGAGGGTTTCGCGCGAAGCCGCAGGGGTGGAGGGCGCAAAGCTCCAACTCGTGAGAAAGATACTAGGGATTCCTATTCTCTATTGACTATTCACCATTGACCACTCAGGTGCCTAAGCTTCGGTACCTGAGCCCCGCATGGGCGGGACAGGCTCTGCCGAAGGTCACTTCTGGAGGCTCACGACGGGGGTGCGGGAATATCTTCTGCTTAGGCCTGGCAGGACCTACGGACCTGACAGGCCTTGACTTTCACCTTTGTCATGACTCCGCCACTGGGAACTCTACATAAAACGTAGTGCCTTTATCTGGTTCGGTCTGGTACCATATCCTACCCTGGCTGTACTCAACCATATCCCTTGTCATAGCCAATCCGAGGCCGGTGCCGGATGATTTGGTGGTAAAATTTGGGGTAAACAACTTGGCTTCAGCATCGGGAGAAATACCGGTACCGTTGTCTTGTATCGCAATCACCACCACATCGCCATTGCGCTCTGCCCTCAGTACCACATGACCTCTGCGGTCGTCGGGTACCGACTGGGCTGCATTCTGAATGAGGTTGGTAAAGATGCGGATCAGGTGATTTTTATTGCCCAGGATGTAAACCTTATCCTGCGGCACCACAAATTCATATAAACATTGCTCATTACTGTGGTACATGCCGGTTACGGCTTTCAGGGAATCCTGGAGCAACAGCACCTCGCGGTTTACTTTAGGCAGGTTGGCAAAAGTGCCAAACTCCGATGCGATGCTGCTGAGGTGCTCGATCTGCTCTACCAACGTATTGGTTACCCTATCGCTCAGTTCGCGGATATTGCCATGGCCAGATTCAATTGCTTTTTGTAAAAACTGAATACTCAGTTTCATCGGCGTAAGCGGATTCTTAATTTCATGGGCTACCTGCCGGGCCATCTCGCGCCAGGCCCCTTCCCTTTCGGACTTGGCCAGCAACTGCGCGCCTTCTTCTACCTGGTGCACCATCTTGTTATACTCCTGCACCAATACGCCAATTTCATCGTTGTATTTCCACTCCAGCAGCTGGTTTTCGCCCTGCAAACGGAACGATTTAAACTTGTCGGTAATGATGGTAAACGACTTGGTAATACTGCGTGTAACCATCACCGCAAGAATACCGGCAAGGAAAAATATAAACGCGTTAATGTTGATGAGCGCTACTATAATGTTGGAAATCTCCTGCCGCAGATCGTTCTGCGAATCATAAAACGGAATGTTTACCACTCCCAGCAAATTTCCTTCAATATCGCGAATGGGGGCATAGGCCGATTTGTAGGTAAAATTACCAATCAGCTCAGGCTCCAGGAAGAAATTCTGATACCGGTTACGTATGGCAAACAAGGCATCGGGGTTTACGATTTCGGCCTGCAAGCCCTTCTCAAAAATTTCGGGCTGGGTAGAATATAAAAGGTTGCCGTAACTACTGTAAATGTTGCAATCAATCTGGTTGGCTTTGGCGATATTGTACAACTCGGTTTTAAACTGGCGCTGCACCGCAATGGTATCAAACACTTCGTGGGTTACACCGGCGGAGTTGATGCCGGTAGACATATCAATGTAGGCATTAACCACTTGCAACAGGTGCGCCAGGTTCTGCCGCTGGTTGCGCTCATACCGGTTTATAAAAAACAGGATGGTGGTAGTGCCCACAACAATAAAGGAGAACAGTACCAACCCAATTGTAGACAAATGAATGCGGTTGGTTAAACCAGGATTAAACGTAAACACCAGTCGCTTCCATGAAAAACGGGAATACGTTATAACCGTCATAATGTATACCACCACCAGCATAAGCAGGAACAAGCCAAAGAAATACGCAAACAAGGTGATAAGCTCAAATACCCCTTTGCGGGCATTAACAATACCCACCACCACATTGCTGTTGGGCTCACGGTACCACAGTTCGGTATAGTCGCCACGCGATACCCTTTCGAGTTCTTTTTGCTGGTTGCTTTTAATCCGGTATGGGAAATTGTATGCGCCATACTGGTGCACCATTACCCCATTGTTGTATACCGCATAGTTGTAGTTGGGCAGCAGGTTGGAAGCCTGGTCTTCATAACGCACCAGCAACTCGGGGTATACTGCCTGCCCGTTGTTTTTACGGGGCATAAACTCCATAAACAAATAGCCCAATGTATCGTTTACACCACTGCGAAAAGCCGTACGGGTCCAGATATGGTTGAGTGTAAACGAATCGGCCTGCTGCATTACCGTTATACCCGTCGGAAAAGTGCCACTAAGGCTTTCAAAAGACCGGTAGGTATTAACCGGTTGGTGGTAGGCATCAAAAAAGTAGCTTTTTACTTCAAACCGGCTCAGGTAGCCACCCAGGTAAGAATACGAAATGTATTCATCGGGGCTGCTCATGTCCTCAAACCCACGAATATAATCCTTGAGCAAGCGATCCTGCTGCACCTTATCCTGTAGTTCATTGAGCAGGTATGCCGCTACCGGATCTTGCTGCCGGGCCAGTTTACTGGCAAAATAAATACGGTTATTTTCATCCCTCACATTGTTGTAGAGATAGAGCAACATCGTACCTGTAATGGCAAAAAACAACAACCAGTACACCAGCCTGAAATTGAATACTTCGAGCCTGGCCTTCCAGAATGAGCGGTCCATCATTACCAACAGCAGCACCAGCCAGGGCAGCACAATAAACACAGTAGGAAAAATGTATTTCTCCTTTTCGAGCATAATCATGGCTGCCGTAGCGCATACCACCAGCAGGTATTTGAGCCAGCGCGACTTGCCGGCCTTATTCATAATTTCGTTAAACAACGAACCCAGGATAAACTGGTTCAGAAACACCAGCCCGATAATGATTAAGCCAATGAGCGAGTATACATTGAGACTGAAAAAATTAATAACATCGAATGAAATGCTGGAGTCAATTACCAGGCTTCGGATAAGCTTGAGGTTAAAGAGCGATAAGGTGCCTATCACTATAGCCCCTCCTGTTACGATAAGCCAGGGATGAACATACCGCAATGCAAAATCGCGGAGCGGATCAAAACAATTGTCGCGGATAAATACAATAAGCCCTGTACTCAGCAGCAGCGTAATGAGCACATGCCCCAGCGAAGGAAAGAGGTTACTGGACGCATACCAGTAAGGATTAAACAATTCATACACACTCAAATCGAGCGGGTAGCGTAATGAGAATACGCTTAACCGGGCGGCTAATGTAACTGCCAGTATGCACAGCAGACCCAGCCAGGCTTTGCCACTGCGCTCTCTTACGTAAATACTCAACTCATAAAGAAATGCATAAGTGAGCGTAAATATGCCCAGCGTGAGCAACAGGCATAGCCAGCCATTTAAACCATCGGCCGGAATACCGCTTATGACATTGAGGTAAAAAACTTCTTTGCCATCCAGGTTGCGGATAGCCACATTCCGCCGGCTTTTATCAAATTGAATGGGAATATCGGCAGGAATCCGTTTGTCGGCTACAAAATAATCGCGCAGGTAATTGTTGCGCACCGGAAACTTGTATTTCACCGGCAGCAAAGCCACCAACTCATACTTTCCCTGCGGGCTGCCATAGCCAAAAACCGTGCTGTAATACACGTAATAGCCATTCTTTAATATTACCAACTCTCCTCCGGGATCGGCATGTTTCAGATCCTGGAACGGAAAAGCCGTATTGCTGTTCCAGAAATACAGGCTATCGTTCTTAAACAGGTAAAACAGGAAAGGAAGATCGGTTAACTTTTGAATGGCAGCTTCATCCGAACCCGACATTACCGAGGGTATCCAGTTTTCGGGGTGCGCCTTTAACCCTCGCCAGGCTTTATCCTGTACCAGTAAATGGTTTTCTACTTTTTCGCGGATAGCCTCGGGACGGTTGGCGTTTTCGCTACGCACCATCATAACCCCCAGGAATACCAGCAGCACCAAAGCGCCTACCAGCAGCCAGAGTTTTTTCCGGACAAATGTTACAAACGAAAGTCCTTTCAAACGGTTATAGTTTTTCTGAAGATTTTACTTTGTTCCAGATCGCATCCATTTCTTCCAGGCTCATATCGTGCAGCGCTTTTCCTTCTGCTGCTGCCTGTACTTCCATAGCCTGAAAACGGCGCTGAAATTTCTTATTGGTTTTTTCCAGTGCATTCTCCGCATCGATATGCAGAAAACGCGAGTAGTTGATGAGTGAGAACATCAGATCGCCAAACTCATCTTCCAGGTACTCATGCGGGGCGCCGGTGTCTACCTCGTGTCTAAACTCCTCCAGTTCTT
This sequence comes from Chitinophagaceae bacterium, assembly GCA_031546985.1. Taxonomy (GTDB): domain Bacteria; phylum Bacteroidota; class Bacteroidia; order Chitinophagales; family Chitinophagaceae; genus JAVBJN01. Next base: position 5,186 of record JAVBJN010000061.1, read on the forward strand.
CTTTCACTTTATCCCACACCTGCTCCTTGTTTTCCCATTCAAAACCCACCTGCCTGGCTTTTCCTTGCAGCCGCATGGCTTTAATGAGCGCAGGCATGCCTGGTGGCACACCATCCAACACCGATTTTTTTCCTTCCTTGAGTTTCAGCTTTTCCCAGTTCTGCTTTACCTGCTCCTCATTTTCTACCACCACATCGCCATAAATATGCGGATGCCGAGAAATGAGTTTATCACATACCGTACCAATCACATCATTGATATTGAACTGCTGCTGCTCGCTGGCGATCTTGCTGTAAAACACAATGTGCAGCAATACATCGCCCAGCTCTTCTTTCATGCCCTTCCAGTTTTCGTCGGTAATGGCCCCCGTAAGTTCGTAAATCTCTTCCAGGGTCTGCTGCCGCAGCGTGTGAATGGTCTGTTTCTTATCCCACGGGCATTTTTCCCGCAGTTCATCCATTATCGTTACCAGGCGTTCCAGGTTGTTCACTTGTTCCATGAGCAGGTATCTTTCTTATTATTTATTATTTAATGAGTTGGGGGAGGCAAGCGTGTTATGCACCCCATTTAAAGCGGTCTTTTACATCAAAACCAGCCAGGGCCAGCGCCCGGTGCACCACGGTAAGCGCTACTTCTTCTATCGTCTGCGGCTTGCTGTAAAACGAGGGCGTAGCCGGGCACACAATGCCGCCCGCTTCGGTAAGCGCTGCCATATTCTTAATATGTATAAGGCTGTAAGGCGTTTCGCGCACTACACATACCAGTTTGCGGCGCTCTTTGAGCATTACATCGGCAGCCCTGGTCACCAGGTCGTTAGATGTACCCTGCGCAATGCGGGAGAGTGTACCCATAGAGCAAGGCACCACAATCATGGCTTCGCAACCTGCGCTGCCCGAGGCAATAGGCGCATGAAAATCATGTTTGTCAAAGAAGCGAAAGCCATAGTTTTTGTACGTTTCCTCTTCCAGTTCGGTCTGCCAAACGGTAGCCGCATTGTCGCTCATTACCACGCCTACCTCATCGGGTTTTAACATTTTGCTGAGTATCTCCATACACAATTTTGCATATATTGCACCACTGGCACCCGTAATGGCTAAGGCTATTTTAATCATATAGTTGCGCTTCAATGTAAATATACTTAGTGCCGCCCACTTGAATAAAACTATTACGTATGAAAAAGCTATTGTTAGGACTATTGGTTGTGCTGGGCATGCCTGCCATAGCACAGAAAAAAGCCCCCAAACCAGAAGCTGCATCCGGCGAAATAAACTGGATCAGCATCCAGGAAGCGGAGCAGCGCATGAAAACAAAACCTAAAAAGATACTGATAGATGTATACACTTCCTGGTGCGGCTGGTGTAAGGTGATGGATAAAAAAACCTACAGCAACCCCAAAGTGGTAAGCTACATTAACGATAATTTCTATGCCATTAAACTGGACGCCGAAACCAAAGACAGCATTCAGTTCCAGGGCCAGAAATTTGGCTACAAACAGGAATACAAAGCCAATATGCTGGCGGTGCAGATGCTCAACGGTCAAATGGCCTATCCTACCACTGTAATTATGGAAGAGGGCTTTCGCAACCCCATGCCGCTGCAAGGCTACCTCGAAGTAGGCAATATGGAAATGGTGCTGAAATATGTAGGAGAAAAGATATACAAACACACGCAATTCGACGAATACCAGAAGAGCTTTAAAGCATCCTGGTAGCGCGGTAATAATATCATTCGTTTATGTAAAAAGCTTCCGCCAGCCGGGAGCTTTTACTATTTTTGAAGGTTTAACGGCTCATAACAATGAAAAAACTGATTTTAGGTGCAGTAGCCTTTTCATTACTGCATACTGCCACAATGGCCCACGAAGGCATGTGGCTTCCCTTTAAGTTGAAAGACCGGGAAAAAGACATGCGCAAAACAGGTTTAAAAATAAGCCCTGATAATATCTACTCCGAAACTCAAAACAGCCTTAAAGATGCCGTAGTGATCTTTGGCGGCGGCTGCACCGGCGAGGTGATCAGCAACCAGGGCCTTGTATTGACCAACCACCACTGTGGTTATGGTAATGCCCAGGGGTTGAGCACGCTGAAAAACGATTACCTCACCGATGGTTATTTTGCCAAAAGTCTGGCAGAGGAAATTCCATGCCCGGGGCTTACGGTAACTTTTATTGTAAAAACTGTTGATGTTACCGATAAGGTGCTGCTGGGCATTACCGCAGAAACCGATGCTACAAGCAAAAACCAGCTTATTGCCAAACATGTAGACCAACTGAAAAAAGAATACGCTGCGGAAACAGGTTACGATATAGACATTAAATCGTTTTACAACGATAATAAATATTACCTGTACCAGAGAGAGATCTTTAAAGACATCCGCATGGTGGCTTTTCCGCCCAACAGCATTGGCAAATTTGGCGGCGATACCGACAACTGGGTATGGCCACGCCATACGGGCGACTTCTCGGTTTTCCGTATCTATGCCGACCGCAACAACAAAGCGGCTGGTTTTAGTAAGGATAACGTGCCCTACAAACCTAAAAAATCGTTTACCCTCAATACCGGTGGTATTAAAGAAGGCGATTACACCATGGTATACGGTTTTCCCGGCCGCACCACCCAATACCTGAGCTCTTATGCTGTAGCGCAGATCCAGCAAATCATAAACCCGGCCCGCATTACCCTGCGCGACGCGGTAATTGAGCAGATGGATGCGGCTATGCTCTCTTCAAGAGAGCTGTTCCTGAAATATGCTGCCAAACAAAGCCGCCTGAGCAACTATTACAAAAAATGGAAAGGTGAAAACCTGGGCCTGGAGCGCAACAATGTAGTGGCTTACAAACAAGAGCAGGAAAAACAGTTCAATACCTGGCTGCAAAGCAATGAAACTGCCAGCAAGCAATATGCTGAGGTATTGCCGCAACTGGAAAAACTGTACCGCGAGAGCAATGCCAACCAAATGGTAAGTGAGTACTTCACCGAAGGGGTTCTGAATATTGAACTGTTTCGCCTGGCTGCCATGCTAGATCCGCTGGAGAAAGCCCTGGCTACTGCCGATAAAGACAGCCTCTCCCGCATGATGGAGCGTATCGGTAAAAGCGCCAATGGCATTTTTCGCGATTACGATGCCAATACCGATAAAAACATAGCCCTGGCGGTGTTCCCGATCTATGGCAAAAACCTGGATAAGCAATACCTTCCCGAATGGCTGAATGGCGCCAATGCCGCAGCCATTGGCAAATGGACCGACGAGCTGTATGCCAAAACAGGCCTCAACAACAAAGAGAAACTACAGGCATTGTTTACCAAAATGAACAATGGCAACCGCGAGCTTTTTGAAGATCCTGCCTACAAAGCTTACAAAGAACTGAAAGCCGCTTCTAAAGATAAAGTAGTAGCGCAGCTCAATAAAGATATAGCCGAAATTAACAAGCTCAACAGCCTGTACATGAAAGCCATTATGAGCTGGAAACCCGAAAGCGAAATCTATCCCGATGCCAACAGCACCCTGCGCCTGAGCTATGGCAAGGTAGAGGGCATTGCGCCCAACGATGGTATGCGCTACCTGCACTACACTACCCTTGATGGTGTGGCCCAGAAGCATAATGGCAGCCACAACGATGACTTTAAAGTACCTGCTTACCTGATGGAGCTGTACAACAAGAAAGATTATGGCAACTATGCGGTAAACAATACCGTTCCGCTGGCTTTCCTGGCTTCTAACCACACTACCGGCGGCAACTCGGGCAGCCCGGTGCTCAATGCTTATGGCGAGCTTATTGGCACCAACTTCGACCGTATCTGGGAAGGCACCATGAGCGATATCCGTTTCGACGAATCGCTGTGCCGCAACATTACGCTCGACATCCGCTACACCCTGTTTATCATCGATAAATATGGCAATGCAGGTTGGTTGCTTAAAGAAATGAATATTAATAAAGACAAACGCTAGTTTGCTTACTCTTTTTTCAAAAAGCGGGTCTGTTATACTACAGGTCCGCTTTTTATTTATAGTAAATTATTCTATTTTAAATTTTTCTACCATTACATTTGTAAGGCAACCACAAACGAATGACTATGATTAAAACCTTACGCAAACTGGGCCTAATCCCGGTACTAATGCTGCTGTTTTCCGGCGCACTGCTGGCACAAAAGCCCAAAACAGCATTGGAGCTGAACGATCAGCTGGTATCCATTACCGATTCGCTCTACAGAAAAGGCCAGCGCTGGGGCGAACAATTTAACAGGAGTTACGAAAACAAAGACTTCGTTAAACTTGCCCCTTACCGCAAAGAAGTACAAAACTATATAGACCAGCAGCTGGTAGCAGTTGGGGTATTGAAAGATATTGGCGGCTCCGAAGATTTTCGTGCGGCTATGATTAAGTTTCTCACTTTTGAAAAAGATATGGTAACCAACCATTTTATTCCGATGGAGAAACTGAACACGAAATCTACCGACGAAGAAATTAAAGCCGAGGTAGAAAAACTGACCGGTGCAGCAGAGAAAGAAGGAGATGCATTAGGCGCAGTAAACAAAGCGCAAGAGGCTTACGCTGCTAAAAACGGGTTTTCGATTGAGCCGGAGAAAGAAAAGTAAACACCATTGTTTTAAAATAGACAAAGCCTCCGCAGCAATGCGGGGGCTTTTTTGTCACCTGTCAGGTCTGGAAGTCCTGCCAGGTGTAGGGGCAGAGGGTCTTATGTCGCGTATATAATTCAGTCTTTCTATCAGAGACCTGGCAGAGCCTGTCCCGCCACTGCGGGGAGCTGTGCACCTTACAGGTCTACATGCCGCTCACACCCAGCTTTTCGCCCAGTGCTTTAAGGTCTGCCAGCACTGGCGCCAGCAAAGGAATACCCGCAGTTTCACGTTGCTGTTGTGTTTCCCTTTCCATATCGCCGGGTATAAGCACCCTTTCGGCACCAGCAACGGTTTTGGCCGAGCGGAAACGGTTAATCCAATGGTCCATATGGTATTTAAACTCCTCTACCGGGCGGAAAGCATCTACCCGCATGGCACCAAAGAAATGGCCAATGCCGCTACCCGGCATATCCGGCGCCAGCGGCAGAAAACTTACAAACGGCGGCACCCAGGGGCCATAATTAGCACCGCTCAGCACTGCCGAAAAAATATCTACTACCGCACCCAGTGCATAACCTTTGTGGCTGCCATGCTCACGATCGCCACCCAGGGGCAGTAAAGCCCCACCCGCTTTGGTCGCATGCGGATCGCTGGTTACCACGCCATCCTTATCCTGTATCCAACCCAGCGGCGCTTCCTGGCCTTTACGTTGCAATTGCTCCAGCTTGCCATTGGCTGCCGTGGTGGTAGCCATATCCATTACGAAAGCAGGTTGCTCACCTCCGGGAATGGCCACACAGATGGGATTGGTACCCAGCAGTCTTTCTGTAGAGAAGGTAGGCGCTACCAGCGGGCTGGCATTGGTCATACTCATTCCTATCATATCGTGCTCCAGCGCCATCATAGAATGGTAGCCTGCAATGCCAAAGTGATTGGAGTTGCGCACGCTTACCCATCCCGTACCTGCTATTTTAGCCTTTTCTATTGCCAGCCGCATAGCCACCGGCGCTACCACCAGGCCCAGGCCACTATCGCCATCTACCACAGCGGTAGAAGGGGTTTCGTGCACCACTTTAATATCGGGATTGGGATTGACCCTACCCGCTTCCCACAGCCGCACATACCCACTCAGCCGGGCTACCCCGTGAGAATCTACCCCACGCAGATCGGCCGAGAGCAGCACATCTGCCGCTTCCCTGGCCTGCGCTTCGGGGCATCCCATTTTGAGGAAAACCCGGTAGGCAAAATCCAGCAGTTGCGGGTAACTATAGTTGGTATATTGTTCGGACATGATGCTACAATTTGGCACAAAATAAAAAAGGGCGAATAAACGCCCTCTGATTATTGTCAGTTTTAACCTTTTAGTGTTGTTCGGAAACCGGCAGATCGATGTTTACAGTACCATCTGCAGTTATTTTATAGGGAATACCGCCAATTACGTTTTGGTTGATGGAAGGATCGTACCCGAAACCGAATACATAATACTGGCCTTTTTTCATACCCGGGAAAGTAGCCACCGGCGTACCGTTCACCATCATTACCTTAGCACTGATGTCGTAATTGGACGTACCCGTGCCTGGCGCATCCATTGTATTGTACTTGAGGTATACCGTGCAGCTGTCTATTGGTTTACCGTGGTGCTGCGGCGCTACAACCAGGGTTGTATTGCCACCGGTACCGGCAGTGTCCTTGTCTTTTTTCTTGCAGGAGGGCATTACCGCCGCTGCAACCAGCATAGCCGCAATCAGAATATGTTTCATGCTTTCTTCCGTTTTACGATTTGAACAGTCCATTGAAAGACCATTAAAGTTACGAAATAGTTGGGCTGCACAGCACACTCATTTTTACTAAACATTAATTATCTACGTGTTATAAGGTTATAACTGATTATTTTTGTCATTATTCCTCCGTATTTGAAAAAAGCACTCAAAATATTCGGTATTATTCTGCTCAGCCTGGTTACCCTGCTGGGTATTGTGGCTTTTTTGCTCAATACCTATAGTTTCCAGAATTTTTTGACCAAACAGGTGACCCAATACCTGAGCAAAAAACTGCAAACCCGGGTAGAGATCAGAAATGTAAGACTGGACCTTTTTTATAAAGTAAACATAAGCGGCATTTACATCGAAGACCGCGCCAAAGATACCCTGCTCTATGCTGGGCTTATTAAGCTGGATGCGGGCAATGTATTCTCCGATTACCGCGTGATCCGCAACATCACGTTGGAAGATGCATTTGTAAACATTAACCGCAAGGCTACGGGCAAAGCCTGGAACTACGATTTTATTGTAGATGCTTTTGCAGGCAACAGTCAGCCCAAAAAGAAAAAAAACAGCGGTGGCAGCTTTGCCCTTGATCTGAAACAAGCGCATTTTAAAAATGTGCACGTACGGCAGCTAGACCGTTGGGTGGGTTCCGATATGGAATACCACCTTAACACACTGGATCTTGATGCGAAGAAAGTAGACCTGGTGAAGAAAAACATAACCCTCAACAAACTGGCTATCGATGGCGCCAACATTATCCTGCGCGATTATACCGGCGGGCGGCCCGATTCGCTCAAGCCCAAACCCAATGCCACCGATACCAACATCATAAGGTTTAACCCCGCAGGCTGGAAAATAGCATTGGAAGAGCTGCAACTGCGCAACAGCCGCTTTGAGCTTTCTGACCCCGAAACCGAAGCCACACCCAATTACTTCGATGCCAAAAACATACTGGTAACCCAAATTAACGGTACCCTTAAAAATGCCCGGCTCGATGGCGATACCATCAAAACCACCATTGTTAAACTTACAGCCAAAGAGCGTTGCGGACTGGAGATTACCGATTTCCATACCGATGCCGAGGTCTCGCATGTAGGTGTTATCTGCAAAAACCTGCTGCTGCAAACCCGCCGCAGTGAGATCCGCGATTTTTACGCCATGCGCTACAACCGTTTTGGCGATTTTCTCGACTACATTAACAATGTGGTGATGGAAGGCAATTTCAACAACAGCTTTGTCTCCAGCGATGATGTGGCTTATTTTGCCGAACCGCTGCAAAGCTGGAAAATGAGGGTAAAAGCCAACGGAAAGGTAAAAGGCACTGTAGCCAACCTGCGTGCGCAGGACTTGTATGTAGACAATGGCATCACCAAATTCCTGGGCGATTTCACCATGCGCGGCCTGCCCGATATAGACAGCACCTTTATGGATGTGCGGCCCAAAATGATGATTACTTCGGGTACCGACCTGAACCGTTTTGCCCCTACGCTGGATGATATTTCGGGTGTAAACCTGAAAGCGCTCAATGCCATCTCCTTCAAAGGCGCATTTACCGGTTTTATCAATGACTTTGTGGCCTATGGCGATTTTAATACCAACCTGGGCTTTGCACATACCGATATCAACATGAAATTGCCCATCCAGGGCATTGCTACTTATTCGGGAAAGGTAGAAACCCGCGATTTCGATATTGGCACCCTGCTCTACCAGCAGGACTTGCTGGGCAAAGCTTCTGTTATAGGCGCTGTTAAAGGGCAGGGCTTTACACTCAAAACCCTAAAGATCGAAATTGACGCAGTGGTAAAACAGGTAGAGGTAAACGGCTATAATTACCACAACCTTGATGCAAAAGGCGCTGTAGCCAAGGGTATATTTGACGGTAAATTCAATGCCGCCGATCCTAACCTTACCTTGCAGACCAATGGCCGTATAGACTTTAGCGGAAGCGTACCCCGTTTTAATATTGTGGGCAATGTAGATACCATAGACCTCAAAGCATTAAAACTGACCGACCCGCATATTTATGGCAAAGCCCGGTTCCGAACGGCTTTTACAGCCAATAATATCGATAACTTCCTGGGGCAGGCCAGCCTGTATGAGATCGATATGCACAAAGACAGCCTCCGGCTCGATCTCGATTCGCTCATCCTGGTGTCTACCATGAACGGCAACGAAAAAGTACTGAGCCTTATTTCCGATAACGTGGCGGCAGAAATCAAAGGCGAGTTCTCCATCTTGAGTCTACCCGGCTCGGTGCAGCATTTTATGTCGCGCTACCTGCCCGAATATATTAAGGCGCCCTCCGGCAGCTTCCAGAACGATTTTACCTTTACCATCCACTTGCAGCATGTAAGCAACCTGCTCAATAGTTTTGTACCCTACCTCAAAGGTTTTGATGAAACGGAGATAACCGGCAGCCTTAACAACCGCAACCAGCAATTGTCTTTTAATGCTACAATTCCGGAATTTACCTACAACAACAATACCGTAAATACCACTACCCTCGTTGCCAATGGCAACAATGAAAAACTGGATCTTGTACTTAAAACCGGGGAGGTAATACAGAACGACGACCTGCTCATTCCCGAACTCGTTTTCAGTTCTTCGCTGAGCAACAACAGGGCCAATTTCAGCCTCAATACATCGAGCACCACAACCCTGAGCCAGGCTACGGTAAACGGGTATGCCGAGGCCATTAACGACTCACTGCGGTTATACTTTAACCCGAGCACCATCAACTTTAATGAAAAAACCTGGCAGATCCCTTCGGGCAATAAAATCGTTTTCAGCAAAGGCTATATAGCCGTGCAGAATTTCGAAATAGGCTCTGGCAGCCAGAAAATAAAGGTATCCAGTCCCTACCCGCTTAACCCCAAACAACGGGTAGAGATAACACTGCAGCAAATAGACCTGGAGCAGCTCGCCATTCTCTCTGGCATTACCAGCCCCCGCATCATTGGTTTTGCCAATGGTACCGCTACAATAGACAGTGTATGGGGCGGCCAGTTTATAGAAACCGACCTGAGTATTGATAACCTTGTGCTTAACAACGATACCGTGGGCAAGGTAGTAGCCAAGGCCACTTACGATGTTACCGCCAGCGAACTGCGCTTGTACAATGGCTCGGGCATCATTAACCAAAACAACAACCTGCTGGCGCAGGGCACCTTTAATTTTAGCGGCAGCTCCGATAAACTAGATGGCTCCTTACAGTTTCAGGATACCAAGCTCAATTTCCTGCAAAGCTTTATGACCGGCGTGGTATCTGATCTGAAGGGTACTGCCACCGGCAAGTTGTATTTAAAGGGCTCAAGCAAAACACCTTTGATCAATGGCGAAGTGCAGCTTCAGAATGCCGGGTTCAAAATCGACTACCTGGGTGTGCCTTACACCATTCAACCCACCAACGTAAACTTTACACCGGATAAGATCAGTTTTGACCAGCTCGTGCTGGTAGATCCCAATAAACATGAAGCCAATGTAAAAGGCATCATTACCCACCACAACCTGGATCACTGGTACTTTGACCTGTCGCTTACAGGCAGGGAATTCCTGATCATGAATACGACATCTGCCGATAACGATCTGTTTTACGGCTATATTGTGGCCGATGCCACCGCTACCATTAAAGGTAATCTTGATGGTATGGTGATTAACGTGAGCCGCGCAGTGCCTTCTCCCAATACCCGCATCAATGTAGGCTTGCCTGGCAGCGGTGACCTGGGCTCTTATGATTTTGTAACCTTCCGCACCTTTGACCAGCAGCAGAAAGAACATAAAAAATCGCGCTTCGATCTTACGCTGCGCATCAATGCCGATATTAACGAAAACGCTACCACTTCCATCATCATTGACCCATCTACCAACAGTGGCATTACCGCTACCGGTACCGGTAAACTGACTATCGATTTTCCACTGGATGGCGAAATGAAGATGAATGGCAACATCGATATCAGTCAGGGTGTGTACGACTACAAATTTGCCAACTCGCTCGTGTTTATACCCATTGAACGGAAATTTACCATCGATAAAGGCAGCCGTGTGATATTTGAAGGCGATCCCAGCAACGCCCTGCTGGATGTAAAAGCTATTTATAAAGTAGAAGGTGGTGCCGTTCCTATGACCCTCCTCACGCCGCAGGAACAAACACAAATGGAAAGCTCTTCTTCTAACGACGAGTACCGTGAAATGAAACGCAGGCAGCCCACTTTTGTGTACCTCTCCATGAAAGGGCACCTGGCCAATCCTACCCTCAAGTTCGATATCCAGATGCCGGACTATAAAGCCTATGGCGATCTGGCATCGCAGAAATTGCGCCGCCTGCGCGATGATGATGCCGAGATGCTGGTGCAGGTAGGTTCGCTGCTGATCTTTAACTCGTTTTACACGCAAAACAATACCGGGCTGGGTGGTGAGCTGGGCCAGGCTGGTGTAACCATGGTAACCAATATGCTTTCGTCTACGGTATCATCGCAGCTCACCAACCTGATTGGTAACCGCCTGCTGAATGATAAATCGCTAAACCTGAATGTGCAGTACAACCGGGTAAACTATACTACCGGCGGCATTTCTACCGGCAATATGGTGCGCAACGAATTCCAGTTTGGGGTATCTAAAAACTTCTTCGATAATCGCCTCATTGTAGATGTGGGCACCGGCGGTATCGACTTTAATGAAAACCGCAGTATTGGCAATGCCCGTTACAACAGTATTCCGGGTGACTACCGCATACAATACCTGCTTACAGAAGACGGGCGCTACCGTACCAACCTGTTTCGCTCTACCAACTACGATGCCATTGATGGACGTATGTATAAACTGGGCGTGGGTATTGGCTACCGCAAAAACTTTAATGAGTTTAAAGAACTTGTGCCTTTCCTCAACAAGCGTAAAACGCAGCCTAAAGACACTACGGGTAAGAGATAATCGTATGTGCTCCGGCACTTCGACAGGCTCAGTGACCTGCGGGTCCTTTTGCAGAAGATAATCTTACCAAATTTCCCGACACTGAGTGTTTCCGCCCACTGAGCCCCTATAGCCGGGGCACTCTGGTTTCCGGTCACTGAGCTTGTCGAAGTGACATCCTTTTATTACTATTCCAACAATAGCGTTCCGCCCACTGAGCCTGTCGAAGTGGGCGGAAACCCAATAAAAAAGCCTTCCCCACATACCGTGGAGAAGGCTTTTTCTATCCGCTTAATGCTATGATCTATTTAAGAATTTCGTGCCCCAGCTTATCGCGCTTGGTTTGCAGGTAAAATTCGTTGTGTGGGTTAGGTGCCATTTCAATCGCAACGTTTTCTACGATTTCGAGTCCGTAACCACTCAGGCCAGCACGTTTTTTAGGATTGTTGGTCATGAGGCGAATCTTGGAAACACCCAGGTAACGCAAGATCTGCGCACCAATACCATAATCTCTTTCGTCCATTTTAAAGCCCAGTTGCAGGTTGGCCTCTACGGTATCCAAACCTTCTTCCTGGAGCTTGTAAGCCTTCAGTTTGTTCAGCAATCCAATGCCACGACCTTCCTGGTTCATATACAGGATTACGCCTTTGCCTTCGCGCTCTACCATCTCCATGGCCGCATGCAGCTGTTCGCCACAATCGCAACGCAGGGAGTGCAGAATATCGCCGGTAAAGCAGGAGCTGTGTACACGCAGCAGCACTGGTTCGTCGGGTGCCCAGTCGCCTTTTTTCAGCGCCATGTGCATTTCGCCGGTATTCTTATGTTTAAAAGCAATGAGTTCAAAGTTGCCGTATTTGGTAGGCATTTGTACCCTTACATCTTCTTCGATAAGGGTTTCTTTCTCCAGGCGGTATTGGATCAGGTCTTTAATAGAGATCAGTTTCAGATCAAAGCGGTCGGCAATTTCCCTCAACTGAGGCAAACGGGCCATGCTACCGTCTTCGTTCATAATCTCTACCAATACACCTGCCGGTTCAAAACCAGCCAGGCGAGCCAGATCGATGGTAGCTTCGGTATGCCCGATGCGGCGCAAAACGCCTTCTTTTCTGGCCCTTAATGGAAAAATGTGCCCGGGACGGCCCAAATCTTCCGGCTTGGTATCCGGGTTTATCAATGCCTGAACGGTTTTAGCCCTGTCGTGTGCAGAGATACCGGTGGTACATCCTTGCCCGATAAGGTCTACCGAAACGGTAAAGGGCGTTTGGTGCAATACCGTATTATCCTCTACCATCAAGTGCAGCTTCAGTTGGTCGCAGCGCTCTTCAGAAAGCGGTGCACAAATGAGGCCTCTTCCGTATTTTGACATGAAATTGATAATCTCGGGGGTCACGTTTCTGGCGGCAGTAAGAAAGTCGCCTTCATTTTCCCTGTCTTCGTCATCCACAACTATGATTAGTTTACCATTGCGGATGTCTTCTAATGCAGATTCTATAGTGTCTAACATAACGGTGCAAAATTAGTCTTTTAATCAATCACTACCTCATTCTGTGCTACGTTTTGTACGCTGCCATACCGGGCTGGCTTTACCATTTAAATAACGCCAGAAGCCGAGCAAAAGTGCCAGGTTCATAAACAGGAAATGACGTAATGAACGAAGGAATGAAATATGTAATCCTATTGAGGAGAATGGAATATCAACTAATGCAAGCAGCAATACGGCTGCCATAGCGGCCAGCCCATACCAACCCGCAGGCGTACAAAGGGTCATGCCCAGCAGGGTGCAACCTATAACTAAAAGCAATAAGGGTGTAAACCATCTCAATACCTTGTGCGACCAGTAGCAGAATACTGCTGCCTTCCAGGGCGGAGAAAGCAGGCCCCGCAATGCCATCAGATTCTGGAAATTGCCGGTAGAGATACGGGCCTTACGACGGAATTCCACATCAGAATCGCCGCTAACGTCTTCATAACAAATAGCTTTGGGGTGCAATATGGCTTTATACCCCTTCTCAAGCACCTTCATAGAGATGTAGAAATCATCTACAATAAAGCCATCGGGCACTTCGGTATACAATTCGGTGCGCATGGCATAACAAGCACCAAAAGCGCCAATCATGGTACCCCAGATAATGCCCTCCTGGTATTTCAAAGTCAGCTCCCGGTTGTTGTACACGTTTTCCACACCCGATACGTTATCGGATTTGATGCCGGAGAACAGCACATTGGCCCCTACCAGCCCCATTTGGAGATCGGCAAACGGAACAGCTAAGCGGGTTAAGGTTTCGGGGGTAAAAATCACATTGGCATCGGTAAACACCAGCAGATCGGGTTTGTGCGCACCTTCCTGCACCTGCTTTACCAGCCGGTTCAGTACCGAGGGCTTACCCGTGCGCTGCTCAAAACGAACCAGCTCTACCGCATAACCATGCCGTACAAAAGTATTAATGATCTGGTCGGTATCGTCGGTAGAAGCATCGGAGCCAATGATAACATGCAGTCTATTGGCCGGGTAATGGGTATTGAACAGGCTTTCGAGTTTGGCGCCGATTACGCTCTGCTCGTTGTGCACCGCCATCACTACCGTTAACAGTGGTTTTTCTGCATGCCAGGTTGAATAGTCAGGCAATACCTTGCCCTTACTGCGCAGTTGCAACAGGAAGGGATAAAACAGATACGAATGAAGTATCAGCAACAGGCAAAGGGTAATTATGACGGTACCAGCTATCACGAAGTACAAAGATGCTTAAAGAGGCTGATATTTTCCTGTATGATTTTGCTTTTGTTGTACTGCTCAAACATCAGCTTACGGGCATTTTGCCCAATGGCTTGCGCCTCGGAGGGATGTGCCAGGCACCAACTTATCTTATCGGCAAAAGCATGGGCGGTATCGGCAATGAGCACATGCTCGCCATTGCGCACCGCAATACCTTCTGCACCCACACTGGTGCTGATTACGGTTTTGCCCAGCGCCAGCGCTTCCATAATTTTAATGCGTAGCCCGCCGCCGGAGAGCAAGGGCACCAGCATAATATTGTGTTGCAGGTGAAACAGCTGCGCGTCGGCTACCATTCCGGGTACTACTACGCCATCCTTACCATCCAGCGCCAGCAATGCAGGTGGCATATGTTTACCAGCCAGGTATAAGTGTAAGTCGGGGTGTTTGCGGTGTACCTGCGGCCACACCTGGGCCAGCAACCATTCTATGGCTTCGAGGTTGGGCATCCAGTCCATAGAGCCAATATGATACACCGATAAAGCATTCATTTCCGTTGCGGGTAAGGTTGCAAAAGCCTGGGTATCGATGCCAAACGGGTAAATGTGCATAGGCGCTTCTACCCCAATAGACCGGGCCAGCGCTGCATCTTCTTCAGATATGGGCAGCAGCTTGTCGAATTGGTTGAGCATCTGCTGTTCGTACTTTTTTAACCGGCCAGCCAGCAGGCGCAGGTATGCTTTTTTAGCGGGGTTGGCCGTTTGCGATGCCAGGCGGTCCCAGATCAGGTATTCCACATTGTGCATGCGACATACGCAGATGGCATTGCTGTGCGCCCGCACCGTTTCGAGATACGGCGCCAGGTATATGCCTTCGAACTGCACCACATCGTACTGCTCTTCCTGCAGCCAGGTTTTCAGTTGCTCGTTAAAAGCAGTATTCTCAAACCGCTGAATATTATAAGATTTGCTGGAAAACAGGTTGAGCAGCGCGTCCAACGGTTTTACCCGGTTGTCTACCGGTATTGCCGCATAACGTTTGGCTCCTGCAAACAGTTTTTTCTGATCGGTCTCAGACACGGGATGTTTGGTGGTATTCATAACCAGGTAATGCACATCGCAACCAGCCTGCACATAACCACTCAGCGAATAATGAATCCCCATTGCCCCGCCATCGTTTAACGGAAAGGGCACCCGGTTAGATAAGATCAGAATTTTCAAATCAAATAATTATACAGCAAAAATAAGCGCAGGAACCGCATACGCAAGCGCTGCCCGATTATTTAGCTATCTTAGCACCAATGCAGAAAGAAATTATTTTCCTGGGGTCAAAGCCTGTAGGGTACCATTGCCTGGCGCATCTGATACAGCAACAAGCTACCCTGGATTATACCATTATTGGCGTGTTCACCAACGACAATCCTGTTTTTAGTAAAGACCTGAGCCTGAAACAACTGGCCGCGCAGCATCATATTCCGGTTATAAATTCGCTGGAAGACATGCCGGATTGCGATATCCTGTACTCGGTACAATACCACCGCATTTTACAACAGCAACATATAGCCAAAGCCCGGCAGCGGGCTGTAAACCTGCACATGGCTCCCCTACCCGAATACCGTGGCTGCAACCAGTTTTCGTTTGCTATTCTCGATGGTGCCGGCACTTTTGGCACCACTGTGCATACGATGGATGCCCGCATCGATCATGGCGATATCCTGTTCGAAAACCGCTTTGCCATACCCGAAAACTGCTGGGTAAACGAATTGTACCAGCTAACTTACGAAGCCAGCCTGCAATTGTTTACAACTTCACTTGCAGCTATTATTGCAGACGATGTGCATCCCGTGCCGCAGCAGCAATTGCTGGATGCGCGCCCCTCGAGCCTCCATTTCAGAAATGAGATTAACGAGGTAAAACAAATAGACCTCAACTGGCCCGAAGATAAAATACAACGCCACATCAGAGCCACCTACATGCCGGGATTTGAACCACCCTATACCCTTATCAACGGCACCAAAGTATATTTTGAACCGCAGCCTGACGCATGAAGACCTTAGTATTTACCGTTACCACCGATCTTAGTTACGACCAGCGGATGATCCGCATTTGCAGCAGTATGGCCCAGGCAGGTTATGATGTGCTGCTGGTGGGCCGCAACCGTCGCTCCAGCATTCCCTTGCCCACACAACCGTTCCGGCAAAAACGCATTAACTGCTGGTTCGATAAGGGCAAGTTGTTTTACGCAGAGTATAATCTGCGCCTGTTTTTCTTCCTGCTTTTTTGCAAGGCCCATTTGTTTTGCGCTATTGACCTCGATACCATATTGCCGGTTTATTACATCAGCAAATGGCGGCGCAAACCCCGTGTGTACGATGCGCACGAGCTGTTTTGCGAGATGGAAGAGATCATAGCGCGCCCTACCATTTACAAAGCCTGGAAATGGATCGAGCGCCATACCGTGCCCCATTTCCCCAACGGCTACGCGGTAAGCTATACCTACACCCAGGAGTTTAAAAGAATGTATGGGGTTGATTATGGCATTATCCGCAACGCAACCATACTGCGGCCGTTTACCATTCCACCCAAACCAGAAAAGCACATCCTTTACCAGGGCGCGGTAAACGAAGGCCGTTCTTTCGAAACCCTTATTCCCGCTATGCAGTGGGTAAATGCACCGCTTATTATTTGCGGGCAAGGCAATTTTTTTGAACAGGCGCAGGCCCTTGCGCAACAGCACCAGTTGGGCAGCAAAGTGCAATTCAAAGGCTACATTCAACCCAAAGACCTGCCGGCTTATACCGCCCAGGCTTATATTGGCATTACGCTGTTTCAGGAAACGGGCCTCAGCAACCGCTACTCGCTGGCCAATCGCTTTTTCGATTACATGCACCACCGTGTGCCGCAAATCTGCGTAAACTACCCGGAGTATGAAGAGATCAATAAAGAATTTGAGATAGCCGTGCTGGTGAGCGACCTTAGCCCCGAAAGCATTGCTGCGGCCATTAACCGCTTGCTGAACGACGACGTGTATTACCAGCGGCTGCAAGCCAACTGCATGAAAGCGCGTGAAAAGTACTGCTGGCAGCAAGAAGAAAAGAAACTGGTGGCCTTCTATAATGCTATGAACCTTTAGGGCTCAATAGCATTGACCTAAACGGCTGCAACTACATTACATAAGGTTAAATTGACCTGTTTAATTATTGCAATTGGTATAACTTTAAGCGTATGTTGAGCATTTGCATCCCTGTTTTTAATTTCGATGTGCGGCCACTGGTGACCGGATTGCACCAGCAATGTATGCAAGCTGCTATTGATTTTGAAATACAGCTACTAGATGATGCTTCTGCCACACATAAAGCAGGCAATGCCCAACTACAGCAACTGAGTCAGGTAACCTATGCTGAGCTGCCCGAGAATTACGGCAGGGCCAAAATACGCAATACACTGGCGCAAAAAGCCCTGGGCGATTACCTCTTGTTTATTGATTGTGACTCGGCCATCGTGGCGGAAGACTATATTGTGCAATACGCATCGGCCATTAATGAAGGGCATGCTATCGTTTGTGGCGGCCGCTGCTACCTGCCCGAGCCGCCTGCCCATAAAGCCCAGTACCTGCGCTGGAAATATGGTGTAGAGCGCGAAAGCACCCCTGCTACACAACGCAACCTGCACCCGCACAAAAGTTTTCTTACCTGCAATTTCGCGGTGCAAAAAACCTTAATGCTGGCCAATCCTTTCAACAATACCCTTACCCAATACGGCCACGAGGATACATTGTTCGGTTTCCAATTGCAGCAGCAAGGCATTAACATTTACCACATCAACAATCCGCTGGCACATATTGGCCTCGAGGACGCTGCGGAGTTTTTACAAAAATCAGAAAGGGCAGTAGAAAACCTGCTGCTCATATACCGCACTATGCCCGAGCTGCGGGCGCAATTCGCCACCGAAGTAAAACTGCTGCGCACCTATCTGAAACTGCAACAGTCCGACCCGCTTAAAATCATCAGGGGCATGATCACTCGGACCATGCCCCTGATGCGGAAAAACTTGTTGGGAAAAGCACCCGACCTGCGCAGGTTTGACCTGTACCGCCTGGGACTGCTCTATAAAAAAGACGTTACAACGCTGTAGTAATATTGGTAAAATCGCTGATGCGGCCATTCTCTACCCGCAATACCCTGCTGGGGTAACGGTTCATAATCACATAATCGTGCGTAGCCATAATTACAGCGGTACCATAATCGCGGCTGATGGAGAATAACAGGTTCATAATGCCATCGCTGGTTTCGGGATCGAGGTTACCGGTAGGCTCATCAGCCAGTATCAGCTTAGGATTATTGAGCAATGCACGGGCAATATCTACACGCTGCTGCTCACCGCCACTCATTTCGTGCGGCATTTTAACCCCTTTGCCCCGCAGCCCTACTTTGCCTAACACATCGTCGATCTTTTCTTTCATCAGTTTGGCATCCTTCCAGCCGGTAGCACGCAGTGCAAACTCGAGGTTGGCTTCTACGGTACGATCTGTAAGCAACTGAAAATCCTGAAACACAATACCCAGGTTACGGCGTAGGAAAGGCACCGTTTTCCAGGTGAGTTGTTTGAGGTCGAACCCCGCTACCTGGCCTTCACCTTCGCGCAGGTGCAAATCGCCGTACAGTGTTTTGAGCAAGCTGCTCTTACCGCTGCCGGTTTTACCAATCAGGTACACAAACTCACCTTTATGCACGGTTACATTTACATCACTCAGCACCAGGTGGCTTTCGCCCTGGTATATATTGGCGTTACTGATATTTACAATCTGTTCTGTCATGATCTTATGCTGTTAGAACAAAAATAACCAAAAGATTGGCTAATGCCAGATGGATCTCTGATTTACGATCACCGGTCTGGAATGTCTGATCTCCGATCTGTGATCGCTGATCTGTCTACCGCGAAAGTCTGCCTTCTACTGACAAACAACGATAGAGACAACAAAGGCGGTTAAGCTTCGGTAGCTGAGTGTTGGTAGCTGAGCTTGTCGAAGCTACCCCAACAAAAAATCAAACGACGCATCAGCGGCCAGCTCTTGTGGTTCTTGCCCATGTTTAAACAACCTTACCGTATGCGGACCTATCAATTTCATGCTGCCGTTTTCTACTAGGAACATGCTGCCTTCGCGCAGGCCAGCAACATACATATCGGGATTGGCCACACCATATTCCTGTATGCGTTGCTCACGGGTTTCGCCGCCATGCCCCTGCGGGTGCACATCCAGGTAATGCGGGTTAAGCTGAAACCGCACCAGGCTCAATGCCTTAAAAGAAGGAGGTTGCACAATAGGCATATCATTGGTGGTGCAAATAGTGGGACAAGCTACATTAGAGCCAGCGCTCCAACCAATATAAGGCATGCCTTCACGCACCCGTTTGCTGATGAGGCCCACCAGCCCGTTATCGTACATTAATTTAAGCAGGTGAAAGGTGTTGCCCCCGCCCACGACAATGGCTTCGGCCTCGGCCACCGCAGCAGCAGGATCGGTAAAGGTGTGAATGCCGCCTACCAATACATCAAACTCTGCAAAACGCTCCTGCACTTTGGCTGTGTATTCGTCAAAAGAAATGCTTACTCCAGCGTAGGGAATAAACAATACTTTACTCACTTTGTGCTGCTGTAAAAAAGCAGCTATCTGTTGTTTGGGATAGTCGAGGTAAGCCTCGCCGGGATTGGTAGAGTTGCTAATTAAAAGCAGGTTCATATACAATGAATTAGAAAACGAATGTCTTGATTTATTTTCAAAAATGAATCCGCCGCAAAAATATTCCCGCAGATATACGCACATGAAAAAAATCTGACACTTCACCGTGCCTTTGCACCCTCGCGTGAAAATATTCCCGCAGATATACACACACGAAAAAAATCTGAAACTTCACCGTGCCTTTGCACCCTCGCGTGAAAATATTCCCGCAGATCATGCAGATCAAAAACCACGCAGATCACGCAGGTATACGTACACGAAAAAAATCTGAAACTTCGCCGTGCCTTTGCACCCTCGCGTGAAAATGTTCCCGCAGATCACGCAGATCAAAAACCACGCAGATCACGCAGATATAAAAGAGAAGACCTGCCAGGTCTGCAAGTCCTGTCAGGTCTGAACAAATAAAAAAGCAGACCCAACAGGATCTGCTTTACATAATATTTTCGCTCAGGGTTTAAATCCTCGATGCTACTTCATCCATCAAAATACCGTTGTGGCTTTCGTCATACACACATTTTCCGTCCTTAATCAGTAACACCTGGGGCGACTGATGCGTAATGTTAAACATATTTGCAATCTGGTTCGATACCGGACGGTATTTAATAAGATCGAGGTAGTAAAAATCTACGCCTTCAGGAATCTCCGAGCGCTCAAGCCGGCTTTTGGCCATGCTGCTGATAGAGCACCGGGTGCTGTGTTTAAAAATCAATGCTGGTTTTTCCGCTGATTCCCGCACAATATCATGCAGCTGGTCTTCAGTCTGCAAATCTCTCCACACCATATTGTTATTTGACTTATACGTTAACGTTCTGAGTCGGCTGAGGTTGTGCCTTTACCATTCGGGAAGGACATCCACGCTTGGATGTAGCGCATGAAGACATGCCAATAATTAAACCAATAGCTACGAGCCCTAATAAAAAGAGGTTCTTTTTCATCTTTTAACTTTATAATCATACGAAAATACGAAAAAAAAATATCCTTCAAAATCCATTACTTTTGTTGCACTCTAAAATTATGCAGGTACATTTTATTGCTATCGGTGGTGCGGTGATGCACCAGTTAGCTATTGCGTTGAAAAACAAAGGTTACCAGGTTACCGGAAGCGACGATGAGATCTTTGATCCGGCCAAAACCAACCTGCTGCAGCACGGTTTATTGCCTGCGGCCCAGGGCTGGTTTCCCGAAAAGATAACCCCGCAGCTCGATGCCGTAATTCTGGGTATGCATGCCCGTGAGGACAACCCCGAACTGATAAAGGCCAAAGAACTGGGTCTTAAAATATACTCCTTCCCCGAATACGTATACCAGGAGAGCATCAACAAAAAGCGGATCGCTATTGGTGGCAGCCACGGCAAAACCACCATTACCTCTATGATCATGCACGTGCTGCGCCACGCCGGCCAGCAGTTCGATTACCTGGTAGGTGCCAAACTGGATGGTTTCGATTTTTCGGTAAGCATTACCGATGCACCTGTAATAGTGTGTGAGGCAGATGAATACCCTGCTTCTACGTTGGAGAAAAGGCCCAAGTTTCACTTCTTAAAACCGCAGATAGCGGTGCTGAGCGGTGTGGCCTGGGATCATATCAACGTGTTTCCAACGTTTGAAATTTATAAAGAGCAGTTTGCCATTTTCCTGCGCAGTATGCCAGAAGGTGCCATCCTGTTTTACAATGCTGCCGACGAAGTGCTGTGCGAGATTGTACAACACAACAGCAGCCATATCAAAGCCGTTCCTTACGAAGTGCCTGAGCACAGTATAGAAAATGGCGTAACCACGGTTTCTGTAAACGGGTTGCAGCAGCCGGTAAAAGTATTTGGCCGTCACAACCTCATGAATATGGAAGCCGCCAGGCTGGTATGCGAACAAATGGGCATTGATACCGCTCATTTCCTGCAAGCCATCCAGAACTTTACAGGCGCAGCCAAAAGGCTTGAACTGCTGGCAGCCAACGATACCATGGCCGCTTACCGCGATTTTGCACACGCACCATCTAAGGTAAAAGCCACCATTACAGCGGCACGCCAGCAATACCCCGACCGTAAACTCATCGGATGCCTGGAACTGCACACCTACAGCAGCCTCAACGAAAAATTCCTGTCGGAGTACAGCGGCGCGCTGGACGCGGCAGATGTGCCGGTGGTGTTTTTCAGCAAACATGCGCTGGAGCTTAAACGCCTGCCTATGCTTAGCGAAGCACAGATTAAAGCGGGCTTCAACAACCCTGCGGTGCAGGTGTTTAGCGATCCCGAAGCCTTGCAGCAGTTCCTTACACAGCAATTTACCTCTGGCAGCAATTTGCTGCTCATGAGTTCCGGCACCTACGAAGGCATGCCGCTCGATCATTTTAAATCATTAGCTCAATAATTAGATACTGTAATAATGGCCCAATTACAACTGAAACGTCCGATCTGTTTTTTTGATATCGAATCGACCGGCACCGATGCGGCAAGAGACCGTATTGTGGAGATCGCGATCATCAAAATCATGCCCGACGGCACCCGCCAGACGAAAACCAAACGGATCAATCCCGAAATGCCTATTCCTCCGCAAACCACGGCGGTACACGGCATCAGCGACGAAGACGTAAAGGACGCCCCTACCTTTAAACAGGCGGCAAACGAACTGAAACAATTTATTGAGCATTGCGACCTGGGCGGCTACAACTGTAACCGTTTCGATATTCCATTGCTGGCCGAAGAGTTTTTACGCGCAGGTATCCAGATCGATTTCACTCATTGCAAAATGATTGATGTGCAGCAGATCTTCTACAAAATGGAAAAACGTACGCTGAGCGCTGCCTACCAGTTCTACTGCAATAAAACACTGGAGCACGCCCACAGTGCCGAGGCCGATACAGAAGCTACGTACGAAGTGCTGCTGGCCCAGCTGGAGCGCTACCCAGAGTTGTCTACCGATGTAGATACGCTGCATGAGTTTACCAGCGGCGACGAGATTGTAGACTACGCACGCCGTATGGTTAAGATCGATGGTGTGGTAGTATTCAACTTTGGCAAGCATAAAGGCCGCTCGGTAGAGCAGGTGTTTAAAGAAGAGCCGCAGTACTACGACTGGATGATGAAAAGCGACTTTGCACTGCATACCAAGCAGAAAATCAGCGAGATCATACAGAAGATGCTGTTAAAAAAATGATAATAAAAGCGGGCCTTCTCGCGAAGCATCCTGCTTTTTTCCTAAAATAGATTATTTTGGCAGCTTAATTCTGAACGTCCTTGGATAAACTGGTAATTATACCGACTTACAACGAGAAGGAAAACATTGAAAACATCATCCGGGCGGTTATGTCTCAGGAGGGCGATTTTCATATTCTGATCGTTGACGACGGCTCGCCTGATGGTACTGCTGCTATCGTAAAAGAACTGCAGAAAACCTTCGGTGCACGTTTACATATATTGGAGCGCAAAGGAAAACTGGGCCTGGGAACCGCCTATATAGCGGGTTTCAAGTACGCACTGGAAAAAGGTTACGAGTACATTTTTGAAATGGACGCCGATTTCAGTCACGACCCCAAAGATCTGATACGCCTGTACAATGCCTGCGCCAAAGATGGAGCCGATATGTCGGTAGGATCGCGTTATGTAAACGGAGGCAAAGTGGTAAACTGGCCTTTCGACCGCATCTTTATTTCTAAAGGCGCATCTTACTACACCCGCATCATTACCTGGATGCCGGTACGAGACTGTACCGCAGGTTTTGTTTGTTACAAGCGAAAAGTGCTCGAATCCATTAACCTGGACAATATCCGGTTTATCGGGTACGCGTTCCAGATCGAAATGAAGTTCCGCACCTGGAAAAAAGGATTTAAACTCAAAGAGGTTCCCATTACCTTTGTAGACCGGCAGGAAGGCGTCTCCAAAATGAGTAAGGGCATTGTAAAAGAAGCCATACTCGGTGTCTGGAAAATGCAATTCGACAGTTTACTGGGAAGATAAAATTATAAAGACCTGCCGCGTGCAGGTCTTTTTTTGTGCTGAATGATCGCGTTGTCATGCTGCCCCGGTTTACGAGAATGGGTAATAGCACGATGAAGATCGAGGGAGCAGCATCTCCCCCGCAAGACATGTTGATGTGAGAGTGCCTGCCTTCTGCACCTTGCTCCGCAGGATGACACCACGATACAATTCAAACAACAGGTTGAAGCTACATTATGAAAAAAGCATTGATACAACTGCATCTGGCAGTGTTTTTATGGGGTTTTACCGGCGTGTTGGGCAAAGCCATTGCGCTCGATGCATCGGTACTGGTATGGTACAGAATGCTCATCACCGCGCTTATATTCATTATTGTGCTGGGTATGCGCAAGGAGTTTCGCAGGTTATCGCTGCGCTCGTTTCTGCAACTATCGGGCATTGGCGCGCTGATAGCGCTGCACTGGGTGGCTTTTTACGCCAGTATCCAGTATGCCAATGTTTCTATTGCGTTGGTGTGTTTGTCTACCGCCAGTGTGTTTACCGCCCTGCTGGAGCCATTGGTATCTAAAAAGAAATTTAACTGGCTGGAGATCGGGCTTAGCCTGCTGGCCATCGCGGGCGTATACAGCATTTACCATTTTCAGCAGTTTTATGGCAAAGGAATTTTCTGGGGTGTGGTAGCCGCTATGCTCAGCGCAGTGTTTACGGTTTTCAACAAAAAGGTAGTAGACCAGTATCCGGCGCGTACAGTGGCCGGGTATGAAATCGCATTCGGCTTCCTGTTCCTCTGCTGTCTTGCACCATTCTTTATAATTGCCAATCCGGGTATTAAGCTCATCCCTACCCCATCAGATTGGTTGTGGCTGGGTATTTTAAGCCTGGCATGTACCGTTTGGGCGCAATCGCTGTCGCTGAGTGCATTAAAGAAGGTATCGTCCTTTACCGTAACACTTTCGGTAAACCTGGAGCCTGTTTATGGCATTATCCTGGCTTGCATTGTATACCAGGAGAACAAACAGCTCAATACGGGCTTTTACCTCGGTATGGCGCTTATTATTGCCTCTGTGCTGCTGCATATGGCTTTCATGTCGCGCAAAAGCAAAACAGATGCAACGGCGGAGCTGATGAATACACCTTAAAAAACAGCATCCCCCGGTAAAACCGGGGGATGCATACAATCGTGTTATGTAGGTAAAACGCAAACGCGTCCTTTACCAGGCTGCTATTAGCTGCACTGTATCAGCGAATCTATTTTCTCTACCGATACCGGTTTTTCAAAATACTGGCGCACCCGCTGGTGCAGGTTGGCGCGCTCCACATCTACATTCCGGTTAGAAGAAGACAGTATGGCGATCTTAAAATCTACGCCCGATAAACTGGCATGCTTGTCCAACTCGCCCAGGAATCCGAAACCATCGAGTTCCGGCATATTAATATCGAGCAGGATATAAGCGGGCAACAGATCGGCGCTGCCAGCATTTTCGTTCAGGTACTCTAATGCTACCTGTCCGTTGGCAAAGGCCAGAATACGGTCAAATTTAGCCGTACTCTCAATAATGCGCTTGGCAATAAACTGGAATACGGTATCGTCGTCTACTACAGCAATCAGTTTCTCATTGGGCTGTATCATATGTTATTTACCTTTTTAAGGTGAGTATGAATGTGGTTCCTTTATTGACTTCGCTTTCGAGGGTTATACTGCCATCGTTCGATTCTACGATAGATTTTACCATATACAACCCCAGGCCTTTGCCGTTGCCTACCCGGTGAAAACGTTTAAACAGGCCAAACACTTTGCTGCCATGCAGTTTCATGTTTATGCCCAATCCGTTATCAGATACTTTGAGTTTAATATTTTCGTCGGTGCATTCTGTTTTTACCGTAATGTGTGGTGGTCTTGCGGGATGACGGAAACGAATGGCATTGCTAACCAGGTTGTATAATATACTTTGCAACTGTGTTTTGGGATACCAGATCTCCGGCGCTTCTGAAAAATCGGTGCAGATGGTAGCGCCGCTGTCTTTCAGAATACGGGAAGCCGAGCGTTTGAGTTTTTCGATCTCGTCTATAAACTGGTGCTGTTTCCATTCTTTGGCTTCGCCGTTGCGCATCAGCAGCACTTCGTTAAGCGAGTGAAGGGTTTCTTCCAGGCTGTTTACCGACTGGCCTATTTGCTGAAACACATCCCTGGAGTTTTCCGCTATACCATTATCTGCTTCTATAAACTGGAGCAATGTTTTGATATTGATTACCGGCGCTTTGAGGTCGTGGGCTGCTACATAGGTAAAGTGCTCCATATCGGAGTAGCTTTTGAGGAGCTGCGCAGTAGCATGCTCCAGCAATTTTTTCTGGTGCGAGGCATCGAGCTCAGCGGCAAAACGCTGGGCTACCATATCGATAATATTTTCGGCTATACTGCTGTCGGGATAAGATTGACTGTGCAACATAGACATCAGTCCTACCATTTCGCCCCTGGAATTAAGCAAGGCGGTACCAATGTAGGTAACCATACCCATTTCCTGCAGCATGTAATCGTTGGGATAAAAATCCTGTACATTACCGTTGTACACGCAAGTACGGGTGCTGCCATTTAACACCATATCGCATGGTGTATCTCTAAGGTTGTATTCAAAATTTTCCAGGAAGGAGCCTTTGTGGTAAATGGCCAATGTTCTTACCACATCTCCTTCACCTACTCTTTCTCCCACAAAAAGGTAATCTGCCTGAAGCAGATCGCCTAACTTTTTGAGCAGTGAGTGCAACGTAACAGGTCCGGATTGTTCCGGAGCAATGATCGCAGCTATCTCTCCGCAAATCTGACCAGAACTCAATGCTGATAGCATAACCAGGCTTCGGTTAATCGTAACAAAAATGTTTTAACTGAGTTCCATACCTACCGGTAACAATATACCTAAAAAATACTAAACGCTCCTAAACATGTTGAAAGACAATGAAAAAGCCACCCTTTAACGGAGTGGCTTTTTTCGGAATATCTATTTTTTCACTATTTAAATATCTCTTGAAGGATCGAAAGCTTCCAGCTCTTTGGCAACAGCTGTAAGGAACGAAGCACCCAAAGAACCGTCTACAATACGGTGATCGTAGCTCAGCGACAGGTACATCATGTGGCGGATCGCAATCACGTCGCCGTGCTCGGTTTCCATTACCATCGGGCGTTTTACAATCGCACCTACCGCCAGGATGGCTACCTGGGGCTGGTTAATGATTGGTGTACCCATAAGGCTGCCAAAAGTACCCACGTTGGTGAGGGTAAAGGTGCCGCCTTGTGTATCTTCCGGTTTCAGTTTGTTGCTGCGGGCGTTATTGGCCATCAGGTTTACATCCTTGGTTAAACCGAAGAGGTTTTTGGTATCTGCGTATTTGATAACAGGCACAATCAGGTTACCGGAAGGCAGCGCAGCAGCCATACCAATGTTGATGTCCTTTTTAACAATGATCTTGTCGCCGTCTACACTGCTGTTGATCATTGGGTATCTGCGGATAGATTTTACGATCGCTTCGATGAAGATGGGGGTGAAAGTGATTTTCTCACCGTGTTTCTTCTCAAATGAACCTTTTACCTTGTTTCTCCAGTTTACGATGTTGGTTACATCGGCTTCGGTAAAGCTGGTTACGTGCGGCGAAGTAGCTTTACTGCGCACCATATGATCGGCGATGAGCTTACGCATACGGTCCATTTCTACCACTTCTACATTACTACCGTAGTTACCAGAAGATGCTGGAGCGGCAGCTGGCTGGGCTACCGGAGCAGGAGCCGGAGCAGCGGCAGGTTGCGCCACAGGAGCTGCAACTGGCGCTACAGCACCGGTTTTACGCTGGGCTACATAATTCAGAATATCTTTTTTGGTTACACGGCCTTCATTGCCGGTACCCGGAATGTTTTCCAGTTCTGCCATACCTACCCCTTCGGTGGCGGCAATATTCAATACCAATGGAGAGTAAAAACGGTTGCCTCCGGCAGCAGGGGCTGCAACGGGCTGGGCAGCAGCAACAGGCTGAGCCACAGGAGCCGCAGCGGGTGCAGCGGCAGCAACAGGAGCAGCAGCAACGCCGTTTCCTGCACTATCAACACGGGCAATAACAGTACCTACAGGCACTACGTCATTTTCCTTAAACAAAATTTCAGTGATGGTCCCGGCGGCGGTAGAAGGCACTTCACTATCCACCTTATCGGTGGCAATCTCCAGCACAGTTTCATCCATCTTCACGCTATCACCTGGTTTCTTATGCCATTTGAGGACGGTAGCTTCCATAATACTTTCGCCCATCTTCGGCATCACTAAATCAACTATAGCCATATAAAGGTTTTTATGATGTTTTTATAACCAGGACGCAAAAATAATCAATTGCGCTTATTTTTACGAAAATCAAAGATTTGGCACAATCATTTCTTGCACTTTCCAAACCAGAATGAATGCTCAGAAAACTTTTACAACATCTCTATTTTCCCGTTTTTGCGTTAACGCTGTGGGTTCAAACTGCTTATGCACAGCAAAAAAAGACAACACCTGCTGCCAAGCCCAAAACGGCCACCAATACACCACAAAAAAATAATACAGCCCCCAAGCCCGATACCCGCTATAAACGTGTGATCGTCAATACCGATTCTATAAAAAAAGCCCAGGCTGCTACAGCCCGGACCCGTTATAAAATTGTATATGTAAATACCGATACGGTTAAAAAAATGAAAACCGTTATCGATTCTTCTGGTTTTTACAGCAAGAGAAATCCCGATGTGCCCGGGTTCGATTTTAAACCGCTTAAACTGGTGCTGAACAAAAAACCGCTTACGGCCATTCTGAACAACTCCTACATGCGGTACCCCAAAACAGAACAGTACCAGTGGCATTTCGACATTTACTTCGAATACAAGTACAAGGGCAAAGACGGCGCGCCAGATGTAATTGAGCAGCGCATACTCAACGACCTTACCACCAAACTGGTGCAAAAACTGCAATCGATAAACCTGGTGCATTATGTGGGCTACTCCGACTACGATGGCTACCGCGATGTGCTGTTTTACACCAATCAGAAAAACCAGGTGCAAAACGCGGTAGACGCTTTTCAGCGGCAATACCGCTCCCAGCGCAAGATCAATTACCGGCTGGAAAGCGACCCCGACTGGAGCAACCTTACCTTTTACCTACACTAAACCCAGCATAAACCTGCGGATAAAGTCGAGGCCGGCATAAACCGCCATTTTGGTGTTCTGCTCGCGTTTATAAAAAAACTGGAACCGTTTGGCCACCACACGGTTGGCATCGGCCACGGCCATCCATACCGTACCTACGGGCTTATCGGGCGTTCCGCCATCGGGGCCTAAAATACCCGATACCGATAACGCAATGTCGGTGCCCAGCAAAGTGCGGGCATTCTGCGCCATGCAGATCACTGTTTCTTCACTTACCGCACCGGTACGCTCCAGCACCTCGCGCGGCACCTGCAATACATTGGTTTTTACTTCGTAAGCATAACACACCACACTACCGTTAAACCAGGCTGAGCTGCCTGGCACCGATGTTATAGCTGCGGCAATATTGCCTGCGGTGCAGCTTTCGGCAAGTCCCAATGTCTGGCCCAGCTCTTTAAGCATACGGCCCAGCACCACTTCTATACCTTCGTCGGTATCGGTTACAGTAATATCCGACACTTTATTTTTCAGGATCTCAAACAGCCTGTCCGCCTCGTTGTTAATAGCATCATGATCATCGCCCGATAAGGTGACGCGCAGTTTTACCATACCCAAACCCGGCAGATAAGCCAGGCTGGCATGTTCGGGCAAAGCAGCTTCAAAATCGATCAGTCTTTCGGCTATAAAGCTTTCGCCCAGGCCAGCAGTTACCACTGTGCGGTGGGCAATGGCCGGTGTTTTAAACTGTGCGGCAATACGATCCAGGCCACCGTTAAGCATAATATGCTCCATCTCAAACGGTACGCCAGGGAGGGCAATATAAACCTTACCATCCCGCTCAAACCACATGCCCGGCGCGGTACCAATGCTATTAAAGAGAATGCTGCAAACATCCGGCACCTCGGCCTGTTGCTGGTTTCGCTCCAGGAAGGGACGGTTGCGTTTCTCAAAAATATGCTTCACATGCGCCAGCACTTCCTCATTCACCACCAGCTTTCCGTTAAAATATTGGCACAAAAATGGCTTTGTAATATCATCGGCAGTAGGGCCGAGTCCGCCGGTCATAATAATGAGATCCGCATTCCGGCTTTCTTCATCCAGCGCTTTGCGGATGGCATCTTTATCATCGGCCACCGCTACCCTTCTGCTTACCCAGATACCGATCTTGTTCAGTTCGCGGGCCAGCCAGGCCGAGTTGGTATCAATCGTCTGACCTATCAGCAATTCATCGCCTATGGTTACAATAACAGCGTGTACGGCAGAAACACTTTTCATACTTTAATTGTTGGAAGAGCCCACAAATTACACTGTATCGGGATAAATTAGTTTGATTAATTTTAGAGGATAGCCACCAAGCCTATGTACAAGACCATTATCAAAAAACTATACACCGCTTACCTGCTGCTGCGCAACAGCATTACTTCGTTTTCGGACGACCGTTGTGTAAAGCTGGGAGCCGCTCTTGCGTTTTATACCATCTTTTCGATTGGCCCGTTCCTGGTGATCATTATTTCGCTGTGTGGCATTTTCTTTGGCCAGGACGCCATTGAAGGAAAGATATACTGGCAAATCAAGGACCTGGTGGGCAGCAATGCCGCCGCCCAGATACAGGAGATACTTAAAAACATACAACACTCCAACCAGGGCTGGTTTGCCACCATTGTAAGCCTGATTACACTGTTGTTTGGTGCTACCGGAGTGTTTACGGAGATACAGGACAGTATTAATTTTATATGGAACATTAAAGCCAAGCCCAAACGGACCTGGCTTCAGTTTCTGACCAATCGTGTCATGTCTTTTTCGATGATTCTCACCATGGGGTTTCTCATGCTGGTATCGCTGCTGGCCAACTCAGTGCTGGAGATCTTCAGCGACCAGATCATACGCCTGATACCCGAAAGCAAGATCGTTTTGCTGTTTCTGCTCAATAACGCGGTAGTAGTGGGCTTTATCTGCCTCATGTTCACTTCCATCTTTAAATTCCTGCCCGATGCCTATATTGAGTGGAAGAGCGCGTTCAGAGGCGGCGTGGTTACCGCGCTGCTGTTTATGTTTGGTAAATACCTCATCGGGCTATACCTGGGCCAGTCCAAAATAGGCACCATGTACGGCGCAGCGGGCTCGGTACTGCTCATTATGATGTGGGTTTATTACTCCTCTATCATTCTTTATTTTGGCGCAGAGTTTACCAAAATATGCGCCCTGCACCTCGATAAACAGATATTGCCCAAGCCTTATGCGGTAATGATCATTAAAAACGAAAAAGAGATTAAGATCAAACCCGAAAACGTTTAGCCTTCGAAAAACGGAGCCAGCCTGTGGCGCAGCACTTCGGGCATTACAATAGTTCGTTTCTGTACAGGATCGAGAAACGCCAGTGTGGTAATGCCTACATTGAGCAGATCGCCTTTTTCATTATACAACTCTGAATGAAACTGCACCCGCTTGCCTTCGGGCAATTCTTTTAAAATCGTTTTGATGGTAATAAGGTCGTCGTAAAAAGCCGGACGCATGTATTTGGAATTAAGCTCTACCACAGGCATTAGTACACCCAGCTCTTCGAGCTCACGGTAGGTAAAACCTAAACGGCGAATGGCCTCTGCCCGCCCTACTTCGTAATACAAGGCATAGTTGCCATAATACAAATAGCCCATCTGGT
Organism: Chitinophagaceae bacterium; assembly: GCA_031546985.1. GTDB lineage: Bacteria > Bacteroidota > Bacteroidia > Chitinophagales > Chitinophagaceae > JAVBJN01. The sequence goes on from JAVBJN010000061.1 coordinate 36,632, forward strand.
CGGTCTCGCCATATCTTACGCGCACCTGAAATTCGGATATATACATAACAGGAAGTTTGTGCAACGGATGAACAATATTGCATCCGGTCTTAAAAGTATAAAATATTAGTACTCGACAATCTGCCGCAAATGGTGTTCCAAATGCACCACATAATCATTAACCAAAAAGGCGATGGTTACGCAGGAAGCGCCTCCGGTGTTTACCTCGCGGGCCAGTGCCGCTTCGGGCATTAACCGGAGCAAGGCCAGCAACTGCCGGTTGTAGGCAAGCCAGAATGCGATTACCTGCCGGCTATCCATCTGCTGGTAATAATTGCAGGCATTCCATTGATTCTGGTTATACACGATATGGGGCTGTTCTTCAAACTGCGCACGCACCCACCGGTGATGGTTGTTGGTAGCGCTGTCGATAAGATGGCCAACTACTTCTTTCTTGCTCCACTTTGCAGCATGCGGTTTATACGAAAAATCCAACTCATCGATCTGAGCCAGCAAGCCCGGAATAGTATCGCAGAAGAACCGAAGTCTTTCTATTGCCTGTGTTAGCATAACCATTACATTTATTAGCTGCCTTAAAACAACAAAGACCGGTATACAACCGGCCTTTGCTTGATCTGAATATATTTACCGGATCGGATTATGCACGCTCAATTACTACAGCGCTTGCACCACCACCACCATTACAGATACCGGCAGCACCATACTGCGCGTTGTTCTGCTGCAATACGTTGATGAGGGTAACGATAATACGGGCACCGCTGCAACCCAGCGGGTGACCCAGGCTTACCGCGCCACCGTTTACGTTTACTTTGGCAGGATCCAGGTTCATTTTTTGAGTATTGGCAATACCTACTACGCTGAATGCTTCGTTCAGTTCAAAGTAAGCAATATCTTCCATTGTAAGACCAGCTTTGGCTACAGCTTTAGGCACAGCCAGCGAAGGTGTGGTAGTAAACCACTCTGGTGCTTGTTCTGCATCGGCATAACCCTTGATTTTAGCCAGCGGTTTAATACCCAAAGCATCTGCTTTTTCTTTGCTCATGAGCACTACGGCAGCAGCACCATCGTTCATGGTAGAAGCGTTGGCAGCAGTTACGGTACCGTCTTTCACAAATGCGGGACGGAGTTCGGGGATCTTATCGAATTTTACGTTAAAAGGCTCTTCGTCTTTGGCAAACATTACCGGCTCGCCTTTACGCTGCGGAATGGCAACAGGTGCAATTTCGTTTTCGAATTTACCACCACTAACGGCAGCCTGGCTGCGTTTGTAGCTTTCTACAGCAAATGCATCCTGGTCTTCGCGGCTGATGTGGCACTCGGTAGCGCACAGTTCAGCAGCATTACCCATAGCGTAATTGTGGTACACATCGGTGAGGCCGTCTTTAGCCAGACCATCTACCAGCGATACATTACCGTATTTATTACCCCAACGGAGGTTTTCAGAATAGAAAGGTACCTGGCTCATGTTTTCCATACCACCGGCCACTACCACATCGGCATCGCCCAGCAAAATGCTCTGCGCACCCTGCATAATGGCTTTCATACCACTTGCACATACTTTATTGATAGTGGTGCATTGTACGCTATCTGGCAAACCAGCAAATTTAGCTGCCTGACGTGCAGGAGCCTGGCCCAGATTGGCCTGCAATACAGATCCCATCAGCACTTCCTGCACATCTTCTGGTTTAATACCAGCTCTTTCTACTGCAGCTTTAATGGCTACAGCACCCAGGCGGGTAGCAGAAATATCTTTCAGGGAACCACCAAAACTTCCTAATGGTGTACGTACAGCCGATACAATATAAACTTCTTTCATAATATGAGTTTTGAAATAAGACGGGCAAATCTACGCAATTAAGCCGAAAGGCGAAAAGTCAATCGAGAATGAGATCTCCGCTGCGTCCCCGCATATGGCGGGGCAGGCTGCCGTGAGAAGTCAAACGTCAAAAGTGAAAGGTCAATCGTGAATGAGATCTCCGCTGCGCCGCTGCGTGCAACCCCAGATGTTATTCGCCGTGCCGCTGCGTCGCCTTAAGCTGGTCACGCATAACGTCCCCGTATGCGACGGGGCAGGCTATTGCGCAAAACCCTCGCGAATACCCCCTCAATCTTTAAATATCGCCACCTCTACCCGCATGTTCTGCCGCTGCTCGGCCATAGTACCACCGTAGGGAAACAACATTTTGCGGTTGCTCATCCCAATGCAACGGATCTGCTTGCCAGGAATCCCATTTTCGGCCAGGTAGTACCCCACTGTGCGCGCCCTGCCCTCCGACAGTTGCTGCATATATCTTTCTGTAAACGGCGTCATTGCACCCACGGTATAAGGCATATTTACATGCCCGGTAATCTCAATAGTGCTACCAGGGTATTGCCGCACTTTATCCAGCAGATTTTCCAGTACAATCATAGAGTTGTCGGTAAGCACCGAATCATCATCCCGGAAATAAAGATTATCAAGATTAATGCGCTCCAGCAGGTTGCGTGGTTTAAGCAGCACCTGCGCCGTAATGGTATC
>JAVBJN010000086.1:0-51118 GCA_031546985.1 Chitinophagaceae bacterium
CATACCATGCTGGAAAAGGTCTTTCAACCCATTGTAAGCCGCCTGGTGGGTGTAGATGGGGTGCCCTTTAAAACCAGCTTTTTCGCCATCGGGCGGTACCAGGTAGGGTTGGGTGAGCCAGGCCGATTTACCTTGTGGCGAACCGTCGAAAGTCATTTTAATAGCGCCTATTTTGATATGCCCATCGTAATGGTTGTAGTACTTTTTAAGCGCGTTCAGGCTGTCTTTATTGCTGTCATAATCCGGCAGGATAATGATATCGGCTTTCAGCAGCCCTTTGGCATTGGCTTCTTTAATCAGGTTTATCTCGCCAGGTGCGGTGCGTCCGTCACAAATGGTCGTTTGCCCGTTGGCCAGCCATACATTCACCGCGTTTTCCAACGGCCCAAATTTTTGCGCATCGGTGGGGTTGGCGGGTACCGGCATTAATTTAATCAATTCCATCAGTGCATGAATATGTGCATTCTCAATCATTTTTCCGGTAAGGTGGTGCGTTACCGGGTCGCGGCCATACATGCCACCAATGGGATCGGGTGTTTGATCGGTAATACCCAGTGTTTGCAGCGCTTTGGAATTGGCAACGCCCATATGGCCCGAAGTGTGCATAATATAAATGGGGTGGGTGGTAGAAACCGCGTCCAGCTCAGCGGCAGTAGGGTGGCGGTGCTCCTGCATTACAGCATCATCATAGCCGTTGCCAATGATAAGGGTGCCATCGGGGATTTTTTTATCGCGGATGTAATGGCGGAGTTCCTGTTGCAGGTCTGGAATCGACATTACTTTGCCATAAGGTTGGGGCTGGAGATCGGCCGCAAAAGAGAAAGAAGCATAACCGCCCACATGGCCATGCGCGTCTATAAATCCTGGCATAAGGGTTTGGCCTGCCAGGTCAATTTTTTGGGTGGCATCGCCCGCCAGTTTCATGGCTTGCGCTTTTGACCCGGCATACAGGATCTTGCCATCCTTCACTGCCAGGGCTTCGGCATAAGCCGGTTGCGGGCCAGCCATGGTAAGAATATCGCCATTATAATATATGCTACTGGCCTGCCGACCAGTTGGAGTGCCGGGGTTGCAGGCGGCAAAAAAAATGCAGGCTAAGAGGGGGAGCAACGCATACCGTTTCATAGTGAAGGAAGGTTAAAGTGAAGAACTGGACTTTCGGTTATACTAAACTAATATATGTGTTTTTGGCTGGAAATGACGATTGCCTTATGGTCCAATTTGGTATTACCCTGGTTGGGAAAATCATAGTGTGTCATTTTGCGTATTGCACCGGAATTATAGCTGCCTGCATTTTTACAAGCTTATTTTTGGGTTTAAATTGGCAGATTGGTATTAGTTGTAAGTGATTTATAAATGCGGAAATAAACCATGGGATGTGCTGTAGCTGCAATAGCTTTCATATTGTTTTATTAAACCATTATGTATTATTTTTAGCGATCAAAACACACCAATGTCCCCATCTTCAATTGCGGTTGATAAAACGAGGTACAATACACAATACATTAACTATGCATTGTGTTTTTTTATATTCCTCATCGTTATGGTTTATTTCAAGACTATTAATGCCTATGCACTTAATATCCCCTATAAAGATGACTATGATGCAATTTTAGGATGGTTGGTAGATTATAAAGCCAGTGATTTTGGAGGGCGGTTAAAGCTGCTTTTTTTACAACATAACGAACACCGGCTCCTGGCATCAAGGTTGGTGTATGCCACCTATTATACTTTATTCGGTGATGTGAACATCCGGAGTTTTATTTTTCTGGCCAACATTCAGTTAATCGGAATACTTGCCATTGGCATGGTGTTTATAAAGCGGTTTGTGGGTGGTTTCTGGGCCGTTCCCGCCTTTGTGCTGGCATTGTGTCTTTTTGATGTCAATAATTTTGAGAACGCAGATTTTGCAATGGCCGGTATGCAAAACTTTGGTATTGTTTGGTGGTTTATGTTGAGTTTGTTTTTTTATACCCGTCCGGGAAACAAAAACCTTGTTGCGGCATTGCTGTTTCAAGCGTTGGCGGCATTTTCCAGTGGTAATGGTATGGTAGCCGGCGGCGCTTTGTTTGTGTATTGCCTGCTTAGCCAGGACCGCCGTAAGGCTATTTTGAGCGGAGCTGGTATGCTGTTGTTCCTGGGCTTATATTTTATCGGTTACCAGTCTACCGGCGAGGCCATGACGGCGGGTAGTGTGTATAATATGGCCATGTTCTTTTTGCATATGGCCGGGGCGCATTTCAGTTTTGAGAACGGCTGGTTCTGCGCGCTGATTATGCTGGGTATATTGGCGGCCTGCCTTCCGCTACGCAGCAAATTTAAGTTCAAAGAAGAGGCATTGCCTTTAATCGCGATATTGGTATTTGTGATTGGCTCGGTGGGGGTTACCTCCATATTCCGTGGTGCCACTCCCATCGTACAGGCTTATGCAAGCCGCTATTTCATTTATACGCATTTGCTTACCGCTATTGTATTTTGCCTGCTTTATGCAAAACTGGCTGGTAAAAAGAGCCAATGGCCTGTTGCCATTATCGGTATTTTCGTATTGTTGTTTACTTACAGGAGTAACTACGATTATGGTATAGCCAACCTGGAGCTGGAAAAGAACCGGTTGCAGCATATAGAATTCTGCTATCCAGATGTAGAAAAGGCCCGTAAAATATCTGAAGCGGCATGTGCTGCCGATATCTATTGCATAAAAGACGCGCGATTCGATTGATAAATTTAACCTGATCCCAAAGTGAACTCAAAAACTATTCTCATAACCGGTGGCTGTGGCTTTATCGGTTCCAATATAGGTGTATTGCTCAAGCAAAAGTACCCGGACTACACGGTAATTGCGCTTGATAACCTGAAAAGACGCGGTTCGGAGCTGAACATCAGCCGGCTCAAAGAGCATGATATCCGGTTTATACATGGCGATATCCGCAACAGGGAAGACCTTATGCTGGATGAAAACATCGATTACATTATTGACGCGGCTGCAGAACCTTCTGTAATGGCCGGTATGGATGCTACATTGAGCTACGTGATCAATACCAACCTAAATGGCACCATCAATACGCTGGAGCTTGCTGCACGGCATAAGGCTAAGTTTATCTTTTTATCTACCAGCCGTGTGTATCCGATCTCATTTCTCGAAGATATAAAGTATACAGAGGGCGAAGACCGTTTTCATATATCAGCAGAACAAAACCTTGCCGGTGTGACCGAAAAAGGGATCAGCGAAGATTTTCCGCTCACCAAAGCCCGGTCGGTATATGGTGCTACCAAGCTGGCTTCGGAACTTATGATAGAAGAGTTTCGCGAGTTTTTTGATGTAGATTATGTAATTAACCGTTGTGGCGTTATCGCAGGTCCGCACCAGATGGGTAAGGTAGACCAGGGTGTAATTACACTTTGGGTAGCCCGCCACTACTGGAATAAAGATGTGGCCTATTTTGGGTATGGCGGCAAAGGAAAACAGGTGCGCGACATTTTGCACATCCACGATCTTTTTGACCTGGTAGATTACGAGATACACCATTTTGGCAATGTAAACGGGCAAACGTTTAACGCCGGTGGTGGCTTGCAAACCAGTGTTTCGTTGAAAGAACTCACAGAAGTATGCGCTGCTATTACCGGCAATAGGGTAGGTGCGCAATCGGAGCCACAAAATAGAAAAGGAGATATTCCGTTATACATTACCGATAACACAAAAATTACATCCCAAATCGGCTGGGCGCCCAAAAGAGGCGTGACGGATATCATCGGTGATATTTTCCAGTGGATTGATAATAATGAGCCACAGCTTAAAAAAATTCTTAATTAAATGAACATTGCGATTGTAACAGGCTCTGGTGGGCTTATAGGAAGTGAGAGTGTAGGTTTCCTCTCCGATAAAATGGATCTGGTAATTGGTATAGACAACGACCAAAGGGCTTATTTCTTTGGTGCGGAAGCATCTACCAAATGGAATAAAGAAAAACTGGAACAGCAGTACACCAATTATAAGCACTATGCAAACGATATCCGGGATTACAGCAGCCTGGAAAAAATATTTGCCGAGTATAATACCGACATTAAACTGGTGGTGCATACCGCTGCGCAACCCAGCCACGATTGGGCCGCTAAGGAACCACTGACCGATTTTACCATCAATGCCAATGGTACGTTGAACTGCCTGGAACTTACGCGCCTGCATTGCCCAGATGCGGTATTTATATTTACCTCTACCAATAAGGTATATGGCGATACGCCAAACTTCCTGCCGCTTGTAGAGCAGGAGAAACGTTTTGAGATCGAAAGCACCCATCCGTATTTTGTAGAAGGTATTGACGAAAATATGAGCATCGACCATTCCAAACACTCCATTTTTGGCGCTTCAAAAGTAGCGGCAGATGTGATGGTGCAGGAGTATGGCCGTTACTTTAATATGAAAACAGCGGTGTTCCGCGGTGGTTGCCTCACCGGGCCCCAGCACTCAGGAGCCCAATTGCACGGATTTTTGTCGTACCTGATGAAGTGTGCGATCACAGGCAATGAGTACACCATTTTTGGTTATAAAGGAAAGCAGGTGCGCGATAATATTCATGCCTGGGATCTGGTAAATATGTTCTGGCATTTCTACCAGAATCCGCGCAGCGGCGAAGTGTACAATGCCGGCGGAGGCCGTTTTGCCAACTGCTCTATGCTCGAAGCCATTGATATGTGCGAGCTCATTACCGGCAAAAAAATGAACTACCAGTATTCCGAAACCAACCGTATAGGCGATCATATCTGGTACATTTCCGACCTGACTAAGTTTAAAGCGCATTACCCTGGCTGGACGCACCAATACTCGCTGGAGACTACACTGACCCAGATATTCGAGAATTTAAAAAGCAGGGTATAGTTCATGAAACTAAGTGTTGTCATTCCCGCATACAATGAAGCGTTAAACCTGCCCGATACCATTCTGGCATTTTACGGGGAATTGTCAAAACAGGATATTGATCATGAGCTGCTCGTAATTAACGATAACTCAAAAGATGATACGGTGGCTGTAATTGAAGAATTGCAGCGCACTGTACCTACTTTGCGCACATTGGTGAACCTGCCACCCCATAATGGTTTTGGTTATGCGGTACGCAAAGGATTGGAAAATTTTTCGGGCGATTGCGTAGCGGTGGTGATGGCAGATTTGTCCGATTCTCCGGAAGATCTGGTAAAGTTTTACCGCTACATGATAGAGAAAAACCTGGACTGTGTATTTGGCAACCGTTTTGCCAAAGGCGGTAAGGTTACCGATTATCCCAAAAATAAATTGTTCCTTAACCGGTTTGTCAACCGGATGATCAGCATTTTATTTGGTATCCGTTACCGCGATACCACCAATGCGTTTAAATTATACTCCAGGCATACCATAGAAGGCATTAAACCATTCTTGTCACCACACTTTAACTTAACGGTAGAACTGCCGTTAAAAGCTATTGTACGGGGCTACAGTTTTGGCGTATTGCCCAACTCATGGCAAAACCGCAAGCATGGTACCTCCAACCTTAAAATACGGGAAATGGGGAGCCGGTATTTTTTCATTGTGCTCTACTGCCTTATCGAAAAGTATTTTAGCCGGGGCGATTTTAAAAAGAAGTGGTAGCCACAGTTTTTATAAGTACCTCAGTAACAATATATAAAAATCCGTAAATATCATTTGGTGTTTTCGGATTTTTATTTTATTTTAAGTTGTTTTATTGTTACCTTTGCCCACTTCATAAAACACATTCATACCGTAATATGAAATTATCCCAGTTCAAGTTTGATCTGCCCCTTAATTTAATCGCACAACATCCAACCAAAAAAAGAGACGAAAGCCGCCTGATGGTGGTGGATCGTAAGACCGGAAAAATTGAGCATAAAGTGTTCAAAGACGTGCTGAACTATTTCAGCGACAAGGATGTGATGATCGTGAATAACACTAAAGTTTTTCCTGCACGCCTGTATGGCCGCAAAGAAAAAACAGGTGCAAAGATCGAAGTTTTCCTGTTGCGTGAACTGAATAAGCAAAACCGTCTGTGGGATGTGATCGTAGATCCGGCCCGTAAGATCCGTGTTGGTAATAAACTCTATTTTGGTGACGATGAGTCGCTGGTAGCGGAAGTAATAGACAATACTACTTCTCGTGGCCGTACCATCCGTTTCCTGTACGAAGGTACCGATGATGAATTCCGCCTCACGCTGGAAGGCCTGGGCGAAACACCATTGCCTAAATACATTAAACGTAAACCCGAAGACGACGATAAAGAACGCTACCAGACGGTATACGCCAAGTACGAAGGTGCTGTGGCTGCGCCAACTGCAGGTTTGCACTTTAGCCGTGAGCTCATTAAACGCCTCGAAATCGAAGGTGTGAAATTTGCCGAGGTTACCCTGCACACCGGTTTAGGTACTTTCCGCCCGATTGAGGTAGAAGACCTGAGCAAGCACAAGATGGATGCAGAGTATTTCAAGATTGATGAATACGCTGTGAAACTGGTAAACAACGCCAAACAAGGTGGTCACCGCATCTGCTCTGTAGGTACTACAAGCATGCGTGCCATTGAATCGGCTGTTACTGCCAGCGATCTGCTGAAACCTGCCGAAGGTTGGACCAACGTGTTCATTCACCCGCCTTACGAGTTCTCTATTGCAGATTCGCTTATCACCAACTTCCACCTGCCTAAAACGAGCCTGCTCATTATGGTAGCTGCATTTGGTGGTTACGATCTGATGATGGAAGCTTACCAGGAAGCGATCAAAGAAAAATACCGCTTCTTCAGCTACGGCGATGCTATGCTGATTCTCTAAGTTTATTTGCCTCCTGTTATAAACAAAGCCCCTGCATTACTGCTGGGGCTTTGTTGTTTTAGAAAAAGTGTTTCAGAAATATCCTGGTTTTGTAATCAAATATTAAAATGTCGAGGAGATGCTGCTTCCTCCTTTCGTCCCCGCATGGGCGGGACAGGCAGTAGCAGCTTGACAAATTTTTTGTAAGGTCTCGAATAATCTGTTATCCTGCCTGAGTCAGCGAAGAGCAGGATCTTTCCATTGCAGCCCTTATTAGATCGGATATTTTTATTTCGTTTTATGATTATACTGGCGCGAACCCTCTTCGTTTATATTAAGACTGGCCCTGGCTGTGCCGTTGGAGCTGGTCTCTTCCAGCACTACCGATACCCGTATGGCCCGTAGACCGTTTACACCTTGTAGCTCTTCCAGCTCCAGGTATTCGATCTCCGGCATCAGGATATGCTGGTCTTGCAGGTAATGAATGTGTGAGAGATACTCCTGCACATCTTTGGGGTTAAAATACACCAGTGCTATCTTGCCTGGTTGGGTAAGCCGCTCGCCGGTATCGCTGGTGCGCACTTTATCGATCCGTTTTTTGATCATTTCGTACCGGATGTTGTAGGTGCCTTCTACATCAAAGCGGTGCTCATCGGTTCTAAAGCTAATGTCGATGGTATTGGCATGTACAAAAATCAATTGCGTGGTTTCCAGTTTGCGGGGCAGCTCTGCCTGCAACGCGTGGGTCAGTTTGGCTATAATGGCCATAGACTTCATTTGCCACAACCTTAGATTTTTGAGGTACAGCGCATGAAATGGCTGTTGTGGTGTAATGGATTGGCCAATGTATATATCGTACTCAATGCCATCGCTACGGTATCTCTCGAAGTAGCAGGGGTAGGTTTGCTGTATTTCCATATCTACCTGGTCGAGCAGGTTGCTGATGGCCCGGTTCAGCATTTGAAGGGAGGCTTCGAGCGCATTGCGGTTTATATGTGTATTGCCATTGGCTCCAGTGGCGGTTTCATAACGTTCTATCAGTGGTACGGTATCGGGGTTGGTTTGTCTGAAATGCGCTAGCAGCGGCATTACTTCCTCCTCAAAAAACTGCTCCAGCCGGGCTTCATCGTCCGATGAAATGAAATCGTGAATATGCTCCAGCCATTTGCGGCCTTTGTAAGCTATTTCATTTACGAGGTTCAGCCCCTTTTGCTGGTGGAGTTGTTCCAGCAGGTTGCAAAGCAGTTGCAGTTGAATTTCCATATCGGCCCGCAGCGCGTTGTTGCGCTCGATGGTAGAGTTGCGAATGTCTATTGCGCCGTATAGCGGGTATACTTCTTCAAAATATATTTCGTTAATCTCCGCTTTGGGATCGTTCTTTCTGCGTTGCAGGTAGTCGAAAGCCACTTCGTTAAAACGCCATTCCACAGCGGGTTGCAGCGAAGTGAATTTCTCTTTTACTGTTTTGTCCAGCACAATATTAAAATCATCGATAGTGGTTTGCAACAGTTGTTCCAGCAACGGAATAGCGGGTTTAAGATCGGCCAGCATGGCTTCATCCGGCACACCGTTCTGGTTGGAGTAGATAGAGAGAACGCCCACCAGTTGCTTCTGGAAAAAGATGGGGATCACGGCCAGGCTTTTTACCCCTTTTTGCCGCAGCAATAGAAACAAGGGCTCTTCATTTTCTTCTACCAGGTCTACTTCCTTGCGGAGAATGAGCTGCGGCTCATCGGTATAGCGCTGTATAGCATCGTAGTAGGTTTGCAAATCCATGCCATACCGCTGGCAGGTGGCTTTAATCTCCTGATTGGCGCCTTCCATGCAATTGGTAACCACTCTGCCGTTTACCTTAATGACCGGCATAAGGCTAACATCGAGGTTATTATTGCCCAGCAATTCTTTAATAGAGTCGGTAATGTCTTCGTAGATCATTTGCTCCGGTGCCAGGTTTACAATAATATCTTTGATGTGCTCGATAACATATTTTGAGGTTTGGTCTTTAATGCTGAGGCGCGAAAAACCGCTGAAAGTAAACAACCGGAGCGGGAGTATCTCCAGCAGCATATCGAGTGCGCCGCCCTTGCCATCTTCTTTTAACCGTATGCGCTGAAAGTTGATGTCGGGCAATGTGCCGGTATGGGTAACCCGCACAAAACGGGAATCGTAATCGATGAAATAGTATTTGTTGAGCCCGGTTTCATCATCTTTTACCTGGTGCATCATCTCCTGCCGGAAGGTAATATTAACGCCGTAAAACTCTTTGAGGATGAGGCTGTAAATATTAGACAGGCGGTTGCGCTCTTTCTCTCTCAGGTCTTCTTCTGTAAAAATATCGTGTTTAAGGCTGCCTTGTTTGGCTTCGAGTATGGTATATAAGGCGTTGGTGCCAAAAAACAGATCGAGCGAAAAAGGACTTGCCAGCGCCCAAAAATCTTCGGTATCGTCGGTAATGGGTGCCGAGAGGGTGATGTAGATGAGTTCAAACACCTCGGAGAAGTCTTTCATCCTTTCGCGGGTAATTTCCTCATCCCAGCCGGGTATGCTTTTAATCTCGTCCAGCACATAATTCAGCTGGTGTTTCCGGGCCTTGTTGCCAAAGCTGGCCTGTGTTTCGAGGTAGGCAACAAAGGGCACCAGCGAAACTACTGTGTTCAGTTTCACACCATTATGTTGTGCGCTCAAACTTAAGCGTTGCGTTCTCATTCTGTTGTGGTTTATCGGTATCCGTCATTTGTAGATCGGATGCTATTCAAATTTACGATGTTCCCGGGCGTTTTAGAACCGGAATCCCATATTGAAGTTGGGGTACCAACCTTCTTCGGAGTAAGCCAGGTTAAACCGGAATACCACCAGCGAAGCCGGGGCCAGGTACACACCCGCGCCCACACCATTGTGCCATTTGTGCGATACTTCGCCCTGCTGCCATACCCGGCCAATATCGTAGAACATATTTACACCCAGCTGCCCTTTAAAAATGTAGTTGCCAAAATCGGCCAGGGCTATACGCAGTTCCAGGTTATTGTACAGCGAATGCTGCCCCGCAAAACGGAACAAACGGTAGCCATACAGGTTGCCCTGCCCGCCGAGGTAAACGGCCTGGTAAAAAGCGGTTTGCCCAAAAGAAACCCCACCGCCAAACCGGTCGGCCAGCACAATGGTGTGTTTGGCATTAAGGCTTTTGTACAATGCTACTTCGGGTATGATGCGGATAAAGGAACGGGAATAGGGATTGAGCCCCGTCATGACCTGCATATCTACATTTACATACGTGCCCCAGGAGGGCAGTATTTTATCGTTGCGCTGGTCGAGCGTATAGCGCACCGCCAGGCCGGCATGCACTTTTTCCTGGTCTACAAAAGCGCTGTCGTAAGAGCCTATCTGATCGGTTTGGGTTATAAACCGGCCATCGTTTTCATCTTTATCGTAATGGTAATATTCCAATGCGGGGCCAATGTTAAAGGTGCTGCCTTTGCCGCCATACCAGCGTAAGCCTGTAGCCAGGTCTATGAGGTTGAAACGTGTGCGGTAGTACCTGCGGAAATTACCGGTTTTGTCAAATTCGGTTTCATTGCCGCGCCCAAAGAAGTTTTGGGTATTATCGGGCGCTTTAATATTGGCCAGTGTAAAGAGGTTGGCTTTGCCAATGGCATTGACCCACTCGCCCTGGTACTTCACATGAAAGGCTTTGGTGCTAAAGGAATGTGATAATACCACCGACTGGCGCGAACTGTAGGGCAACTGCCGGAAACCTTTTTGCCTGGTAAACTGTGCGCCCAGCCCCAGCGAAAGCCCGTCATCGGGGTTGATGGAAGCCGTTACCAAAGGCATTACGGTATTGTAGAGGTTAACCGGGGCAAAAGCCGTTTGCAGGCTGTCGTCTTTGAGGTGTTTTTTGAGGCGGTTGGTTTGGCCATAATAACTTTCCGGCTCGCGGTCGTAGAGTTTGATGGCTTTGTTGCTGTTGACAATGTTGTAGGCTTTATGCCCTTTGCCACCAATGATGCGGAGTTTAACGGTAGAGTGCAGCGTGTTTACCACCACACTATCATCGCCTTTGCCGGTGTACAGGCGTATTTCGCGGGTAATGCTGCGGGGATATTGTTTGTGTACCAGCGTATCTTCTGGCTGGCCATGTTTGTTGATTTTGAGAATGGTGATGGTAGTACCGTTTATGCCCTTACTGTCTTCGGCAATAATGAGTTCGTTTTTGTTGCTGGTATGGATGTCGCAGATCTGGTTGCTGAAGCGGTAATATTTTTCCAGCGCCTGGGGCATACCATCGCGGCGCTGCTGTAGTTGTTGCAGCAACTTTTGGTGACGGATGCTGTCAATCTCGCGTGGCATGCGGCTCAGCGATGTGGTTAAAACCTGGTCGGTTACTGCTGTTTTAAACTCATGGGCCAGGCGCATCCAGGTGCTATCGCTCAGCTGGCTGGCGGGGTGGGCATTAAGGAACGATGATTTGTAGAGGTAATATTTGGCGCTGGGCACTACATCGCCTCTAAAGCCATATACCCGTGGAAAAACGAATAACCTTTTGATGAGCGTAGGCAGCAGCCCTTCGGTAATATTGAGCACCATATCCCTATCGCGGGGTATGGCTATAAAATACTTATCCTGGCCTTTGGGGCGGGTATTGTAAAAGCGCCATTGGTCGCCGTGACGGTCCCAGTCGGCAAACAATACATCGATCATACGGGCTTTGAGGAAATTTTGCGCATCGTAACTGTTGTCGTTGTCTTTTTGCAGGTCTTTCAGCGCATCGGTAAAGTTGTCGGATTTGCCCAGTGGCTCCCGCTCTTCCAGCAGGGTTATTTTGCCTTCGAACAGTTTCTGGTACAGGCCCAGGTTTTTATCGGGCGCTACCAGTCCAATAATAGGGGTGGAGTGCGGCACGCCTACCGCTTTGGCCACAGGTGGTACAATAAGGGCGGAGTAGGGATGCTGCGCGCTCGTGGCATCGTCCAGCAGCTCGCGTACAAAAGTGCCCTGGAAGGGCGTAGGCACTACCATATCGGGCTTTTTCTCTACCGTGCGCAACGCATATTCCTTACCATTAGGGTCTTTCATGCGCAGCGAGGTAGATTGAAAACCGCCACCGAGCTTGTTGGGTTTTAGGCCACCATACAGTTCCGACACCCTTATAACAGGCATGGTAGCGGGTGTGCTCCATTCTTTGCGGTAGTTTTTACCAAAAATGAATTGGTAAAACCTGCTGTCGTTGCGGTAATCGGGGTGGGCCGCGGCGGTAATGCTATCGCCGGTAATGTTTTCGTATGCCACTTTTTCCAGCGGTTCATAAGGCGTGTGGGTCCATTCGTGGCTGAACGCCTGTACGATGCTGTCGTTCTTTTTTTCGTATTGGTAAAAGGTAAACCGCAGGTGATTGCCGGGCAGTACATCTGCCACCACATAGCCTTGCCCCGCTTTGCCATACAGCGAATGCTTGCCTTGTATGGTATGGTTTTCTTTAGCACCGCCACCACTTACAACCTGGAACGTATGATTTTCCTTATTGTCGATCAGTTGCAGGCCATGTTCATGCCCCGATACATGCACCAGGTTGGGAAAGCCTTTAAACACCGCGTCTACATTGCGGATCATGTCTTTGTATAACGGGTGGTGCAGGTCTTCTGGATTGGTAAAAGTGCTGCGAAACAAAGGATAAATACTGCCTACAACCGGCAGGGGAATGTAGAGGTAAGGTTTAAGGGCTGTGAGCGGAAAAATATGGTCTTTGAGCGAGAAATAACCACCGTGTGTGCCATAGCTCTGAAACGGGTGGTGCATGGCCAGCAGAATGGTTTTGTACCGGTTCTGGTAAAACAGTTCCTGGAGCGAATGCACCACATCGGTGCTGTTTTTGCAATTGCACTCTGCTTCATTATTGGTTTTATCGAAGGGGATAAGCCACCATTCGCTGTCGAACGCGATAATGACCGTGCTGTCAGAAACGGGTATGGCCACCGGATCGGGGCAGCCATTGGGCGGTACCAGCTTAAGACCGGGATCGTTCTGGTTTTCGAGGTAAGCCCATTGCTGTTTTATTTTGGCGAGTCCTTTGGGCCCCATCCTGTCCCAATCGTGGTTGCCGGGAATGAAATAAACAGGAGCCCCTTTTTTACGCATGGGCTGGTATTGCGATTGCAGTACCTGTTGGGTGCGTTTTTCTTCTTTGCTATCGGGCAGGCCCATGCCGTGGGGGTAAATGTTATCGCCGAGGTAAATAACGGTGGTTTTGCCCGGCAGGATTTTATCTGCCGCATCGGGTATAACCCTTGCCTGCGCCGTGTCTATCTCTCCGGCATCGCCAATCATGATGATGCGGGCTATAACAGAATCCTGCGCCTGCGCAGCGGCGGAACAAAGACAAAGTAAGAATAGGGTAAAGAATCGGTTCATAGGCGTGGTGGCAATCGTAAAAGCAGGTTGGCTACTTGAATATTTTTTGGGTTACCCAATGGCTGAGGTAAGCACTGCCCACGCCCACCAAAGCGCCTGCGGCCACATCGGTGGGGTAATGCCTGCCCAGCCGCATGCGGGAGTAGCCTACACCAGCCGCCCAGGCAAATGCGGGAACGGTGATGTACCATTTTTTATAGGTAAGCGCCATAGTAGTAGCGGTAGCAAAAGCCAGGGCAGTGTGCCCCGACGGAAAAGACTTGCCATCGGTGTAAGTATAGGTGCGTATCACATCGGGGTAGCTTTGGTCGGGCCGTTTGCGGTTTACCAGTTCTTTTACACCACCCGATACCGCCATGCTTATGCCTATGCTGAGCGCCGATTCAAAACCGTTGCGCATAGCCCTTTTGTCTTTGTTGATAATGCCGTAACCCAGTGTGCCCAGTGTAATGGTAGGCGCTACCCAATACACCGAATTGCTGGTTTGCATGGTAAATTGCTCGCAGGCAGGGTTAGCCGCGTTGAGCTTGCGCAGCAGGCTAATGTCCATATTCTGAGACTGCGCCTGGGGGCACGAGCAGGCATATACACCAATCATAAGCACTACACACTTCATATGCATCATTTAGAATGAGGATAAAACAAAAGTTACGGCTTTTTGTGCACGAACTTCAACACCGTTCCTGCAGCTGCGCTCCCGGCTTCGTTTGAAATGTAGAGGTTGTTATCGATATCTATGGCTATGCCTTCGGCTTGGGTAAATAATGAGGGATTCAGCGAAATGGTCTGTTTGGCTTTCCATTCCTTATCTGCAATAATAAGTAAATTATTGACTCCCGAAAGCAGGTACCACTCGCCGGTAAGCTGGTTAAAGGTAATGGCCGATAGTTTTAATGGCGCCAGCTTGCCCGATTTACCCTTGGCCGGACCGGAAATGGGAATGCTGAAATGGTTTTTGAGTGATGGAATGCCTTGTGCATCAAGCTGTAAAACATAACCACTGGCTGCATTTGTGTTTTTATCGGCTTTGCACTGCTTGCATACAATGTAGATTTCCTGCGTCTCATTATTGGCATACAAACTTTCATACTCGCCCTCGGGCACCAGTCCTTTCCATTCAGTAGCCTGCACATCGGTATTGCCTTGTGCTGTGGCATAAGGGAAAATATGCAGGGTGCCGTTGCTTTCCAGCACAATAACCTGTGAGGTAGTGATGGCTACGTCTTCATAATCGCCATGCTTGCCAAAACGTAAGTGCTGCATGGTTTCCGGCTTACCATTATCCCAGGCAAAGAGCTTGCCTTCTTCATCCTGTATGGCGTACATACGGTCGCGGCGGCCGGGATAAAATGCAATGCCCGAAATTTCGGTAAGATCGGCGGGCATGGTATGGATCTCTGGTTTATTAAAATCGTAACCGGGCGGGCTATCGTATTTCTTTTCTGTGGCGCTGCAAGCGCCAAATGCCAGCAGGCAAAGCGTAAGGAAGTTAGTCATTCGCATAATGGGCCAATTGAAAAAGTTCGTACATCGCTAGTTGGGAGCGGGTGCCGTTACCAGCGTTTTCGAGCGGTTGGTTGCTGCCATCCCCGCCAATCCTTACCGCACTTATGCCATCGTGCCATTGCAGTTGCATCATGCGCATGAGCTGTTCGCGCAGCGCCGCATCATAAACGGGGAAGCATACTTCAATTCTCCGGTACATGTTCCGGTTCATCCAGTCGGCAGAGCCGAGGTATACTTTGGCATCACCGTTGTTGTGAAAAATAAAGATGCGCCCATGCTCGAGGTAGCGGTCTACAATGCGTTTTACGGTTATGTTTTCGCTCAGGTTGGGCACACCGGGTTTAATGCGGCAAATGCTGCGCACAATCAGGTGTACCTGCACACCAGCCGCAGCTGCTTCGTATAGCTTGGCAATCATTACCTCTTCTTCGAGGTTGTTGAGCTTGATGTGAATGCGGGCGGGCAGCCCTTTGCGGGCATTGTCGATCTCCTGGTCTATTAGTTTTAAAAATGCAGATTGCAGGTTAAACTGGGCCACCAGTAAATGCTGCGGATCAAAGTTATTGCCCGGCAGAGGCTTGCGTCTTTTGCCCAGGAAGATGAAGAGCAGCTCCAGCTCGCGCAGCAATGCTTTATGTGTGGTAATGAGAATATGATCGGTATAAAAACGGGCGGTGCTTTCGTTGAAATTGCCTGTAGAGAATACACCGGAATAATGGGTGCGGCCATTGATGCGCCGTTTAACCAGGGCCACTTTGGCATGTACTTTTAACCCCGGAATGCTGTAAATAATGGTAACCCCGGCGGCTTTCAGTTTCTTGGCCCAGCGTATATTGTTGGCCTCATCGAACCGGGCCTGCAGCTCTACAAACACCGTTACTTTTTTGCCATTGCGGGCAGCACTGCACAAGGCATTGGCTATTAAACTGTCTCCGGCAATGCGGTATACGGTGATGTATATTTCGGTAACCTCTTGGCTAAAAGCGGCTTCGCTGAAAAACCGGATCAGGGTATCGTAACCCTGGTAGGGGACATTCAGCAAAATATCGTGCACGCAAGCGGCTTCATACACCGATGCCGCTTTGATAGGATATTGTGCTGGCGGCCATTTGATGTAATGCGCATGTTCGTTTTTAATGGGTAGCTCCCGCAGGTCCTTGAGGTTATGGTACCGGCCACCTTCTACCTGCATGGCATTTTCGATATGAAAAGCCCGGGTGAGGTACTGGCGTTGCGTTACAGGTAGTGCTGCATCGTATAGCAGGCGGGTGGCCAGGCCAAAATCGCGGCGGGCTATCTGCTGTTCTATCTGCTCGGCTATATCTCCTTTAAAATCGTCTTCAAGGTCGAGCTCGGCATCGCGGGTAATCTTAAAACTATAGCTTCCCTTGATCTCCACATCAGGTAAAATCAAGGGCAGGGCTTCTCGTATAATATCGTCGAGGCAAAGGATGTATTGTGTGCCAGCCTGCGTTTCGGAATAGAAACGGCCGCATTCCTCTGCGGGTATATTAATGATGTAAATCTTTTCGTGGTGGTTTTGTTCTGTTACCACGGCGAGGTATATCTTATTGTTTTCCGGGAAAAAACCTGGTTGTTCATCCAATGCCAATACTTGTATATAAGCGGCCACACGGGTAAGAAAATAGGTTGTAACCTGCTCGCGAAGCGCATTGGGTAGGGGTTGGTGGTACAGGAAGGCGATATGCTGCGCTTGCAGTTGCGGCAATAGTTCGGTACGCAGAATGTCGCCAAAGAGTTGCAGCTGGTTGCTTATGGTATCGTTTACGGCATGGAGCAGGTTTTGTTCCGGTGCGGCATTCAATTGGTGCAGGGCCATGATGGCTGGCATGCGCACCCGGTAAAACTCATCGAGGTTAGACGAGTAGATAGACAAAAAATTAAACCGCTCCATCACAGGCACATCGGGTTTGGCTGCTTCGAGCAGCACCCGTTCGTTAAAGGCGAGCCAGCTGATATCGCGGTTGGTAATGGGGGTATGGGTCACAGGTTATGGAAATAAAGGTTCAGTGATTGTTGATTAACGATGCCACCACAAAAGCCAGTACGGAAAGAATAAGGCCAAACATAAACACGTTGTAAGAAATGCGCAGCAGCCGGTATTTGCGGCCCAGTACCACGCCCTGGAAATACACATCTTTGATAAGCGAGCCATACAGAAAATCCTTATCGCCCATTACTTTCCACATGCCTTCGGCATATCGGTCGAGGTCCATTTTATAGAAATTGCCAAAAAACAGCAGGTTCACTTTTTTATCGGCAATGTCCTGCTGGGTAAACTTCCCGGAGGGCAAAGACGGCCGGGTGGCCAGGATCGAAAATATAATAGTGGTTACACTTACAGCCAGAATAAGGTAGGTGGGGATGGCCAGGTATTCCTGCTTGCCAATCTTACCCAGCAACAGACTAATGATGGCCGAGAGGATAATGGAGTTAACCGTGATCATGATATGGGCCTTGTTATCGGCCATATCGCTCAGGCGCTGGTTGTTGTTGGAGGTAATGCGAAACATGGTTTCGATGCCCCGGTCGGGTTTGTTCTTATCTTTTTTGCCGTCGTGCGTTGCTTCCGGCTCAGCAGGGGCTACAGTTTTGGGAATGATGGGCGGTTGGGTTGCCTGCGCTTCGTGCTCAGCCGATTTACGTTTCAGTTTATCGAGGTGTTTCTGCTTTTTATCCTGCAGCAGCATGCGGGCATAATCGGTGTGGTAGCGGTGGTGCTCCAGTAATTTGATGGTGCCTTCGCGCCATTTTTCTTTGTTTATTTTTTCGCCCCTTATGGCTTCCTGTTCTTCGCGCAGCAGTTTGTTGCCATCGTTAAACTCGTCGGTGCCCAGGTGGTACAGATCGGCATCGCAAACCATTTCTTCGAGCAGGTTGTGCGGCGATTGTGGCAGTTTGGTGGCCAGTATGCAGCCGGTTACGGTATCAATATCTGTGGTTTCTGCACCTTGCTCACGCAGGAAATTTGCGGCTAATTCCGCGCCTTTTAGCTCATGTGCTGTGGGTTCAATAAAATAACCGGTATCGTGAAACCATGCAGCGAGCACCACCATGCAATAGTCGCGGTCGCTAAGCTGAAAGTGATCGGCTATTTCCATAGCCGAACGTACCACCCGTTGGGTATGTTGCAGGTTGTGGTATACCAGCCGGTTATCGGTGGCATCTGCAAAATATTGGCTAACGTAGGTTTCGGCCTTGAGAAGAAGCGCTTTGTAATCCATGTGGTGGTTAGGTTTAGGCTTATTAAATATAACGAAATAATAGGCGTATAAAAAGAGACCCGCTGCAAAAAATGGCAGAAATGCCGGTGGGTAAAGGGCAAAAGAAAACCCCGGATTGTTGGGTCCGGGGTTTCTGTATTATGGAAAAGAAGGAGTGGCTTAGGCCATTTTCTTCAGTTCTTTAATTCTTTCGGCTTTGTCTTCTTCCTGGGCAAGTTTATCGCCTTTGTCCATGTCTACCAGCACTGGTGCGGCAACAAAGATAGAAGAGTAAGTACCGGTGATAACACCAATCAGCATTGCGAAGGCGAAACCGCGGGTTACTTCACCACCAAAGATAAACAGGATCAGGATGGTGAGGAACACGGTGAGCGACGTCATAATGGTACGGCTCAGGGTTTCGTTGATCGATTTGTTGATTACCTGCGCTTTGCTTGCACCTGGCATCAGGCGGAAGTTTTCACGCACACGGTCGAATACGATTACGGTATCGTTCATAGAGAAACCGATAACGGTAAGGATCGCGGCGATAAAGTGCTGGTCAATTTCCAGGGCAAACGGTACGATGTCTTTCAGGAAAGAGAACACCGCAAGGGTTACCATAACGTCGTGCAGCAGTGAGAAGATGGTACCCACTGAGTACTGCCATCTGCGGAAACGGATAAAGATGTATACGAAAATAGCGAGCAGGGAGAGCAGGGTAGCTTTTACGGCACCTGCTTTCAGGTCATCAGAGATGGTAGGCAATACCGTCTGAGAGCTCATTTTGTATTTGGTATCGAATGTAGCGTAATCTACCGTGTTTGGAATGAGGCCTTCTGCTTTCAAACCTTCAAACACAGCGGTTTCTACTTTCTGGTCTACGTCTTTACCGGTTTGGGTAATGAGGTAGGTAGTGGTAATGTTCAGCTGGTTGCTGTTACCGATGGTTTTTACGATCGGGAACTCTTCCAGGTGTTTTTGCAGACCCTGACGAACCGCATCTGTTTTAACAGGCTGGTCGAAACGGATAGTGTAGCTGCGTCCACCACTGAAATCAACACCTTCGTTGAAGCCGTGGATGAAAGAAGCGATACCTGCAACCATTACCACAGCAGAGATCATATAAGCGATCTTCCTGTTCTCAATGAACTTGAAGTTGGCTTTATGGAAAATTCTGCGTGACAGCGGAGTAAAGTACTCGAAGTGACGGTTTTTCTTAGTCCAGATGTCGGTTACCAGACGGGATACCAGGATACCGCAGAACAATGACAGCAGGATACCCAGTATCTGTGTGGTAGCGAAGCCCAGTACAGGACCCAGACCAAAGTAGAACAGGATTACAGCCGTCAGCAAAGTGGTAACGTGGGCATCCAGTACAGGCGCCATCGCGTGTTTATAACCATCAATAATTGCCTGCCCGTATGATTTACCTCTGTCGAGTTCATCTTTAATACGTTCAAAGATAATTACGTTGGTATCTACTGCCATACCGATGGTGAGTACCAGACCGGCGATACCAGGCATGGTAAGGGTAGCACCCAGGGCGCTCAGTACACCTACGGTAAATAACAGGTTAAGGATCAGGGCAATGTTAGCCACCCATCCTGCAGAGTTGTAATACAGCAGCATCAGTACAAAGATTACCAGGAAGGAGATACCGAAAGATTTCATACCACCTTCAATGGATTCTTTACCGAGGGTAGGGCCTACTACTTGTTCCTGAACGATCTGCGCAGGAGCAGGCAGTTTACCAGATTTCAGGATATTAGCCATATCCTGGGCTTCTTCTACACTGTAGCTACCGGTGATGGAAGAACGTCCGCCGCTGATCTCATCGTTTACACGGGGAGCAGAGTATACTACGTCATCCAGTACGATTGCAATGTATTTACCGATGTTCTGACCGGTCAGTTTCTGCCATTCGCGGGCACCCTGACTGTTCATGGTCATGGAAATTTCGGGACGGCCGTTCATGTCAAAGTCCTGACGGGCTTCTACAACACGGTCACCTTCCAGACGGGGCAGTTCAGAACCCGGAACGGTTTTGATAGCGTATAACGCAACAGGGGCATTACGGTCGTTTTTCTTAACACCTTCCACACCACCGTAAACGAATTTTACGTTTTTAGGGAATACGTTACGAACCGCATCGCTCTGCAGGTATTGGTTTACTTTATGCGTGTCTTTAGGCAGTACATAAGCGATGTAAGGCACTTGCGCTACTTCGCCGGACTGATAGTTTACCGCCATCTGAATGATGCTCAGCAGCGGGTTTTCCTGCTCTGCTTTGGCAGCTTTCAGCGCGTTGCTGTCTGTACCGGTAGCAGCGGCAGTAGTTTGCGCAGTACGGTTCAGCAGGCTCACAGTATCGCCGGCAGCGCCAGTGGCAGCTACAATAGCGGTATCAATTTTGCCTGTAGAATCGGCTTTGGCAATAGCGATAGAATCTTTTCCGGGAGCAGCAGTAACAGGCTCCAGCGGTTTGCCGCCCAGAGACGCTTTCAATGCTTTGTCGGCGTCTACAATGTGCTGCACCATTTGCTGGTTGTTTTCCCAAACTTCCCAGAACTCAAGTTTTGCAGTGGATTGCAGGTATTTACGAACCCTTTCCGGATTGCTTACACCTGCCAGCTCTACTGTAATGATACCTTTGTTTTCATCTAGGTTGATGCTTGGTTGTGCTACACCAAATTTGTCGATACGGGTCAGCAGTACGTTGTAAGTACGTTTGATCGCATCTTTGGCTTCGCGGCCCATAACGGCCAGCACTTCGCTGTTTGAAGAGTTGAAAGTAATGTCTTTACGGTTGGCATTGGCAAACAGTGAAGCAAGCTTCGCATTAGGATTCATTCTCTGATAAGCATTACCAAAGAGGGTCACGAAATCGGACTGACTGCTGGCTTTCATTTTGTCGGCCTCAGCAATCGCCGCGTTCAGCGCCGCGTCTTTCGGGTTGTTGCTCATGTTTCTGATCAGGTCATCCAGACTCACTTCCAACGTTACGTTCATACCCCCTTGTAGATCCAGACCCAGGTTCAGTTCCTGTTCTTTCACTTCCTGATAGGTGTACTTTTTCAGTAACGGAATGTTGTAAATGCTGGTCCCTGATAAACTGTCCAGGATTTCCTGCTGACGGTTTTTTACCGCATTGTCAAACTCTACTCCGGTTAACTGAGAACTGTTGGCTTTAACCCACTTCTCGGCCTGGCCCTTTGCTTTTCCTTCAAAGTTTTTGGCTACCCAGGTAAAGGATAATTGGTAAAGCGAAATCAGGATTAACGCTGCAGTAAAAAATTTTACCAGTCCTTTAAGCTGCATACTTGTTTTGATTTATTGTACAAATTTTTTATAAGTCTGCAAAGATAGAATTTAATTCGACAAATTCATGTATTTACAGGCTGACCAAAATAGTAAAAAGTCACTGATTTACAAGGAGAAAATATCTAATTGCCGGATTGTTTTTTTGTTACTTTTGTTTTTTGCCCCTTTGCCCGTGTAAAGGCAGGTGAGCCTGCCAAAGGCCGCATCAGCTGCAGCATAAGCAGGGCAAGGGTTAAGGGTTACAAATATTACTATATGAAACTGGCACAACGCTTAAACACGATTGCTGAGCCCCAGACCATTAAGATGGCTAAAATGAGCCGCGAACTGAAGGCCAAAGGCCTCGACGTGGTAGACCTTAGCCTGGGTGAGCCCGATTTTGCTACCCCGGCACACATTTCCCTGGCAGCCGTTGCAGCTATAGATGAGGGGTACACCAAATACCCGCCAGTAGCCGGATTTCCTGAACTGCGCAAAGCCATCTGCGAAAAATTTAAAAGAGATAACAACCTGGAATATACGCCAGAGCAGGTGTTGGTAAGCACCGGCGCCAAACAATCGTTGGCCAATGTGATCCTTTGCCTGGTAGAGGAGGGCGATGAAGTGGTCATTCCTACGCCTTACTGGGTTACCTACTCCGACCTGGTGCGCCTGGCGGGTGGTACACCGGTTTTTGTAAGGGGCGGTATCGAAAACGATTTTAAGATTACCCCCGAACAACTCGAAGCGGCTATTACCCCAAATACACGATTATTTATTTTTTCCTCGCCTTGTAATCCTACCGGTTCGGTATATAATAAAGAAGAGCTGAAAGGACTGGCCGATGTTTTTCTGCGTCATCCGCAGGTAACGGTATTGTCTGATGAGATTTACGAATACATCAATTTTATAGGTAAACACGAAAGTATAGCCCAGTTTGAGGGTATGCAGGAGCGCACTGTGATTGTGAATGGTATGTCTAAAGGTTACGCTATGACCGGTTGGAGACTGGGTTACATAGCTGGCGCTAAAGAATTGATTACCGCTTGCGAAAAACTGCAAAGCCAGTTTACTTCCGGTGCCAATTCTATTACGCAACGTGCGGCCATTACGGCATTGCTGAGCGATAATGGCCCGTCTATGGAAATGCAAAAAGCGTATGAAGTACGCCGCGATTTTGTACTGGAAAAGCTGAATGCTATACCGGGTATGAAACTGAATAATCCGCAAGGTGCGTTTTATGTGTTCCCCGATGTGAGCGCGTTCTTTGGCATGTCGGATGGGGAAACCACCATTAACAATGCACAGGACATGAGCATTTACCTGCTGCACAAAGGATTGGTAACGACGGTGCAGGGCGATGCCTTTGGCGATGGCAACTGCATCCGTTTATCATATGCTACTTCTATGGAAAACCTGGAGAAAGCCGTACAAAGAATGAAAGATACGCTGGGCCTGTTACAACCCGTGGCTCAGTTGCAATAATTGCTGGTGCAGCTCAAGTACCTGCTGAATAACCGCTGTGGTATCGTCGTTTATAATGACGAAATCGCAGCGGTTCATTTTTTCGGTCTCGTCCATCTGGCGCTGCATGCGGCTTTTAACCTCTTCTGCGGTAATATTATCGCGCTGCATCGTACGTTTTAAACGGATCTCTTCCGGTGCAGATACGCCAATGATCTTGTCGAGCGCTTTCCACGAACCACTTTCAAATAAAATGGCTGCTTCTTTTAAGGTATAGGGCGAGGTTTGCGCGGCAGCCCAATCGTTGCCGGCTTTAATGGTGGCGGGATGTACGAGGCTGTTGAGCAGGGCCAGTTTCCCGGGATTGTTAAACACGAGTTCTGATAAGCGTTTGCGGTTTACCTGGCCGTTGGTATAGGTATCGGTTCCAAATTGTTGCTGGATAGCCAGTTTCAACGCTTCATCGGTATTCATAATGTTGCGGGCCACTTCATCGGCATAAAAAACCGGGATGCCCAGTGTTTCAAATACTTTGCATACGGTGCTTTTGCCAGAGCCGATGCCGCCGGTGATGCCCACTTTTAACATGAATACTGTTTTAAGGATGGTATAAAAATAAGGCGGATAATTGGATTAATATGTTTTCTCGCAGCGGCACAGCAGCTTGTCCCGCCCATGCGGGGGCACAGCGAATACAAGTTTCACGCAGAGACACAAGGGTGCAAAGAGAAACAGCTGTCATCCCGCACAGTCGACGTAGGAGACTGAAGCAGGATGACAGGATAGAATTGTATCTCACGGCGCAGCAGCAGCTTGTCCCGCCCATGCGGGGCACGGCGAATACAAGTTTCATGCAAGGACACAGAGAAGATAATGGCGCAAAGCAATGAGGCTCACAGCGACACAGCGGATCGACGCGAGTGGGTTTCACGCAGAGACGCAAGGGAGTAGAGGCGCAAAGAGAAACAGCTGTCATCCTGCACAGTCGACGTAGGAGACTGAAGCAGGATCTCATGATAGAATTATCTCTCACAGCGACACAGCAGCTTGTCCCGCCCATGCGGGGACACGGCGAATACAAGTTTCACGCAGAGACGCAAGGGTGTAGAGGCGCAAAGAGAAACAACTGTCATCCTGCACAGTCGACGCAGGAGACTGAAGCAGGATCTCATGAGAGAATTATCTCTCACGGCGCACCAGCAGCTTGTCCCGCCCATGCGGGGACGCAGCGAATACAAGTTTCACGCAGAGACGCAAGGGAGTAGAGGCGCAAAGAGAAACAGCTGTCATCCTGCACAGTCGACGTAGGAGACTGAAGCGGGATCTCATGAGAGAATTATCTCTCACGGAAACACGGCGGATGTGAGATTCAACGAATTACTTTTCACGATTGGCTATTCACCATTCACAAGAGAGAATCCGAAGCAGAAGGATAATCCCTCTTTCACCTTTGACTTTTTACCTCTCACATCAATTGATTTCTCTTTCAGATGGCTGAGCCCCGCACGTGCGGGACAGGCCTGTCGAAGGCAAAAAAATACCCCGGCATAAAGCCAGGGCAT
Source organism: Chitinophagaceae bacterium (assembly GCA_031546985.1). Lineage (GTDB taxonomy): Bacteria > Bacteroidota > Bacteroidia > Chitinophagales > Chitinophagaceae > JAVBJN01. Next base: position 24,248 of record JAVBJN010000086.1, read on the forward strand.
TTATTGTATCGTGATATTGTGCTATAGCTTAAGCAGTAGTTGTAGCAGCACCCAGTCTTTTTTGCAGGGCCTGGGTCATTTCCATAGAAATGGCAGAACGTTCAACGGTCATAAAGCTGTTGCGGTCAATTTCCAGTTGCATGGTACCATCTTCGTTGATTTTGGTAATACGGCCGTGAATACCAGCCATAGTAACGATACGGTCACCGGTTTTGATTTCGGCACCAAATTGTTTTTGCAGTTTGGCACGTTTCATCTGAGGGCGGAACATAAAGAAATACATTACCACTACCATACCACCCAAGAGCAGCAATTGCATGTAACCTGCACCCTGCGCTGCGGCTTGTAATAACACTAAATTGTTCATGATTATACGGATTATTAAGATTTACAAAATGGTCGGACTCCGCAAAGTTACTTTACTTCGCCCTTGATAAACAAATAAACTGTGCCGGGATTGCCGTTGGTGTTTACCGTTACGGTTTTATCCTGGTGGCCGGTGCGGCCTTTACTGTCAAATTTTACCTTGATGTATTCCTCTTCGCCGGGTTTAATCGGTTTCTTAGGATATTCAGGCACGGTGCAACCGCAGGAACCCATTGCTGAGTTAATGATAAGGTTGCGCTTACCTGTGTTTTTGAACTTGAAATTGTATTCTACCAGCTCTCCTTCGTGAATGGTGCCAAAATCGTGCAGGGTATCGGTAAAGATCATATTGCCCAGCACAGAAAGATCGGCATCACCATCTGCGGTACGCGGGTTGTTTACCAGGTTGGCATCAAATCCGTTGGTACTTGTATCGGCAGGGTTGCGCATCGTAGTGGCAGGTTCCTGTTGGGGACTACTGCAACTCCATAATGCTATGCCACAAAAAAGAAAAATAGCCGCGCTCTTCATTCGGGTAAGTGTCTGATTGAAAGAAAGTTGCAAATCTACTTAATTCTACGCTCTTTCTGTTTTTCTGATTTTATCTTCTTTTACCAGGTCTTTTAGAATATTATCGAGTACGCCGTTTACAAACTGCCCGCTTTGGGGTGTGCTGTACATTTTGGCCAGGTCAATATATTCGTTGATGGTTACCTTAGTTGGAATGGTCTCAAAATACAGGAATTCGCATACGCCCATTTTGAGCAGCAGCATATCGATAGCGGCAATACGCTCAGGATCCCAGTTTTGCAGTTTGGGGGTAATCAGTTCCAGGCAGTAATCCGATTTGCTATGTACCGTGCTGAGCAGGGTACGGGCAAATTCCATTTTTTCGGAAGATACCATCTGGAGGAAATTGTATCCGTTTGGTTTGCTGATAAAATTATCCATCAGCATGATCATCATCTCTTTATCATCTTCCCAGTTGGAGCGTTGCTCGTCCATAAAGTCCAGGAACAGTTCGTTTTCCAGCATCAGGTTGCGGAAAATAAACTGGATGATGGCTTTTTCTTTTTTATTGTCGCGCTGCTGGTCTTCGATATACTCGATATACTCAGGCGTTTTGGCCATTTGACCGTATAGTTTTTTAACAAAATCCTGGGTATCGGTCGCGTTGAGTTTAGCACTCTTTACTCTTTCGTTAAAAGTGTTGTTGCTCAGGATGTTATCCCAGATAAAGCTGTTACCTGCAATTTTAATGTTTACATTCAGATCCTCTGGGGTAGGCAGGTATTTAGATGCACGGTTATTGGAATCGATCTCCGCATAACGGGCTACTTGCGTTAATAAATGAATGAGGAATGTAAATAGTTCTGTAGACTGATCAATTTTCTCTTTGAGCAACTGTTGTGCCTGACCTGGTTTTAAAGGTTTTTCGTGCGTCTCGAGCGCGTAAAGGGCTTGCATAACCTTTACCCGGATGTTTCTTCTGCTGATCATAAATTAAGAACCTGAATTTTTTAAATGGAGGGCAAAGATAGGTCGAAATATCGAATGTATACTGAAAAAGTTGTCAAAATGATTGTGAATGGCTATCCCGGGTTTCCTGCACTTTGTGAAAAGATTAACGCGCTTTTCCTGTTTGGGGTTGTCGATATACTTAAATTGAATGGTAAGCTTTGAATAACTAATACCAAATCGGTTTATGAAGTATGTATGGACAGTCGTGCTCTGCATTGCAGTGCATTGTACCGCTTTTGCGGAGAAAGACTTTTTTACGAAGTTATCTGCTTCGGCAGTGGAACTTACGGCACAACAAGTAAAGTATGACCCGCAGTATTTTACCATTCCTTATCCCAATGGAGATGTGCCAACCGGCAAAGGCGTTTGTACCGATGTGGTAATCAGGGCTTACCGCAAAATGGGGATAGACCTCCAAAAGGAAGTACATGAAGATATGGCCCGGAATTTTGCTGCTTATCCGAAAAAATGGGGCCTAAAGACTACCGACAAAAATATTGACCACCGCAGGGTGCCCAACCTGATGGCTTTTTTTGAACGGCACAACGCATCGCTACCTATTACGGACAATGCCAGGGATTACAAACCGGGTGATGTGGTGTGCTGGAGCCTGAAAGGCAATATTCCACATATCGGCATGGTGGTGAGCCGGAAGGCTGCAGGCCAGGAAAGGTACCAGATCGTACACAATATAGGGGCAGGGCAGGTGCTGGCAGATTGCCTGTTTGACTATAAAATTATTGGACATTACCGGTATAATAAGAATTGAATACTGAGACCTGTCAGGTCTCAGTAAGGATTTGAAAATCAGAGATCTGCGCAATCAGCGGGATATGGCTCTCGGACCTCCCTTCGGTAACTGAGCTTGTCGAAGTTGTCGAAGGCCCGGCGTAAAAGCAAAACGCCCCGACAAAGCGGAGCGTTCTACCTACTAACCCATATATATAATAAGACTCACGTCCTGTTATAACCTTGATTTTACATTGGCGATAGCCTGAATGCGCTGTTCGGCCAGTTTAATCGCAGCAGCCTGGTTGGTCAGGTTGTCTTTCTCTGCCAGGGCAAAGATTTCCAGCGTACGATCGTAGATTTTCTCTGTATTGCCCATCACGCGCTCGCGGTTGTAACCATCGATTTCGGCGCTTACGTTAATGAGACCACCGGCATTGATCAGGAAGTCGGGCGCATAGATAATGCCTTTTTCGATCAGCATTTTACCATGTATGTCTTCGTCCTGCAGCTGGTTGTTGGCCGCACCTGCAATTACAGAGCATTTCATTTTATTGATGCTGTCGGTATTTACCGTAGCACCCAGTGCGCAAGGCGCGTAAATATCAATATCCAGATCCCACATTTTATCTCCGGAAACCACTTCTACCTTAAATTGGTCGGTTGTTTCTTTGATGCGGGTTTCGTTGATGTCGGTAATATATACCTTAGCACCGGCTTTGGTGAGGTGACCCACTAGGTACTGGCCCACGTGGCCTACACCTTGAACCAGGATCTTTTTACCTTCCAGGCTGTCGCTGCCCCAGCGCTTGCCGGCTGCTGCTTTCATACCTGTAAATACACCGTAAGCGGTAAAAGGAGAAGGATCGCCGCTGCCGCCCATGTACTCAGGAATACCGGTTACATGTTTGGTTTCCATAGAGATGTACTCCATGTCTTTGGCAGAAGTGTTCACATCTTCGGCAGTAATGTATTTACCGTTCAGGGAGTTAACAAACTTACCGTAACGGCGCCACAGTGCTTCACTCTTCATAGAAGGATCGGCAATGATCACTGCTTTACCACCACCCAGGTTTAAACCCGAGATTGCTGCTTTATAAGTCATGCCGCGCGAAAGACGCAGGGCATCAATGATAGCATCTTCGTGTGATTGGTAAGCCCACAGACGTGTACCGCCCAAAGCAGGACCTAAAGTTGTATTATGTATACCTATGATAGCGTTTAAACCAGTATGCGGATCGTGACAGAAAACCAGTTGTTCGTGACCCATTTGCTGCATCAGCTCAAAAACAGTATTGCTCATAGCTATATTCTTTGTTTTGGGTGAAAAAAAAGTGTTGCAAAGGTAGTTTTATTTTCTGCAAAACATAGTGGCTGTGCAAGATATTGAATGTCAAAATATTGTATATGTTTTAGCATTGTCAATAATGACTATTCCCAAAGGGGAATCTGACAATTTGTGAAAAACAAACGTATGCCAAAATGAAAATCTGGCGTAAGGCAGCGTACAGGGCAGATCTGTACTGTCAATTTTTCACGACCGACGATTTGGCACGTAAAATGAGGAAAGGAGAGAGAAGCATTAAAATGTAAATTCTTAAAAACCGCATAATACTATGGCAAACGTAAACATTCAACCGCTGCACGACCGTGTGATTGTTAAGCCTGCTCAGGCCGAAGAAAAAACTTTAGGTGGTATCATCATCCCTGATACTGCTAAAGAAAAACCCCAGAAAGGTATTGTAGTAGCCGCTGGCCCTGGTAAAAAAGACGAACCAATGTCCGTAAAAGCCGGCGATACTGTATTGTATGGTAAATATGCAGGAACCGAAATCAGCGTAGAAGGCGATGAGTTCCTGATCATGCGTGAAAGTGACATCCTGGCGATTGTTTAATCAACGGATGCTGAATCCCGAATCCCCAATTAACTATTAAAATTCTCAAATTCTCAGTTTATGGCAAAAGTGATCTATTTCGATATCGAAGCCCGCAATAAAATGAAGAAGGGTGTAGATACCCTGGCTAACGCGGTAAAAGTAACCCTGGGCCCTAAAGGTCGTAACGTAGTAATCGAGAAAAAATTCGGTGCACCTTCTGTTACTAAAGATGGTGTATCTGTAGCTAAAGAAATTGAACTGGAAGACCCTATCGAAAATATGGGTGCCCAGATGGTGAAAGAAGTAGCTTCTAAAACCGCAGATATTGCTGGTGATGGTACTACTACCGCTACCGTTCTGGCTCAGTCTATCATTACCGAAGGTTTGAAAAACGTTGCTGCAGGCGCCAATCCAATGGACCTGAAGCGTGGTGTAGACAAAGCGGTGATCGCTGTGGTTGAAAACCTGAAGTCTCAGTCTCAGACTGTAGGTAACGACAATACTAAAATTGAGCAGGTAGCCTCTATCTCTGCCAATAACGATAACGAAATCGGTAAGCTCATTGCCCAGGCTATGGCCAAAGTGGGTAAAGACGGCGTTATTACCGTAGAAGAAGCAAAAGGTACCGAAACTACTGTAGAAGTAGTAGAAGGTATGCAGTTCGACCGTGGTTACATCTCTCCTTACTTTGTAACCAACCCCGATAAAATGGAGTGCGAGCTGAGCAACCCTTACATCCTGATCTACGATAAGAAGATCAGTTCTATGAAAGATATCCTGGGTCTGCTGGAGAAACTGGTACAAGCCGGTGGTTCTATGCTCATCATTGCAGAAGACCTGGAAGGCGAAGCGCTGGCTACCCTGGTGGTAAACCGCCTGCGTGGTTCACTGAAAATCGCTGCTGTAAAAGCACCTGGTTTTGGCGACCGTCGTAAAGAAATGCTGCAGGACATCGCCGTACTTACCGGTGGTATCGTAATCAGCGAAGAGCAAGGTTATAAACTGGATGCTGCCGACCTCACTTACCTGGGCCGTGCAGAAAGCATTACCATCACCAAAGACAACACCGTTATCGTAGGTGGTAAAGGTGAAAAAGATGGTATTACTGCCCGCATCAACCAAATTAAAGGTCAGATCGAATCTACTACCAGCGATTACGATCGCGAAAAACTGCAGGAGCGCCTGGCGAAACTGAGTGGTGGTGTAGCTGTACTGAACGTAGGCGCTGCTACCGAAGTAGAAATGAAAGAGAAGAAAGACCGCGTAGATGATGCCCTGCACGCAACCCGTGCTGCTGTAGAAGAAGGTATCGTTCCTGGTGGTGGTACTGCGTTTATCCGCGCTGTAGCTTCCCTGGACAACCTGAAAGGTATCAATGCCGATGAAAACACCGGTATCGCTATCGTTCGCCGTTCACTGGAAGAGCCACTGCGTACCATTGCTGCCAATGCTGGTATCGAAGGTTCTATCATTGTTCAGCGTGTAAAAGAAGGTACTTCTGATTTCGGTTTCAACGCCCGTACCGAAGTGTTCGAAAACCTGCTGGCTGCGGGTGTAATCGATCCTACTAAAGTAGCGCGTGTAGCACTGGAAAACGCTGCTTCTATCGCTGGTATGATGCTGACTACCGAATGTGTAATCGCAGACAAACCTAAGAAAGATGAGCCTGCAATGCCAGGTGGTCCTGGTATGGGTGGTATGGATTATTAATCCGCACTGCGCAAGCAGACCATATATAATAGTGGTGTATCCACCAGAAAGCCGCTCCGTTGGGAGCGGCTTTTCTATTTACATCCTCATCCCGTTTTGACGGGCAATGTCAATAACATGTTGCATTGTATCAGGCGTTTATTCCATTATGGAAGATATATTACCCTGAATTATGTCTGTCGTGTGTAGAGGTAACCATCTCATAGGTATAAATAAATATCATATAATTGTTATATTAGTTTTGTCAATATAATAAGTGTGTTATTATTTGATATTACTATTATGATCTAACAATCATTCAGAGTATTTTCGTTTGTTATTTGTGAAGTAAACGTCTGTTCCGCAACATGCAGGTGTTTACGCTGTACACATGACATCCACCACATATGAAAAGAATTTTTACGCTCTTCCTAGCCTGGATGGCCTGCCATTCTTATGTCCACGCCCAAATTAACGGGCAAACCCCGCAGTCAGGCCTCAGTGTCTGTGCTAATGGTTCTACACTTACGCAAGGTGTGGTGCCCAGCTACAACGGTCCGGGCTTTCCCGGAGGTAACTGCCTCGCCGCCGGCGCAAGAAATCCTTACTGGTATATTTTTACAGTGAACTGTACCGGAAATATTGGATTTACCATTACCCCCAATAACCTGGGCGATGATTACGATTTTGTGGCTATGAATATTACCGGCCTTCCGGCCAGTAGTGTTTTTACCAATGCCCCGGTATTGAGCTGTAACTACAGCGGTTATACCGGTATTACCGGAGCTACCCCCACAGGTACCGGTAATAATAATGGTGCCAATGGCCCCAATACCAACGCCCTTATTCCGGTAACGCCGGGCATGACCATTGCTTTATGCGTAAGCCATTACGACAATACGGTTAGTGGTTATTCCTTAGCCTTTACCGGTGGCAGTTGCGGTCCGGGCACGGCGCCTGCTATGACCTTTAGCGGTATAGATGCCACCTGTAGTAATTATTATGTAGAAGCAGATATAGACCGTAGTGTAGAGTGCAGCTCTATTGCAGCCAACGGATCTGATTTTTACCTGATGCCGGGTAATATTGCAGTACCCGCTGCTGCTGGCGTAGGTTGCGGAAGCGCCAGCTTTACCAATAAGATAAAAGTAACCATGCCTGCAGGTCTGGCATATGGTTCGTATACCTTACATGTAAAAACAGGTACCGATGGCAACTCGCTCCTGGATGTGTGCGGCGACCCGTTTGCCACAGGCAACAATATTGGATTTACGGTGGGGTCCAATCCTCCTGCGGTTATAACAGGTGTATTTAAAGAGGCCTGTAATCCACGCAGGCTGGGTGTAAAGCTGAGCCGCAAAATCAAGTGCACCAGTCTTGCCGCCAATGGTAGCGACTTTAGCATCACTGGCGCTGCAGCGTATAGCATTACAGCAGCTACAGCAACCTGTACCTCAGGCCTCAGCGATTCGCTGGTACTTACCTTGAATACGCCTATCGTAATAGCAGGAAGTTATACACTGTATTTGAAGAGTGGTGCTGATGGCAATATTTTGCTGGATGCCTGCGACCAGGCGAGTGTACTGGATACCATTGCACTGGGTAATATACAGCAAGGGGTAACGCCAGCCTTTACTTTAACGCCCGCTTCTTATTGCGAAGATGAGGGCATAACCATTACCAACCAGAGTTTTGGCGCTACTACCTACAACTGGAATATGGGCGATGGTACCACCGCTACCGGGGCCACACCAGCTAAAGTATATGCTACGCCCAATACCTACAATATAAAACTGGTGGTGAGTAATGCCGCTGGTTGTAAAGACAGTATTACCAAACAAGTTGTCATCAAGCCTAAACCAACTATGGGATTCCAGGTGTCAGATTCTGCGCAGTGCCTGGTTGGTAACAGCTTTGTTTTGACCAATACAACCAATCTCCCCGGCGGCACATCTACTTATGCCTGGCAGCTGGGCGATGGCGCTACCGACGGGGGTACCAATGTTACCCACAGCTATGCCGCGGTAAATACGTATACCATAAAACTGATTGCCACCGGCAGCAACGGTTGTATCGATAGCCTTACAAAAAATGTAACGGTTAAACCAATGCCGGCAATACCGGTTGTTACCACACCGGTATCTTTCTGCCAGTTTAGCGTTCCTACTGCACTTGCAGCCACACGGGCTACCGGCGGTACTTTGAACTGGTACCCTTCGGCTACAGGTGGCTTGGGAGATACCGCAGCACCTACACCATTGACCACCACACCAGGTGTATATAAATGGTATGTAAGCCAAACGGTTGATGGTTGCGAAAGCGATCGTGATTCTATAACCGTTATCATTATTGAAAAACCAGTGGTGCCATTGGTAACCACTCCTGTTTCTTATTGCCAGTACAATACAGCTGCGGCGCTTGTAGCATCTGCATTGCCAGGTGGTACGCTTAATTGGTATACGGTGGCCACTGGCGGCACCGCTGTTGCCAGCGCTCCTACACCTGCTACTACCACACCTGGTGTGTACAAATGGTACATCAGTCAAACTGTTAATGGTTGCGAAAGCGATCGCGATAGTATTACGGTTACCATTAAAGCCAAACCGGCTTTGCCTGCGGTAACAACGCCGGTAGTGTATTGCCAGTTTCAGACTCCGGTTGCACTCATTGCTACACCAGCAACGGGCGGCACTTTAAATTGGTACACAGCTGCAACGGGTGGCACGGCCAATGCTACTGCGCCTATACCATCTACTGCGGTGCAGGGTATCCATAAATGGTATGTAAACCAAACTATTGATGGTTGCGAAGGCGATAGAGATAGCATAACCGTTACCGTGAACACCAAACCTGCATTGCCGGTAGTAACTACGCCGGTAACTTTTTGCCAGTATGGTGTGGCTACCGCGCTCAATGCTACTCCTGTAACGGGCGCAGCCTTAAACTGGTATACTGTAGCCACAGGTGGTACCGCCAATGCTACTGCACCCACACCGCTTACCAACACACCTGGTGTGTACAAATGGTATGTAAGCCAAAGCCTGACCGGTTGCGAAAGTGACCGCGATTCTATAACCGTAACTATTATTGACAAACCTGTATTACCGCTGGTAACCACTCCGGTTTCCTATTGCCAGTTTAATACACCACTGGTGCTTTCCGCATCGGCATTGCCAGGCGGCACATTGAGTTGGTATACTGCCGCTTCGGGCGGTACGGCCAGTGCCACCGCACCTACGCCATCCACCAGCACGGCTGGTGTATATAAATGGTACGTGAGCCAAACCATCAATGGTTGCGAAAGCAATCGTGATAGCATTACCGTTACGGTTAAAGCCAAGCCAGCTTTACCTGCTGTTACCACACCAGTAGCGTACTGTCAGTTTGTAACACCAGTAGCGCTGGTCGCTACACCAGCAACCGGTGGCACCATTAACTGGTATACCGCCGCAACCGGTGGTGCGCCATCGGGCACAGCACCTACACCATCTACCAATACAGCTGGTGTATATAAATGGTATGTAAGCCAAACGATCAATGGTTGTGAAGGCGATAGAGACAGCATTACCGTAACCATTAAAGCCAAACCTGCGCTGCCGGCAGTAACCACCCCGGTTTCTGTATGCCAGGCCAGCGCTGCGTTTAACCTGAGTGCTACCGCTGCAACCGGTGGATCCCTTAATTGGTATACCGTTGCTACGGGTGGCACTGCTTCTGGAACCACACCATCTCCATCGACTGTTACCGCGGGTACTTTTAAATGGTATGTATCACAAACGATCAATGGTTGTGAGGGCGACAGAGACAGCATTACCGTTACGGTTAAACCTAAACCTGCAGCACCTGTTGCGGGTAGCAACAGCCCGTTGTGCACCAATCCAGCAACTGTGCTGAGCCTTACCGCTACCACAGTTACCGGTGCCAGTTATGCCTGGACGGGGCCGAATACCTTTACCTCTACACTGCAAAATACTTCTATCGCCAACCCTGCCGCTGCGGCAAGTGGTACCTATACGGTAACTGCTACCATCAACGGTTGTACCTCTAATGGCGGTACTGTATCAGTAACGGTAAACACTACACCAACGCCACCTACCGTGGCAACTATCAGTTATTGCATGAATGCAACAGCCGTAGCGCTCACTGCAACGGGCACCAACCTGTTGTGGTATACACAGGCTACCGGTGGTACATCCAGCGCTACAGCCCCTGTCCCTTCTACACTGGTGCCGGGCACTTATACCTGGTATGTTTCACGCACTACCAATAACTGCGAAAGCGACCGTGCTGCGCTGGTGGTAACCATTAAACCATTGCCACCGGTACCAACCGTAGTAAGCCCGGTAGAATATTGTCAGACATTGCCTACCACGCCGCTCAATGCTACGCCTGGCACAGGTAATACCCTTAAATGGTACAACAGCAGCAATACCTTACTTGCAGGCGTGCCTACACCATCCAGCATGGTACTGGGCGACTTTAAATGGTATGTAAGCCAGGTCATGAATGGTTGCGAAGGTCCTAAAGACTCTATCCTTGTAAAAGTGAAACCTGTACCTGATGCGGCCATGATTATAAGCAGCGATAGTGTTTGCGCAGGCGATTCTGTACTTGTAGAGTTCGCGGCTAGCGCGCCTGCAGTGTCTGTAATTACCTGGACTGCCAGCGACAAAGCGGATGTAATAGGCCGTGGCCCGTGGACGATGGGTTGGACGCAGCCGGGTAGCAAAATCATTACCGTACAAGCGGTAGACAATGGTTGCTACAGCAAAATAGCTTACGATTCTGTATTTGTAAAACTCAGACCCGATGCAAACTTTACCGTTAGCGATGCTTGCGAAGGCGCTAAGGTGATGGTTAATTATAATGGCGGTAATCCTGCCAGTGGTATTCAATACAGCTGGACTTTTGAAGGAAAACCAGGATTGGCTAAAAAATCGAACAGGTCTTATGAAGCGACCTGGAAAGATGGTGGTACCTATAATGTAAGTCTGCAAACCTCTAATGGTGCTTGTATGTCAGAAGTAGTGACGCATGCTGCTACCGTGCATCCATCTCCGGTAATGGTACTGACCGAAAGCCGCCCCGAAGTATGTTACAAAGATACCTTTGCGGTATATGCCGAAGGTGCGGTAAAATACACCTGGAGCCCGGCCGAAGCTTTTGTAAACAACAATGATGAAGCGGGTAGCCGTATGGTGATCATGAACCAACCCTGGACCATTCGTGTAACCGGCGAAACGCCATATGGTTGCATCGACTCTACTTCGTTGTACATCAAACCAGATATCTGTTGTAAAGATCTGATGGTGCCAAACGCCTTTACACCTAATGGCGACGGTAAGAACGATGTGTTCCGTCCGTTGATGATGGGCCGTTTGTCGCAGTACGCCATGCGCATTACCAACCGCTTTGGCAATGTAGTGTTTGAAAGCACCGATCCGAACAAAGGATGGGATGGCGAAGGCTACGACATCGGTACCTATTTCTACATCATCAAAGCCAAATGTTACGACGATGTGGATGTGTACAAAAAAGGTGATGTAATCCTCATACGCTAAAATATCCTTCAGAACATAACAAAACACCCGCTCCGGTTATTAGGGGCGGGTGTTTTGCGTTTAATTATTTTGAAAATAAACAGCCATTAAAAGAAGGCGAGCATATCAGCGCGTTTAGGCGAAGTCACAGTAGTGCGTTAGCTTAATCAAGGGCCATTCCGAAAACGTGGCGTATCCGTTTTCGGACGGTTTTTGGGTTACTTTTTTTCCGCAAAAAAAGTAACCAGAAGCCAATAAGTGTTATGGCGACGAAATTATGGCGGGAGTGAGGAATGCAGTGCTATATGTGAAAAATAGGAATTCACTGCATGGCTATACTAAAACACCTGCTCCTTATTAGAGCAGGTGTTTTAGTATAATGATCTCTGGTTAAATTATCGTCTATAGCAATAATGGTGGGCGCGAATATTGTCATGCTGCGCCTGACGCAGGAAGGAAGCAGTATCTGCTTCAATGGATGCTGCAAGCAGGCGAGGACCAAACTTGTGTCTAATCGTAATCGCTGAAACTGTTTTCAATAACCTCTAATGCATGCTCGTACCCCGTGCGGAACAGGTATTCTGCAAAACGAACCTCAAAACCACTGAAATCGCCCAATCCTATGGGGTTAAACAGCAGGTTGCAGTTGTGTGCTTTGGAGGTGAAGTCAGTATTGAGCCGTAGGATGGCAGCCCGTTCTATCATCCGTTTCATGGAGAGGGTAGTAGGATCGATGTACCCAATATCGTTGCAATTGCCGCCAATAATGTATTCGCAATCGCCCAGCAGTGGCTCTACCGGAAAGTTGTTCAGCACACCACCATCAATATACATTTTGCCCTGGTGGCGTATGGGTTGAAACAGTCCCGGAACCGTACCAGAAGCCAATATCATAGGTATAAGCTCGCCGTGGTTTACAAATTCCAGGCGGTTATCGTTCAGGTTTACAGCGGTAATGGTAAGTTTAATCTGGAGTTTTTCAAAGCTGTTGTGCGGTATCAGCTCGTGGTAGATTTTGGAGGTCAGTTCCATATTGAAAAGCCCCTTGCCCATAAGCACCGGACGAATAAATCGGTACAGCTTAATTTTCATAAACAGCCGGTACATATCATCGGGGTCGTAACCTGCGGCAAATAAAGCACCCGAAATAGCGCCAGCGCTGGAGCCGGTAATATGGCTGATGGTAAATCCTTTTTCCTTTAAGGCTTTAAGAAAGCCGAGGTGTGCCAGTCCGCGAATGCCTCCGCCCGATAAAACCAGTCCTACTTTGAGATCTCCTAACATGTTTGGCAGTTGTATGTTGAAGTTAGTGTTTTTTCGAGACTAGTAAAAACAAGTTGCGGTAAGTAATAAAGTGATAATTTCGACTACTCAAAATTTACAGCACCATGGCCCTGCGTTTACCTCCTTATGAAACTTATCCCGTATTAAGCAACGAAACGGTTACGATCAGGGGCATCCAGGAAGCCGATATTCCCGACCTGGTAGACATTTCTTTTTACGATGCGCAACCTGCTGCAGATGCGGCAGCGGCCTGGACTATGCAATGCAAGATAGATGCCGATTATGCCAAAGGCGATTCTGTGCATTGGGCTATAACCGACCGCCATACCAATGAGATTGCAGGTACCTGCGGTTATTACCGTGGCCTGGGCAATGGCACGGGAGAGCTGGGCTGTATTCTGAAACCCGGCTTTCGTGGCAAAGGGTACATGACGGCTGCAATGGCGCTGGCTATTGATTTTGGCATACAGGAAATAGGCCTGGACAAGATTATAGCTATCACTACGGTGCAAAACCTGCCTGCCATCCGGTTGCTGGAGCGGCTGAACTTTCGCAAAACCGCCGATATGGAAGACAGCGAAGTGCTGTACGAATGGCAGCGGACAATTGTTTAAGAACGTACTGTTAAAATTTTCCCAACATACTACGGCCAGTGGTCAAAAACGTATCTTAGGGCTTTTGTTGTTTTACCTAAACATAGCAGCACAAAGCCCCTCAGATGAAAACCTGGATATACCTTTCCGCCTCTATATTAACAATAGCCACTGCGCAAAACGCGCTGGCACAATCCAACCCGGCTTATGATGCCGGCAACATCCGTCAAAAGCTCGAACGTCTGCCAGTATACGGTTCCGTACTGTATGTGGCGGCGCACCCCGATGATGAAAACACCCGCCTGCTGGCTTACCTGGCCAATGAGAAGAAATTCCGTACCGGGTATGTAAGCCTTACCCGTGGCGATGGTGGTCAAAACCTGATAGGCAAAGAGCAGGGCGAAATGCTGGGCCTCATCCGCACGCAGGAATTGCTGGGTGCAAGGCGTATCGATGGTGCGGAACAGTTTTTTACCCGGGCCTTTGATTTCGGATTCAGTAAAAACCCCGAAGAGACTTTCCGTTTCTGGAATAAAGATTCTGTAGCGCGCGACCTGGTTTGGATCATCCGCCAGTTTCGTCCCGATGTAATCATTACCCGTTTCCCCACTACCGGTGAGGGCGGGCATGGGCACCACACGGCCTCGGCTATTTTGGCCGTAGATGCTTTTGACCAGTTAAACAATCCCAACAGTTACCCCAATGCCCAATTGGCGCCCTGGCAGCCCCAGCGCCTGTTTTGGAATACTTTCAACTTTGGTACCACCAACACTACTTCCGAAGACCAGCTGAAACTGGATGTAGGCATATACAATCCAGTATTGGGCAAAAACTATGGCGAAATTGCGTCTGAAAGTCGCACGATGCATAAGTCGCAGGGCTTTGGTACCAATAAAGTACGCGGACCAGTGCCCGAATATTTTAAGCAATTGAAAGGCACTCCGGCTAAGAACGATATTTTTGAAGGCATTGATATGTCTTACAACCGCATTCCATCGGGTAAATTGCTGGAACCTTATTTCCAGCAGGCCATTAACGAGTATGATGTAAAACAACCTCAAAAAATTCTAAAACCTTTACTGGCAGCTAAAAAGATCACCGACAGTTTGAAACATACCGGTAAGCTAAATGCCGATGAACAATACTGGATTACGGTTAAGGGTAAGCAACTGGATGAACTGATTGTAGCCACAGCCGGACTCTGGATTGAAAATACCACCAGCACCGAAAGTTTTGTACCTGGCGAACAGGTTAAGCTGCAGCAGGAGATTATCGTGCGCAACAATGTGCCGGTAAAACTTACACGCATGGAATGGGTAAAACCTACGCCCGTGGAGCTGAAACCAGCTAATAATTGGGCAGGTACAGCAGCTGTACTGTTCGATTCAAGCCTGGTATTGCAACCCGGTGTGCCTTTTACCCGCAATAGTGAGGTGATGTTGTCGAGACTGGTATCGGAACCATACTGGCTGCCCCGCAATCCCGACGAAGCCCTGTTTCACTGGAATGCAGGTTATGGTTATTATGGCGCACCCGAAACTGCTCCAATGCAGTATATGACTTACGACTTTGAGATTGCCGGACAGCCATATTCGGTGCAGCGCCCGGTTTGGTTTAAATCGGTAGATCCGGTAAAAGGAGAACTGTACAAGCCCATCCAGGTACTGCCCGAAGTAACGTTGAACTTTGCAGAGAAAGCATATGTAGCGCCGCCCAAAAGTGTATCTACTGTAACAATGGTTATTAAAGCCAACCAGAATAATTTTGATGGCAAACTTAATGTAGCGGCACCCGCTGGCTGGAAGGTGCAGCCGTTTAATCCCGAGGTGCATATCGCTCAGAAGGGTGGCGAACAAATTGTAAAACTGAAGCTGGAAGCTGCTGCCGGTGCTGCCGATGGTGAACTCAAAGCCTGGATAGAGGCAGATGGCAAGCGTTTCGACAGAAGCATTTATACCGTTCAGTACGATCATATTCCGCCACAGTTTTTCCTTGATGGTGCGCATGCCCGTCTTGTAAACCTTGATGTAAAGACTGCGGGTAAAAACATTGCTTACATTCCCGGTGCCGGCGATAATATTCCCGAAGCATTGCAGCAGTTGGGTTATAACGTAACCATTCTCGATAATGGTTCTTTAGGCTCAACCGACCTTTCTAAATTTGATGCCATTATTACCGGCATTCGTGCCCACAACACCAACGATAAATTGCAAGTGTATTTCGATAAACTCATGCAGTATGTAGAGAAAGGCGGTAATCTGATTGTACAATACAATACCAACAACCGCATAGGCCCATTGGTGGCTAAGGTGGGTCCGTATCCGTTCACGATTTCGCGCGACAGAGTTACGGATGAGAAAGCCGCAGTAACCGTGCTTGATCCCAACCATCCGGCATTTAATTTCCCCAATAAAATTTCCCAGCAGGATTTTGAAGGCTGGAAACAGGAGCGCGGCATTTACTTCGCTACCGAACTGGATAAAAACTACAAGACGTTGCTGCGCATGAACGATCCTGGTGAGAAACCACAGGAGGGTAGCCTTATTGTGGCCAAATATGGTAAAGGTAATTTCGTGTACACCGGGTTGGTATTTTTCCGGGAGCTGCCTGCGGGTGTGCCCGGCGCTTACCGTTTATTTGTTAACCTGCTGAGTTTGCCCAAATCATAAATTGCAGAAGATTTAACTTGTATTGTCGCCCAGCGCTGGTCTAAATCAGCGCCCGGGCATCAGACATCGGCAAGAATATCTTAAACGCGCATATCCTAAATTTAAAATTTCATATGGCTGAATCATCATCCAATCCAGATCACGAAAAAGTACCGTTGTTTCCCACCTGGAACCACTGGTATGTATTGATTGTGGTATTGCTGGTGGTGCAGATCGGATTGTATTACTGGATTACTAAAAGCCTGGCATGAGTACTTTAGACTGGATTATTATGTGCACCACGTTACTGCTTATTGTGGTATATGGTGTATATAAAAGCAGGGGGCAGAAAAACATACAGAGTTACCTGCTGGCCGATCGCCAGTTGCCCTGGTACCATGTGTGTTTGTCTGTAATGGCTACACAGGCCAGCGCCATCACTTTTTTATCGGCACCGGGCCAGGCTTATACCGATGGTATGCGTTTTGTGCAGTTCTACTTTGGATTGCCGCTGGCTACCATTGTGTTGTGCATCTGGTTCCTGCCCATTTTTCACCGGCTCAATGTGTATACTGCCTACGAGTACCTGGAGCAGCGTTTCGATCTCAAAAGCCGTTCACTTACCGCTATATTGTTCCTCATTCAGCGTGGGGTATCTACAGGCATTACTATTTACGCGCCGTCTATTATCCTGGCAGTAATTCTGGGTATCGATATTAAATTGGCCATCTTCATCATTGGCGGATTGGTGGTGGTGTACACTGTTTTTGGTGGCACCAAAGCCGTAAGTTATACACAGATGCTGCAAATGGGCATCATTTTTTCGGGTTTGTTGCTGGCAGGTATACTGGTGGTGACCCAATTACCACAGGGTATTGGTTTTACCAAAGCCATACAGATTGCAGGCGTAGCAGGTAAGATGAGTGTAATAGACTGGAAATTTGACTGGAACAACCGCTACACGGTTTGGTCGGGTATCCTGGGTGGGTTCTTTTTACAGCTTTCTTATTTCGGAACCGACCAAAGCCAGGTGGGGCGCTACCTTACGGGCAAGTCTATCGCCGAAAGTAGGTTGGGCCTCATCATGAACGGCATTGTTAAAATACCCATGCAGTTTCTTATTCTGCTCATAGGTATACTGGTGTTTGCTTTTTACCAGTTTAACCAGGCTCCATTGTATTTTAACGCCAACGAAGTAGCCGCAGTAAAAAAAACAGCCGATGCCGCACAGTGGAATAAACTTGAACACTCTTACCAGCAGGTGTTTGAGCAAAAGAAGTTGCTGCTGCAACAATATGCCGATGGGGTAGACCGTGCGGCTGTAGCTCCTGCGTTGAAACAACATGAGCAAGAGGCTGAGTATATCCGCAAAGAAGCATTTACCCTCGTTAAAAAACAAAACCCCAAAGCCGATAGCAACGATAGCAACTATGTGTTTTTGTATTACGTAACCAGCCAATTGCCCAAAGGGGTAGTAGGGTTGCTTATCGCTATTATCTTTCTTGCGGCGATGGGTTCTACTGCGAGCGGCTTAAATTCGCTGGCATCTACATCGGTGGTTGATATTTATAAACGGCTTTTCCGCAAAACCGAAAGCGATGGCAACTACCTCGCCGCATCCCGCCTGCTCACTTTGTTCTGGGGTTTGTTTTGCATGGGCATAGCGCTTTTCGCGAGCAAACTGGGTAATCTTATTGAAGCCGTAAATATATTGGGCTCCTTGTTTTACGGTACCATTCTAGGCATCTTCCTCACTGCTTTTGCGCTTAAAAAAGTAACCGGCACACAGGTTTTTGTTGCAGCACTTATTGTAGAGCTTTTCATCATACTGCTGTATGTTTCCGATAAGGTTTCGTACCTGTGGCTAAACCCCATTGGCGCACTGGGCGTAATGCTTGTAGCCTGGGTATTGAATAAATTGCAGAAGAAGGAGAATGTGGCAATGAGCTAATGTGCAAATTGGGTAATTGGGTAATGTGAAAATGTGCTAATGGATGATGAATGGGGCAAAGGTGAAAAGTGAATGGTGAATAGTAATTCCTTGTGTCTCTTTCTCGTGTTGAATCCTAGCGCCATCACTCCCTGCGTCTCTGCGTGAAACGTATTCATTCGCCGTGTCCCCGCATGGGGCGGGACAAGCTGCTGCGCCGCCATGAGAGATGATTGTATCATGAGATCCTGCTTCAGTCTCCTGCGTCGACCGTGCAGGATGACAGATGTTTCTCTTTGTGCCTCTGTACCCCTGCGCCTCTGCGCGAAACCCATTCGTATCCCCAGGCTTGTCGAAGACCCGCTTAATCCCTAATTTTATACTCCAAAATTTATCTATGTCGGCAAAGCCATTGGTCAGCAAGAAATATACTATGGAGCGCTTCAACACTAAGGGCGGTTGGACGTACATTCTTATACCAGAGATTCCACAGGATAGGTCCAGTTATTTCGGGGTGACTAAAGTGACTGGCAGTATAGATGGGTTTGATTTGGGTACCGTAAGTCTTATGCCCAGCAAAGGCGGCTTGTTTATGTCTGTTAATGCTGCCATGCGCAAAAAACTAGGGAAGCAGGCCGGAGACGAAGTAGTGCTGGAATTGTATGCAGATGTGTCTGTGGAAACCTCTGCATCAGACCTGGTCGATTGCCTTAAAGATGAGCCCACCGCTTATGCCGCGTTCAACAAACGACCCACCATTGCCCGCAAAGCCTGGATAGAAGAAGTAAATAAAATAAAGGATGCAGAAGCACGGGTACGCCGCATTGTAGCTATTATGGAAGAACTGCTCCGGCCCTAAAAGGATATGGATAATTCGCAGGATCGGCCTACATTGCGGTATAACACGGTGTTATGAAAACTTTCGGTAAAAACCCCTCCGGCGACAGGCTCGCCCGCATACAACAGTCACCCAATTATAAAAAAGCAGGGTTCACCAATCTCGAACTTACACCCACCTTGCAGGAAGGAGTATCTACCGTAAAGGTATTGAAGGAGTTTATGCATAAACCCGAGTTGGTGGTTCCCAAAGGGCCACTTCCGGTTTTACATACCGATCTCAAGCACCTGCAAGCCGCCGCGCCGTCTGTCGTTTGGTTTGGGCACTCTTCCTACTTTTTACAATCCGGCAATTTTAAGATACTCGTCGATCCGGTTTTTAGTGGTTACGCATCACCGGTTCCCATATTTGGCAAGTCATTTATTGGGTCAGAAGCGTATAAGCCTGTCGATTTTCCCGAGCTCGATCTGCTCGTGCTTACCCACGACCATTACGATCACCTTGATTATAAAACACTCTTACAATTCAAGGATAAGGTAAAGCACATCGTTACTTCATTGGGCGTAGGCGCACATTTGGAATATTGGGGTTTTCCTCCGGCGCAGATAACGGAGCTGGATTGGTGGCAAAGTGCAGAAATTAATCCCGAAGTAACACTAACCGCAACACCCGCAAGGCATTTTTCTGGCAGGGGCGTGGTACGGGCCAAAACGCTGTGGTCGTCTTTTGTGCTGGATATACACGGTTACCGCATATTTTTGGGCGGCGATTCCGGCTACGGAAAACATTTTAAAGAAATAGGAAAACAGTTTGGCTCTTTCGATCTGGCATTGCTGGAGTGCGGACAATACAATCCTTACTGGCCCTACATTCACATGCAGCCCGAGGAAGTGCCGCAAGCTGCCCGCGATTTAAATGCAGCCATGCTCATGCCGGTGCACTGGGCCAAATTTGTACTCGCTTACCATGAGTGGAACGACCCTGTAAAACGGGTAGTGGCTGCGGCCGCAAATATGGAGCAAGCCATTAGTACACCCATGATTGGTGGGGTATACGCAATTGGCCAGCCAGCCATCAGCGAAGCCTGGTGGGAGCTTTAATTCCATACTATAATTTCTCTGCTAAAAACAGGTAGGGTACGGGCAAATGGTGCTGCCAGATATTGGGATTTTCGGGCGCATTGTTGAAGTGTCTGAAATAATCCTCATCGGTATACAGCACAATCGTGTTGCCCGTTCTTACATAATAGTTGCTCTTAAAATATTCCGGCGTTACAAAACCCGGCAGTTGTTTTTTTACCGCTTTGGACACCATACCACCCAGGTATTTCTCATAATTTCTCCGGGCTTTTTCACTGGGTTTGCTCAGTTTGTTGTATACATGCTTCAGCGCTATATTTTTAGGAAACTTCTGCTGTTTAATCATTTTTTTAGCGCCTGTAAATGGGTTGATAGCTGTAAAATCATCTACCGTTTGAACCGTGAACGGTACATCCGGCACCCAGTCCGCAGAGTTTACCACATTGTATGCCCAGCCACCTTTGGTCATGTTTTCGTAGTCGTAAGCATAAAACAGGTTTCCGGGTTTGGGCCCGGCACTGCAATAGGTTTTAAAGCGGATATCCTGTGGCAAGCGGTTCTGTGCTTTTAAACTTTCGAGGTAAGAGTTGAGCAGGAACGTAATGCCACCGCCCTGGCTGTGCCCGGTTAATATAAAGTCTTTAATACCCGCTTTGTAGCAGGAGTCAATTTTATGTTCGACGCTGCCCGATAGGTAAGCCATAGCTACAAACCAGCCTACATGTACGGCGGCCCTGGGATTAGCGGAGATATTGTATTTAAAAAGGAAGTTTTTATCCAGTTGTAGTTCTCCTTTGGCTGGAATCATTGCGGCATACAGGTTGGCCAGAAAACTGGCTTCGGTGGGTACGCTACCTTGCACTGCGATCACCGCAATGGGCTGGTCTTTGTCTATCCACAAATCCCAGATATTGTCAAAAGCCACCCTGGGCGATCGGTATACAAACTCATATTGCGAAGGATAAGGTACACTGGTATTTTCGCCCCATTTCTCAATGGCCACATGCGCCTTTTGATTAATCTTGAGCATCTCGATATACTCTGCCTTGTCAAATCCTGGTTTCAAGGCTTGTGCAAATACACTTTGCGATAGAATAAAACAGCAGATAAAACAGGTAAGCAATCTGGTTATGATATGCATAGGGCTTTGTTTAATGGTGGTTTAGCGTAAGTAATATAAAGCAATTATTGATGCGGTGGTTGCTGCCTGATGGCTGTGGAGATTTTTTTTAGGGTAGTAGTTTTCCTGCTGACATAGGGTTGTCACCAGCCGGTTGTTACTTTACATTACAATCAAAAAACGATACACTATGATCCAGACATTGCTTAAAGAAATGGAGCAGGAAGCTGCTACCACCCGTAAAATGCTTGCTGTGGTACCTACCGATAAATTTGGCTGGCAACCGCACGCTAAAAGCATGACCATCAAAAGTCTGGCTACACACATCGCTGAACTGCCAGGATGGGTAAGTATGACCCTGACCACAGATGGGCTTGATTTTGCTGCTAATCCTTACCAACAGGTAGACATCAACAACACACCGGAACTGCTCAATTATTTTGAGCGTACTCTGGCAGATGGCCGCGAACAGCTGGTCAAAGCCGATGAAGCAAAATTTAATGATGAGTGGGTTTTGCGCAACGGCGATCAGATCTACGCTACCCAAAGCAAAGCAGAAATGATTCGTACCACCTACTGCCAGATCGTGCACCACCGTGCGCAGCTGGGCGTATACCTGCGTTTGCTGGATGTACCTATCCCTGGTAGCTACGGCCCCAGTGCAGATGATCATGGTTTCTAGTAACCGATAAACATCTAATGTAAAAGAAAAGGTAGCGTTTCCGCTACCTTTCTTCATTGGTGTATGTACCTTAATACATTAGTGGTTGTGTCGGGGAAACGCGTTTAGCCATCTTTCAGTATGGCGCCACGGCCATCGCGGATCTCCTGCATTACTTTTTTAACTTCTTTTTGAACGGCTATAGGCAGTTTCGAAAACGCGGCGTCGTATTTCAGGCTCCGGCAATCGTCTAAAACACATTCTACCGCGCGCACCGCATATTTCTTTTCCTGGTATACGGTTATAATCTTAATGCGTTGGTCTTCCTTTTCATTGGTTTGGGTACCATATACAATAATCGGGTCTATGAGTCCGTCGCCATCCAGGTCTTTAAACCGGCAGTATTTGGTCCAGAACCAGAGATCGTGTTCATTGTTTTCTACTTCTTCGGGGCCGTCTGCCAATTGAAGGTAGTCTGTAATCGTCCATTTTTCAATGTACCCACCGTGGTCGGGTTTGAGTGCTACCGCTTGTATTCGGTTTCGCAGGGTGTCTTTACCTATAATAGAATAAGCTCTTTCGCACAGCAATACATTCCATTCGCCGTTTTTATCATGGTAGCGGTATACCCTCCAGATGGGTAGTTTGTGGTAAGTAGTACTGTCTTCGTTGCTAAAATCTTCCAACACCTCTGCCCGCGTTAATATCCTGGCTTGTTGGGCCTGGACCATATTATGCGCCAGCAAAGATGCCAGCAGGAGTACAAAAAATCTTTTCATGATGATAAGGTTATGCTTCGACGCTGCAAGTTAAGCAAAGTGATTATTCCAAAACGCTTTGTTGCTTCCGGAATAGTGTGGGGGCTATGCCTTTGTGGTTGCGGAAAAACTTATTGAAATGGCTGAGGTCGGTAAAACCGAGCTCCTCGCTTATTTCTTTAATGGTAAAGGAGCTGTACAACAAACGGTTTTCTGTACCATATCGATGACCTGAGCCATGACGAACCTTTTATAGCACAGGTGAAAGGGGGGCGATTTTGTAACGGTGCCATACACCCGGCGTTGCAACGATATTATGCTTATCGAAGGAAGGCAGTTTTCTACCGGGCAGTTCCTGGAGCAGTTAAAAATGGAATTTGACCAGTTGTATATGGAGTCGGGCACCCGGCGTAGAATGATGTCGGTAAGTTTTCATGACCGTATGGCGGTACACCGCAAATGGCAGCGGCTACAGCGCAGTTTTTGAAATATGCGCTGGCGCACAAAGGAGTGGAGGTTAAACGAAAAGATGAAATAGCACGAATGGCTTTAGCAGATACCGGCACGCTGCGGGAGGGATAAATGGGTTTAGGTTATATTGAAAATTATCCTATATCTTCGGGCCCTTAATAAATACCAATGTCCGCCACCATACCTGTTTCTGTTTCGGGATCAAGACCACTTAGCAATGATCTCTGGCAGCAATACAAACACTTCTGGAAACCATTATCGGTGCCAGCCAAAACACTGTTGCTCAAAGAAGGAGAGGTGTCGCGAAAAGCTTATTTTATAGACCAGGGCAGCCTGCGCATCTGGTTCAACAGCCAGGGCAAGGATGTGTCGTTCCAGTTTTTCTTCGAAGGCGAGGGCGTTTCTTCTTTTGAAAGTTTCTTTAAATCGCTGCCCAGCCATTTCAATATCGAAACACTGGAGCCCAGCCGCCTGTATTACCTGCACAAAGATGATTATGAGCAAATGGTAGCCGAAGCGCCCATTATTAAAGATGTAATTCTCGAAGCGGCAATAGACCGCATGGCCAATTATACCCAGCATTTTTTATCCGCTATTAAAGACACACCGCAGGAACGTTACCGGAAGCTGCTCGAAGAGCGGCCTCATATTTTACAACGGGTGCCTTTGCAATACATCGCGTCTTACCTGGGCATTACAGCGGTATCGCTCAGCCGCATCCGCAATAAAATGCAATAAGCGCTATATTTCTTTACAATTGTTAAGTGGCAGGCTATTAAGGCTGCAGAACTTTGTGGTATCAAAAGAAATGAACCATGAAGACCGTTATTGTATTCAATCATCCCTACGAAGGCAGTTTCTGCAATGCCATTCTCGAAGCCGTACAGTCGGGGCTGCACCGTTCCGGCCATACCACCGATCTCATTCACCTCGATGCCGATGGGTTCGATCCGGTTATGCGGGCCAAAGACTTGCAGGCATTTGTAAAAGCAGGCAAAGGCGAACCGGTAGATGACTTGCTCGATCCTGCCATTCTCCATTACCGTCAAAAATTGCGTGCTGCGGATCACCTGGTGTTTATTTTTCCTATTTGGTGGGAGCTGATGCCGGCTATGACCAAAGGATTTATCGATAAAGTGATTTTTCCGGGTGTGGCCTACACGCACGATGGTCCTTACCGTATGGCACCTGCTTTTACCGGCATCAAAAGTGTAACCTTAATTACCACTATGAATACGCCTTCGCTGATGTACCGTTTGCTTTTTGGTAATGCTGTTAAAAAAGCCCTTATGACCGGCACATTCTGGAAAACGGGCTATAAAAACCGCAAATGGATAAGCCTCAATATGGTAAAATTCCGCTCGGACGAAAAACGCCGCAAATGGTTGCAGCAGATCGAACAGCGGTTTGCCCGCACCGCATAATACCAACCATTATCTTTGCGGGTGAATGGATAGCATTATGAAAAAGTTTTTTGTTTTGTCTTGCTGCATACTGGCGGCAATAGCTGCTCGCGCCACGCAATTGGAGATCAGCCACCTGACCGGAAATTTTTATGTATTCACCACCTGGAAAATGTTTGACGGGTCACCGTTTCCTGCCAATGGCATGTATGTGGTAACCCCGCAAGGCGTGGTAATGATCGATATGCCCTGGGATGATACGCAGGCCCGCCCCTTGCTGGATAGTATTGAGAAAAAGCACCACGCTAAGGTGATTATGAGCATTTCTACCCATTTTCATGCCGATCGTACGGGGTCTATTGATATTCTGAAAGCAGAGGGCGTAAAAACTTATTCCACCGCTTATACATTGGAGCTTTGCCGTAAACACAAAGAGCAGGAAGCTGCCTATATCATGGCGCCGGATACTGCTTTTATCGTGGGCGGGCTCCGGTTCGAAACATACTATCCCGGCAAGGGGCACGCTCCTGATAATATTGTTGTGTGGTTTCCGGATGCTAAAGTGTTGTACGGCGGTTGTTTTGTGAAAAGTACCGAAAGCAAGGGGCTGGGCAACCTGGGCGACGCGGATGTAAAAGCCTGGGAGAAATCGGTTAAAAATGTAATGAAACGCTATCCGCAACCGGCATATGTAATACCCGGGCACCAGGGCTGGAGCGATGCCGGTGCATTAAAATATACTTTAAAGCTGATTAAGGAAAACTAGGCAAAATTTGGCAGGGCTGGGATTGCTAATCAAACAGCAATTTTGTATCTTAGGTATATCTAAAAAAGAATAACCATGGCCCGTAAAAAAATCCTTTTCCTGGTAGGCGATTACGCCGAAGATTATGAAACAATGGTGCCTTTTCAAATGTTGCAGATGGTAGGGCATGAAGTGCACGCCGTTTGTCCCGATAAACGTTCGGGCGATAAGATTGCTACTGCTATTCATGATTTTGAAGCAGACCAAACCTACAGCGAAAAGCGCGGACATAATTTTGAACTCAATGGTACTTTCGATCTCGTAGAGCCTTCGCAATACGATGCTTTGATGATCGCTGGTGGCCGTGCACCCGAATACCTGCGCCTGTATAAGCGTGTAATCGAAATTGTAAAACACTTTGCGCAAAACGATAAACCCATTGCGGCGGTTTGCCACGGCATCCAGATCCTGACCGCGGCAGATGTGGTGCGGGGCAAAAAACTTACCGCTTACCCGGCGGTGGGTCCCGAAGTAACTATGGCCGGTGGAGAATTTGTGCAGGTAGCCGCTACCGAAGCGGTGGTAGATGGCAAGCTGGTAACCTCTCCGGCCTGGCCCGGCCATCCAAAATGGATTGCGGCTTTCCTGCAAGTGTTGGGCACCAAAATCGAATTGTAAGTTTCTACCAATATTATACAATACCATCCCTCATTCGTGCACGCGGATGGGGGATTTTTTCGGGCGTATAAACAGCCTTTTATTAACCTTCAACTTTTGAAATTTGACCACAACAGGTATTGACCGGTCTACCGGCAGCTTGCATTTTAATACAGGTTTTACGATTGGCAACCAAACAAAGCCAGTGCACATTACAGACCATTTTGGAGCAGAAAATGTGGAAATCCGTGATATGCAAAACGGATGGTGGCACTACACCGTTCGCAACACAAAGGCAGGAGAAATGTATATCATATTTACCTGCTATTTTAATGAAGCCGTACTGCAGATGGTTGATTTTGTAGTAAGCAACAAGCGCATGAAATCTGGTAGTTGGGATGACTGGAGCGAGCAAAAGGAATTGGAAAACCTGGCTTTTTACAAGCATTGGTTAACCTCGCAAATTGGCAATACGCGGGGTTTTTCATGGGGTTCCATCGATGCGTTTTACGACAAAAGAAGTGGTGGGGCCAGTATTGTATTGCGGTACAAAGCATAAAAAAGCCGTCCCGGAGAAAACTCCGGAACGGCTCGTTGTAATTCAAAAGATAGACTAAAAATCTACATCATCGGCAATGTTGCCACCTTGCTCATTGGCAAAACGTTGGGCATACTCTGCCTGTTTTTGCTGCTGGTATTCATGAAAATGCAGTATCTCGTCTGAACTCCAGTTCTGGTTGCGCTCCTGCATATAAATCATAGCTACACCCTGGAAATCGCCCAGCGATACACCGTAATTATCGAGTATCCATTGTGCGCCATCCATGCCATATTCGTAAGCGGCCTGGCGTGCACCACACAGTTCCTCGTAGAAATAGCGGTCGTCTTTTAACCGTTGCAGGGTAGCTTCGCCTGTGGCAGAGCCCTGGGCTTTTAATGCACCCAACACCGGGTGTTGGTCT
>JAVBJN010000118.1:0-25927 GCA_031546985.1 Chitinophagaceae bacterium
CCTGCAGCGCACCGGCAAGCTCGGCACCTACGCCAGTTGCCTCGGCCACGAAGCCACGCACATCGGCATTGGCGCCGGTCATGCTCATGTAACCTTCTACGTGGTAGTGGCGGCTCATTACAGGATTCTTGGCAGAAACCTTACGGTTAGCGCTGTATCCTTTAGAGAACTCTACCGGGCTAAGCCAGGTACCGAGGAAATCGGCTCCGATACTTACTACACATTTCGCGTTTTCGAAATGGTAAGCAGGAATCGCACGTTTTCCATAGCTCATTTCGTTGGCTTGCAGCATACCGCTGTAAGAAACGCCATCGTAGGTTACGTGTTTAGAACCAGGATATTTTGCCAGGAACTGGCTGATTACTTCTTTAGTAGTAGGGCTGAGAATAGAAGCGGTAAGCAATACTACAGGAGCACCGCTGATACCAGCAAAAGCTTCTCCTACCATTTTGTCCATCGCCTCCCAGGTAGATTCCTTACCATCGATCATGGGGAAACGCAGCCTGGTTACATCGTATAAGCTCAGTACAGATGCCTGAACTTTTGCAGAGGTAGAACCACCGGTAATGGTAGAAAGGGTATTACCTTCTACTTTGATAGGACGACCATCACGGGTTTTTACAACCACAGGACAATAATCACCACCATCAACGAAAGTTGATGCATAGTAGTTAGGAACACCCGGAGTAATATTCTCAGGTTTAATAGCATATGGAATCGCCTTTCTAACAGGAATTTCGCAACTCGCAGCTACAGTAGCCGCCAGTGTACTAAAACCCAGGTATTTCAGAAAGTCACGACGTGGAGTGGCCGCACTCAGGAAACTTTCATCCTCAGCAAACGGCAGTTCTTCTTGAAACTCATTGGCAGCAGTCTCTTTGAAGGCTTCAGTTTGGTGATACTCGTCCAAACCTCTCCAGTATTTCTTTTGCTCCATATAGTTTATAATTACGATGTAGTTATTGTTATTTATTTACTTTTCACGATGCTTTTTCAGGCTGCAGATTAGTAGTGGCATTTCTGACACTCCAGACCACCGATATCCTTCACAGTTACGCTATCACGTTTGCCCGCTTTGATTTCATCATGATATTTCTGGTAAATAGAGTAGTAGTTATTGTCAGCAAACTGAACTTTAGTAGTACGGTGACAGTTTACGCACCAGCCCATGCTCAGATCGGTAAACTGGTATACTTCATCCATCTGCTCAATAGAACCATGACACTGCTGACACTGTACTTTACCAACCTTCACGTGCTGTGAGTGGTTAAAGTAAACGTGATCTGGCAGGTTGTGGATCTTAACCCACTCAATTGGTTTAGCCTGGATGTTACCAGCCTGATCGCGGATGTAGTCTTTTTTACTGGCATCCCAACCGGCATACGCATACAGTTTCTTGATTTCTGCAGTTCCGTCAATTTTCTTACCCTCTGCATTATACAGCTGCTCACCGGTATACTCATCGATAGCCTTGTGACAGTTCATACATACGTTGCTTGAAGGAATCATAGCCTGGCGGCTTTTTTCGGCACCTGCGTGGCAATACAGACAGTTAACCTGGTTAACACCTGCGTGCACTTTGTGCGAGTAGAAAATCGGCTGCTCAGGCATATAATCTTTCTGACGACCCAGGTTCATACCCAGACCACCTAACCAGTAACCTACGCCAATAAACATCAGCACAGCAAACAGGGCGATATAAACTTTATTCTTATAGAAGGGAACGTCTTTCAAAACAGGCACGCCGTCTTTAGCGTTGGCCATTTTCTTCAGGTGACGGTTAACACCCACCAGCACACCGGCAACCAGTACCAGCACCATAGTCAGAATAACGTATAATGTAGTATTGTCACCGCTACCTGCAGCACCATGCGCACCAGCATCACCGCCAGCGCCTTTCGCAACAGGAGGTGTATAATCATCTACATACTTAACGATGGCGTCAATCTCTTCGGTAGACAAGTTGGGGAAACTCGTCATTGCAGTCTTGTTATACTTGGCATAGATTTCGTTGGCGTATTTATCGCCACTCGCAATCACTGCAGCAGAGTTGTGCACCCATTTGTATAACCACTCTTTAGAAGGAACGCGGGAATCTACACCTTTCAGTGCAGGACCGGTTAAGTCTTTAACAGGGTTGTGACACTGAGCACAATTCGCTTTAAACAACTGCTCGCCATTAGGTTGAGCCTTAGCAAAATTAAAGATTGCCGAAACAGCCATTAACACAGCAACCAGCCAAGCAGATTTAAGTTGTAAAGACTTCAGATACTTATACACAGCCTTAAATTTTTGTTAAAGTTAGAATAGAAAAAAGTAGGGCAAAGCTAATACACAATTTTGACAATTTATACACATTTGTGAAAAAATATGTTGCCCCTCAAACCCTGTCCCAGTATGCTTTTCATGCATATTTGGCGATTTTACGAAACAGCAATTGTCAATAAATTGTAAATTTCTCTGCCTGCTCTTAAAACACACGCAATTTATACTGCCAGCCGCTCTAAAAACATGATTTTTATCACAACGAACTGCTATTGTAGCAGTATTGTCAAAATAGCATAAAATCAAGGGCGAAATACTAGCAAATAAACAGCAATTTACACATTTCGATTTTTTATAAAAAGAAAACGGGCTGCAAGATTGTCAGCCCGTTTATATTTTCAGAAGCGTATTTGTTAGTTAACCCACAAATCCTGCTCTTTGTTGAAAATCTCTTCGTTGATCTTTTCGGCCTCATACAGGCGCTCAATACCCTCTTTGTAATCTTTCAGAGAACGATCGTAAGGGTTGCTCGCTTTAATGATATAGCTGGAGAAGAAACGTTTTTCAAAAATGTCATCCCATGTCAGTCTTACTGCATCGTTATAAGGGTTGAAAGCCTCATATTTAGCCAGTACCGGACGTAAGTCAGGATAATAGATCCAGAACATAGGAGAAGAACCACGGAAATCTCCGGTCGTCTTATCATACATATCAATGATCGGTGCGATAGCCAGGATACGGCATACCATACGGCCCTGGTTACGGTCAATTACCCATTCTTCCTTTAAGCGGAATTTGGTAACGGTATTAGGGTCAAACTCACGACGTGTGATAATTTGTTTTTCCTCACCGGTGATCGCATCTACCTGGATAATGGTATCTACTGTTCCCAGCACCATGTTCATCACATCTTCGGGAGACAATGGTGTGGTAAAACGCTCATCTACAGTGCTGAAGGCGGTAACCTGACCACTTTTAATGGCGTTGAAAACCATCTCGATAAACATACCACCACCCATTTGTTCTTCATCTTCGCCAGGATAGCGGAAGGTGAGGTTCATTTTTTCGCGGGTGTCGATTTCTCTCCAGATACGCTTTTTCCACATTACGTCATTCTCACGGATAGGAGCCCATGGAATTGCTACACCTACGCGCTTTACTTTATCGTAAGCTCCGTCGGTTCGCAAAGAGGGTTTCCAACCTTCTGTCATAACCATAACAGAAGGATCAATTTGTGCCTGATCGGATACAGGCGAGGCGCTCGTTTGAGCATATGAATTGACGCATGCTGCCAGAAAAAGTGCTACACTGGTGGCTTTACGAATCATTGCTGACATAGGGCAAAGATTTATGTAAATGATTTAAATATCTTATTGTATGGTTAATGTTATCGAGTTCAAGGTACGAACTGTTCCGTCAGGACCTCTGGCTTTGATATCATCAAAGAAAACTTTATCGCCTGGTTTAACCACAGCCAAACGGCCTTTCATTTCTTCTGTAAAATAAGCATTCGTTGCTACTTTGCTAGACTGCCAGTAATCGCCTCTGCGTGGGGTATGACCCATGCTGAAACCGATTACCACGAATTTAGCTTCAAAGTCAAAGTAATCCAACGCCGCCACAATACCTGTTTGTACTTTCAGTACGTTAGAAGGCATTACACCACTTGCTTTACCACCAATACGCGCCTGAGGATCCGGAATACGTTTTACACGAATTTCCATTGCACCCATTTGTTTGGAGGTACCATCGGGCATTTTAGCGGTAATGGTCGCCATTACTTTACCTGGCTGGGTAACCGTAACATCGTATTTACCTTTACCGGTAGAAGGGTACTGTGCTCCGGGGATAGATAATGAAACGTTCTCCAACGGTACACCTGCAGCCGAAATAGTAATCGGGTTAGGTACACCAATATAGAATACATTCATTTTATCCAGCTGGATAGAGGCACCTGCAGAACCTACCATGTATTGAAATTCCCATGATTTGTTCTCCGGACCGTTAGGACCATCTACAGTCAGGTTACCTTTCACCGTTTGCATACCTACACCAGAAGCGGTAGAGGTAAAGGTACCCACACCATCTTTTACAGCGATAGTACCAGGACCGGTGATGCGAGGGTTAACCGTAGTATTGTAAGCAGCCAACATAATGTCTGCTTCAATTTTCTGGCCTTGCATTACATAAGCGTTCTTAGGCACAGCAATGGCACGGATAGCATCAAACTTTGCCACTTTAGCATCTACCTGATCGAACAGGTATTTGATTACAGTGCTCTCTGTGTTTTTAACGTCACTCTGGAATTTAGTCAGAATGGTTACTGCTGCCATAACCGGCACCATACGGAAGTGGCCTACAGACCAGTCACCAGTGGGGTTATTTTCGCTAACAGGGGTATCGATGCGCAGTGGCAATTGTGCTGCCAGTTCTGCTTTCTTAGCCGGATCGTCCACATAAGAAAGGAACCTTTCTCTGATCGCGATCAGTTTGTTTTTCAATTCATCGCCACGGGGAGAAACTTTGGCTCCGTTGTCGCCCTTATACCCTTCAATCATGATACGGGTAGGGGTTTCAATGTCACTTTCGTTTTTCAGTTCATCTTTTCCTTCTGGCAGATAACCACCACTTTGAGCGATGATCTGCGATTTCAGGCTGTCGATGAAGGCGTACATTTCGTCTGAAGCAGCTTTTGCTTCCTGGGCTTTATCGAAGAGCGGTTTTACACGGTCTCTTTTTGAAGCGATATCGAGGTTATCCTGAAAATCCTGGTATACTTTCTTGTTCTTATCACTAACAGTTTCATTGGACCTCTGAATACTCTTATTTACAATCTTAAATGCATTCAAGATTTCTGAAGACACATTCAAAGCCAGCAAAGCTGTCAGAACCAGGTACATCAAGTTGATCATCAACTGCCGCGGCTCCTTAGGTATTGACATTCTGCTATTCTGTTTTCTTGTTTAATAAATAGGTTAAAGTGCAATCATCAGAAGCATTAAGCTCTACCTTGCATAGCATTCAGCATGTTACCGTAAATCTGATTCAAGCGAGTCAGGTTACCAGCCAGGGCGCCAATTTGCTCTTTAGCTTTGTTCGCATCATCTGCGCTTGCAGCCATAGCATCAGAGGCAGTCACCAGGTTGCTGTAGAAGCGGTTCATCGCTTTCAGGTGGTTGTTGGCATCCTGCAGTTCTACTTCATAGATCTGGTTCAGGGCACCCAGGTTTTTAGACAAAACCTGAACCTGCTGGTGGAAACGGGTAGTATCTTCAGCTGCATTGTTGAAAGCAACCATGGTAGCAGAAGCGTTAGCAAAAGTTCCGCTCATTGCACCCAGTGCAGAAGCGGCTTCGCGTGCACTGTTGGTATAATCGTTGGTAGCAGAATGTGCGTCAGAAATATCTTTAATCTGATTTACCGTTTGTCCGAAACGCTGGAAGTTTTCACTCAGCTTGCGCAGGTTTGCAGGATTCAGTTCAGCTTCGTCCAGCATTTTGTCCAGCGCACCGGAAGCAGAAGCACTTTTTTTGTTGTCAATACCAGCTACCGGAGTAGGTTGGAATTTAACACCTTTACGGTAAGCTTCTACATGTGGGTTTTCGTCCAGATCCGGATAGTATCTTTCCCAATAGTAATCTTTGTGTGGAGGCAGAACACCCAAAAGGGCAAAGATGAATGCTTCGGTACACATACCTACAATCAGCATTTCACTTGCGAATTTCCAGTGTTGGAGTTTGAACAGCGCACCCAACAGTACAACGGATGCACCCAAACCAATGATCAGGTTTTTTATTCGTTTTCCGGCAGAAGTCTCAAAAAACAATGTTATGGATTTCATAGTCGCTAACCTCAGTTTTGTTTATATATTATTTTTAACCCTGTTCTGTAATGAAATTATTTTCTTGCTGGTCTGTTATTCAATGATGGTTGCAGGAACTGGATTATCGAACGGAAACCGATGTAAGCTTTTGCAGTATCAGCATATTCATAATCACGGGTGCTGTTCATAAGGTAATAGCTCACGTCTTTCCAGCTACCACCACGAACCACCTTGCGTTTCAGCCATTGAGGATCGCTTTCTTTAATATCTGCGCGGATATTAGGGTTGATGTCAGAAACAATACCATAAGCATTGTTAGAGTAAGGTGAAGAAGTCCACTCTGCTACGTTACCAGCCATGTTGTACAAACCGTAGTCGTTAGGCCAGTAAGCATCGGCACGTACGGTGTACAGACCACCATCGGCAGAGTAGCTACCTTTATTTGGTTTAAAGTTAGCCAGGTAACAACCTTTCTTGTTGATCACATAAGGACCACCCCAAGGGTAAGGAGAACCCTGACGGCCACCACGCGCTGCCCACTCCCACTGCTCTTCGTTAGGCAGTTTGAATATTGCAGTTTGTTCCAGCGGCATTTTTCTTTCGCTGCGGTAATCTCTCCAGGTTTTCGTTCTCCAATCGCAGAACGCTTCGGCCTGGGTATAATTTACACCTACTACAGGGTAACGGTCGTATGCAGGAGACCAGTAGTACTGGGCAGCCATCGGATCGTTATAAGAGTAGGCAAACTGACGCACCCAAACAGTAGTATCAGGATAAATACGAACATTGCGGGTATTCAGATACTGGTCTTTAGTCAACCCTGGAGTTGCTACAGCCTTATCATAGTCAATCGCATCGTAGTGGTAAACCATTTTAGAAGCATCCATTATGCGCACACCATACATATTCTGAGAAGCGGCTACATACAATACAGGCTCCAGTTGATCTATTACGTCCTGATCTTTCCATTTAATCTGCTTTTTCCAGTCAATCTTCTGATTGCCCATGTCGTCGTCTTTGAAATCACCCAAAGCCGTATGTGCAATCGAATCCCTAACATAGTTGGTAAACTGGCGATACTCAGCGTTGGTATTCTCGGTAGCATCCATGTAAAAACCAGTCATCTGCAGTGTTCTGTTCTCCGCATCAAAAGCAGCTCTTACGTCCTGATCGCTATTACCAATTATCATAACGCCTGAAGGCACGTATACCATTCCCAAGGGAACCGGGGCTGCGTAGTTCATGCCATTGGAAGCACCAACCAATTGTCCTTGTGGACCAGAGGAGCCACATCCCGTAGCAGCAACTACAGTTGCTATAGCCAACACATTCAGGGAAATTTTTCTCATAGTTATTAGTATAGTTTAATGGATAGCTAGCAAATGTATTTAAAATTTAATAAAAATCAAATATCGCGAAACCTTCATCACTTACCGTCATTTTCTGCTTTTTTCAGATCGCTGAAAGGCTTATCTGAAAAGGGCTGCAGGGCGACAACGGTAAATAATTTACAGTTAAATCAATCACAATATTGTTAATTCATTTGTAAAATGCAAGAATTCCCTAAAAAAATTTCTTCCAATTCTTTAATATGTCCCGCCCCCGATGCCGGAAGAATGCCGGAGCAATGCCAATGCTTCATTGGCTGTGTTTACAGGTGGGTGGCACACCTGCCCTGCACACACTTCGTAAGAAGGTGTCGTATGTGTTTCACCATCAACCGATTCGTTTACCAAAACCCATTCCAGCGCGGGATAAACGCGGGTACGTAACAATGCAGCCGCTTCGGGCGCCACATGGCTGATCTTCACAGAAACCAGGCCATGCCACTGTTTAAGCATTACACAGCCCCATAAGCCATGCGAAGTGGCGTAACGAGCGGCTGTAGCAGCCATATGTTGCAACATGAGCCCCGCATGGGTTGCCCAATTCTCCCGGTAACCGAAAAGCGAGGCAACCAGCAGGTTCTCAGCCATTACACTATTACCGGAAGGCAAAGCACTATCCAGTGTTTCTACTTTACGCACCAGCATTTCGGTATCGTTTGCAGCTGTGTATGAAAACAACACATCGTCAGGTAATCTGTACTCCTGCATTACTTTTTCCATCATACTGCCGGCCTGTTTATGCCAGCTGGCATCTCCCGATGCTGCTGCAAGCTGGTACAATGCACGAATGGTATAGGCATAATCGTCGAGAAATACTTTCTCCTGAAACTTTCCTGCCCTGAAACTGTGCATCAACTTTTCATCTTTCCACATTATGTGGATCAAAGACCCCATGTTGCGCCTGGCCAGATCGAGCCAGGAAGCATTTTGGAGTGCGTTGGCGCAACTCACCAGCGCAGCATTCATCAAAGCATTCCAGGCGGTAAGAATCTTATCATCGGTCAGGGGAGGAATACGCTGCTTGCGTTCCCGCAACAAAACCTCAGCTGCCAACTGTAAACGTTGTTTTACTTCGGTTACATCCAGCCCTGTTTCTGCCGCCAATTGCTCATCAGACACCAATACGCGAAGAATGTTTACTTCCTCCCAGTTACCGGCTTCCGTCACATCATATTTACGGCAAAACAGTGCAGCATCTTCGCCCAGCAACTGTTTAACCTCCTTCAGCGTCCAAACATAATAACGGCCTTCTTCTCCTTCAGAATCAGCATCCTGCGCGGCATAAAACAAACCATCAGCATCCATCATCTCTGCCTGCAGCCAATCGATAGTATGCCGGATTGTTCTGGCATATTGCTCATCGCCGGTATGCACATACATACCCGCCATTACATGCAGCAGCAAGGCGTTATCGTACAGCATTTTTTCGAAGTGCGGCGCCAGCCATTCGTTGTCGGTACTGTAGCGGGAAAAACCACCTCCCAGCTGATCGTAAATACCACCATCGATCATCTTACCCAGCGTAAGTGCAACCTGCTGCAAAGCCTGCTCATCGTGCCAGCTAACGCCGTATTCGAACAGGAACTGCAAGGCCATTGGCTGTGGAAATTTAGGTGCGGCACCAAAACCGCCATATACCGTATCCGCATTCTTCAGCAGGCTGTTTTTCATCTGGTGCAGGAGTGCTTCATCGGGATGGGAGCCTTTGTCCTGCACACTACCTGCTGCAGAAGCATTTTTAAGGTAATCGGCCAGCTGGCCAGCCTGTAGCAGTACCTCATCTCTTTTTTCGCGATACATGCCGGCAATACCCGTTACCACCTGCTGCCACGACGGACGGTTAAACATAGGAGTAGGCGGAAAATAAGTACCGCCATAAAAAGGTGCTTTATCCGGTGTAAGAAAAACATTAAGCGGCCAGCCGCCACTACCCGTAATGGCCACCAATGCATCCATATACACATGGTCTACATCCGGCCGTTCTTCGCGGTCTACTTTTATACATACCAGGTGCTCGTTCATCAATGCGGCAATGGTTTCATCTTCGAAACATTCCCGCTCCATTACATGGCACCAATGGCAGGTAGCATAACCAATACTTACCAATACCGGTTTGTTTTCGCGACGGGCTTTTTCAAAAGCTTCTTCGCTCCAGGCAAACCAATCTACGGGGTTATAGGCATGCTGTAATAAATAGGGGCTGGTTTCGTGAATCAGCCGGTTGGGATGATGGGGCATAACAGGGTTTAAACCCTAAAGTTAAGGCTAAGAAAGGGGGAAATAAAAAGCAGTATTACGACAGCACTTCGTGCAGGATAGCAGGTGTATGGAGGTCTTTAAAATCTACCAGATGCAGGCGTATAAAATCGATGTAGGCATAGAGCAATTTACGGCGCATGCCGCCATTCATTTGCAGCGCCATTGCATGCTGGTAAGATTCGGTTTGCAACATGGCTGATGTAAATTCGGCTTCCAGCCCCTGCAGGTAATAGGTGTGGTGCGGCGGCTGATCGGTAAAATTGCCTTCCTTAAGATCGATGTAAGGTGTTTGTGCTGTATAAGTACCATTGAAATAAAACCCCATGAAACGGAACAGCCCCAATGTATAAACAAGCGGCAGATTGGCAATATCGCGCAGTGGTGCTTTATCGAGTAAAATGAGGTGTTGTTTTACAAAATCAAAGAGTTGCGGATCGCTCTCAGGTTCTTTCAAACACTTGGTTAGCAACTCTACATAATACAACGCAATGGCATTTCGAACCACATTGAATTTGAGCGACGCATACAATACCGCCAGCCTGAATTCTGATACACGCTGCAGCGTTGTTTTATCATTGTGATACACTACCATATCGAGTATGGCAGCTGGCTGCAAAATATTGCCTTTGGCGGCTTTTCCTTTGGCAGAAGAGCGCACACCATTAATCATGTATGACTGCACGCCAAACAACTCGGTAAGTATGGTGGCTACCACACTGGTTTCGCCATACTTTACCACCCGTAACACTACGCCTTCCGTCTTATGTAACATGAAAATATTTGCGCAAACAATGGTTTAATGCATAAACACAAACTTACTTACCTGTTTCTGTGTACCATCCGCATTGGTGATAAACACCAGGAATACGCCACTCTGCGGACGATTACCGGTATAATCCAAACCGCTCCATACGGCTTGTCCGCCCAATGCCTTGGTTCTGTATATTAATTTGCCCGTTACATCCGTAATGCGCACGTCTGCATCGGTTACCAGTCCTCTTATTGCAATAGTGCCGCCAAAACCGCTCGGTACAGGATTGGGATATACGGTAACATCGGTATTGGTTTCGCCACCCGCAGTAGCCGTGCCCCGGTATACGATAAGTCCTTTGGTAGTACCAATATAAACATCGCCGGTTTCGTTATCTACATAAATTTTCTGAATCTGGCTGGAGGGCAGCGGGCTGTTCTTTTCAGTAAAGCGCAGCACTATTTTCTCCAGGTCATCGGTAATGAGCCACACGCCATTATCGCTACCGATCCATTTGCGGTTGGCACCATCTACAGCAATGGCCCTTACGTTCTCGCCCTGGAATAACAGACCTGCAAACTCATCAAATTTTACCGGGTACAATTCTGCTTCGCAAGGCGATGTGGTGTTGAGCACTTCTGTAGGACAATTGATGATACCAATACCATCGGCAGTACCTATCCATATTTTTCCGTCGCGGTCTTTCGCTATACAGTTTACATCGCTGCTGGGCAGGTTGCCATAACCTTTACCCTTAATAAGCATCTTAACCTTATCGTCGCTTGTGTTGTCGATAGTACCATTATCATTGTATACCAGCAATCCATTGCCGCGGGGCGATACAATCCATTTCTGGTTTATGTCGTCTAAAATCAGCTGGCTTACGGCATTATCGGTACGGGTTACCGGCACCAGAAACTGGCGAAAACTGCCATCCGCTTTTTTTACAGTGAGGCTATACGGTGTGCCGTAAGTGGCCATCCAAAGATTGTAATCGGCATCCATAGCCATACCTGCTACCCGGTAGTCGTTTGCACTGCCCTGCACCTCCGGTAAGTAACCGGCCGCATAGGTTTTTACCGTATTGGCAGCCTGGTTGTATGCCATAAGGCCGCCGCCAAAAGAACCGGAATATACCGTTTCATCGCGCGGGTCTACTACCACTGCCATCAGATCCATTACCGTAGTTAGCTGGGGGAAATTATTCTGGTTTACAGTACTCCAATCACCCTGTTGCAGCATCTGCAACCCATCGCGGTTAAACAGAAAATTCCACGAGCTGTTTACACCACCCGGCACTACATAAATCTTTTTGTTGTATTTGGTCATATCCTGACAACCATTCGTGATCAGGGAGTTGGGTGTATGGTTTTCGAACTGGTCGTTCAGGATGTATTTCAATAAGCCCTGGTAATAATCGGCAACCCATATCTGCCCATCGGGTAGCACTGTAGTGCGGTAAGGATATGCGGAACCATTGGCAGAATCGGTAAGAACAAGATTTTTATCAAATAACCAAAAACCCTTATCGCCGGTATTCTGGTCACGTTGCAGCACAGACAATTGTTCATTGAGGCTATGCATAGACACAAACGGTACCTTAAACTTGCGCACCGGTACCAGGCTATTGCCCGAAAGTTTATACAAAGAATCGGCGCTGGCCGCTACAATTTGCTGTGCAAACAATTCCACGCCCTGCAAAGATTTATTGCTGATGTTCTGCCAGGAATTATAACTGATAAGGTTGGGCTCATTTACATTGGCCCGGAAAAGTCCCTGGTCAGAAACCGCGTAGAAATTGGTTCCGTCGCCTACAAAATCATTAATCCTATGGTTGTTGCCATCGGTGCTGATCACAAAGGTTTCCTTGATCTGCTGCTTTGCCAGATCGAGCTTTACTACTCCAAAACCGGTAGAGAGATAGGCAAATCCATTGCTGAACCAAATATCATAGATA
Organism: Chitinophagaceae bacterium; assembly: GCA_031546985.1. Lineage (GTDB taxonomy): Bacteria > Bacteroidota > Bacteroidia > Chitinophagales > Chitinophagaceae > JAVBJN01. Next base: position 12,444 of record JAVBJN010000118.1, read on the forward strand.
CCTTTATCTCCGGTTAGGTTTTTATTCTTGATATCGGAGATATTGGTAAACGAACCATTTTTAAACAGGTCGATATTGGAGTTGGTATAAGCGATAAGCACATAGCCGGTCTGCGAATCGTAGTTCATGGTGCTTACCCCAATTTCATTCATACCGTTTACCTTACTGTAAAAGTCGTAGGTATGATCAATCAGGTCATAGGTATAAAACGCGTATTGCGAAGCCACATAAATCTTGTTGTTGCCGTTCGCAATGGCAATACCTGAATTATAAGGTGTATGGGCATACCAGCTCCCGATAGGAACTTCCTGTGCCTGCGATGACCTGCCCAACAATAATAAAATCGATAAAAACAGAATAAATCTTAACCTCAGCATATATGTAAAAGTAGTAGAAATATAAACGTAGCGATACGGTTTTTCGTACTTGTCGCAGCTCTGAAAAACAAAAGCGAAAGATTAAGGCTTATTATTTCTTACTTTTGGGCGCAATTTTTGCTTTTCTATCCCAAAACCAATTGTAGCAGAACCGATGTGGCAGAAACTGGCTAGTATTATCATCAAATGGAGGGTTCCCCTCTTAATCCTGTTATTTGCCATTACAGGCGTAATGGGCTATTTCGCTTCCAAGGTTCAAATGAGCTATGAGTTTACCAGCGCAATACCCTCCGACAATCCTAAATTACAGGAATACCAGCAGTTCAGAAAAACCTTTGGGGAAGATGGCAACACCCTGGTGATTGGTATAGAGACTCCTAAGTTTTTTGAAAAAGACTTTTTCAATGCCTATGCGGCCATGGGTGCCGAAATTGCCAAAGTACCCGGCGTGGAAAATGTGCTGAGTACCCCCATGGCGATAGATCTGGTTAAGAAAGTGACCGACAGCTCCGGCGAAGGCGGCAAACTGGTGGTAGAGCCCATTTTTAATTACCCGGTTCAGTCGCAATCTGATATGGACAGCATGGCTGCCCGCTTTCACAACCTGCCTTTTTACCAGGGTCTACTGTATAATGGCGAAAAGCATGCCTACCTCATGGCCGTGCGCATCAACCGCGATATATTGGCCTCGCCCAAACGGACAGCCGTTGTTAACAACATATTAGATAAGGTACACGAACTGGAAAAAAGCCAGAAAACCGAGCTAAAATACTCGGGGCTGCCGCTTATCCGTACGGTAATGGCCACCAAAGTGCAGGAAGAGATCAAGTTTTTCCTGCTCATGAGTATTGCGCTCACCGGCCTTATCCTGCTCGTATTCTTCCGGTCTATATCGGCCGTCGTGTTTTCAATTATAGTTGTGCTCATCGGGGTAGTATGGTCTTTTGGCACACTACAACTGATGGGGTATAAGATAACCCTGCTCACAGGCCTTATTCCGCCATTGGTGGTGGTGATAGGCATACCCAACTGCGTTTATTTCCTTAATAAATACCATAGCGAATACCTGCTGCATGCCAATAAAACCCGGGCATTGGTACGCATGGTGGAGCGGATGGGTATTGTAACCCTGTTTACCAACCTTACCGCCGCCATTGGTTTTGGCGTATTCTATTTTACCAAAAGCAATATTCTTAAAGAATTTGGTCTGGTGGCGGGTGTAAACCTGATGGCGATCTTTGTGATCTCCCTCATTTTTATTCCGGCCATTTTCAGCTTTTTGCCACCACCCAACAGCAAACATACCAGCTACCTGGACAGTAAAAACCTGAACAGGATACTGGAAATGCTGAGCAATATGGTGGTAAAACACCGGGTTTGGGTATACAGCATTACCATTGCTGCCGTAGTAATTTCGGCCATTGGTATGTCGCGCCTCAATGCCGAAGGCTATATTGTAGACGACCTCCCACACTCCGATAAGATCTATACCGACCTTAAATGGTTTGAACACAACTTCAGGGGTGTAATGCCGCTGGAGATTGTGGTAGATACCAAAAAGAAAAACGGGGTGGTGTCGCTTACATCGCTTGAAAATATTGATGCGCTTACCCACGAGCTGGCCCAGCACCCGGAATTTGGTAAGCCGCTATCGGTGGCCGAAGGCATCAAATTTGCCCGCCAGGCTTATTACGATGGCGACAGCACAGCCTATATTGTGCCCAACTCTTTTGATATTGCCTTCCTGGCGCCCTACCTCCGCATGAAAGGAGAGGGCAACAGCCAGTTCAGCAAGCTGGTGACTACCTTTATGGACAGCACCAAACAAAAAGCCCGCATCAGCATCAACATGGCCGATATAGGTTCCAAACGTTTGCCAATGCTGCTCGACTCCCTGCGTCCTAAAGTGAATGAGATTTTTGATAGTAATAAATATCAAGTGACTTTTACCGGTACCAGCATTACCTTCCTGGAGGGTAGTAAGTTTATTATCAATAGCTTACGCGACAGTCTGATCCTTGCGTTTATCATGATCTTTGGTTGTATGATCTACCTCTTCCGGTCATGGCGCATTGTATTAATGTCGGTGATCACCAACCTTATTCCGCTTGTAATTACGGCCGGGGTAATGGGCTGGATGGGCATACGTATGAAACCCTCTACCGTACTGGTATTCAGTATCGCACTGGGTATAACGATTGATGTAACCATCCGTTTCCTCGTAAACTTTAAGCAGGAACTGCCACGGCAGAACGACGATATTTCGGCTACGGTAAACAAAACCATTCACGAAACCGGTTTAAGTATCATTTATACTTCGCTGATTCTTACCGCCGGATTCCTGGTGTTTGCCCTGTCTAATTTTGATGGTACCAAATCGTTGGGTTACCTCACTTCGCTTACCCTGGTACTCGCCATGTTTACCAACCTTACCATTCTGCCGGCTATGCTGCTGTGGATGGAAAAAGCATTGCTGAAAAAAGCCATGAAAGACCAGGATCCTGTGCTCAAAGCCTTTAGCGAACAGGAAGAAGACGACAACAATAACGGAACTGCTAAAGACCAGTAACGGAACTTTAGCCCATATAAAAAAGCCTCTCCCGGTTTAATGCCAGGAGAGGCTTTTACTATTTTATAACGCTATACAAACAGGGTAAGCTGCTCGCCGGCGCAGTTAAATGATTTGCGGTGATAGGGAGAAATACCATGCTGCATTACAGCCTTGCGGTGAGAAGCGGTAGGGTAACCTTTGTTCTGCTCCCAGCCATACAGTGGAAACTCGCGGTGCAGCTTCAGCATAAGATCGTCGCGGTAAGTTTTGGCGAGGATACTCGCTGCCGCAATCGAAGCATATTTGGCATCGCCTTTTACGATACAGGAGTGGTTAATGCCATCGTAAGGGGTAAACCGGTTGCCATCGATAAGCAAAAAACCTGGTTTTACCTTAAGCTGCTCAATAGCCAGGTGCATAGCCCTGAAAGAGGCTTTGAGAATATTGATGCGGTCAATTTCTTCGTGAGACACCTGTGCTACGGCCCAGGCCATTGCCTCCGATTCAATTACCGTGCGCAGGGTTTCCCGCTGCAACGCATTCAGCTGTTTGGAATCATTAAGTAACGGATGGTGAAAATCTTCGGGCAGGATAACTGCGGCCGCAAATACCGGCCCCGCCAGACACCCTCTTCCGGCTTCATCACATCCCGCTTCCAAACTTCCTCTTTTGTAATACGCCTGCAACATGTTTTTTACAACAATTATTAATAACCTGATGTAAGATTAATGCATTGTTGCCGAAAGATAACAATAAACACTTAACCACAAAGCGTCTTTACGAAATGATAATTATCAGCGGACCTTATAGCTTTGCCCTTTACTTTTGCAGTTGATTATGGAAAACACCACCAAACAGAATAAGGCAGTGGCCTGGTGGCTACTGGCAGGTATACTGATGATTATTGTTCAGATCCTGCTGGGCGGCATAACCCGGCTCACCGGCTCCGGCCTGTCCATTACCGAATGGAAACCCCTTATGGGCGCCCTGCCACCAATGAGCGATAAGGAGTGGCAGCATGCCTTTGACGGTTACCAAAACATAGCCCAATACAAATACATCAACAACCATTTTACAGTAGATGATTTTAAGTTCATCTTCTTCTGGGAGTGGCTGCACCGCCTGTGGGCCCGCTTGCTGGGTGTGGTATTTGCCATTGGCTTCATCTACTTCCTGGCGAAGCGCTATTTCCGCAAAGACATGATTACGCCGCTGGTTATCCTTTTTGTACTCGGTGGGGTGCAAGGCCTTATTGGCTGGATTATGGTAGCCAGCGGGCTAAACGATACCTACCTGTATGTAAACCATATTAAACTGGCCATTCACTTTATCTCGGCGCTGGTGCTGCTGTGTTATACTTTATGGTTTGCCTTTCAGCTGCTGGTGCCGCAAAAAGACTTGTTTAACAGCCCTGCACTGCGCAAAGCCTCCATTGCACTAACCAGTGTGCTTACGCTGCAGTTGATTTACGGCGCCTTTATGGCCGGTCTTAAAGCCGCCACTTATGCGCCTACCTGGCCCGGCATCAACGGCACATTTACACCTGCGTCGTTGGGATCGGAGAGCTGGATCAACTTTCCGATAAACGTACATTTTGTACACCGCACCCTGGCTTTTCTGCTGGTAGCAGGTACCACCATCTGGTATGTACTGGCCCTTAAAATAAACACATCGGCCTTGTTTAAAAAGGTGCGCATCATTCCCGTTTTGCTCATTCTATTACAGGCATTGCTGGGTATTTTAGCAGTGCGTACCGCACCGGGTATTGTACTGGGCAAGTTTGGCGCCTACGAGCTCATTGCCGAAACGCACCAGCTGGTAGCTATGTTTTTCCTTATGGCTATGACCTTAATGCTGTATATGAACAAGAAAAACATATCGTAAATAACACTGTAACAATTCAGACTAAAAACATTTCTTTTTTTAAATTGCTTGTTTACCTTCGGGGCAAATTTAAAATTATGAACCAGGCTGTTTTTCTCCAATCGGCATTTACCCATCTGCTTCGCAACGCCAATGCTGCTACACCACGTGAGTGGGGCAAGATGGATCTGCAACAGATGGTAGAGCACATGAGCGACAGCTTTAGAATAGCTAATGGAAAAGACATCCAAACCTGCGTTACCCCAGCGGAGAACCTGGAAAAAATGCAGGCTTTTCTGATGAGCGATAAGCCTTTCCGGCCCAATACGCCCAATATTCAAATGCCCGATACACCACTTGCCCACCGCAACAGCTCTTATGCACTGGCGGTAGATGAGCTACAGGGCGAGATCAATGATTTCTTTACCGTGTTTGAAAACCAACCCGGCAAAACCATTACCAATCCTTTCTTTGGCGATCTCAGCTTTGCCATGTGGCAGCAGCTGCTCACCAAGCATTGCGAGCACCACCTGCGCCAGTTTAATTTATTGATACACGGTTAATTTTTATTTCAACATACCCACAGACAAGTATTTATTCATGAAAAAATTATTGCTGGCATTAGCCTTAGTGGCTACTGCCGTAAATGTTGCTTGCGCCAATCCTTACAGCGCAGCGGAAAGTGTCTCATTTAAAGAACCGGAATCGGGCTGGCTTAAACTATTGCAGCTCAAAAACGGTAACACAATATTGCTGCACCTCGGTTTCAAACGCAATGCTACCGTTAAAATTTTTGACCCCCGCCATGAGCTGATCGCCGAAACCAGGCTAAAACTGGATGCCGGCCGAAACGGCAACCTTAAAAAAGCAGTTGTGGAAGCGGTGCATGAGATTGATGGCAACATGGTAGTGTTTATCCAGAACTATCCCAGAAAAACACCTACGCTGTACCGTTTTGTTATTGACGGCCAGTCGGGCAAGTTGCTTAAAGAAGAAGTTGTAGGCAAGCTTTCTGCGCTTCATATGGGCTCTGCCTTTGCGCTGGGGTTTGGCCATGCAGATATGCCTGATTTTCTTGTAAAGAAAGATCCTAATTCAGACCATTATGCAGTAGCAATGTTCAACAGCTTTGAATCGGACCGCAATAAAAGGGTCGAGCTCGTGCTCTACAATGGCAAACACCAGCAGGTAAGCAGGGCCTATTATAAATGCCCCGACAATACCTTCAAATATATGGTGCCATTGGATATGCTGGTCGATAAAAACATGGGCGTTTATGCAGTAGCAAGAGCTTACAACACCCGTAGCCAGGGCGGCACTACCGACAAAACGGTGATAGCAACCTTACCCAACAACGCATCGGAAGTACAAACCCACATTCTTAAGGGCACAGGCAATAAACCCATTACACAAGCCAGGCTCCTGCACGATGCAACGCCCGGCAAGCTGGCGCTCTTAACCGTTACCAACAATTCTTACGTCTACAACACCAATCTACGGCTGATAGATACCGATTCGTTTAAAACAGAAAAAAACCTGGCCTTAAAATTCAGTAAGCCTAAACAACAGTATAACAGTGTTTTTCCTAAAAAGAAAAACAAGAGCTTTCAAGGAATTCCGGTTGATTTCTATACCAACAGCAATAACACATATACCATTGTATGGGAAGAAATTTTTACCGCAGTAAAAGAAACACACAGGGTAGGAGTTGGCTCCAATGCATCGAGCGTATCCTCCTATCGCAGGGTACCGGCCGCAACTTCTGACGAGCTGGGCAGTAAAAGACCAGCAGGAGGAAGAACCGGACTGGGCTCCGTAGCTGTTTCGCTGTTCGACACAACTGGTGCCGAAAAAGAAGGTTATTTCGTACCCAAAGATTACCGTATTTACGGCACCATGTTACCCTCAATGTACCATAACGACCGTAAAGACAAAGCTGCTTTGCTGTATCAAGGTAACCAATACAAGTATTTCCACTACCTGCATAAAGAAGATTCGGGCTACCTGCTGTTTAATGATGTGGCTGAAAACCTGGACCTGATTAAAAAGGGGAAACTTCAAGGCATTACCGGCATTAGTGCCAGCGACGCTTATATTGCCAAACTGGAAAGCGGCGCCCAGACCCGCAGCATGGCATTCGGCGCAGCAGCAAGTAAAAAAATGCACCAGTTTGCACTTTTCGCTGTCTCTGATTATAATACAGCTTCTAATACACTGGCCACCGTTAAAATGGAAAAAAAGGGAGGAGCCACCAAAGCCAGGGTGGTTTGGATGAAGCTTTAACCCATACTTAAGCATTTAATCTTCAAAAGCCTCTCTCAATAAACCGGGGGAGGCTTTTGCTATATCGGGCATTAACTTGATAATACCTAAATTAGCGTCCTGAAAACCGAAAATAAAGCCACATGTCTATAACAAAACTGAAAAACTACGCCGAAGGCCAATGGGTAGAAGGTAATACCGATGGTGAGGTGTTGTACAACGCCATTACCGGAGATTCTATTTTTACCGCCAGCAGTGCGGGCCTGGATTTTGGCAGCATGATGCACTATGCCCGTACCAAAGCAGGTGCCCGGCTGCGCAAAATGACCTTCCAGGAGCGTGGCCTGATGCTTAAAGCGCTGGCTATGTACCTGATGGAGCGTAAGGAACGTTATTATACGGTAAGTGCTATGACCGGTGCTACCCGTGCCGATAGCTGGGTAGATATTGAAGGCGGTATCGGCAACCTGTTTGCCTACGCCAGCCTGCGCCGCCAGTTTCCCAATGAGCCGTTTTATGTAGATGGCGATATGGCCAAGCTGAGCAAAAATGGTACGTTTATCGGTCACCACATTATGGTGCCCAAGCATGGTGTGGCTATCCATATCAATGCTTTTAACTTCCCGGTATGGGGTATGCTCGAAAAAATAGCGGTTAACCTGCTCGCAGGGGTGCCCGCTATTGTAAAACCGGCTTCTGTTACTTCCTTCCTTACCGAGGTGGTGGTGCAGGATATCGTTGCCAGCGGCATTCTGCCGGAAGGGTCGCTGCAACTCATTTGTGGTTCGGCCAGGGGTATTCTCGATTTTGTGGAGCCACAGGATGTGGTAACCTTTACCGGCAGCGCCGAAACGGGTAAAATGCTTAAATCCCATCCCCGCCTGATCGAAAAAGCTGTTCCTTTTAATATGGAGGCCGACTCGCTCAACTGCTGCATTTTGGGCAAGGATGTAACACCCGACAAACCGGAGTTCGACATTTTTATCAAAGAAGTAGTACGCGAAATTACCACCAAAGCCGGACAGAAATGTACCGCTATACGCCGTGTAATTGTGCCCGAAGACCGTATCGAAGATGTGCAGATAGCCCTGGGCAAACGCCTGGCGGGTACTACCATTGGCGATCCTTCGGTAGAAGGTGTAAGAATGGGCTCGCTGGCAGGCATAAGCCAGCGCAATGAAGTACGCGAGAAAGTAGAACAGCTGCTCAAAACCCAGGAAATCATTATCGGCGACCTGGAGAAGTTTGACGTAGTAGGTGCAGATAAAAATAAAGGTGCGTTCATGGCGCCCATCGTGTTCCTGAACAATAATCCGTTTAAGAATACCGATTGCCACAATATTGAAGCATTTGGCCCGGTAAGCACGTTAATGCCTTACCGCGAGCTTGACGAAGCCATTGAGCTGGCCAATATGGGCAAAGGCTCCCTGGTGTCTTCTATCGTAACGGCCGATAACGCCATTGCCAAAGCATATGTGCTGGGCGCTGCCCATATGCATGGCCGCATCCTGATCCTGAACGCAGATTGTGCTAAAGAAAGCACCGGTCACGGTTCTCCTATGCCATTGCTCGTACATGGCGGGCCGGGCCGTGCAGGTGGTGGTGAGGAAATGGGTGGTAAACGTGGGGTAATGCATTACCTGCAGCGCACTGCCATTCAGGGATCACCAACCAGCATTACGGCGGTAACCAATGTATACCAGCAGGGTGGTAAGTTTATTGAAGACAGCGTGCACCCGTTCCGCAAGCATTTTGAAGAATTGCAGGTGGGCGAAACCTGGATTACGGCCAAACATACCGTTACCGAAGCCGATATCACCAATTTTGCCAACGTAAGCGGCGACAATTTCTACGCACACATGGATGCCACCAGCCTCGAAGGCACCATCTTCGAAAATAGGGTAGCGCATGGCTACTTTATACTGAGCAAAGCTGCCGGTTTGTTTGTAGATGCCAAGAAGGGCCCTGTATTGCTGAATTATGGCCTGGATGAGTGCCGTTTTGTAAAACCTGTTTATCCCGGCGCCACCATCGGCGTTAAATTTACCTGTAAAGAAAAAGTAGATCAGGAAAAACGCACCCCCGAAGACATAGCCAAGGGTATTGTAAAATGGTTGGTAGATGTGTACGACGAAACCGGCGAAACAGTTGCCATTGCTACAATTTTGACCATGGTTAAAAAACTGGACCAGGCATAACAGCCCAACATATATTATTTTTATTGCAACCCTCCCCATCCCCGGGGAGGGTTTTTTATGTCTTTACTAAAATCCAAGTGCATTAATTCGAATATTTAGAAAACGATATTTTATATAACTTAATTATTTTTAGCGGCCGGTACCGACAAACCGGCTCCTGCATCACCAACCAAATGCTAACTCAGTCTATAACGAAAAAGCTAACTTAAACTAACAGAAATGAGAAAATTCTTTACCCGACTAACCCAAACCTTACTGGCTTCGGGTGCCTTAATGGCATCGTTGCAAAGTCAGGCCACCGTAACCCCAGTGGTTGTAACCGGTTACACGGCCGATGTGGTCGCTAATGGCGTGGGCAACCCCACTACATCTACTACCGCGGATGTGGATGGTGTCAGCTATTGCTTTGTTACTTCTGATTACAAACTAACTTCTACCAGTGCTTCGCCCACCTCGTCTCTCCCGCTTACCGGGTTAATCAACAGTGCGGCTACTACAGGTACAACCTACCAACTGGCATCTTACAGTTCCAATAACTCGCTTCGGCTCACTTCCACATCTGCGAGCGGCACCCTTACCCTAACCACACCACAACCAGCCTCTGAGTTATACCTGTTGTGGACATCGGGCAGTGGGGCCTCTACTGCTGATGTAACCGTAACCTTTACCGATCTTACCACGCAAACCTTTACCGGCAATGCGGTACCCGACTGGTATAATGGTACAGGTTACGCTATCCAGGGTATCAGCAGGGTAAACCTTACCAATGGTGGTATTGAAAACTCTACCACCAATCCCCGGTTGTACGAAAAGAAACTACTGCTGAACAGTACCAACTACGCCAAAATGGTAGCCAGCATTACGGTAACCCGCGCTACATCCAGCGCAGGCGTAATTAATGTGATGGGTGTAAGTGCCAACGATGTGTGTTCTGCAGCACCTGCCGTTGGCACAACGACAGCATCCATCAATCCAGCCTGCTGGACCTCCAATAACGTACTCAACCTTACCGGCCTGGGCTCCAGCGGTGGCGTATCTTACCAATGGCAGAGCTCTGTAGATAATGGCGCCAACTGGGCAGACCTTACCGGCGCTACTACCTTACCTTATACCGTAACCGGCCAGCTGGTAGCTACACAATACCGTTGCAAACTCACCTGCGCCGTTGCTGCCGCTACTACCTATTCTACTCCGGTGAGCGTAGGCCAGTACCTTTGTTATTGCAATCCTACCTTCACCAACGGATGTACTTCATGGAGACTGACCAATGTGCAACTGGGGGCGATTAATAACTCACCCACTGCATGTGCTACCAATAACTACACCGCCATGTACGCCAACCTCACCGCAGGTGTACCGGCTCCTATGACGATTACCGGCGGCGATTATATCGGATTTGCAGTATATGCCGATCTGAATAAGGATGGCGATTTTAACGACATTAACGAACTGTTCTATTCCGCACCTTATTCCGGCGCGCAAAACGTAACGGTTACACCCAATATTACGGTACCCAGCTATGTACCTACCGATACCTACCGCCTGCGTGTGTTATGTACCTGGGGTACCTCAGGCCAGGCTGGTGGGGCTTGTAACAACTACCAGTACGGCAACTTCCACGATTATTCCATTATCGTAAGCAACCCGGCTACCTGTTATGCTCCAGCTACGTTCACGGCCACCAACGTATTGCCCTTCAGCGCTACGCTGAACTGGACTGCCCCTGCAACCACAACGCCTTTGGGCTACCAATGGAAAGTTGTAGCAGGAGGCGCGCCTGCTACCGCACCGGCTGTTCTTACAGGTGGTACCAATGCCAGCACTTTAACCGCCGGCTTAACCGGTCTTTCTTCGGCTACCAATTACACCGCATATGTTCGTTCTGGTTGCGGAAGCACCAGCGCCGATAGCAGTGCCTGGATTCCGGTAAACTTCACCACCCCTTGTGGTGGCGCTCCTGCAGCGGGCACGGCGGCAGCTACACCTGCTAGTGTTTGTCCTAATGCATCCTTTGCGTTATCTGCCACCGGGTATGCCTCAGCTATCGGCATTACTTACCTATGGCAGTCTTCTACCAACGGTGGTACTACCTGGACCAATATTCCGGCCACTACCACACCCAGCTATACTGTTTCTACAGGTATTACCGCAGCTACAATGTATCGCTTGTCTGTAAAATGCGGTATAGACAGCACAGCATCTGTGCCTGTTACCGTAACGCTTAATCCCGTAACTTCCTGCTACTGCACACCTACCTATTCCAGCGGTGGCGCTGGCGACGGTATTACGAAAGTAAAAATCGGAACATGGGAAAACAGTTCATCAACCACCAATACAACTCCGTATTACACTAACTACAGCCTTACGCAACCCACGCCCCTGGCCATTCCTAACGTATACCAGGCGCAGCAGTTTACTGTAAACGTAACAGTTGGCAGCGATGGTACCCAATACAGCGCCATCTGGTTAGACCTGAATCATGATGGGGTACTGGGCACCACCGAATACTTTACGGCTGGTGGTAGTGCGGGCGCCAATGGCACCGCCAACATTAATATTACCATACCCAACACTTCGGCACTGGGCATTACCCGTATGCGTGTACGTGGAGGCGATGATTCGCAACCCACCAGTGGCCAGGCATGTAATGCCAGCAGCTCTGCCTGGGGCGAAGCAGAAGATTATTCTATCTACATTAAACCAGCAGCGCCTACCATTGCGGCTACACCAGGTATCAATGCCTGCGTGGGCGATAATGTGGTACTTACCGCTACGTCTACAGCACCCAGCCCTACCTTCCTGTGGACCGGACCAGGCGCTTTTACCGCTACCGGAGCTACAATAACCTTTAACAATGCTACGGCGGCCATTAATGGTGTGTACACCGCCAAAGTTGTAAGCGGCCCCGATACATCCCTTACCTCATCCGTAACCGTAACCGTAAGCCCTTACCCTGTAGTAAACCTGGGTAACGATACTACCTTCTGCGGAGGCAATACACTTACGTTAACAGCACCTGCAGGTAATACTTACCTGTGGAGCAACAACGCTACCACACAAACCATTCCGGCTACCGCTACCGGTCAATACTGGGTTAGGGTAACCAACGCTGGTGGTTGTGCCAAACGCGATACCATCAACATAACGGTAAATCCTTTACCGGTGGTAAACCTGGGTAACGACACTACCATTTGCGCGGGTGTAAGCCTGCCGCTTACTGCACCAGCGGGATTCACCTATCTGTGGAACAACGCTGCCACTACGCAAACCATAAATGCAACAGCTACCGGAAAATACTGGGTAAAAGTTACCGCAGCTACCGGCTGTTTCCAGACAGATACGATTAATGTAACCGTAAGCCCATTGCCGGTTGTGGCGCTGGGTAACGATACCTCTTTCTGCGCGGGCAATACCCTTACCCTTACTGCACCTGCTGGTAATACCTATCTCTGGAGCACCACAGCTACCACACAGACTATTCCGGCAACCGCTACAGGGCAATACTCCGTTAGAGCTACTTCTCCTCAAGGTTGCATCGGAAGAGATACCATTAATGTAGTGGTAAATCCTTATCCTGCTTTCAGCCTGGGTAATGATACCACACTTTGTTATACCGGTACAGGTTTAACCCTTACCACACCTGCAGGTAATACCTACCTCTGGAACACTGGTGCTACTACACAATCTATTGTAGTAAGCTCAACCGGCCAGTATTGGGCCAAAGTAACCAACGCCGGAGGCTGCTTTAAATACGATACCATTAATGTAATTGTAAGCCCGGTACCTAATGTAAAACTGGGCAACGATACCACCTTCTGCGCGGGTAACTTTATTACCCTTACCGCACCTGCTGGTAACACCTACCAGTGGAGCAACGGACTTACAGGCCAGTTTATTTACGCCAGTGCTTCCGGCCAGTATTGGGTTAAGGTAACCAACCCCGCCGGTTGCTTTAAATACGATACCATCAACGTAACGGTAAATCCGTTGCCGGTGGCTAACCTCGGTGCTGATGTACAGTCTTGCGCCGGCAACAGCGTTTCACTTGCTGTGCCTGCTGGCAATACCTACCTCTGGAATACGGGTGCTACCACCAATACCATTAACGTAACCACTTCCAACAGCTATTGGGTTAGGGCTACATCGCCGCAGGGTTGCATTAAACGCGATACAGTGATTGTAACCTTCAACCCCGTTCCGGCTGTAAACCTGGGCCCCGATGCTGCTTTCTGC
>JAVBJN010000004.1:0-49404 GCA_031546985.1 Chitinophagaceae bacterium
CAGGAAACAGGATCTCTTTTAGAAAATTCTTTTGAACAACGCTATGATCTTTCTTGCTCTGAGGAGATCCTGCTCCTCCTTGCTGTCGGGCAGGATGACAGTGTGATGATGTACTTGTGTCATCCTGCGCCTGTGAGGGCACGAACAGGAAGCAGGATCTCATTAAGAAAATTCTTTTAAACAACGCTATGATCTTTCTTGCCCTGAGGGGATCCTGCTCCTCCTTGCAGTCGGGCAGGATGACAGTGTGATGAGGCACCTGTGTCATCCTGCGCCTGTGAGGTACGAACAGGAAGCAGGATCTCATGAAGAAAATTCTGTTGAACAACGCTATGATCTTTCTTGCCCTGAGGAGATCCTGCTCCTCCTTGCGGTCGGGCAGGATGACAGCGTGATACCTTATTAAACCAAAAGACCTGTAAGGCGAGATGCCCACAGGTCTTTTAGGTTATTATGTAATAGAGAAGCTATGTTATCCGTTTTCGCGTTAAACAAATCAGACATCCTAGATAAAGATTCTGTCTGCCAGCATTTGAGCTTCCAGCAGGGCTTCTTTATTAAGGCCGAGGTCTATTTGCTTGTCTTCGAAATAATAGATCAGGTTTTCGGTAGCAAGGTTACCTACCAGTTCATCTTTGGCCATAGGACAACCGCCAATGCCTTTAAGGGCACTGTCGAAACGCAGGCAACCATTGTTGTAGGCAGAGTCTACTTTCTCCAGCCAGTTGTGCGGCGCAGAGTGGAAGTGCGCACCAATCTCAGTATTGGGGAAAGCCTTGCTCAGGTGAGAGAAAATATAAGATGATGTTTCTGCATTGGCTACGCCCACTGTATCGGCCATAGAAACAATGCCAATGCCCATGCTGGTTAGTTGCTCTACCCATTTAATGGCCACTTCTGCATTGTAAGGGTCGCCATAAGGATTGCCAAAACCCATGCTAATGTAGATCACCAGTTGCTTGCCATGTTTTACACACAGCTCCTGTATCTGCTGCACGGTAGCCAGTGATTGCTCGATGGTACTGTTGGTATTGCGCAGCTGAAATGTTTCTGAAATAGAGAACGGAAAGCCCAGGTATGTAATTTCATCGTACTGCACAGCCTCTTCGGCACCGCGGGTATTGGCTATAATGGCCAGCAGTTTGCTTTTAGAGCCATTTAGTTGCAATTGGGGAATCACCTCTTTGGTATCGGCCAGTTGCGGAATGGCTTTGGCAGATACAAAAGAACCAAAGTCGATGGTATCAAAACCTACTTTGAGCAACGAGTTAATATACGCTACTTTCTGTTCTGTAGGAATATGGTGCGCCCAGCCTTGCATAGCATCTCTGGGACATTCTATCAGTTTAATTGCAGCAGACATAATATGATATTGTCGAATGATCTGATAATGTTAGTTAAACAACCGTTGTTTCATGGCCTCATACAAGATGATGCCGGTAGCCACCGATACGTTAAAGGAATCGAACTTGGCCGCCATTGGAATGGTAAACAGCACGTCCGATTTTTTACGGGTATCATTGGCAATACCTTCACCTTCGCCACCCATTACTACCGCAATAGGATCTTTCCAGTCTACATCAAATGTTTTTACATCGGTATCCATTACGCTCGATGCAATACGAATGCCATTGAGCTGAAGGGTTTCCAACGCTTGTTCGATATTGGTGGTGCGGCATACCGGAATTTTTTCCAGCGCGCCAGCCGATGCTTTTACCGCTTCTTCATTAATAGTAGCGCTGTTTTTCAAAGGCACCACAATGGCATGCGCGCCACAACAGAAAGCGCTGCGGGCAATGGCACCGATATTTCGCACATCGGTAATGCCATCGAGCACCACAATCAGCGGACTTTCGCCTTTTTCTACCACCTGGTCTATTACATCCTGCAGGTTATAATAATTGATGAGGCCGGCCAGTGCTACCACACCCTGGTGGTTGCCCTGGGTTAAACCCAGCAGTTTGGGTTGGGGCACTTCCTGGAAAGGAACCATACGGTCTTTTGCCAGTTGTTTGATGCTTTTGATCGCATCTCCGGTTGCACCTCTCTGGATAAAAATCTTTTCAATGCGTTTACCGGCTTCCAATGCTTCGATAATGGGTTGACGGCCAATAATTATAGGGGTTCTGTTCTGAAATCTCTTCACAAAAAGGAGTTTAAAAAAAATGCCGGCATTAAGCCGGCACAAAAGTACATTTTATTGAAATCTTATTTGCTGATGATCAACTTGCTGGTTTGTAAAACTTTACCGTTTTTGTCCTTAGCGGTGATCATATAGATACCTTTGGGCACATTGGTAAGGTCTATGCGGTATTGGGTGGTTTCGTAATAAGGTTGCTCGGCTACTACCTTACCCACCAGGTTCATAATTTCTACCTTGTCTACATCCTTAGCATCAGAGATAAACTGCAGCTGTACATAGCTGATGGCAGGCACGGGAAACAGGTTGAATCGCTTATCTGTATCTCCCGCAAATGCCCCTGTACTATTCAGCACCACCAACAGGGTCATGCTCAGCATTAGTAAGTATGTATAAACTTTTTTCATTTGCATTTACTTTTATATGGTAGAAGTTCTAATACCAAAAATATACCATTTCCGACAATAACAACGTTAAAAATTCGTTATGAGGTGTCAATGAATCCTATCTCCTCTGATTTCCAACGAGTTAAGTACTTTTTTTTCTATTTCGAGCCATGCTGCCCAACGCTGGTCTACCTTGTCAGGTTGGCAGTACATTTTGGCAAGATCAATGAACAAGCGGTAATGCCCGGCTTCAGATACCATGAATTTATAATAAAATTTCCGTAATTCCGCTTCTTCCAGTTTTTCGCTTAATAATCTAAAACGCTCACAGCTTCTGGCTTCTATCAATGCGAAAATTAATAATTTGTCCAGCAGCCGGTCATCAGGGTGTCCGTCCTTGATCTGGTGCGCTATCAGGCCGTTTACATACAGGTCTTTGCGTTGCATACCCAGGCTAAGCCCTCTTTTTTTTATTTCTGCGAGCACAATGCGGAAATGTCCCCATTCTTCGGTTACCAGGGGCGCCAGTTTCTCGACCAGCTCGGTATGCTGCGGGTAGCGTTGTATTATAGTAATACACGATGTGGCAGCTTTTTGCTCACAATAGGCGTGGTCTGTCAAAATATCCTCCAGACTGATGGTGGCCAGATCTACCCACCGCGGATCGGTAGGCAGGCGAAGCCCTAAAACTGTTTTTACATCCGTCTCTGACATGTTTATAAATTTGGGCAAAAATAATTCAAAGCCTTTGTTTAAAGAATCGGGGCAGAAATATTATCTTAAATCAAATTACCGGCTATGCGAAAAACGGGTGGCATTTTGTGCGGGGTGGCAACAGTGGGATTGGTGCTGGCGTTAAATATGAAAATAGGGAGCCTGCCTCCGGTGGGCAAACTGCTGAACCCTTTCAGTGGTTTTTGGCAAAATGCCGATCCTGCAAATGAAAACTTTTCGGCCGACTTGCAAAACGAGCGGCTGAAAGGAAAAGTGACCGTGCAGCTCGATGAGCGTTTGGTGCCACATATTACCGCCACCAACGACGAAGACCTTTATTTTGTAGAAGGCTACCTGCATGCCCGTTTCCGCCTGTGGCAAATGGAATTGCAGACGCATGCCGCGGCTGGCCGCCTAAGCGAGGTAATGGGCAAAAGCATGCTCGAATTTGACCGCAAACAGCGGCGCAAAGGCATGGTGTTTGGCGCAGAGCGCTCGCTCAAAGCCATGGAATCGGTACCCGTGGTAAAAAGTATGCTGGATAGCTACACGGCTGGTGTAAATGCTTACATCGGCACATTAAAGCAAAAAAGCCTGCCGCTGGAGTATAAGTTGCTCGATTATGTGCCAGAGCAATGGACCAACCTGAAAAGCGCGTTGCTCCTTAAATATATGGCCGATGATCTTTCGGGTTATACAGAAGACCTGGAACTGACCAATGCCCGTAAAATACTGGATAGTGTGGCTTTCCAAACCATGTACCCGGAGCGGTTCGACAGCAATAGTCCCGTTATACCCGTAGGTACCTCGTTTGATTATGCTTCGCCGCCTCAAAATAGTGCCGCACTTACCCCGGTTGCGGAGCCTGCCACTACCGGCAATGTAAACCCCGACCGCTATAATAACGAACTGGGCAGCAACAACTGGGCGGTAAGTGGCAGCAAAACGGCCAGCGGCAAACCTATTTTATGTAACGACCCGCACCTGGGGCTTAACCTGCCTGCGCTCTGGTACGAAATACAATTACAGGCGCCGGGCATTAACAGTTATGGTGTATCGCTGCCTGGTGCACCGGGAATTGTGATTGGATTTAACGACAGCATATCCTGGGGCTTTACCAATGGCTACCGCGATGTAAAAGATTTTTACGCCATACAGTTTACCGATGGTTCCAGAACAAAATATATGCTGGATGGTAAAGTGACCAACGCCACCATGAAAGTAGAAACGCTGGTGGTGCGCGGTCAGGAGCCTGTATTGGATACCGTGGCTTACACCGTATTTGGCCCGGTGCTGTACGATACTACTTTTTCTGCTAAAGGACTGCCGGCTCAAAACCTGGCTGTAGCCTGGATGGCGCACCAGATCACCAACGAATTGCAATCTATTTACTTACTAAACCGGGCAAAAAATTATAGCGAATACACCCAGGCCATCCGGTATTTTGAATGTCCGCACCAGAATATGATCTATGCCGATGTGCAAGGTAATATTGCCATATGGAGCCAGGGCCGTTTTGTACATAAAACACCAGGGCAGGGCATGTTTGTAATGCCAGGCAATACCTCCGAAAACCAATGGAAATCATTTCTGCCCTTTGAGGTTACGCCGCATGCCATTAACCCTGCAAGAGGGTATTTAAGCTCTGCCAACGAGGTGAATACCGATCCTTCTTACCCATTTTGGTACAATGGTTATTTCCACGAATTGCGGGCGCTGCGCATCAACCATTTGCTCGATTCCATGAAAGGTATTACGGTAGAAGATATGGAGCACATGCAGCAGGACGATTATGGGCAAATGGCAGCTTACATCCTGCCTGTTATGCTAAGGACTACCGCTGGAACAGCTATTGCCGGGCAGGATATGTATAAACTGTTGGGTGGGTGGGATTATAAATACACAGCCAATACTAAAGCCGCTACGGTATTTGAACTCTGGAGCGGCGCGTTTCATAAAAATGTGTGGAAAGATGAATTGGGCGGCGATACCACTTTGCTGCTTAAAATGCCGGAGACAGAAGCCACCATGCAACTGATGCTTAAAGATCCGCAATCGCGGTTTTACGACGATAAAACCACGCCGGAAACCGAAACATTGCAAAGCTTGCTGGTACAATCATGGAACAGCATTGCCGATACCCTTAAACAGCTCGAAAGCGCCGATAAATTGGTGTGGAGCCGGTACAAGGGCACCTTTATCCGCCACCTGGCCAGGCTCCCGGCATTCAGCTCCAAAGTGCTGGAAATAGGAGGGGGTAAAGGCATCATCAATGCGGCATCTACCAACTGGGGCCCTTCGTGGCGGATGGTGGTGCACATGACCACACCGGTGCAGGCTTTTGCCGTGTATCCCGGCGGGCAATCGGGCAACCCAGGCAGCAAGTACTACGATGATTTTATTGGCGACTGGGCATCGGGCAAGTATTACCCGCTGCATTTCTGGGCCAATACTGCCGCCGGAGGTAAGGATGTGAAATATATTATGAACTTTTCAAAGTAACCTATGCGCACGCTGATCTATATTTTATCTGCACTGGCATTAACCATTATTGCCGGTTATCTTTTTCCCTGGTGGGTGGTGGCCCTGGTAGGCTTGTGGATACAATTGCTGTTGCCACTCAGGGCAGGCAAGGCATTTGGCTGCACATTCCTGGCGGCTTTCCTGGGCTGGGCTGTGGTGGCATTGTATTATGATATAAACAATCACCATATTCTGAGCGGCAGAATGGCTACGCTGTTTGGCCTGCCATCCGGTTGGTTAATGCCGTTGGTAACCGGGCTTATTGGCGGCCTGGTAGCTGGGTTGTCTGCGCTTACACTGGCATTGCTGCGGCCGCGCAAAACAGCTTAAATTTTTGTTAAACGAAACTATTATAGCACGCTTTTTGTAACTTCATGGCAATTAGAAACTTAGACAAAAACCATCTCATGAAAAAAATAGGACGCTTTATATTATTAATTATTGGATTAAATGCCGGGGTGTGGAGCGTTGTGCTGGCTGGTTATCATAAAAATCATCCGCAAGATGTGATGATTCAATCTGCTGACGTGAATGCTAAGGAAAAAAGCACTTTGTCGGACGATATTACCAAACAAATGGAAGCCGTGAGTGCCAAAATAACCACCCTGTATGGCAATATGAAAGAGGCTACTGCGCCTCAGCAGGATGCGATAAAAAAACAAATACAGGTACTGGATGGTAAACGTGCCGATCTGAAAGGCGAACTGGCCGAATTGCAATCGGGTGTTTCCGAAAGCTGGTCGGTATACAAAACCAGGGTAGAGAAGAAAATTAAAGATGTGCAGGATTACCTGAAATAACGATACATTTTAGTTGGATCAGTTAAGAGAAAGGGCGCAGCAAATTTGCTGCGCCCTTTCTCTTTGAATAGCTTCTTTATTTATCATTCCTAATAAAACCAATGATATAAAGTAAGGATTGCGGAAATCCCCCGCAGGGGATTTTTATTTCAACTCAACAGGCGCTAAGGTGTATTTCTTTTGCTCGAGCAAGCGCAGTACGCCCTGCGGGCCGCCGAGGTGCCCGGCACCTACAGCAATAAAACTGGGGCGTGTAGGTAAAATGGTATCCAGCTTATTAACCCATTTCTGGTTCCGGGAGGTTAAAAACACTTTTTCGTACATCATCATCTCCGGCGACATATCCCTGAATTTGTGGTACAGGTCCTCGATCCGCTGGGTGGTGTAGTAGGTACGCAGGGTGTCAAAACTGTGGTCTACCGGTTGTATGGCGCTGCGGTATATCCAATTGGCCAGGGTATCCTGCGGTATTTGTTCAAACATGTTGATCTGCTCTTCCGGCGCTTCCAGTCCCTGTATTTCTTTATTATACTTCTTGCTGTAATCGGCTATTTTCTGGTCGTAGGCTATCCAGTCGTTGCAATCCTGCTCTGCTTCCGAAATGGTCATCATAGAGTAGATTACATAGAGTTTTACCCCTTTAAACATATCCAGTCCCATTTGCAGTTCTTTCGTAAAAAAGCTGTCGACTTTACTGTACTGGTCGGCCGAAAGATAATCTTCCAGCGTTTTGCCACTGTTGTTAAACGATTTGAGGGCTATGGTATTCTGCAATTGCGGGTCGTCCATATCCATTTCCATAAACACCTGGTCGCATTGCGATACCGCCTGGGCAATGGCCGGTGTTTTAAAAGTATCGGCCATGCACAGCATATGAATGGTTCCGAATACGTAAGAGGGTCTTCCTCCGTTGGGTGGCGTTACTTTCCAAAGTATATGGTTATAGTCTTTGGTTTTGGCAGCAGCTTTTTTCTTTTGCGCAGGCAATACGCCGGGCACGAGGCATAGCAAGCCCAGCGAGAAAGCAAAGTATTTGAGCATAAGTAGTCCGGTTGTCTTGTTACGGGTATGTTGCATACTAAAGGTAGGTTGCTTTGGTCAAAAAGCCGAACGTATAACTGATGCGGATCATGTTTTAGTTGCGTATTATCCGTAATTTTGCGCCGGTAGAAATTTTGTTTGCAACGCAAGCATCCCTAAAATTTCCTTAAGCATGGCATATTTACACAACCGCGTCTCTAAAGACGAACTGAGGCAGCGTATGCTGCAGGAAACGGAATTCCGCAAAACCGTTTCGTTTTATAAGTATTTCAAAATCAGCGATCCGCAGCAGTTCCGCGATGATCTGTACCTGAAACTGAACGAGCTGAAAGTCTTTGGCCGCATCTATGTAGCCAACGAAGGTATTAACGGACAAATCAGCGTTCCCGAAAGCAATTTTGAAGCCTTTCAGGCTGTCTTGTACAGTTATGAAGCCATGAACGGCATACGCTTAAACGTAGCGGTAGATGACGATGGCAAATCTTTCTGGGTACTTAAAATTAAAGTGCGCGATAAAGTAGTGGCCGATGGTATTGACGATCCTACGTTTGATGCTTCGCAAACCGGTACTTACCTCGATGCGCGCCAATACAATGAACTGGCCGGCAAACAGGATACGGTGATTATTGATATGCGCAACCACTACGAATATGAAGTGGGTCACTTTGAAGGCGCTATTGAGATTCCTTCAGACACCTTCCGCGAGCAATTGCCTATGGCTGTGGATATGATGAAAGACCAAAAGGAAAAGAACATCATCATGTATTGCACCGGCGGTATCCGCTGCGAAAAAGCCAGCGCATATTTCCTGCACCAGGGTTTTAAAAATGTATTTCACGTGGAAGGCGGCATTATCGAATATGCCAATAAGGCCAAAAAGTGGGGCGTGCCCGTAAAATTCAAAGGCAAAAACTTTGTGTTTGACGGTCGCCTGGGCGAGCGCATTACAGACGATATTATTGCCAAATGCCACCAGTGCGGTAAACCCTGCGATACGCATACCAACTGCCTCAACGATGGTTGCCACTTGTTGTTTATCCAGTGCGATGATTGCAAAAATGAATACGAAGGTTGTTGCAGCAAGGAATGTAAAGACACGATAAACATGCCTGCCGAGCGCCAGGAAGAGCTGCGCAAAGGAGTAAAAAACGGTATGATGATCTTTAATAAATCACGCGAAAGGCTTCGCCCCAGGCTGGATGAAATTATTAAGCTGGAGCGCGAAATGCAGTCTCCTGAATAATATAAACAGAACGAAATGAAAAGCCTCCGCAAGGGGGCTTTTTTTATGCTCTTGAAAGATTGAGGTCTAACCCGGTTTCTATGTTTGTTGTAAAAAGTGCAATAGCCGAAGCTACAGTAGTACCCGAGCTTAATTAAGGCACCCTACCGAAAACGCGGTGTAACCGTTTTCGGGCGGCTTTTTTGGGTTACTTTTTTTCCGCAAAAAAAGTAACAGAAAGTTGATGAATAAATCTGAAGCCAATGCCAGGCCCAAAGATGGTTTCAATTGTTTTGTGTCGATTGGTCTAAGGTACTACTGTGGCTTAAGCTGTGTAACTCCGGTCAATACCAGACCTTATCCCGCCAATGCGGGGTGCGCAGCTCAGGTCTAACCCTTTCGTTTTTTTTATCTACCCTTTTTCAACCCAAACACCTCATCATACAATTCAATACCCTGAACCTACAGTTCGGGATATGTTTGTTGGCTTAGCTGTGGTATACCATGATTTTTGGTAAAAATTCATGGTATGCAAACACCCAAAACAATGGTATGGCTTTTTGTACTGGTAGGAAGCCTTTACGCCAACAGCCTGCGGGCAGAAGAGTATATACTGGTAAAGAAGGAAAAATACGCAGCGTTGTACGAACGTTGGATAAACCGCACCGATGGCGAACGTGTAAGAGAAATTCGTGGCGTTTTTACAGCCCGTACCAATATGGCGTCGGTGCTGGCCTTGCTCAAAAACCAATCAGCAGGTGTGCATTGGAACAAAAATGCATCGGCCTACAAAGTGCTGGTTACCGGCCGCGATTCCTGGATCAACTATATCCAATACGACCTGCCTTTTCCGATGGACGACCAGGACTGTTGTGTAATGTATCGTGCGCAACCTTTAACGCCAGGCATGCCACGCTGCGAAATTACTTTTGAAAGCACCACTGTCGCAGCCTTTCCGGTCCCTGCCGATACCAAACGCATTACCGGCATACAAGGCAAATGGATACTGGAGCAGCAAGCAAACCAGACCATAAAGATCACGTACCAGATTGCAACGGATCGTAATCGTAAAATTCCCCGCTGGATGTCCGATCCCATTGTACACGATAATGTGTTTCGCATGATGGACAGTTTTCAATCACTCTTAGAAAAGAACAATGATGAATGAACGTAAGTATGCCCTCCTTACCGGCGCTAGTTCGGGGTTGGGCAAAGCACTGGCACAACAGTGTGCGAAAATGGGTATGAACCTGCTGCTGCTGGCGCTGCCCGGAGAAAACACAAGAGCCATGGCGGCCAACCTTATGATGGAGTATAACGTAGATGTACAGGTGTTTGAACTGGATATGACCGATAGCCAGGCGCTAAGAACCCTGCTGACGTATATCGCCGACACCTACAATGTGTTTTTCCTGGTCAATAATGCTGGCGTAGGTGGCACTTCGCCCATCACCCAAACTTCGGTAGAGTACATCGACCAGATCATTTTGCTCAATGTGCGGAGTATGGCGTTGGTCACCCGCATTTTACTACCGGTATTGCAGCGCAACGAGCGCAGTTATATCGTGAACATCTCCAGTATGGCCGCTTTTACGCCCATCGCCTATAAAACGGTTTACCCCGCGTCTAAAGCCTTTGTATCATCCTTTTCGTTGGGGCTCAAGCAAGAGCTGGCCGGTCAGGGTACTTCGGTAAGTGTGGTGTATCCCGGGCCCATTATGACCAACTCTGTGGTTACCCGGCGCATTTTAGGGTTGGGTTTTAAAGGCAGGATGGGTTTGCTTTCTACCACAAAAATTGCCGAGCTGGCTATAAAAAGGGCTTTGCAGGAGCAAACGATCATAATACCAGGCATCGTAAACCAATTGAATCACCTGCTCATGAGCCTGCTGCCAATAGGCTGGAAACTCAGGATCGTTTCGCAGGAAGTAAAGAAAGAAATACAATACGTTCCCACTTTTTAAAACATTGATTATGAAAAAAGTATTGATCACCGGAGCCAATGGCTTCCTGGGTTCGCACCTCACCCGCGAAATGTACCGCCAGGGCTATGATGTACGTATTATCGTGCGTGCCAGCGCCAATCTCAAGAGTATTGCCAGTGTGCCCTGTGAAGTGTTTTATGGCCGGATAGACCAGCAGGCCGATATTGATGAAGCGGTAAGCGGTTGCGATATCGTTATTCACACGGCGTGTATCACCGAGCAGTTTGGGGTGAGCTTTGAAACCTACGAACAGGTTAATGTAATGGCCACCCAATACATTGTAGAAGCCTGCCTGCAACATGAGATTGAAAAACTGGTTTATATAAGCACCGCCAATACGCTGGCGCCTGGCAGCAAACAAGTGCCTGGTACAGAACTTAATGGGTTCACTTTGTTTAAAGCCAATTCGGGTTATATCAACAGCAAATACCTGGCGCAGCAGTATGTGCTGGAGCAGGTGGTAAAGCGCAACCTGCCGGCTGTGGTGCTTAATCCTACGTTTATGATTGGCCCTCACGATGTTAAGCCCAGTTCAGGACAATTGGTTTTGTATGGTTTGAATAAACGCATTCTGTTGTACCCGCCCGGCGGCAAAAACTTTGTGCATGTGCAGGATGTTTGCAAAGGCATTATGAACGCGATAGACAAAGGCCGCAAAGGCGATTGTTACCTGCTTGCCGGCTATAACCTGAGCTATAAAGAATTTTTTTCGTTGGTGAATAGGGTATCGCGCCGCTCAGTTGTCTTATTAAAGATACCGGGCATTGTACTCAAGCTGGGCGGACTGTTGGGATCGTTGGTAGAAACAATTACCCGCAAGCCGCAAAGGCTTACCAGAACTACCGCTTACCTGCTTTGTCTCGATAATTATTACTCCGGCAAAAAATCGGAAAGGGAATTGGCCCTGCGTTATCAACCCGCACAGGAAATGGTAACAGAGGCGGTAGACTGGTTCCGGGAAAACGGGTATTCTAAATCATAACAGATGCGTATTACTTACAGCGAAGCCACTACAGAAAAAACGCCGGTTCTGCTCCGGTATTTTGCCAGAACGGTACTGCTGTACGTGTTCAGTATTATCTTTAAATCGTTTGATCTGTCGTTTTTGTCCGATCTGGGTTTGCTCAATTTACGCGGACAATTGTTCAGTTTGTTTTTTGTAGTGTTTGGGCTGGTGGTATGGAGCGGCGCTAAAGGTCTGGCACGAAAAATGGAGCAATGTTTTGCTGGCTGGAGTATTCAACGGCGGTTGGTGTTGCTGTGCACCGTGCTGGTATTGTATGGCATGGTGGTAGCTTTGATGTTTGGCTTTTTGTACGGCAGTTTCGATGTGCTCCTCTTTCGCCGGTATGAGGCATGGGAGAGTTTTAGCAAACTGAGTTACGATCTCAATTTTGGAATACTCATGTTTTACCTGCTCATCCTGGCGTTTAATGGCATTGTAGTGTATTACACCGCCTGGAAAGAATACCAGCTTAAAACCGAGCGGCTGCTCCGCGAAAACATACAGGCGCAGTACGACGCGCTGCGCCACCAGATAGACCCGCATTTCTTTTTTAACTCATTGAGTGTGCTCACCAACCTGGTATATAAAAGCCCCGATTTGTCGGCAGAATATATTGTGCAACTGGCTAAGACCTACCGGTATATCCTGGACAAGAAATTTGAGAATATCGTACCCGTAAAAACAGAACTGGATTTTCTGGATGCTTATATTTTTCTTATTCGCATCCGGCACCAGAACAGTATACAATTTGCCATAGAGATAGATGAAGTAACCCGTAACGGTGGCATGCTACCGCCGGCTACATTGCAACTGCTGGTCGAAAACGCGATTAAACATAACCGGTTTTCGGCGCAGGATCCGCTTACGATTTCGATTGTGGAAACAGAAGGGCAATTGACTATTGCCAATCCGCTTCGTCGTAAAAAACAATCGGAGCGCTCTGTAGGTATCGGCCTTTCCAATATCGAAAAACGCTACATGCTGGTTACCGGAAAAGGCATTCATGTATCGCAGGCAAATGAAACATTTACGGTTACTATTCCAATAATTTGAGGCTTATGAAGGTGGTTATTTTTGAAGACGAAATCCATAATGTGGAACGGCTTATCCAATTATTGCATTTGTGCGACAAACAGATCGAAGTAGTGGCGGTTATCGAATCGGTGAGTGAAGGCGTGCGATGGTTACAGGAGCAGCATGCGGTAGATCTTATACTGATGGATATACAGCTTTCTGATGGCAATTGCTTTGAACTGTTTAAACAGGTTACAGTACACACGCCGGTTGTATTTACTACAGCTTACGACAGTTTTGCATTGCAGGCGTTTAAGGTAAACAGTATTGATTACCTGATGAAGCCGCTCGATGCGATGGATGTGAAACAGGCATTGGATAAATACCGAAGGTTTAAACCAGAAGAGCCACCGCGGGCGATGGATATTACCCGGCTGGCCGACGAGTTTTTGAAACGCAACCATACCCGTTTTATAGGCCGCATCAACAACCAGCTCATTTATGTGAAGGCGCAGGATATGGCCTACCTGCAATATATAAAAGGGGTAACCTGGGCTACTACTATCACCGGCCAACGCATGCCGCTCGATTACTCGCTAGACCAGGTAGAGCGCATGCTGGACCGCAACGCGTTCTTCCGCATCAACCGGCAGTTTATTATCAACCTTGATGCAATCAAAAAAATTACGACTTACTACAACAGTCGTTTCATCCTACAATTGAATCCCCATGTTGATACTGATGTTATTATTAGCCGTGAAAAAGTGGCTGACTTTAAAGGCTGGCTTGAAGGCAAAAGCCTGACGGCGTAGCATTGTGCCAAATTAAAAGGCTACGGACAAATTCTCTGTAATTGAGTAATTTGCAATCCCATGCAGCAGCCTCATCCCCAGATCAAAGTAGCAGTAGACGCCATCGTATTCGGTTATTCCAAAAGCGAAGGTGTAGCTGTATTGCTCATTCAGCGCAAGTATCCTCCGTTTCAAAACGAATGGGCTATTCCCGGTGGTTTTGTGCTGGAAAATGAATCGCTAGAAACTGCTGTGCAACGGGAACTACAGGAAGAAACCGGTATATCGGTAAACTACCTGGAGCAGCTGTATACTTTTGGCGCGCCTGAGCGAGACCCTCGCCGCCGGGTTATTTCCATCGCCTATTTTGCATTGGTGAAATCGGCCCAGTTTCAAAAGCTCAAAGCCAGCACCGATGCCGAAAACGCGCAGTGGTTCAATATTAAAGAACTGCCCGAGCTGGCTTTCGATCATAAAGAAATCCTGCGTATGGCCATTGAGCGGTTGCGGTCCAAGATCCGTTACCAGCCCATTGGGTTTGAACTGCTGGATCGTAAATTTCCTTTTTCCGACCTCGAAAAATTATATGCGGCTATCCTCGACCGTGAAATAGACCGCCGCAACTTTTCTAAAAAGATAATGGCCCTGGGCATTCTCGACGAGCTTGATGAATATGCCCGTCCTGAGGGTGCGGGCCGTCCCGGCAAAATGTTTCAATTCAATAAAAAGCGCTACCAGGAACTGATTCGGGAAGGCATCAGTTTCGAAATCTGATTGTAGCATTCCAATCCCGTTGCTCCTTATCTGAAAAATTAATTTGCGTAAAATGGACACAATATTTGGCGATTTCGTTTTGGGATTTTATATTTGTGTATAAATAACACAAAATGAAAACAGCAGGCGTTATTATAGCAAGGTTTCAAACTCCGTATTTACACGAAGGACATCAATATTTATTGGAAGAGATCCGGAACCGTCACCGTAAAGTGATTGTGGTATTGGGCGTGTCTCCTGTAAAGGGCAGCCGTAAAAACCCGTTCGATTTTTTTACCCGTGAGCGGATGCTGAAACAATACAATAACGACTTGCTGATACTGCCTTTGCAGGATATGGCTACAGATGAAGCCTGGAGCAGCAATCTCGATGCTTTATTAAAAACTTCTTTGCCCTTTGAAACATTTGTGTTGTATGGCAGCCGCAACAGTTTTATTCCGCATTATACCGGTAAGCTGGCTGTGTCGGAATTGCCGGAGTCTGGCGATCATTCGGCCAGCGCTATCCGCAACGATTGGGCAGATAAGGTGCTGGATACCGAAGATTTTCGCCAGGGCATTAATTACGCATACCAGAATGTGTACCCCAAAGTGTATCCTACGGTAGATGTAGCGGTGTTGCGCAATAACCGGATGGAAGTTTTGCTGGGCCGTAAACACCAGGCTGCGAACTGGCGTTTTCCCGGTGGGTTCTGCGATCCCGAAGATGATAGTTTTGAAGCATCTGCGGCACGTGAGTTAAGAGAAGAGTGCGGCGATATTGTTACCGGAAAAATGGAATACATCACTACGGCCAAGATAGACGACTGGCGGTACCGCGACGAATCCGATAAGATCATCTCTACGTTTTATTGTACCGAATACCAATCGGGCAGGGCAGTAGGAGGCGATGATCTGGCTGCGGTAAAATGGGTATCACTGGCCGATCTGGAAATGATGATGGCCGCCAACGATATTGCAGCAGAACATTCTCCGTTGGTGAAAGCATTACTGGCACATGAATAGCATCGTACACACTAAAGAATAACCTTAAACGGACAGTCATGAAAAGTACAGACAATCTTATTTTACTGGCAGACGCGTACAAATATTCTCACCACAAGTTTTACTATCCCGGTACCAATTATATCTATTCTTACCTCGAAAGCCGCGGTGGTGTTTTTGACCAAACCATCTTTTTTGGATTGCAATATTTTCTGAAACACTACCTCGAAGGAACAGTGATAACAATGGAGAAGATAGATGAGGCAGCGGTGTTAATGGAACAGATTTTTGGGCGCAAAGATGTATTTGACCGCAAGCGTTTCGAATATATTGTACAGCATCATGGTGGGAGGTTGCCGGTACGCATCAAGGCTGTGCCAGAAGGTACTGCAGTGCCCGTGAGCAATGTGTTGATGACGATGGAAAACACCGATCCCGAATGTTTCTGGCTTACCAATTTCCTGGAAACGTTGTTAATGCAGGTTTGGTATCCCTGCACGGTGGCCAGCCAATCCGCAGCTATTCACAGTATTATAGCACGTTACTTTGAAGATACTGCTACAGAAGAGGCACAGGGTGGCGTAGGTATGGTGCTGAACGATTTCGGATTCCGGGGTGCCAGTTCTGTAGAGAGTGCGGGCATTGGCGCGGCGGCACATCTGCTCAGCTTTAACGGTAGCGATACCATTATGGGCAGCGTTATTGCAAAAGAATATTATGGTGCGCAGCGGGCCTATGGGTTGTCTGTTCCGGCTACCGAACATTCTATTTGTACGCTGTTGGGCGAAGAAGGAGAGCTGGAAATTTTCAGGCATGTGCTCCATACTTTTCCCGATGGGGTGGTGGCCTGTGTGTCTGACTCTTACAACATTTTCCGGGCTTGCGATCTGTATTGGGGTGCGGAATTGAAAGATCAGATCCTGAACCGGAAGGGACCATTGGTGATTCGTCCGGATAGTGGCGACCCTGTAGCTACCTTGCTCGAAGTGTTTGATATTCTTATGCAACTTTTTGGTTACATAACGAATAGTAAGGGGTACAATGTCTTGCCGCCGCAGGTGCGGGTGTTGCAGGGAGATGGTATTAATATCCATAGCATTGCTGAAATCCTTGAAGCATTAAAGCAACAAGGCATCAGCGCAGAGAATTTGTTGCTGGGTATGGGTGGCGCATTGTTACAGAAGGTAGACCGTGATACGCAACAGTTTGCTTTCAAATGTTCTTATGCCGAAATCAATGGTGTGGGCCGCGATGTACAAAAACATCCTTTAGAAATGGATGCCGAAGGTAATCTTACTACGTCTTTTAAAAAGTCTAAAGCCGGTAAGCTGAAACTGGTGCAAACGGAAGAAGGTTTCCGCACTGTGCGCCAGGAAGAAATGCCCGGTAGCGAAGATGTATTACAAACGGTCTTCGAAAACGGTAACGTTATTATGCAGGATAATTTTGAAATCATCCGTGAGCGCGTGGCGAAGGGGAAGACTGTAAAATTGAAATGAAATATGAATAATAAAACTATTGCCGCAGAAACATTGCGGAATTTAGAACAAGGATATTATGTAAATGCCGATGATGTTCAAACGGGCATAAGCCATATAAACAAGGAATGCGAAAATGAATTGCGGCACTAGCGCTTTAGCAATGAATGTGTAATTCATACATCCGTACTCCGTTAATTTAAAATTTATGAATAACGATATGAAACGCATCAGCAAATGGATGAGCCTGGTGCTGCGGCATAAGCCAGAACTGATAAACCTGGAGATCGATTCAAGGGGATGGGCTTCGACAGTAGATTTGATTGCAGGACTTAACACGCAAGGCCTGGAAACTGACATGGAAACAGTAGTGCGGGTAGTGGAAGAGAACGAAAAGCAACGTTTTGCTTTTAATGAAGATAAGAGCAGGATATGCGCCAACCAGGGGCACAGTATTATGGTGACACCAGATTTAGACGAAGCCGAACCGCCAGAGCTCTTGTTTCACGGCACAGCAGGGCAGTTTCTCGAAGCGATAAGAGCAGAGGGACTGGTGCGAAAAGAAAGACACCATGTGCACCTGAGTAAGGATAAAGCCACTGCAATGTTGGTAGGCGGCAGAAAAGGGAAACCGGTATTGCTTGCCATTGATGCGCATAATATGTATAAGGACGGATTCGTTTTTTACCTGTCGCGAAATGGCGTTTGGCTTACCGATCATGTACCACCAGATTATATAACAGAACGCTAACCGTAACCCGGCCATTACAAAATGACCGGGTTTTTATTTCTGCGCTGTTTTTATTAAAAATGGTTGTTTGTTTCGGTGTTGATATAAATAAACAAATATGTTGTATTAGTACTAATTTGTAATCTTTATTCTAATTAATATTATTAAATTCAAATTGTTATACTTGATGAAATTAATTATCTATTAAAAAAATGTTATAGGTGTTATAAATTCTGAGATTTTATATATAGATTTGATTTACATCTGAATATTTTTTTTCATTAGTGGTTTTCGTGCCGCTTATCCCTCCCGATACTTATTCAGAATGTACACACGGTATAGTATTCAGCTTTTATGTGAATGGATTTAGTGTATGGATTTATAACCTTACTACCGGCTTTTTAGCCGGCGGGCATCCTGTTGTCACTATTTTTTAACCATAAATCCAACTTTCATGAGCAAAGTAAACATTCGTCTCATGTGGAGTATGGTGTTGTGGCTGTGCTTTGGCTTTGCCGCCAGGGCCCAGACCAGTATCACCATCAACGGACCCGACCCCTCCTGTAAAGGGGCGCAGGCCCTGTATTCCGTTACAGCCACCAACGGACTTGTGTACACCTGGTCGGTAACCAGCCAGGGCAACATTTTGTCATCCCAAACCTATGGTACTACCAGCGAAGGCCTGGTTGGGTGGGGTGCGCCTGGCTCGGCTACTGTTACCGTCACGGGTAAAAACAGCTCGGGCGTAATTGTAGAACTGGGCAATAAGCCGGTAAACGTGCTGGCCCTTCCCCAACCTATTATCACGTGGGATGTACAGGTGGGTTGTCAAATCCAACCTCCACGTAAAGACCAAAAAGACTCCCTCGAGGTTAACATCGAAGAAGGAGGCTGTATTAAAGTTTGCGAAGGTAGTACTGTTACTTACACGGCAACCGGTGGAAGTGGCAGCTCTTACCAATGGCTGGCTACCGGTGGTACCATTATCGGCACCAGCGGTAATACCTGTACTGTTGCCTGGGGTTCTGCAGGTAGCGGTAGTATTTCGGTTACAGAAACCAATACTGCCTTGTGCAAAGGAACCAAAAGTGTTTGCATCGAAATTATCAAAAAACCAAAAGCCAGCTTTTACATCATGTCTGATCCCGGAGCCAATCCGGTTTCTGCCTGCGTAAATGACAACCTTGTTTTTGTAGACCAATCCCTCGATAACGGTGGAACTGCGCTGGTATCATGGTATTGGGATTTCGGAGATGGTACAACCAGCAGTTTGCCAAATCCAACACACGCTTATACCAATCCTGGTCCGTACAAAGTTGTACTTACTGTGACCAACGCGTGTAACTGTACTTCTGAGTACACCCTGGATATAGAAGTAAAAGAAAAGGGCGTTCAGATTAAATGTCCTTCTGTTGTTTGCGAAAACGCAATAGCTTCTTATTCTGTAGATGCGGATTTATGTCCTGATTTTAAATGGGAAGTAATTGGTGGTACAGCATTGAACAGCACCAACGATAATCCATTCCAGGTTCAGTGGGATCAGGTAGATGATTCCGGATTTGGATACATTATTTTTGATGCTGCAGGCTGTAAAGTACCATGCCCTGCAAAAACGGTAATTAAAGTTCCTGTTATCAAGAACAAAGGTTTCATTGACGGTCCAACCACCGTATGCGCAATGAAACAATTCCGTTACAAATTGCCTCAATGGCCTGCTACCGTGTTTAACTGGACACTTGATCCGGGTACAACAGGTGCAGTGCTCATCTACACCGACCAAACCAACGAGGTGCTGGTTCAGTCATACAACGGTGGTACTTTCACCTTGAAAGCTTCTTACTCCAATACTCTCCTGGGTTGCGGCGGCAGAGCTGATCTTTCTGTAACTGTTTTGCCAGTGGTAAGCATTGGCGGTCTGGATAAAGCTTGTGCATTCAGCAATACCCAGACTTATAACCTGAGCTCTGGTTCAGGAGCATGGGTACTTACTGGCCCAGGTTCATTTAGCCAAATCGGTTCAGGTCCTACCTTTACGCCAACATTTGGCGGCCCAGGTTTGTATCAGTTGAATGTATCCGGTCCTTTCTGCGCTCCGGATGCTAAACAAATCACTGTACTGCCTATTCCTTCAGCTCCGGATCAAATCGTAGGCCCAGCCTTTGTTTGTCCTAACATGCCTGCTACCTATACTGCCCAAAGCGGTATTCCCGGCTCCACCTTTGAATGGACCGTTACAGGCGGTACGCTGAATACCACTACTGGTTCTACTGTGACTGCTACCTTTACCGGTGCCGGTCCTTGGAGCATTAGTGTAAGCCGCAGAAACGTTGCGCCTCCTAACTGCGCAGGTCCTGCTATTACCAAGGTGATCAGCGCTCCTGTAGCTTCTGTAGCCGTTACCGGTAACACAGCACCTTGCGCCAACAGCACTGCTACTTACAACGCCAACTACAATGATGGTGAAGTATACACCTGGAGTGTATTCCCAACCAGCCTGGGTAGCGTAGTATCTTCTGCGGTGCCTACAGCCAACATTCTGTGGAACGACCAGACTTCAAACGTTTCTGGTTTCGTAATCGTAAAAGTGCGTAAATGCGGTATTGAGAAAATCGAAAGTCTGGCAGTTACCGTAAAAGGTATTCCTAACTTTGCCATTTCTTCTGCCTCTCCTGTTTGCGGCGCCAACTCGGTACCGTTCTCTCTGTCTCCTGCACCTTCTTCCGGTACCATAAACTGGGATTTTGGTGATGGCGGTTTAGGCACAGGTCTTGCGCCTTCTCATACCTTTACCAACTACGGTACTGGTTCCCTGTCATATGTTGTTTCTGCAACCATTACCAATCCTAATGGTTGTGCCGGAACCAAACTGGCTACCAAAACTGTTGTTGTAGAGCCTGTTCCAAATGTACTGGTAACGCCTAACGCTACCATTATACATTGCACCCCTGGCCCCTACAGCGATGTGTTTAACGCCAATGTAACGACCAATATCTCTTCTACAATGTTCCGTTGGTATAAAGTAGGATCGTCTACACCTGTGTTCTCAGGTCCTCCTCCTGCCGGCGCCACTTATACTGCTACTACTGTAGGCCAGTATTATGTAGAAGTAACTTCAGCCAATGGTTGTGTTGTTAAATCCAACATTGTTAGCGTAGTGTACAACCCAAGTTGCGCACCTGTTAGCTGTACAACTATTGGTAGCCCATCTGTAACTGCCAGCACCGTTAGCATCAACTGCGGTACTGCAACAGTATTGGGTACTGCCAGCGCAGGTGGTAGCAACTACCTGTGGGAAGCGCCTCAAACTGCAACATTCGGCAGCTCTGGTCCTGTTACCAGCAGTACTGGTGTAGCTACTTATTCTGATCCTGGAGACTATCCTGTGTCTTACTCTGCAGAGTACCCATCAACTGTTGTTGGTGTAAACTGTAAGCTGAAATCTACCCAGTGGGTACGCATTCCATTGCTTGCAGGTGTACGCTGGGTAATTGACTGTATCGGCGCACCTGCCGGTCAGTACCATGTAAGATTCTGGGATAATTCCTCTTATCACCCATCCGAAGGGGGCCTGTTCCAGTATACCTGGCAGGTTAACGGTGGCAGCACTGTAACCACTTCAACTCCGTACTATGATGTTTACCTGCCTGCGGGCCCTGTAACCATCAACCATAGTGCAAAAACAACAGTAAACGGTGTAGTATGCTCCAAGTCAGGAAACTTTACCCTGGCTCCGCTGCCT
Organism: Chitinophagaceae bacterium; assembly: GCA_031546985.1. Classification (GTDB taxonomy): domain Bacteria; phylum Bacteroidota; class Bacteroidia; order Chitinophagales; family Chitinophagaceae; genus JAVBJN01. Next base: position 21,327 of record JAVBJN010000004.1, read on the forward strand.
ACTGCGGCCTTTGTTGCTGACTTCACTACTACCTGTTCAGAAGTGCCTGTGCAGCTGACCAACACCAGCGGCGGTTCTTATCTGACTACTTACTGGAGCTTCGGCGACGGTACATTCAGCGCAGTAAACAATCCTACGAAGGCTTACACCAACGTTTCTGTTACTCCTGCACTGTTTACCGCTACCCTTACTGTAACCAACCAGTATGGTTGCGTGAGCACTACCTCTCAGAACATTACGGTTAACCGCAACACCCTGGGTAATCCTACCATCAGTGGTGCTCCTGCCAATGTTTGTCTGGGTGATCCAATCACACTTACTTACAACGTACCAGGCGGTTCTACCGCTCCTAACCGTTATACCTGGATCGAAGGTCAGAACAACATTCTGAACACACCTCCGGCCACTGTTCCTACCTACAATGTTTATGAGCCAGGTGGTTACTGGGCTTCTGTAACGGATGCATTCCGTTGTAAAGCCACTACACCAATGCAGGCGATTAACTTCGTAGGCGTACCTGAAGTTTCTATTACTGGCGACTTCAAAGTATGTTATCCTCAGCCGCTTACCGTTTACGGTTATGCCGGTCCTGGTATTACCAACTATAACTGGTATATCGATGGTGCATACTATACAACTACCTCTACCGGTACATTTAGTTTGAGCGGTTTGACTGTTGGTAGCCATACCTGCAGCCTCACTGTTAACATTCCTAAACCAGGTGGTGGTTTCTGCGTAGCGAAGAGCTCGGTATATAACGTAACTGTTAATCCGCTGCCTCCGGCTCCAAGTATCAGCTTTAGCATGAAAAACTGCCCAACATATGAGTGGTCACTTACCGCCAATAACAGCGTTGCAGGTAACTATACCTGGAGCAATGGTATGTACGGTCAGGGTATCACCGTATTTGAAGGTGGTCCATACAGGGTTTACTTCACCGATGTAAACGGTTGCGGTAGCTCTGCAGAGGTAGATCTGCCAAAAGATCCCGAAGTGTACATGTGGGTATTCCCTACAGGTTGCTACGAGTTCTGTCAAAAAGAACTGCCTAAATATGTAAACGGTCCTATTCCTTCATTCAACAAATGGGAATGGTGGCAAGACGGCGGCATCCTCAGCGGTGGTTCTGGTGTAGTACCTCCATTGGTAATTACCAAACCCGGCACTTACAACATGGGCCTCGATAACGGTTATTGCTACCGTAAGAGCGGCGATATGGATGTATCTGTTGTGGAATGTCCTTGTCCGTTTGAATTTGGTGTGAAAGGCGTAACGTACAAACAAACCAACCAGGGTTGTATTGTACTTGTTGATTTCACCGCTTACAACACTACAGGTTCTCCTGTATCGTTTACAATCTCTTCTAACCAGGGCTTCCTGATGGTTTCATCGGGTATCCTGAATCCGGGTCCTAATAACTTCACGATGCAGTTCTCTGCCAATCCTGGATTTACCGGCGGACCAGTTACTTTCACCATTATCGGTACCGATCCAAAATCGGGCAAACGATTCATGTGTGAAACTCGCTACGAACTGAAACCTTGCTCAGGTGGTTATGCTAAAACTACCGGCAGAACAGAACAGGACGGCGTGAGCTCTGTAACATCCGGAGACAATAACAACCTGCAAGTTGCACCTAACCCAGCCAGAACTACAGTGAACCTGAGTTACTACATGGCAGGTGGTGAAACCCAAGATCAGAGAAGCATCGAGGTATACGATTATGCTGGTAGAAAAGTTGCACACTTCGACCTGAACAACGCTTCGGGAAGTGTAATGCTCGACACTCAGCAATATCCTTCCGGAATGTATCTGGTGGTATTGATGAAAAATGGCCAGCAAGTACTGCATAGTAAGTTGTCGGTTATTCATTAATCATTAAAATTTGAAACCGGCGGCGGATGATTCATTCATCCGCTGCCGGTTTTTTTGTATCTTCCAAATGGACTATAAAATGCGACCTTATGAAAAGATTGTTTTACATTTTAGTTAGTTGTGCAACTGTTTTTGGCAGTGTTGCACATGCACAGCAGTTCCGCTGGGGCATCAATGGTGGAAGCATCGATGCCGGCCCGCTGGCGCTCACCGAAAGGGTAAGTAATATGGCGTCTGACCCGAACGGGAATCTTTATGTAACTTCTCCGGTTTACCGCAACAACATTAGCGTGGCGGGAGCAAACCTGCCCGATGGGCATGATTACCAGTTTACCGATATTCTGCTCACCAGCCTTAATTGCAATGGCAGCCACCGCTGGAGTAAAATAATAGGCGGCATACCGGGCGATGATGCCCCTTTTGTAAAAGTGAGTCCGCTTGGGCAGGTGTACCTGGCAGGTTATGTAACGAAGAACAATGCACAACCCATCGATTTTGGCACAGATACAACATTGTCGGCCGCAGGGTTTCAAACGCTTTTTCTTATCCAGTACGATACTTTAGGACATAAAAAATGGCTGCGTATGCTGCAATCCGATACGGTAACCAACTGGTCGTTTAGCAGAACCCAGCTTATGGATATGGATATAGACGCGCAGGGCAATGTGTATATGCTTTGCAAATTTCCGCCCAATAGCGCGCTGGGCGGTACCTCGCTTACCATTCCTCCCGGCCCGGGCATTGGAGGTATGTATGTCATTAAATATTCGGGACAAGGTACCATGCAGTCGGTAACCAAACTGGATATGTCTTTTAACAATACAGGGGCCAATACCATGTATCTGCGCAGGCATCCCTCAACCGGTAATTATTACGTTAATGGTATGCTGGTGCCTTTTGTGCCCTACAACGATACGCTTTACCTGGGTACCAACCGCATCAATACGATGGCCTATGTATCCTGCTATAGCCCAACCGGTCAATTGCTGTGGTACAAACAAAATGCATATACCGCAGGACTCAATAATACTTTAATTCAGAACAGTGTGCAGGTAGATGCCCAGGGCGATATATATGTTGCCGGGCAGGGTGCGCATGGCGATAGTTTTAACGGTTTTTCGTTTACCAATCCATTAGGCAGTTCGGTAGCGGATGTGGTGCCATTTGTAATGAAAATGAACCCTTTGGGCGTAGCGCAATGGACCAGTTACGGTTATGCTAATCCTTATAGCCTTACCACCAAAATGACGGTGAGCGATACCAAAGTAGCAGTGGGCGGCTCATACGCCGGTTTGATGGTCTGGAACGGCGACTCGATCCGCAATAGCCCTTTAAATGGCCAGGATGGCTGGTTTGCAATTCTGAACAAGCTTACCGGTACCATTGAGCATCTCGATAGCATCCCTGGCCCTTCTACTTATGATGGGGTAACGGCGGTGCATTACCACAATGCCGATCTCTTTTTGGGAGGTTACCTCCAAACCAATATCAAAGTAGGCAGCCACACGATATACAGCAATGGCGGCTCGTCCGATTTCTTTGTAGCCAAATATGGTTACCTCTGCAACTGCACACCGCCGGCAGCTTCGTTTACCAAACAAGGTACGGGGCTGGCTTACCAGTTTACCAGCACTGCTACAGGGCAAATAGATAGCCTGCGCTGGTATTTCGGCGATGGGCAAACCAGTACGGTAAACAACCCGAGTCATACCTACGCCAATGGTGGCGGATATCCTGTAAGTCTGGTAGTGCATAATTCCTGTGGTAAAGACAGTACCACCCAGGTAGTGCAGGTAACCGTTGGTTTACAGCAGCTGGCCGCCACTTTCCCTGGGCTGGTGATGTACCCGAACCCTGTGCAGGACAACCTCTTTATTGACCGTGTCTTGGAAGGCATGCAACTGCAATGTTATAACGTGTCGGGGCAACTGGTGCTGCAACAAGCATTGCAGGCCGGCCGCAACAGCATTAATACAGCCACGCTCCAGCAAGGCATGTACCTCATTACATTGAAACATCCGGATGGCAGAATGGCCAGTGAGCGGATCATTAAACTCTAAATCTCAGCAAAACCAGCCTCCGGGCTGGTTTTCTTTTTCTTGTCTGCATCAGGTGCACGGGTATATTTATGAAGGGATTATGTGTGTGAAAAAATTTCAGGTACATTTAAGGGATGTATCCGCTGCCGGCACAGCATGCTAATATTTCATTCTCAGCCGGGGAAGTGGTAAATTTGTGCTTTCCAACAACCTTCAGGACAGTCAAATCCGGCATTGTGCAGCGGCCGGACAATAAGAGTTGTGCGTAAAAGTAAGAAGCTTTGCCCGCCGCAATACTGGTATGAACCTGCTGGAAAGAAAATTATATCCCTTTGAACGAGGGCAAAAAGGAGTTTAAAATTTATGGGACAATTGATCCGAAAGGAAGATGCATTAGCCTATCATGAACAGGGCAGACCTGGAAAAATAGAAGTCATTCCCAGTAAAGAAACCAAAACGCAGCGCGATCTTGCGCTGGCTTATTCCCCTGGTGTAGCAGAACCCTGCAAAGAAATTTATAAAAACCCCGAAGACGTTTACCGTTATACCGCCAAAGGCAACCTGGTAGCCGTTATTAGCAATGGTACCGCGGTGCTGGGCCTGGGCAATATTGGTCCCGAGGCATCTAAACCGGTAATGGAAGGTAAAGGTTTGCTGTTTAAACTGTTTGCCGATATTGATGTGTTCGATATTGAACTGGATACTACCAATATTGATGAATTTGTAAACGTAGTAAAAGTAATGTCGCCCACTTTTGGCGGCATTAACCTCGAAGATATTAAGGCGCCGGAATGTTTTGAAATTGAACGCCGCCTGAAAGAAGAGTTGAGCATTCCTGTAATGCACGACGACCAGCACGGTACCGCCATTATCTCCGGCGCGGCGCTGATCAACGCTTTGCAAATACAGCAGAAAGATATAGCCGAAGTAAAGTTTGTGGTAAATGGCGCAGGTGCGGCAGCTATGGCTTGCGTGCAGATCTATGTGGCGCTGGGCGCACGTTACGAAAACTTTATCATGTTTGATAAAGATGGCGTATTGCACGAAGGCCGTACCGACCTGGATGAGGTGAAAAAGAAATTTGCCGTGCAGGGTACCGACTGGAACCTGGAAAAAGCTTTGAAAGGGGCCGATGTTTTTATTGGATTGAGCGTAGGCAATGTGCTTACCGGCGATATGATTAAAATAATGGCCGACAGACCAGTGGTTTTTGCCCTGGCCAATCCCGATCCTGAAATACCATATGAAGATGCGGTAGCTGCCCGCCCCGATATTATTATGGCTACCGGCCGTAGCGATTATCCCAACCAGGTAAACAATGTGCTGGGTTTTCCCTACATCTTCCGTGGTGCGCTGGATGTACGCGCTACTGCCATTAACGAAGCTATGAAACTGGCTGCGGTAAAGGCTTTGGCGGCCCTTACCAATGAGCCGGTACCCGATATTGTAAATGTGGCTTACAACGAAAAAAGCCTCTACTTTGGTCCGCTGTACATTATCCCAAAACCCATCGACCCACGGTTGTTGCTGGCTGTAGCGCCTGCTGTAGCCAAAGCGGCTATGGAAAGTGGCGTAGCCAGAAAACCCATTACCGATTGGGATGCCTATGATTCGGAGTTGTACCAAAGGCTGAAACCCGACGATAATATTTTACGTTTTGTAATCAATAAAGCCAAGCAGCATCCTAAACGTGTGGTGTTTGCCGAAGCAGAAAACCTTAAGATCCTCAAAGCTGTTCAGATTGTAAAAGACGAAGGCATAGCCATTCCGGTATTGCTGGGTAATGAACAGAAGATCAAAAAACTGATACAGGAGCACAACCTGCAGATTAGCGATGTAACCATCATCGATCCTAAAAGCGACGCGCAGGAAGAGCAGCGTTGTATTTATGGCAGTGCATACTTTGAGAAGCGCCAGCGCCGTGGTTACAACCTGTATGAGGCTAAGAAAATTATGCGGGAGCGTATGTTCTTTGGCTGCATGATGGTAGACTCTGGCGAGGCCGATGTGCTCATCTCCGGGCTTACCCGTCAGTATCCCAACACACTGCGTCCGGCACTTGAAATTATTGGTGTAGCTGAGAATGCCAAACGTGTGGCTGGTGTGTATATGCTGCTTACCAAAAAAGGTCCGCTGTTCCTGTCTGATACTTCTGTAAACTTTAACCCTACAGAAGAAGAGCTGATCGACATTACGATTCAAACAGCACGTGCGGTAGAGTCATTCAACATTAAGCCTCGTGTGGCTATGCTGTCGTACTCCAATTTTGGCAGCAGCAACTCGCCCGAAGCCATTACCATGCGCAATGCTGTAGCTAAGATCAAAAAAATGTATCCCGATCTGGTGATTGATGGCGAAGTGCAGGCTGGTCTTGCATTTAACAAAGACCTGCTGAAAGAGAACTATCCTTTCTCCGACCTGGCAGAAGAAGCGCCCAACGTGCTCATCTTCCCGAATCTGGCGGCGGGCAATATTGCTTATCACCTGCTCGAAGAAGTGGGCGGTGTAGAATCTATTGGCCCTATTCTGATTGGCTTACGCAAGCCGGTGCACGTATTGCAACTGGGCAGCAGTGTAAGGCAGATTGTAAATATGGTAGCCATTGCTGTGGTAGACGCGCAAGAGAAAGAACAATTGTACGCACACAAATAAACTGTTTTACCCCAATAGGTCCCTGAGCCTGTCGAAGGGCCCTATTGGGGTAAAAATATTTTAGAAAGCAATGTCCGTATCTAAATATTGCGCGTATGCTTTCGCTGCTTTTTTCATGGCAGTGGTATGCGCCTGCGACAAGGGGTTAAACAGGTCGGTTTCAAAACTTATATTCTTTTTGCCGGTAGTGCGTTTCCACAAACCCGATACTTGCCCGTTTACCACAACGGTGGGCATAAACATGCCATTGCTGCCCGGAACTACTTTGCCGGCATGGTCGGCATGCAAGGCAGCGCTGCGGTCTTTGTAGCCCAGCAGGTACTCGTCAAAGCCGGGTAGCAGGTGTACCGCCGATGGTGTTTTTTGCAGTGGCAGATTGGGTTGCATCCAATAGGTTTGTCCGGCAATGGTTTCCGAAACCAGTTTGTTTTTTACCTGCTCCAATCCCTTTTTGGCATCGGTCTGGGTGATGCCGCCCCACCAGGCAAAATCGGCCAGGGTGGCCGGACCATGACTGGTAAAATACCTTTCTGCAAAACGGGCCAATGCCTCATCCCGGCTTACCGGAGCCTCTTTGGCAACATGCTGGTCCAGCAAAATAAAAGTAGGTTGTTTATCCTGGTGTGCCCCAAAGCAAATAAGCTTTTCGAAACTCAGTCGCCACAGAATATGAATGCCCCGTTGCGCTTGGGTAGCAATGCCCGCTTCTTCCAGCAGCGCGTAGATTTCGTTGCGGGTAAGCTGGGTTTGTTTTTCCAAAGCAGCGGTAATGAGTTTCCTGCATTTGGCAAACACTTTTTCATCCAGTTCCAATTGTCTGTTTCGGCCCGCGCTGGATGCAATGCTTTTGCTGCTTAGCAGATCCAGAATCCAATGCGCATCGCTGGCCGCTACAAAGTGTAAAGTACCCCTGTTGGCCCAGGTGCGTATTACCGAACGGTTTTCCAATGCTTTTACCACCTGCTTTTCTGTTCCGTTTTCCAACCGTAAGCCTATAGACCATTTGGCGCCTGCAAAGTCCTGGGCCTGCATGGCACAGAGCCAGTGCACCACTTGCTGCGGTTGTTTAAAAACGGGTTGTGCAATCTGCTGGTGCCACAAACGGGCAATAGAAATATCGGCTGGTTTCATACTCGAAAAGGTGTAGATAAAGATATTAACCTTTACGCGGTTACGCAGCGTCTTTTAACTACCAAATGATAAAACATGTAATCGCTCATAGGCGCATCTGTAAAACCCAGGTGATGGCCTATGGTAATGAGCTGCCCACGGTGGTAAGTACTGTGGTTTATCATATGTTGAATGATGTCGCAGGTTTTGATCATGTGGTCGCCCACATAGGGTATGGAGCAAAACCTGTCGCGCAGCATATCTTCTTCCGAAAAGCTATCGGTTTGCTGCAAAAAAGCTTCTGATACCTGCAACAGCTCCTGCATGATCTCTGCTGTGCTGGCGAATGCCTGTGACGCACGCTTGTCTGCCATGATTGCCGGTTGAAGGTAGCTTAGCCATTGCCGTTCTACATTATGGATATGGATAAGCGTGGCGCGGATGCCTGCAAAGCTGGATGCTATGGGCGCATCCAGCAGCTGGGCAGGTTTGGATTGCAGCCATTCGAGCAGGCGAGTATTGGCCCAAAGGTTGTAGGCTACAAAATCGCTCATTTGTTCGGACAGGCCCGAGGCCAGGGTGGAGGTGGTTGGTAACATAACTGTTGATTGTAGTACAAAGTAACCACCGGTGTGTGACAGCCTTATGTCAGCAGGAAAAACAAAATCAGGAATATTTTTCTGAAATGCGGTTTACATATTCTTTCAGCAGGGTACGCATATTTTCGGGGCTCACAATATCGGCCCTCTCGGCATACATGGTAAACCAGCGCATAAACCATTCGGGGTGGGAGAGGAAAGTCATTTGCACCATATCTTCATGTGGTTTTTCGCTCACAAAACCATAGTAGTACTTACTCTCTTGCAGGTAAGCGGCCATTCTCTTTTCTACATTAATTACAATGGTGTGCAGGTTTTCCTTTTTTGACAATTGTTTAAGATAGTCTTGCAGGGTAGGGTGCGCCTGGTCGAAATGCTGGCCGGTGCCCGATATTTTTTGAATCCGGTCGGCCCGGAAATTCCGGTAGTCCTGCCTTAGCCGGCAGTAAGCCACACAATGCCAGTAACCGCTGGAGTAGAATATGCCAATGGGCTCTATCTGCCGTTGCGATGGCTCTGCATTTATCCCGGCGTGGTAATGGATATGCAGCACTTCTTTATCGGATATGCTGGTGAGCAAGGGTTGCAGAATGTTGGGCCCGCCTGTATTAAAGGGCGCATAGTTTTGCCTTACATGAATATTGGCTTCAATGTTTTCGAGCATGTCTTTCTCGGAACTACGCAGTACGGCCCGTACTTTGAACATGCCCGACTGGTAACTTTCCTGGGTAGATTTATCGGTAAATTTTTCTACCATTTTTTCGGCAGTAAGAAAGGCAGCCGCTTCTTCTTTGGTAAACATAACCGGAGGCAGGCGGTAACCCTCCATAATGGAGTAACCCACACCGGCTTCGCCCAGGATGGGTACACCGGCTTCTTCAAGTGTATTAATATCGCGGTAAACGGTACGCAGACTAATGTTGAATCGGTCGGCAATATCCTGTGCCCGTACAATTTTTCTCGATTGCAGCTGGATGAGGATGGCGGTTACACGGTCGATGCGGTTCATGGGCCGAAAATAACCGTTTTTCTGCAAATGGAATGCGGACGGGCAGTAAGAAATTAAACAAAATTACATGGTTTGTTTACAGGGCTGCGCGGCGTAACCATGAGCGGCTGTTTATCATACACAGCAGGTGGTATCGCATTCATTATAAACGCCTTTGCATTTTGTAAGCCGCCCGTTGTTTTACCCGCATCTGGCAAAGCCAAAGAATATGTATAATTATTAATAAAAACTTAGTTTTACGTTTAGCAATATCCCATAAAAATGAAGCAACTTTTTACTCTTTTACTGGCTACTGGTCTTGCTGTACCCGCAATGGCGCAGCAAAGCGGCCAGGCCAAATTATCGCCCCATACCCGGCAGTACCTCCGGTTGATAGAAACCAATGCCGGTGCGGCACAGCAGGTGCAGGGCGGATTTGTTTACCGTAAAAACAGTGCAGGGCAATTGATGATCAGCGCTTTGGTTAAGGTGAGCAACGCTGGCATAGCCCTGGAAGAACTGCGTAAAATAGGTGCAGCGGTAGGAACCCGTGCAGGCAATATCTGGACACTGCAGGTGCCTGTGCAAGCGGTGCAAGCGCTGGTTAAAACCGGGGGATTGGACTACATTCAATTGGATGAGCCGGTGTTTCCTGCATTGAGTACTGCACGTAAAACAACCCGTGTAGATTCTGTACACAAAGGATACGGCTTGCCTATGCCTTATAGCGGCAAAGATGTAGTGGTAGGGGTTATCGATTTCGGATTCGATTACACGCATCCTACTTTTTATGATACCACCGGCACCAGATACCGTATTAAACAAGTGTGGGAACTGGGTACTGCCGGTACGCCACCCACCGGCTACAGCTATGGCCATGAAATAAAAGATACCACTGCCATTAAATTGCAGGGCACCGATAATGTGCACCAGAACCACGGTACCTGTGTAGCGGGTATTGCAGCCGGTTCGGGCTACGGCGGGCAGGGCGCCGCTTACCGGGGTATGGCATACGATGCCGACCTGGTGATGGTAGGTGTGCGCCGCGATTCGATTGGCGGCCAATGGATGCAGGGTGGTTTCTCCGATTTTATTGACGGGGTAAACTATATTTTCGATTTCGCCACATCGGTAAGCAAACCTGCGGTGGTAAACATAAGCTGGGGCTCACAATCGGGCTCGCATGATGGTACTTCGCTGTTTAATGAAGCCTGTGATAATTTATCCGGTGCTGGTAAACTGGTGGTAATGAGTGCGGGTAATGAAGGCGAAGAAAAAATTCATATCGGTAAAACATTTACCGCGCAGGATACCACCGTACGTACCTTTCTCACCTTTACCTCATCTGCATACAAACGCACCTGGGTAGATGTGTGGGGCGAACCCGGTAAAACCTTTTGTGGCGAAGTAACCCTCTTTGCGGGCGGCGGTACCGCTGGCAACACAACCGGCACTTTTTGCCTCGACGACCTGGTGCACGATACGTACCTCATTGGCAGCAATGGCCTGGATACCTGCTATGTGCAGTTCATTAACAGTGCCGCAGAGCAGAATGGCAAGCCACGTATGACCATCAATATTTTTAGCAAAACCAACGATAGCGTTGGGGTGCGCATCAACGGCACCAGCGGTACCATTCACATGTGGGATGAATACTACTATTACGGCTTTACCAACAGTTACCAAAGCGCTTTTAGCAAAGAGGGTATGAGCTGGGCTGTAGATGGCGATGTGGATTATACCGTGAGCGATATGGGCAGTGCAGAATCGGTATTGCTGGTGGGCGCTTACTGTTCTAAAATTGGTTGGGTAAGTTTGAATGGGGCTCACCCCAGTTATGGTGGCTATGCGGTTACCAACCGTATGGCACCGTTTTCGAGCCATGGACCAATGGTAGATGGCCGCATTAAACCCGATATTGCTGCTCCTGGTCTTACACTGGCTACTTCGCAGAGCTCTTTTGATACCGCTTATACTGCTACCGGCACTAAGAGCGATTATGTAGTAGCTTCTTACCTCGATGCATCGTCTGGTAAAACCTATTATTTCTCTGAGTTTATAGGCACTTCTGCATCGGCGCCTGCTGCTTCGGGCATTGTAGGTTTGTTGTTGCAAGCCAACTCGAAACTTACGCCATCGCAGTTGAAAGATGTGCTGGGTGCCACGGCTATTAAAGATTTATCTACCGGCAACCTGCCGCCAGAGGGCAATAATATTTGGGGCAAAGGCAAGATCAATGCATATGGCGCTATTAAAATGGCGATTCAGATGGTGGGTGTGTACAATTATACCGGCCGTAAACTGGATTGTGTTTTATTCCCGAATCCCAACAATGGTAATTGCCTCATCGATTATACCGGTACTGCAACAGAAAGCCTGCGTATAGAAGTGTACAGCATTACCGGCACGCTGGCCGCCACAGAAACCTGGCATGTGCAGCCCGGCGCTAATCGCCGCGAAATGAAATGGAATACCCTTGCTGCTGGCACCTACCTGGTTAAAGTAGTGGGCAAAGAAGGCGCGGTAAGCATGAAAATGCTGGTGCAATAGATTATCATAACTTTATAGGAAAGCCACTCTTCGGGGTGGCTTTTTTGCGTCAGTAATGTGCTGTTGGGGGCAAAGGGGCCTTCGACAGGCTTTGTAGAAATTGTCGAAGCCCTGGTCTCTGTCGGTTAGTCTGCATGCAGAATGGAATTAGGAATACCATATTGTGCGCACAGCTCTTTTGCTTTTTGTTGCAAAGCCTGGGTGTACCACAGTGGGATGGAGCTGTGCTGGCCAAAGAAACGCTGGTATTTTTCCAGCAGGTGCGGGTAGTGTTTGGCTACAGCACGCATAATAAGCTGCCGGTTATCGGTTGGCTCCTGGCCCATAAGGGTAAGCGATGCCGGAAAAATATATTGTGCCCCCGTTTGCCGGAAGGTATCAAACATATGGTGCAGGTTCTCGCCGGTATCGGTAATATAAGGCAGCAAAGGCATAAGACTTACACCACTCAGAAAACCCGCTTCGATGGTTTGTTTTAACGTAAAGAGCCGCGATTGCGGATCGGGCGCGCCAGGCTCAAATATTTTTGCGGTGGCGGTATCTAGGGTGGAAAATGAAAAGGTGATGAGCGCTTTGCGTTTCAGGCGCTGTTGCAGATCGGTGGGAAGTATGGCCTGTGCGTCTATCGCATGTAGCAAATCAAAATCGCGGGTTACGAGATTGCTCCGGGTAATGATGTGTACCGGGAACCGGTGTTTCAAAATTACCTCAAGAAGCTGCCTGGTAAGGCCCTGCTCTGCCTCAAAGTGCAGGTATGGATCGGTGGCCGACGAAAGTACTATAATGCCGTATTGCCCCTTTTGGGCCCTAAGCTGCAATTGTTTGTCCAGCAGCTCGGCTGCATTGGTTTTAACCGACAGCTTTTCTTCCATATGCAGACCATACTTGCTGCCGCGGATGTAGCAAAACAGGCAATTGAACGAACAGCCGCTATAGGGATTTACCGTATAGTCGTCCAGGAACCAGGGGTCCCGGCGTTTGGTTTTGTTCAGAATGCTTTTAGCTTGTATGGCGGTGGGCATATTTATAGGTTCGGCTCAGGCCAATGTCTATTTTGGTACGAAACCACTGTTGCACCAGTTCAGGATCTGCAATCTGCTGCTGGTGACGGGCAATAATTTCGGGATGGAATTTGGCGGTTGTTTTGGCGGCCCAGCCAATTCCTTTTTTGGTATGAAACCCAGGTGCAGCCGCCAGCGATAACAGGAGCTGAAACAATTCTTCCACTTTCGCTTTTGTCAATCCCTTTTTAATAGCATAATGTCCGGCTACGCCAATTACCCGCACCATCCAGGGGTTAGGATGGGTAGCCAGCGATCTTAAAACGGGCAGGGTAAGATGGGGCAGGGTAAGCAACGCATGGCCAAACACCCGCTCGCCAATAATGTCGCACACATACCATTCATCGCCATCAATAATATAGGCTTCTGCTTTGTCAAAACAAGTGCGGGGTGCTATTGGTAATTGCTCCTGCAATACAATACCGGCAATAAGATTGCCACCAATGGTATGGGCTGCAGTTACATGATCGGTAACGGTTAGCATGCCAGCTTCCGGAATGGCTGCCGTAAGCAAACGCGCGCCATGCTCAAGTAACGGAAACCGTACTTTTTTATTCAGCACATGGTTCAGCAATACCGCTGCACAGGCTTCTGCACCCGATTGGTTGTATGCGGTTATCGCCTGGTTACAAAAGTTGGCGATGGTGCCTTTGCTGCTAATGGTATCCATAATATGCTAATACAGGAAATCTGCTACGAATGTACCAATATCACAGAAAGAAAAACAAGGGAGAGGTCAGATAAGGTGCAACGCTGCTACCACGGCTTTGATGGTAGCGGTAGTGAGTGGTTTGTTGATAAAGCGCTTTACCTCGGCATAGCTGTTGGCACGAGCAATATCGCTTTCGTTGATGGAGGAAGAAACTACTGCAATGCTGTAATGCGACTTGGTAGCGGCAGGTAGTTTTTCGAATGCCTCTATAAACTCAAAGCCATTCATGACCGGCATCTGAATATCTACAAAAAGCAGGGTATGGGCTTGGGGTTGGTGTTGGGTAATATAGTCCAGCGCATCCGGCGCCATGGTAAAAATAAGGGTACCGGCACTCAGGTTGCTGTGCTGAATCATCTTCTCTGCGATGAGGCAATCCAGCTTGCTATCGTCAATAACAATAAAATTTATTTTTCCTGAGTTCATAAACTATTTACTCCCTATGGTAACCTTAAATGAGGTGCCTTCGCCGGCCGTAGTATCTACTTCGATGGAGCCGTTCAGCTTGTTTAGCGCGTCTTTTACATTATACAATCCAAAGCCGGAGCCAAACTCTTCTGAAGTAGCGCGGTAAAACATGTCAAAAATGTTTGATATGTAATTTTTTTGAATGCCTATGCCGTTGTCCCGTACAAAGATAGTGGCCATTCCTTGATTTACATATATTTCAAGAGAAACAAATTTGTCTGGGTTGTCTTTACGCTGGTATTTAAAGGCATTAGAGAGCAGGTTATTCAGGATAATTTTGATGGACATAGCATCTGAACGGAAAGGCTCATTTTGCTCGATAACGCTGGTGAACCGTACGTTGTGCATCTTTTCATGAATCTCATGCAGGTCGCTGATCTCGCTCAGCAGGGCTTCAAATTCGATATTGGTAATCTGGAGTTGTCCCCTTTTTAAACGGTAATAATCGTGTATGTTTTCGATAAGACCATTGAGTTTGGAAGAGGTTTTGTCTACCAGTTCGAGAATAGAACGTATTTCTGTAATGTCATCGATCTGGCTGGCCAGGTCTATTGCGCCTTGTATGCTTAATATTGGTCCGCGCAGATCGTGCGTTACCGAATAGGCAAATTTATCCAGCTCATCGTACGCTTTTTGCAGTTCCATGTTCTTTACAGAAAGCATAGAGGTGGTCATGTAAAAGCGGTGTGCTTCATCAATAGCCGATTTTATATCGGCATCGTTCCACGGCTTGCGAATGTATCGGAAAATATGCCCCCGGTTAATGGCGCTGATCACCGATTCAATATCGGTATAGCCCGTAATGAGAATGCGTATCGGATTGGGGTAAAGTGTATGAATGCTTTCGAAAAATTCGACTCCCGTTTTATCGGGCATACGCTGGTCGCACAGAATAACTGTAATGTCCGGATGTTGTTGCAGCAGCGCAAGCGCCTCTTCCGTGTTATTAGCTATCAGGATAGTATAATCAAACCGGTACGAGGCTTTGAAGCTGTTCAGATTGTTGATTTCGTCATCAATATAGAGGACTTTGATCTTTCCGGGCATGTTATTGGATGGTTCCTAAATATACAATATTTATAATTATTTAGGAAGAATTTTTACGTTAAGAACTAATGTATCAATCCGTTAGCAGAGACTAAAGTACAATCACAGGATTCACGGTTTCTTCCACTGCTTCGACTGGCTGATTCAGCGGGAGTTTCAGTGTAAATTCGGTGCCTTCGCCGGGCTGCGAATCTACAATAATAAAAGCGTTGTGTTTCTGCATTGTTTTGTAGGCAATGGATAAACCCAGGCCTGTTCCTTCGCCCACATCTTTGGTGGTAAAAAAGGGTTCAAACAGCTTGCGTTTGGTGTTTTCGTCCATGCCCGTTCCATTGTCTTTAATCTTAACGTAAGCATATTGGTCGTCGGCTTCGGTAGCCAGGGTAAGGATGCCGCCACTGTTTTCTCCAAATTTCGATTTAATGGCGTGAATGGCGTTGGTAATGATGTTAAGAAACACCTGGTTTAACTTGCCCGGGTAGCATTCTACCATTGGTATATCCTGGTAGTCGCGTTTTACCTCTACACGGCTGTTCATCAGGTTGTTTACAATTACCAGGGTAGAGTCTACACCTTCATTAAGATTGGCGCGTTTAAGATCGTCTTCGTCGAGTCGGGAAAAAATGCGCAATCCTTTTACGATCTCGGCCGTGCGGTTAGAGCCTTCGCTTATGCCATCCAGCAAAAAGTTGATTTCGGTTTTAAGGTAGTCGAAATCATATTCTTCTTTCAGTGCTATTACCTTGTTTTGCTTTTCGGGTGCCGGTGCATTGGACAAACCAATTTCTTCTACCTGGTTAAACAGGTCTACCAGCATATCGAGGTCGCGCTTCAGCGGTTTAATATTAGACGTTACAAAGTTGATCGGGTTGTTGATCTCATGCGCGATACCGGCAGTGAGCTGACCGAGCGATGCCATTTTTTCCGACTCTACCAGTTGCGCCTGTGCTTCTTTAAGCGTAACCAATGTAGTGTTAAGGTCGTCGTTGGTGGCTTTCAGCTCCATCGTACGCTCGTTTACACGGGCTTCGAGCACCACGTTTTGCTCACGTATGATGCGCTCGTTTACCTGGGCAATGCGCAATGCCTCGGCCTGCGATTCTTCTTTCTCTTTTTTGAGGCTGTTAATCTTATCGGCCAGTGCAAAAGACAGCAGAATGGCTTCAATAGCCGATCCGATCTGGATAAAAGATACCGTAACCAGGTTGTACGGAAACACGCCCACATCCTTGAGTACAAAGCAAATAATGCCTACCAGGAAAATAGTCCAGGCCACCAGGAAATAGAATGCCGGTTTAAAATGGAATTTGCGCCAGATATAAGTGGCTACACCAATCATGTACAGCGCCAGCGGCAGTGCGTTAATGTTCAGAAAATTATAGCTCACTCTTTCATAGCCTGCAAATGCGCCTGCAAGGGTGCAGATGTAAGCCACCACAAAAATCCAGAAACCTTTGTGCAGCCTGGGTGTAAACTCTTTGGTGCGCAGGAAGTGGCGTATGAAGGCGATGGAGGTAAATGCCGTAAGCGACGGAAACAGGTACACCGCGTATTTCTCAAACAATGGTGCTGCAGGCCACAGGTATTTGTAGCCAAAGCCTTTGATGTTGAGCTGCACCAATGTAACCGATAAAATATAGAGAATGTAGTAGAGGTAACTGCGGTCTCTTACGCTGAGGTATACAAACAGGTTGTATAAAAACATCACCATCATGATGCCCAGGTAAATGGCAGTAAGCAGCTCTTTATTCTGGTTGTTGTAAAACAGCTCTTCGCGTGCAGAGAGGTTAATGGGCACCTGCAATTGTGTATTGCTCACCACACGCAGGTAGCAGGTCTGTACGCTGTCTTTTGGCGCGGTAATGCGAAACTGGTAGTTGGAGCTGGGGAAAGGCCTGCTGTTAAAACCCGCCCGTTTGTCGATGGTAGCAGAGTCGAACCCTGTAGCAGCAGGGGTGTAGAGGGTTATAGCCTCCAGCAGCGGGTTTTCTACTTCCAGGAAAATATTATTGGCGGCAGAAAGGTTTTTAAAAGAGATGCGAAACCAGGCGGTGGTAAAAGAATGGCCCATGTTGGGTACCTTATCGGTACTCCTGGTAAAATTATTCTTTTGGCTTACCTGGTATATATTGTATTGGTTCAGCGAATCTACCAGTATATCTACCTTATCGCCGATGGATTGGAATTTTTTACTTTCGATCACAATCGGTTGCCCATCGAAGGCATGGGCGGCAGGTATCAGAAAGACGGCCAGCAGGCAGGCCAGGAATAATTTCAGAAGTTTCATGGTGTGGTGATGTTGTCTATCGACAGGCGGTATTCAACTTCTGTTTCGCCTTTGGGCCCGTGTTCCATAACCGTGTTGTTGGGCTGGGCAATCAGGTTAAATATCTCCTGCCGGATTTTGGGATCGGCATGGCTCAGCACTTTAGGGTCTTTAATCACCAGCGAAGTGGCTACCAGATCGAGTTTGGGGTAGAAAAACGTACCCTGGTTACCGATCGAGGTTTCAATTTCAAACCCTACCTGCTGGCATAACGATACTGTGTATGGCGCGCAAAGTACAAATATGCTGTCCATTTTAAGCAGGTTGGCCAGCACTACACCTATTTTGGTAAGCAGGAAACTTACCCCTTTACCCGCAATGGATTTGGCATTCCACAAACCGCACAACTCACCGGTCAGTTTGTTGTCCATGTGTGTAGATACCAGGTGGTGCACATTGGGGTCTACTACATTTACAGCCTGTTCTATCGGCAGCGGAAAATCTTTGTGCGCAAGGTGAATGCGCTCGCCGCCTACAATCTCGCCTGTCTCTTTCAGCTCTACGGTAACCACATAAGCGCCAGGATTGTAGAACCAGCCGTTGTTGGAGGAGGTTACTTTGGTAACCCCGTAATCTCGCAATACATTGGCGTGGCCTTCTGCAAAACGCTGGCAGGACTCCAGGTCGTCAATAGCTCTGAATAACTTAATCCTCAGCATCGATTCGAATAAATGTTTCTTGTTGAGGAAGTCGGTATGACTTTACGATTGGTTTATTAATTACGGCAAGTTTAAAGAGAAAAATCTCAGATTCCTGCGCCGTAAGCGGAAATATTTTAAGAAATCTTTCGCGGAGCGATTGCAGCAGCGCCAATGTAGCGGCATCGGTCTCCTCTGCGCGGCCATGGCGCATGCGGTTAAAGAAGAAGGCAGGCGATAGCATCGGGTGCACCGATACGCCCAGCTGGTTCATCGCGATCCACAATTGTTGTATAGTACGCCCGGCGTTTACCAAATTGGTGGGGTTAAAATCCTTAATGGTGCAAAGTACCATGCCCGAAGCGGACTGCAAAGCCTTGAGCGATGATTTTTTGAATATATTTCCTTTATCCCACTCCGCCAGCAGGGCTATGGCATCCCAGTTATTGGCCATTTTAAAGCCGGAAACCTCGCCTCGGGTAAGGTCTACTGCTGCAATATCAATGCCATCTCCGCTTTGGCGGGCTTCGGCATCGGTCCAGCGCACTTCATGAAAAAATTCTTCATGCCCTTGTGGCGTTAACAGCCGTATCTTATCGCAAATGGCAATAATCTCGCCCAGCTCCAGCAGGTCGCTTTCTTTATCGGTATGGTACACCTGTAAGTTATCGCACAGGGTATGCTGCGCCAGGGAGGTATAAAAAGATTCGGGCAAGGGCACTTTCTTATCCAGCTTACGGTTGGTATGGCGGGTAAAAATGCCCTGGGCAAGTTGCAGCGCTACCGGAGAGGCCGCTTCCGTTGCCGGGGCAAAAGTTATGGCAGCTACCAGGTAGGGGTTGTTAGCGGCGGGGAACAGGCTGATATGGCTTTGCAAATGCAGCGCAATGGCCTGCAGGTGCACATTCTCCAGCGCGGTACCCAGCGACATATGAGCGCCCATCTCTGCAAAATCGCCCCAGGACCAGGATCTTACCTTGTCGTGAAACAGGAACAGTTGGCCATTACGGTATAGCCATTTCCAGGGTTGGTTATTGCCCGCAGAGGGCGCTGCCAGCGCTGCGGCCATAATCTGGTCGAGCACGCCGGCATCTGGTGTATAACTAACCGGCTGGGCATTGGCCAGCGCTACTTCTTCCATCCAGGCCACAGAAAGGGGCTGGTAGGGGTTGGTGAGCCGGGGCGTTTGCTCTTGCGGAGTGGCTTCGTCTTTAACGAAGTCTTCTATATCTATATAATACCTTCCCGATTCATGGTATTGGTCCAGTAGTATGCGGCGGGCGGCATCGGTTGTAATGGCGCCACCCAGCATAACGCTCGAAGCCAGCTGCGGCCAGGTAGAAATGGATTGCTCCACTTCCATCATTGAGGCCTTGAGCCGGGTAGAGAGCGTTTCTGCGCCCACCATTTGCATGATGTAGGGTATTTTTTCTTCGTTGGTAAGCCCTTTCAGTTTCTGAGGGTCAAGGTCACCGGCCAGGCCGTGCAGCAAAGGCCGGTCGGGCTCCAGGTCAAACCGCTCCACATCCAGCATACCCCGGTCGTTGGTGTCCATTACCACGGGTATTTGCAGTGAGCGGGCTTTGTAACGACTCAGGATCTTTACATCCAGGCCATCGCACACCTCCACCAGCAGGTCCAGCTGGCCATGATCAGAAAAGAAGCTGTCTATATTTTGTTCTGTAACGCCGTCTTCGAAGATGCGTACGTTTATAAAAGGGTCAATTTCAGCGATTTCGCGCGCGGCGATCACCACTTTTTTTAGTCCTATGTTCTGAATGCCCGAGCGCAGGCGGTTCAGGTTACTCAGGTCCAGAGTGTCAAAATCGGCCAGGCGCAGCTCGCCGCAGGTACGTTCCATCGCCATGGTAATGGCAATCGTTTGCCCTACAGATAAACCAATGATACCCACCTTTTTAGCGGCAAGTGTATCGCGTTCTTCAGGGGTAATCTTATACAGGTTCCGGTTGGTACGCAAGGCTACAAACTCGGTTTCGTCGAGCAGGTGCACCAGGTGGCGGCTCCAGGGGTAGTATACCCATACCCCGTAATCTTGGGCAGGGCATCCGTTCAGGTGGGCGTGAATCAGCTCCGGATAAGCGTCCGGGGCAATTTTTACAGAAGGCTGGCTGCTTTTGATCAGCTCTTTCAGTTGCTCCCGAATGGTATCGTGAATAACTACTGAACCATTTTTCTTCAATAATTCTTCGAGTCTGAGCCTGTCTTCTGGTATGCCTGTTCTAAAAAAGTCGGGCTTGTAAATCTCGTTCAACTTTTCATTTACAATGCCTAATTGGTTCAGTAAATTAGTCATTATGTTTTCTTTTCAATTTTCGAAAATTGAATATATATTCTACGAAATAGTAATGTTAGTCAGATTTTCTTTAACTTGCAAATGTTTATTGAACCAAACTCCACAAATTAATGGCTGATCCAAAGATAAAAGTACTTTATGTGGACGATGAAATGAACAACCTCATTTCATTTAAGGCTACATTTCGTATGAAATATGATGTGTTGACAGCGGTCAGCGGGGAGGAGGCGGTTAAATTGTTAGAATCAAATGCTGTTGATATCATTGTAACTGATCAACGGATGCCGGGTATGACCGGTGTGCAATTTCTGGAATCCATCCTCGAAAAATATCCCGAACCCATGCGGGTACTCCTCACGGGCTACGCAGATCTCAATGCCGTAATAGATGCGGTAAACAAAGGCAAAATCTTTCATTACCTGAGCAAGCCCTGGAACGAAGATGAGTTGGCGGCCACCATTGAAAGGGCTTATAGCGTGTTCAAAAAGCGCAAAGAAGAGAAAGAAATGAACGAAAAACTGATGCTGAGCAACGATCAGCTGGAGTTTATGTTGCGCCAGAGCCTGCTCTCCTGATTCCCTTATTTGGAATAGATTTTGATTTTCATGTGTGTTTTTTAATATTTGCCCCCGTATAATTATGGATAACCAGGATACCAAACGGGATCGCATATTGGATGCAGCCGAAAAGCGCTTTGTACACTACGGGCTTACCAAAACCACCATGAACGAGATCGCCGACGATCTGTCCATGAGTAAAGCCTCTCTGTATTATTATTTTGCAGATAAAGTGAATTTGTATGAAGCGGTGATCGACCGCTTATTTGTTTTCCATTTCCAGGAAATGGAAAAGAGATTGTCTGTAGAGATGAGTAATGAGCTCAGATTGTGGACCTATCTTAATGTGCGCCATGAGTTTATAAAAAAGTACTACCGCTTGCTGGAGCTGCAAAAGCTCTCCGGCTCCGAAGCGCACGCCATCCTCGACCGTAAGTTTAAAGAGCAGCGCAAGCAAAAAGAGATTTGCGTGCTCATGGATATTATAGAAAAGGGTAAGGCCTCTGGCGAGTTTGATGTAGCAGACCCCTATAAAATGGTAGAGCTCATGATGGATTGCACCATGGGCCTCCGCTGGCTGGTGCTTAATGCCAACAATAACTCGCCCTTCCCGGAAGATGAACTCTTCGATATGGTGCTCGAAAAGCAGCAATTGCTAACCGAGATGTTTATAAAAGCCCTTAAATCACGCGCCTGAGCCACCCGCTCAGGTTTTTTTATGCCCTGTTGGTCAAAGGAGAGACGTGAAAGGGCAAAGACCTGCCAGGTCCGAAGGTCCTGTCAGGTCTGGTCAGGTTGGGGGCTAAGACTATATAATTGACATTATCTATAAAATAAACCTGTCAGGAGCTGCACCCCGCAGTGGCGGGACTGGCACCTGACAGGTTTTAGTGGCTTTTGACCTCTCACGTTTCACCTACGGTGCCTGAGCCCCGCATGTACAGGACAGGCTCTGTTGAAGGTTCTTCTGAATTTTCGAATTCCTGACTTTTCAACTCCAAATGTCAATGTTTTGTTAAAACGCGTTAACATCTGGCTTTTGGATGAGGTTGGTTATTACCTTTGACTAAAATTATCAAAAAGTCAGAAAGTAAAAGGTTCAAATATGACACCAGAAGAGATGAAAGATGAAAAGCGGGAAAGGATTCTGGAGATAGCCCTGAAACGGTTTACGCATTATGGCCTGGAAAAAACCACCATGAGCGAGATCGCCGACGACCTCGGGGCATCCAAGGCCTCGCTTTACTACTACTTCCCCGATAAAAAAGGACTTTGCCTGGCTGTTACTGAAAAACTCTTTGAAGGTTACTTTGACGAACTGTCTAAAAAGGTCAAGCAGGCCAAAAGTGCCGACAGCGCATTGCTGCAGGTGCTCGAAGTAAGGCACGACCTGGTAAAACGCTATTTCCTGTTTCTGATGTATTTCAAACAGCTGCACGACAACAAACAGCTGGAAGATTACCTGGATCTCAAATTCCGGGACCGTGAAAATGAACTGGTGGCCGATTGTATACAGGAAGGCGTTTGGAACGGGGAGTATGAAGTGGTAAATGTGGCAGAAGCGGCAGCGGTATACCTCGATGTGCTGGAGAGCATTCCGATGTTGATGTTTAAACGCAACAACTACAAGTTGCCCGAAGCCGAAACATTTAGCCAGGTTATGCGTAAAACATTGGTAGCCGCTCATTACATCATCAGGGGATTTCATAAAACAGCTTAATATGGATTTTCGCCAGCATATACTTACCAACGCCGATCATCTTTTTGCCACAATGGGCATCAGAAGGGTAACGATGCAGGACATCGCCAACCGTTCGGGTATAAGTAAAGTAAAGCTGTACGAATGGTTCTCGGATAAGGAAACGCTGGTAGACGAATGGATAAGCGGAAAACTGCAGGAACGTGAACAATTGTTGCTGCAACTAAAAAAGGAAGCGGCAGACGCAGTAGATGCGGGTTTAAAGATAGCGGCACATTTTATAGACTGGGCCCGGTTGCTGAACCCCTCGCTCATGCGCGAATTTCCCCGGTATTTTCCGGCTCAGTTTGCCAGAATCACTGCTTTTAGAACCGGTTTTTTGTTGGAGTTGCTGCGGGAGAATATTGTAAAGGGCATTGCAGAAGGTTTTTTCAGAAAGAATGTAAACATAGGAGAGCTGGTATTGATGCAGCAAAAACAGCTGGAGTTTGTATACCAGGCAGCCGATATGGGAGACGATGAAACATCGGGTTTTGAAAGGATGGAGTTGTTTATGCAATTTTTCCTGTACGGGATCAGCACATTGAAAGGACATAGGTTATTAGACAAGTACCTCAAAATATCAGAATCTTAAAACACTCAAAATTTCATATAGTTATTATGAAAATGATCAGAATGCTGCCTTTTTTACTGGCGGCGGTAATACAGGTCAACGCACAGGATACAACCAAGAACTGGACTCTTCAGGAGTGCCTGAACCTGGCTTTGCAGAAAAACCAAACCCTGGCGGTAGCCCGGTTGGACGAAGAAAACGGTTTGTATAAAACCCGTGAAGTAAGGTCGCAGGCGCTGCCACAGGTAAACGTAGCGGCTTCTTTTACCGACAACGTTAAGAAGCAGGTATTGGTACTGCCCGGCGAGTTTGTTGGTGCTCCCGGCAAAGTGGTAACGGCCCAGGTGGGTACTACTTATAATGGTGCAGCCAATGCCCAGCTTACACAGCAGCTCTTTAACCAACAGGTATTTACAGGGTTAAAAGCGGCCAAAAGCAGCGAGGCATATTATGCACTCAATACCCGCAAAACCGAAGAAGATGTAATCTTTAACGTAGCGCAACTGTATTACAACCTGCAGGTAACCCAGCAGAAGAAAAAAGTAGTGGAAGCCAATATCGAGAAAATCGAGAAACTGGTGGAGTCTACCAATGATCAATATAAAGTGGGCCTGGCCAAAAAGATTGATCTCGATCGTATCAAAGTAAGCCTCACCAACGCCCAGTCTGAGCAAACTTCGCTGGATAATAATATCGACATCCTCAACAAGCAGTTGAAATACACCATTGGTGTGGATGCCGATATGCCTATGCACCTGCCGGAGCTGGACCTTAAACAAGTAGAATCAAATTCCGGAAACTCTCTCTCGCTGATGAGTTCTTTCGACCTCAACAACCGCACCGAGTACAAAATTCTGCAACAGCAGGAGGTACTGCTCGACTTGCAGAAGAAAGCCTACATCGCAGAGTATTACCCTTCACTGTCGTTTGTGGCCAACTACGCTTACAATGGTGTGAGCAACGAGTTCGACTTCTTTAAAACGCACAGTGGTGGTAGCACAGCCGTGTATTATGATAACGCCTACTTAGGTCTTAACCTGAAAGTGCCCATCTTTAACGGTATGGCCACCAAAGCCCGGGTAGACCAGGCCAGAACTTCGATCAAGCAGCTGCAACAGCAGAAAGAAATGACCGAAATAGGCCTCAAAACCGCCTTCCAGGTAGCCGGGGTGCAACTGCGCAACAGTTTGAACGTAATTAATACCCAGCGCGAAAACATGCAGCTGGCAGATAATGTGTACCTCGCCACCCAAAGCAACTACGCGCAAGGTCTGGCCACATTGACTGATGTATTGAATGCCGGTACCGGAATGGTAGAAGCACAGAACAATTACAACGAAGCATTGTTGAAATATAAAATCGCTGAGTTGGAACTGATCCGTTCTAACGGTTCACTCCAGTCTTTAACCTCTAATTAATAAAATCCCCATTAATACTATATAAAATGAAAAAGGGCATCATATACGGTCTGGTTGCCGTACTTGCATTAAGCGCGATCATCTGGAAACTCAATAGCAACAAAAAGGAGAACACGGGTCAAACCGAGATTGTAAAACAAAGTTCTGTAATGGATGTGCCGGTGCAAACACAAGTTGTGAGCATCAGCGCGTTTGACCAGAGCGTAAAAGCCAACGGTAATTTTGCACCTAAGCAGGATCTGAGCTATAAATCAGAAACCTCTGGCCGCATCGTTAAACTGATGGTAAAAGAGGGTAGCCAGGTAAGCGTTGGTCAGATTATGGCTAAGGTAGATGATGAGCTGCTGAATGCCGATCTGCAAAGATCACAGGCATCACTGGATCAGGCCCGTGCCGATGTAACCCGTTACGAAACTGCACTTAAAACCGGTGGTGTAACGCAAAAGCAATACGACGATGCCAAAATTACCCTGCAACAAGTAACTGCGGCTTACAACAGCTCGCGTCGCCGGGTGCAGGATACCTACATCAAAGCGCCTATCAGCGGTATCATTAACAAACGTTATGTAGAAGTGGGTAGCTACCTCTCTGTAGGCAATCCTATCTTCGACATCGTAGATGTTTCGCACCTGAAACTTACGGTTAACGTGCCCGAGGGGCAGGTAGTACTGCTCAAAGTGGGTCAGTCGGTAAATGTAACATCTAATGTATATCCGGAAGTAAACTACGGTGGCACCATTACTTTCATCGCTGCCAAAGGTGACAACTCTTTGAACTACCCTGTAGAAATCGAAGTGTCTAACATCGCTGGCAAACCATTGAAAGCAGGTATGTACGGTACAGCCAATTTCGAATTGCCTAAACAGGCGCCGATGATGCTGGTGCCACGCAACGCTTTCGTAGGTGGTGTAAACAGCAACCAGGTATTTGTAGCAGAGAATGGCGTGGCCAAACTGCGCAATATAGTAGCCGGTCGCATCTTTGGCGATAAAGTTGAGGTTCGCGAAGGACTGAAAGAAGGTGATGTACTGATCGTGAGCGGACAGATTAACCTGACCGACGGATCTAAAGTTACCGTTCAGAACAGTAGCGCTGCTGCCGCAACCGGAAGCGCTGAGGCAAAAACACCTGCTGCTGAATCTAAAGTTTCTGCGGAGAAATAAGATTGTCACGATCGTGCGGTAAGCACGAGTATACATGACCAGATAAAATTTTGGCAAATGAAGATTACAGAATTATCGATAAAACGGCCCTCGATCATTATAGTGTTGTTCACTATTCTGACGCTGTTGGGTATTATGAGTTACAAGGCACTGAACTATGAGCTGCTGCCTAAGTTTACTTCTCCCATTGTAACCATTGCCACCGTATATCCCGGCGCTTCGCCCAAAGAGGTAGAAAGCACCGTTACCAAAAAGGTAGAGGATGCGGTTGCGTCAATGGAAAACATTAAAAAACTGACTTCCAAATCGTCCGAAAGCTTGTCTATCGTTACGGTAGAGCTGAACAACGATGCCGATCCGGATATTGGTCTGCAGGATGCGCAGCGTAAAATCAACGCTATTGTTTCTGAACTGCCTGGTGATGTTAAAACTCCATCACTCAACAAGTTCTCTTTGGATGATTTGCCGATCATGACCCTGTCTGCAACAGCAGAAATGAACGACCAGCAATTTTTTGACCTGATCGATAAAAAAGTGCAGCCCGCACTGTCGCGCCTGCCGGGTGTGGCCCAGGTTACCCTGATTGGTGGTCGCGAAAGAGAAATTCAGATCAATATCGACGCTAAGAAACTGGAAGGTTACAAACTGTCGCTGTTACAGGTGCGTAGCCTCATCACCAATGCCAACCTCGATTTCCCTACCGGTAAAGTAAAAACGACCGATGAGCAGATCCTGGTGCGCCTGGCCGGTAAATATAAAAGTGCAGAAGAGCTGAGCAACCTGGTGTTGAAAACCACCGAAGATGGTACGCAGGTTCGCCTGGGCGATATCGCCGATGTGCAGGATACGCAGAAAGATGCAGAAGCGATCTCCCGTGTAGATGGTGCAAGTGCGATTGCCCTGCAGGTGCAGAAACAAACTGATGCCAACGCCGTACAGGTGAGCGAAGAAGTGAAGAAAGCGATTGGTGGTGTTGAAAAGGAATACTCTGCCAGCAAACTGCAAATCAAAGTAGCAAACGATAACTCGGTGTTTACTTTGGAGTCTGCCGATTCGGTTATTCACGATTTGCTTATTGCGATTGTACTGGTGGCAGCGGTAATGCTGTTGTTCCTGCACAGTTTGCGTAACGCCTTGTTCGTAATGATCTCTATCCCGGCTTCATTGATCGCCACCTTTATTGGTATGAAGCTCTTTGGCTTCTCGCTTAACCTGATGTCGCTGCTGGGTCTTTCCCTCGTGGTAGGTATCCTGGTAGATGATGCGATCGTTGTACTGGAAAATATTTACCGGCACATGGAAATGGGTAAGAACCGGGTACGTGCTGCGTTTGATGGGGCTAAGGAAATCGGGTTTACCGTAACCTCCATTACCCTCGTAATCGTGGTGGTGTTCCTGCCTATCTCATTAACCAATGAGCTGGTGTCTAAAATCCTGCGTGAGTTCTGCGTGGTGGTTATGATCTCTACCATGCTGAGTTTGCTTACTTCCTTTACCATTGTACCGTTGCTCTCGAGCCGCTGGGGTAAAGTAGAGCACATCACTGGTAAAAACATGTTTGAGCGTTTTATCCTGTGGTTTGAGAAACAACTCGATAAGTTTACCAGCTGGATGACCAATACCCTGAAATGGGCTTTGAACCACAAACGTTGGACTGTATTGGGTTCTCTGGTACTGTTGTTCGCTTCTTTTGCCCTCGTGGGTAAAGGCTACATCGGTGGTGAGTTTATCCCTAAAGGTGACCGCGGACAGTTTATCGTGCAGATCGAAATGTCTAAGGATATGTCTGTAGAGCAAACCAACCTGATGGCGCGTAAAGCAGAAGCATTCCTGTCTAAAAAGAAAGAAGTGGTGTCGCTGATTACCACCGTAGGTAAAACCAGTGAAGATGGTTTTGGTACCTCACAGTCTATTCCGTACAAAGCGGAGATCACTGTTAAACTGGTGCCCGAAAACGAACGTAAAGACCGTGCCGATATTTATGCTGCCAAGCTGAAAAAAGAACTGGCAGAGCAACTGACCGGCGCTAAGGTTAAAACCATTCCGGTGGGTATCATGGGTACGGCAGACCGTGCTCCGATCGACCTGGTTGTAATGGGTAACGATCTGGATAGTGCCATGTCATTTGCCAAACAGGCCATGGGCGCCCTCAAGAAAATTGAAGGTACCAGTGATGTGAAACTGTCGGTAGAAGAAGGTAACCCTGAGATTAACGTACAGGTAGACCGCGATAAAATGTCGGCCCTGGG
>JAVBJN010000002.1:0-42353 GCA_031546985.1 Chitinophagaceae bacterium
AGATACATTCCCTTTTTGAATTTCAAAATGTTTTTTAAACTTTTTTTGAAACCCTTTTGACAACCGATCGAAGAACTTTTTTACTTTCCACCCCCGTTTCTGCGTTACCGTTTTTCTGAAGTGGAGTGCAAAGATAGGGACTGATCTCAGAAAAGCAAGGCCTGTACTGCATTTTTGAACATATTTATTTGCAACATACCTGCAAAGCCGGTACTACAAAGCCTTTGAGCGTTTTTAATTGAAAAGATTATGCTGTATATTGCTTAAAACTTAAGCCCATGCCATCTGAAATCTATCAACAGGTTTTTGAAAACAACAAGAAATGGATAGCATCCAAACTAAAAGGGGACGCCCAATTTTTCGAAAAGTTATCGAAAGAGCAGAATCCCGACTTCTTATATATAGGCTGCTCCGACAGCCGGGTACCCGCCAATGAGATTATGGGACTGGAGCCGGGCGATGTATTTGTACACCGCAATGTGGCCAACCTGGTGGTGAGTATAGATATGAATGTGATGTCGGTGATCGACTACGCGGTAGAACACCTGGGTGTGAAACATATTGTAGTATGCGGCCATTATGGTTGCGGAGGTGTAAAAGCCGCTATGCAATCGCAGGACATGGGCCTGCTAAACGGCTGGTTGCGCAACATACGGGATGTATACCGCATTCACCAGGACGAACTGGAAGCCATTACTAATATTGATGAAAGGTACAGCCGCCTGGTAGAACTGAATGTGCAGGAACAATGCATTAACGTAATCAAAACCGCATCTGTACAGAAAAGTTTTATACACAACGGCTACCCTACCGTACACGGCTGGGTATATGACCTGCATAATGGAGAACTGATAGACCTGAACATTGAGTTTGATAAGATCTTAAAGCACATCCAGAAGATATACCGCCTCGAGCAATAGTTATTATAATATATACCTCATACAAAAACGCCATCCCGGGGGATGGCGTTTCGCTTTTGTGATACATTATATTACGCTTCGGCGTTTTTCTCTTTCTTATTAGATGCCGGCTTGATGGTAAACTTGATAGAACCGCTTGGCTCATCAAAGTCTGCAATCAACTGGTCGCCTTCTTTTACCTTTTTGTTCAGAATCTCATCTGCCAAAGGATCTTCCAGGTATTTCTGAATAGCCCTGTGCAGCGGACGGGCACCGAACTGCTGATCGTATCCTTTATCGGCGATGAAGTTTTTAGCTTCTTCGGTCAGTTCCAGTGTAAAGCCAATGCTGCTCAAACGCTTCATTACGCTCTTCATCAGAATGTCGATAATGGTATGGATATGATCTTTGGTAAGGGTATTAAAGATTACCACATCATCGATACGGTTCAGGAACTCAGGAGAGAAGGTACGTTTAAGTGCTTTCTCAATTACTGACTTACTGTTGTCTTCCTGGCTGGCTGCTTTAGTAGAAGTGGTGAAACCTACACCATCGCCGAACTCTTTCAACTGGCGTACACCAATATTAGAGGTCATGATGATCATGGTATTCTTGAAATCTACTTTACGACCCAAACCATCGGTTAACTGACCATCGTCGAGCACCTGGAGCAATACATTGTAAATATCCGGGTGTGCTTTCTCGATTTCATCGAACAGGATTACGGAGTATGGTTTACGGCGTACACGCTCGGTAAGCTGTCCACCTTCTTCATAACCTACATAACCCGGAGGCGCTCCGATCAGGCGGCTTACGCTGAACTTCTCCATATATTCACTCATGTCGATCCGGATCAGGGAATCTTCACTATCGAACATATAGCGGGACAACGCACGGGCCAGCTCAGTTTTACCTACACCGGTGGGACCTAAAAAAATAAAGGTACCGATCGGTTTTTTAGGATCTTTCAACCCTACGCGGTTACGCTGAATAGCTTTTACCACTTTCTGAATAGCTTCTTCCTGGCCTACAACTACTCCACTGAGTTCATCACCCATGCGGCGCAGTTTTTCGGTTTCGGCTTCTACCATTCTCGCTACAGGAATACCGGTCATCATGCATACGACTTCGGCAATGTCCTCTTCATGGATGGGGTAACGTTTGTGTTTCGCTTCCTCTTCCCACTGGAGTTTTGCTTTTTCGAGCTCTTCACCGATTTTCTTTTCGCGGTCGCGGAGGGCAGCAGCTTCTTCAAAGCGCTGGCTCTTCACTACTTTATTTTTCTCCAGTTTAATGTCTTCGATCTGTTTTTCGAGATCAAGAATATTCTGGGGGACGTTAATGTTTTTGAGGTGTACACGGGCACCTACTTCATCCAGTACGTCAATCGCTTTGTCCGGCAATAAACGATCGGTCATATAACGGTCGCTCAGTTTCACGCAAGCGTCAATCGCTGCCTGGTCGTAGCTCACATTATGGTACTCTTCGTATTTAGGACGGATGTTGTTCAGAATGATGATGGTTTCTTCTACACTTGGTGGTTCTACCAGCACTTGTTGGAAACGACGGGCCAAAGCACCATCTTTCTCAATGTACATACGGTATTCGTCCAGGGTAGAAGCGCCAATGCATTGGAGATCGCCACGGGCCAGGGCAGGCTTAAAGATGTTGGACGCATCCAGCGAACCGGAAGCACCACCAGCGCCTACAATGGTATGAATTTCGTCGATGAACAGGATTACATCCTTATTCTTTTCGAGTTCGTTCATAATAGCTTTCATCCTTTCTTCGAACTGACCACGGTATTTGGTACCGGCTACCAGTGCAGCAAGATCGAGGCTGATTACGCGTTTGTCGTACAGTACACGAGATACTTTACGTTGTACAATGCGCAGCGCCAAACCTTCTACGATAGCGGTTTTACCCACACCGGGCTCACCAATCAATATTGGGTTGTTCTTTTTACGGCGGCTCAGGATCTGACACACCCTTTCGATTTCTTCTTCACGGCCTACAATGGGATCAAGCGTGCCCATTTCTGCCATGCGGGTAATATCGCGTCCGAAGTTATCCAATACAGGAGTTTTGGATTTGGTGGCACCGGTAGCACCACGTTTCTGAGAAAACTTCTTGTCGTCGTCTTCGTCAAAATCTTCAGATCCTCCGGGATCGTTGGCGTAGTCGCTGCGCACGTCGCCATGCACGGCCCTATCCAGCTCGTTTTTAAAGTTTTCGTAAGTCACATCAAATTGGTTTAGGATTTGTGTAGCCACGTTTTCTTTGTTACGTAAAATGGAGAGCATCAAATGCTCGCTTTCGACCATTGTTGCCTTCATGGCTTTGGCTTCGAGCACGGTAACCCGGATAACTTTTTCAGCCTGCTTGGTAAGCGGTAAGCTGTTCATGTTACTAACCGGTTTATCGGTCTTACCTTTTATTGCCATTTCGACTTCACGGCGAAGCTCGAAAAGATCCACATTCATGGTTTGAAGCACCCGAATCGCCAGCCCTTCTCCGTCTCTTATCATCCCCAACAGCAAGTGTTCGGTGCCAATGAAATCATTCCCTATCCGCAACGCTTCTTCGCGGCTGAAAGAGATGATTTCTCTGACTTTGGGTGAGAAATTTGAATCCATTGCTTTACTCCTTGGTTATTAAACAATATTAAAAAAATTATTCTAAAAGGGGCTGTTTTATGTTGATGCAGAATGGCTTACCTTTAATCCCTCGCACCATTTTTATTTTCCCCTGACTATGACTATGCAATTCAAAATTGATACCAAAGAAAATTATAGCATTCTGTCACCTGAAAACCCACAACTGGATGCCAATTTGGCCGAAAACATATTCCAGTACGTGCAAAATAGCATATCAGACGCTCCTCAGAACTATATATTACAACTAGATGCTGTGCAAGAAGCGCCCACCGAAGCCTTTGATACCCTGCGCCTGTTACATGAAACCCTGTATGGCGAAAATTGTTCGTTTGTGGTTACCGGGGTACAACCTACATTAATGCAGGCCATGAAAACCAACGAATTACACCACGAAATCAATATTACACCATCGATGCAGGAAGCCATAGATATTATAAATATGGAAATCCTGGAGCGCGATATTTTCAACGAACCGGAAGCATAATCCTTCCTGTTCCGGCTTTTGTATAAAGCCAGGCCACAACAGCCAGCACAGCTACTGTGGCTTTAGCCACGGGCAGTATCCTTTATAAGTTAAGCATTTATGATCAAAGTAACGATACTTGGCAACAATTCGGCTTTGCCGGCACACGGCAGGCACCCTACTGCGCAGGTGGTAGAGATGCAGGACGAATTGTTTCTGGTAGATTGTGGCGAGGGCACACAGGTGCGCCTCCAGGAGCTGCACATCAGCCGCAGCAGGATAGACCATATTTTTATCAGTCACTTGCATGGCGACCATTATTTTGGTTTAATAGGCCTTATCAACAGTATGGGATTACTGGGCCGCATAGCGCCATTGCACCTCTACGGCCCTGCCCCACTGCTCGAGATCATTCAATTACAAATGAAAGCCGCCGATGGTCACCTGCCTTTTGAACTGCGGTTTACAGACCTAACTGCTATGGAACCGGGCCTGCTGGTAAACCATAAGCGGTATAAAGTAAGTTTCTTTCCCGTAGAGCATCGCATACCGGCTTTTGGCTTTTTGTTTGAAGAGGTAAAAGCCAAACGACAGCTTAACCCCGAACGCTGCAAGGAATACATGATTCCCAAATACTTTTACGGCAAACTTACCGAGGGTGAAGACTATATACGCAGAGATGAAACGGTAGTTAAAAACGAATGGGTAACGCTGGAAGGTAAGAAGGGTAAACGTTACGCCTTTTGCGCCGATACTAAATACACACATTCCTTTCTGCCGTGGATCGAGGGTATTGATGCCATCTACCATGAAACCACATTTCTGAAAGATCTTACAGAGCGTGCGGCAGACCGTTACCACAGTACTACAGCACAAGCCGGGCAACTGGCGCTGGATGCGGGTGTAGCTACTTTGCTGATTGGTCATTACTCCTCCAAATACAAAGACCTTACGCCTTTCTTTGAAGAAACGAAAGCAGTTTTTCCCAATACGATATTGACGGTGGAAGGGGAAACGTACCTGATCTAGATCTTTGGATCGCCGATCTTAGCATATCCTTTCGACCAATCCGTCAGACTGATATATTTGTCATGCTGCTTCTTATTCGTTCCTCACAAGTACAGGATGACAGTAGCATCTTTACAGCGGATGAGACAACCACTTAAAACACAAAAACGCCACCCTTACGGATGGCGTTTTTTATTTAGTTGCACCTGCAATAGTTACAGTGTGTTTACAAATGCTTTGATCTTTTCGTGCAGGCCTTCGCTTGCAGGAACGATGGGTAAACGGAATACGTTTTCGCCAATGCCCATTTCGCTCAGTGCACATTTTACACCAGCAGGGTTGCCTTCGGCAAACAGCAAGCCGATGCCATTGAGGAGTTTGTAGTGCAACGCGCGCGATGTAACAAAATCGCCAGCCAGCGCGGCGTTTACCATCGAGGTAAAGTCTTTGGTATAACAGTTGGCCGCTACAGAGATAACGCCATCAAAACCGCAGGCGATCTGCGCCATTGTAAGATCATCATCGCCAGATACTACAGTGAAGTGCTCTGGTTTATTATTGATCAGCTCCATGCACTGTACCATATTGCCACAGGCTTCTTTGATCGCAACGATATTGCTGAAATCATTGGCCAGGCGTATGGTAGTAGCTGGTAACATATTAACACCGGTACGGCCTGGCACATTATACAGGATAATGGGCTTGCTCGATACCGTGGCAATAGCCTTATAATGCTGGTAAATGCCTTCCTGCGAAGGTTTATTGTAGTATGGTACCACGCTGAGCACGCCGGCCAGCTTATCCATCGGATATTTTTCGAACGCTTCGAGCACTTCGGTGGTATTGTTACCACCGATACCGCCCACTACTGGCACGCGGCCATCTACATGGGTAAGGGTATAATTGAGTACTTCGAGCTTTTCAGCTGCGGTGAGTGTAGGCGTTTCTCCGGTGGTACCCAGCGATACCACATAGTTTACACCGTTGCCGATCACATGATCGATCAGTTTGCCCAGGCTGGCAAAATCAATAGCGCCTGATTGTAAAAACGGTGTTACCAGTGCAACACCTGTACCTCTGAAATTACTTGCGGACATAAGGTCGTATTTCTAACGTTTCACAGAATTTACTTAACAATTTGGGCAGCTCTTCTCCCGGCTGCACGGGCACCAGCAGATCGGCCACATCCTTCATCGGGTCCAGGTAGGGCGCTACCCTGCAACGGGCATACGTGTACTTGGAAATGTACCGCAAAGGTACGGCTTCGCTGAAATGGGCATTAAACAGCAGGTCGTACTTCTTCATCATAAACCGGTCTACCCTGGGCGAATTAGGTTGCCCGCCGGGTATAACCTCGGTATTGTTGAAGCTGGACAGGTAAATCTTAGGATCGGTGTAATCTTCGTTGATGTACATGAGCACATCGCACTCATAGCCCAGCTGCTCCAGGTATTTCCGGAACTTATCCAGTACTTCCTGCGATTCCATACCGGAATAAATGCCAATAATGCCAATCCGGTAAGCGTCTTTAAACAAAACAAGCTCCCGCTTAATATCAGTGGGAGCCGGTTTCTTCAAAGGATCTTCCGGCGGCTTCGCAAAAAACTTTTGCTTTAATTTTTCAAAAAACTGCACCGGCAATATGTTTTAACGAACAGGCATTACACCTCGTTGTAGAAGCCCATTTTAGAGAACTTCTCAATACGGTTGTTGATGCGCTGCTCTTCATCCAAAGCCCACAATTCCTGCAGGGCGTTCTTAATGTATTGTTTTACAGTGGCTGCGGCTACTTCGGGATTGGTGTGTGCACCGCCCAAAGGTTCGGGGATAATGCCATCTACCAGGCCAAAGCCGCTCATGTCGGCAGAGGTAAGTTTTAACTGCTCGGCCGCTTTCTCTTTAAAGTTCCAGCTGCGCCATAAAATAGACGAGCAGGACTCGGGAGAAATAACGGTGTACCAGGTATTTTCCATCATAAACACCTTATCGCCAATGCCTATACCTAATGCACCACCCGATGCACCTTCGCCAATAATGACGCAGATAACGGGCACTTTCATGTTCACCATTTCGAACAGGTTACGCGCAATAGCTTCTGCCTGACCACGTTCTTCGGCTTCCAGACCAGGATAAGCACCTGGGGTATCGATAAGGGTAATAATGGGCTTATTGAATTTTTCGGCCATTTTCATGAGGCGAAGGGCCTTGCGGTAACCTTCGGGGTTGGCCATACCAAAGTTGCGCAGCTGGCGCATTTTGGTGTTGATGCCCTTCTGGTGGCCAATTACCATTACGGTATCGCCGTCCAGCTTGGCAAATCCGCCCACGATGGCTTTATCGTCTTTAACATTACGGTCGCCATGCAGCTCTACAAAGTCGGTAAACATTTCGGAAATGTACCGCAGGGTATAAGGTCTGTCGGGGTGACGGCTCAGCTGTACTTTCTGCCAGGGGGTGAGCTTTGCGAAAACTTCTTTGCGCTTAGCGTCTATTTTATGCTCCAGATCGCTGATCGTGGAGCTCATATCCATGTGGTTTTTCTCGCCAAGTTCTTTGGTCGTCTCTATTTGCTTAAATAATTCTTCAAGAGGCTTTTCAAAATCCAGAAACTGCATCAGCGGGGGTTTTAAAACAGGCCTCAAACTTACGCAAAAAAAAATTTTGAAGTTTTTTTTGTTTGGGGCTTGCAAAAGTGAATAAACTGTGCTTATCTTTGCAATCCCAAAACGGTAGAAACGAAGTTCTTAAAGCGTAATACGGCCGGTAATTAAAGTTTTGGACCGGTAGTTCAGTTGGTTAGAATGCCGCCCTGTCACGGCGGAGGTCGCGGGTTCGAGTCCCGTCCGGTCCGCAAGGATCACCGTATTACAAAGTAGTATTTAGTTTTTCAAACCGTTTTGGACCGGTAGTTCAGTTGGTTAGAATGCCGCCCTGTCACGGCGGAGGTCGCGGGTTCGAGTCCCGTCCGGTCCGCAAAAAGCCTCACAGCAATGTGGGGCTTTTTTGTGTCTTCGACAGGCCCAGACACCTTTGTCTCTCTTTTCCCATTACCATTTTTTACCCAGGCAGTAATAAACAAACACTGCCGCCCTATCAGGAGCGGCATGTAACAAGCTCAGCCAGCTGAGGCTAGTTCAGTTTGTAGTTATACGTATTTACTGTAGTCGTAGGCACTTCCTGTCCCAGCATTTTGATGATCATCGCTACATCTTCCTTCTGCACCAGGTACTTTTGCTCCTTTTCTACATACATAAAATGGGTGGCGGAATTGAGCTTGGTTACTTTCAGGATCTTGATTTTGAGCTCTTTCAGGTTTTCTTCTTCTGCGCGCTCCAATCTTCCGGTTTGGGTATTTACCACCAGTTTAATAACGCAATCCTTTAAAAAGCCATTATCCTTATTTAAGGAAGCAGGATCATATTGATAAGTAATTTCTACATACCCGCCATCATCTTTAACCACCTTGTACGAATGATCATCGGCCTTAAAATTGTTGACAATGGCGTGTTGTTTCTCAAAGATCTTCTCGTCGGAAGAAGATGCCCCTTTTCCATTTACCGATACCAGCACCCAACGGTCGTCACCTTTTTTTGACGGATCGTAGTACGATACAAAATTCTTTACCTT
Organism: Chitinophagaceae bacterium; assembly: GCA_031546985.1. Lineage (GTDB taxonomy): Bacteria > Bacteroidota > Bacteroidia > Chitinophagales > Chitinophagaceae > JAVBJN01. The sequence continues at coordinate 8,655 of JAVBJN010000002.1, forward strand.
ATCACCAGTAACCATGGTCGAAGTGAGGTCGTAATAATAATTATCGGAGTTTACCTTCAGGTTGGGATCAAGCACTATCGCATCTATATTATACTTGTTGAGCACTTCCATTACCGCCGATTTTTGGGCAAATGCGGAAACAGACATTACAATACAACTGCCAAGCGCCAGCATTTTTTTCATTTTCATTTGTTTGAGGGTCATTGAATTAAGCAGGTGGTTTATGAATTTATGCTACTTAAACGATAAAACACCTCGTCTATTATCTAACAGCCGTATGTACACGATTCGCCACTCATTTTTTATCTTGCCGTATGGATATTGAAGTAATTACTACCCAACGGCTCATCCTGCGTAAACTGACGCCTGAAATCATGGATGAAGTGCTTACCAGTTATTCTGATGAGCAGGCTAAAAACTTCCTGGGACTAAAAAGTGATGAGGAACTGGAGAAAGAACGGACCAAACACCGCAAAGGCCTGACGATGCATAACCGCAGCTTTGTAAACTTTCAACTGATAAGCAAAGAAGCGGGCAAAATTATAGGCGCCTGTGGTTTTCATACCTGGTTGCCCGAGCACCAGCGTGCAGAGATTGGCTATGCTATAACCGACGACACATACAAAGGACAAGGTTTAATGACCGAAGCCATGCAACTGATACTGCGGTATGGCTTTGAGCATATGGGGCTGCGCAGGGTGGAGGCTTTTATTGGCCCGCAAAACATACCGTCTATAAAACTGGTAGCGCATTTTCATTTTACACGCGAGGGCGTAATGCGGGAGCACTACCGCAAGAATGGCGAACAGCAGGATTCTGTAGTGTATGCTTTGCTTAAAAGCGAGTACCGGCCAGCGGAAACCGATGATTGATGGGTGCACTTGCATTTATAGGGTTTGACCCCAGCCTAATTTCCCTTACTACATAAGACTTAGCATTAATAAAAGCAAACGGGCAGAAACGTATCCCTGCCCGATTTGCAAACCAATATACTACAAACCTAATTAAGCCAGTTGTAGATATACTCTGCATCTTCCTGCCAGGTAGGCTGCCCCAGCACAAAATGGTTTCGGTTGGGGAACAGCTTATACTCCAGCACCGAATCGTTACGCTCATAGGCGTTAAAGTTCCGGTTGTTGAGGTGCGCAGGTATAATATGATCGGTATCACCTGCAGTGAGTAACAGCGGCGCATGTGGCTTTTTGAAGTCGATTTTGGCTTCGTCGCTCAGTGCGTCTCTCGAAATCGTTTTTGATTCGGGAATGGTAAATGTGTCATAAGCTGCTTTCTGATCTTCGAGGCTCATACCATTTACAAAAGCATATTGCCAGTCTTCAAAAGACATCATATAAGTTTCTTCGATGGAGGTAAAAACACCTAATGCCTTCCACCCTGCTTTAAGAAAAGAAAACTCATAGGGAAACACGCCTTTGGGCGGCACCGAGTGTATAGCGATACCAGCAGCGGCCAAATCGTTGTTTACCATCAGCTGCGTAAGCAAGCCCCCGTAAGAATGCCCTATAACAATGGGCTTTTCGGGCATAGACTTAATAATGTTTTCGTAATGCGCTTTCAGTTCTTTTAAGGTTAAAAGCGCCAGTTCTTTATCGTTATGCGGATGCCTGCTTCTAAGCTCTGCTACGCTGGCATCTTTATGCGGCCAGGGCGGTGCCACAGTGGTATATCCTTTGCTTTCAAAATAGGTTCTCCAATCGTCCCAGCAGGAATTGCTTACAAATGCTCCTGTGATAAACACAATTGATTTTGAACTGATCTTTTGCATGATTAGTTTTTTTATTGGTGATTTAGATGGTGAAATAAGGTAAATATTTATCCGGCCAGTGCGTTTTTGAGCGCTGTACCGGCCTGTAATAACGCAGCATGAGAACCTGGAATGTGCGCCAGCGGATTGAGCAGCCCCCAGTCGTGAATCATGCCATTGTAGCGGATAGCGGTTACCTTTACACCTGCTTCATCCAGCTTACGGGCATAGGCTTCGCCTTCGTCCCGCAGCACATCATTCTCGGCCGTTTGCACCAGGGCTGGCGGCAATCCTTTCAATTGCGCCAGTGTAGCTTGTAAAGGCGATGCGTAGATTTCCTTACGGGCAGCAGCATCTGTGGTATAGTTTTCCCAAAACCATTGCATCATATTGCGGGTAAGGAAACGACCGGTGGCAAACTGGTGGTAAGAAACCGTATCGAAATTGGCATCTGTTACCGGCCACAGCAATACCTGCAGCTTAATTTCCGGCCCTTTTTTATCTTTAGCCATAAGGGCTACTGCGGCCGCCATATTGCCGCCTACACTATTGCCGGCTACTGCAAGACGGCTACTTACCCCAATCTCGCTACCATTGGCTGCTACCCATTTTGTAGCCGCGTAGGCCTGGTTAATGGCTTGCGGATATTGCGCTTCGGGCGAAGGTGTATAGTTGACAAACACAGCTGCTGCGCCAGAAGCCACCACCAGATCGTGCACCAACCTTTCATGGGTTGGAAAATCGCCCAGCACCCAACCACCGCCATGGAAAAACATAAACACCGGCAGCGTACCCGCTGCGTGAACAGGTTTTACGATATGAAGTTTAATGGACAGACCATCCTGCTCAATTGTTTTTTCGGTAACCTTAATGCCCGACAGGTTTACCGGCACCGATGCCTGCGCGCCAGTAAGCACAGCCCTGGCTTCCTTGGGCGTCATCTGTTCCATCGGTTTACCGGGACTGGAATTGAGCTTATTTAAAAAGGCTTTGGTATGGCTTTCGATATGCGGATCACTGGCAGGATCCATAACCTGAACGTTATGCGCCGAAGCTGGATTGGCAAGGTCAGAATTGACAATTGGTTGTTTTTCCATCGTTATATTGTTTAGTGATCAGAATAGCTGGATAAACAGGTCAGCGCAGAATGGCTGAAACACGAAGAAAACCCACACAAAGTCAGGGCCTGTACAAATAAAATTAAACAATATATTTTATACCTGATCAAAGTTCGCAAAAGCTTCACACAGTTTTGCTGCTTCACCATTCCCAACATCCGGTTAAACCACTCCTTTTTTCGTAATTTCCTGTAAGTCCTTTCACCTAAAACCTATGATTCATGAACGTATCCCAACTTTTCGATTGTTCCGGCAAGGTGGCCATCGTAACCGGTGGCGGCAATGGTATAGGTAAAGCCTGCTGCGAAATGCTGGCCGCTGCGGGTGCCGCTGTTGCGGTAAGCGACCTTAAACTGGCCGATGCCGAAGCGGTAGTTGAAAAAATACGTAGTGAAGGTGGCAAAGCCATTGCAGTGGCTTGCAACGTAACCCTGGACGAAGATCTGGTAAACCTTGTGGCGCAAACGGCTCAGGAGCTGGGCGGCATTCACATACTGGTAAACAATGCCGGTGGCGGCGGTGGCGGCCGCGAAAATCCTTTTAACATTACGGTAGCTGATTTTGCCCGGGTATTTCAGCTCAATGTTTTCAGCGCATGGCGGCTATCGCAGCTTTGTGTGCCACACATGAAAAAAGATGGCTACGGCAGCATCGTAAACATTACTTCAATGAGCAGCATCAATAAAAGTCCCAACATGAGCGCCTATGCCTCTTCCAAAGCGGCGCTCAACCATATGACCGCCAACCTGGCTTTTGACTTTGGGCCCGAAGTAAGGGTAAATGCAGTAGGCCCCGGCGCTACCAAAACCGCAGCACTGGCTTCGGTGCTTACACCAGAAATAGAAACCCGGATGCTGGCCCACACGCCCATTAAAAGACTGGGCGAAGCAACGGATATTGCAGGTGCGGTACTCTATTTCGCTGCGCCGGTTTCGGAATGGGTAAGCGGGCAAATTCTTTTTATAAATGGGGGCGGTGTGCAAACGCTGGATTAGCCTATAAATGCCCAACCCCGCATTGGTAGCGAGGTTGGACAGGTGGTGTATGAGAAGGTAGTATGTTTTACCTGAATATCAACTCGGCCATACCGGTGCAGATGGGCGCGGGTGAGCTTACCCAATTGGCCCCTAACTGCGTACAGGGCGTGCATCCCGGTAGCATGGTAATGTACCCGAAGTAATTGGGAAACCCGCAGGAGGCTTCTCCTACCATACCTGTTGTAGCGCTACCGCCGGTGCAACCGGGGTAACTCATAACAATGGCGCCAATAATGGCTTTGGGTGCTGTAGGAAAGCCGGGAATCATGGCAGATGTGGAGTAAACAATGGAAGAAGAAGGTGGCACAGCAATGACACCACTCAAATACATGGGTGCGCAGGAGCACAGATCGGCACCTCTGATTTGCACATAAGTAGTGCAGGATGTGTAGTTGGTAATGCGCAGTTGGCGGGCGCGGGCAGAAGCCGTGGCGGCAAAGCACACCAGGATAAGCAGGGCTAATAGAACTTTTTTCATTTGGTTTAGCTTTAAGGTTAGGTTAAATAATCGCGTAATTCGCATTACGAATTTTCAACACTTTGCCCTCAATTCCAAACAATAAAGCTACCAACCGCCTATAAAAAGGCTACTATTTTATAGTACAAAAAACTGTTTCGCAACAACTTGCGCATTACAAAGTTCTACAACTTTAAGCACCCTACTCTATCGCCAAACGGCCATTGCGGCTTTCCTTCTCTGCGTGTATGGCCTCCACTTTCAGTTCATCTACCCGGCTCAATACCGCTTTAAGGATGCGCCGCAGCGTATCGCAGCTCTGTGTGCTGGCAGTGCTCATCCGGCGCCGGAAATGCTGTTCAGAAATAGGCTCCTTTCTTCCAGCGCCTTTGGTGGTAAAATGCTGGGTTACCAGGCGTATGATATCTGCCTTAAAATCGGCCGATACAATGCGCAGTTCCCACAACACCCGGCTAAGCATGGCCAACTCCTGCACCGACATGTTAATATGCGCCTTCCCGGTCTTTGCACTCAAAGGGAGATCCGGTGCAGCTTCTGCATCCAGACTCAGAATAAGGTCATCCAGTGTATTGGCAATCAAACGGGCTTGCGCCTGCGGCATACCGGAGATAAACCCCTTCATACCTTCGAGCCTGTCGTGGTGATGCTTACGGTACCGCGCCGTATGCCCCGCAGTACTTTTCAGTATGCTGCCAAAGGCAGTAAGAATGCGCTCTTTTTCTTCGAGCAAGCCGGTGTACCAGCTTATATCATCGGGTTTGGGAATAGATTGCGATAGCCGGAGCAATAGTTTCTCCAGGTTGGTTAATTCGTACTGCATGGTTAGGACTTTTAGGTTAAAGACCAAGGCTGCCTGTTTTCCCTGCAGTTTTTCCATAGGCTGACAGGAATACAGATCGAAACAGCATTAAATAAACGATTGGCCCTTTCTAAAATACGCAATACAATTAAAAATAAAACATATTTAATTATAAATTATTTTTAGACTTTCTGGCTTTCCATTTCATCGGCCAGGCGTATGCGGTCGGGATCGCCGGATGCTCGCAGGTTGGCAATCACTTGCTTTTGCAAAACCTGCTGTGCATGACTCGTATCTTTAATGCTTTTTACCGGAAGGTCCTCGCGTTCGAACCAGCCCCTCAACCAATCGTTGACCATACAATCGATCACCAAATGCACGCGGTGAACCGGCGAGGGATTGGCCAGGCGGTGGGGCAAACTGGCGTTGATGTACCAGCAAGTACCTTCTTCCATATGAATGGAATGACCATCGAGCACAAACTCAACCCCTGGGTGGGTTACAACCGGAATATGCAGGCGGGCTTCGCCCGATTCAAAATTCAATCCCACATCGGTATGCTCTTTCACAATAGCGCCCTGCGCCAGCTTCAACAACCGGACAGAGGTTACTTCGCATTCCAAACCAGCAACGATGCTGGCGATGTACGGACAATCTGCCATCAGCGGGGTATTCTCAAACGCAACCTGTGCGCCAAATGTTTCGGCAAATAAGTTATCGATGTTACCGCCAGGCGATCGCAGGGCAATACCACTCCAGTCGCCTTCGTAATCCCGTTCGTTAAAATGTTTTTTCCAGGCTCCGGAGACCATTGTGGCTTCCTGTTGCAGTTGCAGCACATCGTAATTAAAGGGTAATTGCAGATACCGTATCATAAGGTTGTTTTTGAGTAATGAAATAATGAGCAATAGCCTACCCTTTCGACTCCCGTTGCAGGATAAGATACTCAGCAATCAAAGCCTGGCTATAGGCATCGCAGCGGTAACTGTAATTGACATACGCGCTTTGCCCGGCCAGTTTCCGCATCCAGACCGGGCTTATTGCCAGCAGGTTGGCCTTAAAGAAAACAAACGAACCCATACCGGCCTCGGCTTCGGCAACCGATACGGTAAACGGAGCCGGCTCGCCTAACCGGATCAACGATGAGAGCAGTACCAGCTGCGTCATTTTGTTATCGGTCTTCTGCAAGAGCTTGCGGAGGTCTTGCACTACCCGGGGCCGTATCGTTTGCACCAATGGCACACCTGGTTGTGCCAGCAAACGGGAAAGATGATAGAGAATAACGGCACTGCTCTGGTAAGATGGCGAAACGAGGTAACCCGCCTTCAGGTGGTCTTCGTTTTGCACCATGCGCACCATAAGCCGAGCGGTAGCAGAATCGGCCGCAGTCCAGGCCAGTCCTTTGTTTTGCACCAGCAACAGGGCATTGGCCAGCACACAAATATCAAACTCCGGTTCCATCTTTTGCCCAAACCAGGTGGTATAGGCGCTATCGTTGCGGTAGGCAGGCAATGTACTTTTTATACTACTCCTGCGGCCGTTGGCATACGCTTCCATTTTTTGTTTGAGTACGGGCAATGCATGGGCACCACGATCAGAAGCCAGGTAAACCATAGCCGTTACATCCAGATCGTCGGGCACTTTAAAACGGCGGTGTTTGGACAGCACCGGATCGTTGGGAAAAAACTGCTCAGATTGCACCGGCCAGAAATTATACGTTACATCGCCCTGCTTGTTGCGATAGGCGGCAAATGTATGCTGAGCTGTAGCGGTAATAGAATCGGCAAGCATACGTTCCTCTGCGGTAAAGCCGCCCTTGCTGGCCTGTAAAGTATAAACGGTAATGGCGGTAAAGAAAATATTATTATCCTCCCGCATAATGCCCCGGCCTTCGTACCAGCGCTGCGAAGGAATGAGTCCTTTGGGGTAAAAAGTATCGCCCTGGCTCTGCAACCGGCGTATTTTTTGCAAAACGGAATACACAGCGTTATCCTGTGCCAGGGCCGTTACAGTACTGGTAATGCCGCATAACAGCATTGTAAAAAACAATCGGGACATGCAATGGTGGTGGTTGGTGGTATTGCAGGATTACCGGATAAAAATAAACAATATCAGACAGGATACTATATCATATCTAACTGCAAATCGTTTTCCCGGCAATGCCTTCCTTTTGTATTTTGCAACCCAATCGCCACCTGCATGAAACCGCAAAACACAACGCCTGATCTTAACCTTACCGCCGAAAAACCAGTCCGCAGGCTTAAAGCCATCATCAGCGGTTCGGTAGGCAACCTGGTAGAATGGTACGATTGGTATGCCTACTCGGCCTTTGCGCTGTATTTTGCCCCGGTGTTTTTTCCGGATAGCAATCCTACAGCGCAGCTACTTAACACAGCGGGTATTTTTGCAGTAGGTTTTCTGATGCGGCCTATTGGTGGGTGGTTGTTTGGCAGCATTGCCGACCGTGTGGGCCGCAAATCGGCCATGACGCTCTCGGTGCTGCTTATGTCGCTGGGATCGTTGATGATTGCCCTCACCCCTTCTTACGCCAGCATTGGCATTATGGCGCCGGCATTACTTTTACTGGCAAGGTTGCTGCAAGGTTTAAGCGTGGGCGGCGAGTACGGTACGGCGGCAACCTACCTGAGCGAAATAGCAGAATCTAAACTGCGGGGCTTTTATTCAAGTTTCCAGTATGTAACGCTTATCGGCGGGCAATTAATAGCACTAGGCATACAACTGCTGATGCAGAAATGGCTGCTTACCCCGGCGCAACTCCAGGCCTGGGGCTGGCGCATTCCTTTTGTGATTGGCGCTGCATTATCGCTGGTAGCACTATACCTGCGCAGCAATATGGAAGAGACGGAGGCCTTTAAAGCCATGAAAGAAGAGGGCCCCAAACCAAAAGGCACTATTCTGGCGTTGCTGCAACATCCCAAAGCGGTAATTACCGTTATGGGTCTTACCCTGGGCGGTACGCTGGCTTTTTATACCTACACTACTTACATGCAGAAGTTCCTGGTTAATACCGTGCACCTTAGCAAAGACCAGAGTACTTTGCTCACTTTTGTTTCGTTGTTTATTTATGCTTGCCTGCAACCGGTATTTGGCCTGCTGTCGGATAAAATAGGGAGACGCCCCTTGCTGATTGGATTTGGTGTGCTGGGTACGTTATGCACGGTGCCTTTACTTACGCAATTAAGCCACACTACCAGCCCCTGGAATGCATTTGTATTAATGATGGCAGCATTGCTTATTGTAAGCGGTTATACTTCTATTAACGCGGTGGTAAAGGCAGAGTTGTTTCCTGCCAATATCCGCGCGCTGGGCGTGGGTCTGCCCTATGCTTTAACCGTGGCCATCTTTGGCGGCACAGCCGAGTACATTGCGCTATGGTTTAAAAACGAAGGGGTGGAGCATTATTTCTACTGGTATGTAACCGGTTGCATCTTTATCTCTTTGCTGGTATACGCTTTTATGCGCGATACCAAAAAGACTTCGCTCATGGACCGGGAAGACCGGGAGGCAATTCAAAAAGATGAGTTTATGCAACAGCTGTAGCTGCTTTTACATGCACGGCCAGCCAGTTTTTAACCTCGGCGGTTTGCGCTCCCAGTATAATCTTTATTGGATTTTTATAGTCGGCATCTATAAACGCTATGGTAAGCTGGTCATCCGCCTCTGACCACTCCAGCATATGGGAATGGTTTTGCCCATCTTCCCCTATAAATATTTTAGCGGGCGCTGCATATACCAGCACTCCCATTTGCCGGGCATAGCCCATTATAACCAAAGCATCGGGTGTGAGCGCAAAATCGGCCTCCTCAAAAGTATAAAGTGTCTTACTGGCGCTTTTAGGTATCTTGTCTACCACATTCCACATATCGAAATCCTGAACCAGCACAGGCACCCCGGTTATGATATCTACCTTTGCAGCATCGTAGGCTTGCAGTACGGCATGCCCATTGGTATAATGCTTAAAAGCGGTGCGGTAAATGAAAAAAGCCTGTACCAGAAAGCCCAATCCGGCCAACCCGAAAGTGCTGCCGCTCAGGTTATTTCCCGGAGAAAAGAATGCCACAGTAGCCCCAATCGTCAATGCCAGCGCACTGAACCACAAAAAGGGCGGCACCCGTTGGGTAAAAACAAAAGAAAGAAACTGCTTATTCCTGTATTGATCGGGGGTCATGTAACGGCAAGTATAAAGGTCAAATATACCATTCAAACCAAACACTTATCGCTTCATATCCCCCAACCCACAGAAGATAATGCACCACTTAACGGGTAGCGGCAATAAACAAAGGAATGTTAAGCTCCTGCATGAGTTTATCTGCCATGCTCTGTTTGAGCCAGCGGCTCAGGGTACCGCGCTGGTACGCACCCAAAACCACCACCGGGTTCAGGGTTTCTACCTTTAATGCATTCAGAATTTCATCTTCCGCATCGCCCTGCAGATTTGTGTAGGCAGATGATGGCCAGGTTAGCTCCAGCCATTCGTGCAGCAGCTCCTGGTTAGGATTATCTTCATTATCATTGTTTACCGACAGTACTTCTACCGGCATTTTGCCATATGCAGGAATAAACTGTTTAGCATCGCGCAGCGCTTGCACCGCGGCAGAGCGGCCATCGTTAAGGATAAGCACTTTTTCTATCTCTTTATAAACCGGTGGCACCAGCAATACCGGGCAAGGCACCTGCTCCAGCATATCTTTCAGCAAACGCGCGGGTATATCATCCTTGTGGTGCGAAAACTTTTCTGTAAAATCCATCAGCAGCAGATCGGCATACAGGCTTTCGCGTAAAATCTCTTCGAGGATAAGCCCTTTTCTGATGCGGGTTACAAAGCGCAGGCCATGATTGCGTGCCATGGTTTCAAAAGCAGCAACGGCAGCTTTGCGCGATTGTATATCTTTTTCATCCAGCAGCTTGCGGGCGGTATCAAAATTATCGCCTTCGAGCATCAGCAGGTTGTAAATATTATAGCTCTGGTAGGTAAAATCTTCCGGAAACACGCCTACCAGCATGGCCTGCTGCGATTGGGCCAGCTCGGCAGCATACCTGCAGGCACTTTCAGAAAAACGCAATCCATCGAGTACTACAACGATCTTTTTCATGTGGTAATGTTTATTATAAGAAATAACTGGGGCAAACAGCACTAGCCTGCCTGGTACTTTAAAGTTATCATTCAATTTACAGATAACGCATGACTTAAACCGCTTTAAAACCTGACTTAAATCAAAAAGCCACTCCCGGAGGAATGGCTTTAGATTGGTTGCACTGATATAATTTATTTCATAACCAAACTACCCTACCGCATCCTCATCGAGACGCAGGCTGCTGCTGAAATAAGCATTGGCCAATCCGTAAAGGATGGAGAATATACCAATTACAACAATGGATGTGGTGAGCCCCCAGACGTTGGTATACAGCAGCAGAAACAAGAACATGCCTGCTATAGATACGCCAAAACGGATAAGAATGTTAACCGTGTTTCGCCTGCCAGACATCAGCAAAGTATACCCGTAAATAAACTGGAGAAAAGCAATGAACACAATGCCGTAGCTGAAATACACACGGAATTGCTCCAGGCTGGTCACCATAAGCAGAAATACCACACCGGCTACCAATTCTACCATAGCTTCTATCATAAGCCACTGGTGCGGCAACGGTTCTTTACGGTTGGCATTCAGGAAAACAAAGGAGAGCAGACTGGCGGCGATGTTGAGCACACCAAAGGTTTTGATAAGCGGCTCCGGCATGCCCGTGTTTACGACAATGGCAAAAATACCCCACAATAAAGCCAGCGAGGCTTCTATCATCATAAGGTTTATCTGCCTTACAGCCGGCTTAGAAATTACGGTTTCTAACATAACTGTAAATTTTAATTTAAACAATCAAAGATCACGCCAGAAGGGAATAATGTGGTTCAATTGCCACCACTCCGATGCGCATAATAAAGTTAGGCCTTTTTGACCCACGCATAATGTTAAAAATGATATAACCGCAAAAGCGGCAGATGAAGGAAAACGCTGCCATGCTAAACCATTACCAATCAATCTCTACCGGCTACAAACTCCAGCAAAGCATCGCGGTAACTGCTGCCCAGCGGCACCTGTGCTTTTTCGAGATTAATGAGATTGCCTTCGATGGATTTAATAGCATCCAGGGCTACGATATAAGATTTGTGCACCCTAAAAAAAGATCCGGCGGGCAATTGTTCTTCCATACCCTTCATGGTTTGGTGCACCACATACGCCTGACTGGCGGTATAGATCTTGAGGTAGTCTTTCATGCCTTCGATGTAGCGTACATCTGCATAATTGAGCTTTACCAACCGGCCATCGGCTTTGATAAAAAAGTAGTCTTTTTCTGCTTTATCCTTTTCGTTAGAAGAGGGGGGAGTTGTTGCGGCGACCGGCAGTACCGGAGCGGGCGTATTTTGCCATTCATTAAGGCCCGAGCGGCCCATTTGCGCCAGTCTTAACCCTGCTTTTTGCACCGCTTTGGCAAACCGGTCAAAGGGGATGGGTTTAAGCAGGTAATCGGCCACATCCAGCTCATAGCCTTCCATGGCATATTCGGTATAAGCCGTGGTTAGAATCACCACCGGAGGATCTTTAAGCGAACGCAGAAAGCTGAGCCCGTTAATCACCGGCATATTAATATCCAGGAAAAGCAGGTCAATGCTGTGTTTGTGCAGCGCTTCAAAGGCTTCCATCGCATTGTTGCAACGCTGCACCAGCTCCAGTTGCGGAATGGCGGCTATGTGCGCGGCCATTACTTCGTGGGCCAAAGGTTCATCGTCTACGACAATGCAGGAGATTCGGTGTATTGGATTGGCAGACATACGGTTAAGATACTTTCAAATTGGGTATTCTGTACCATAAATGTACTGCTATCTCCGTAAAACCGCTGCAGATTGTGCTGGTATTCTTCCAACTCGGTTACCAGGCCATCGGGGAAGGCTGCCGGTGTGCTTATTTCTACATTCAGTTCGCTGCCTTCGATCATTACAATGATCTGCAAGGTGTGGATTGCCGTGCACCGGCAAAAAGGCTCTGCCAGGTTTACCAGTGTAAGCGGCGCAATCTGGTAATGCGTAGCATCGCCCTGGCATTCCATCACCACTTCGGGACCATTTTGCAAGCCCAGTGTGGTAAAGCGCACCAGCGATTGCAGCGCCTGCAATTCTTCGGTTAAGGGCAATTGTGCTTCGCGGCCACGGTAAAGCCTAAAACGCAGCAGGTCGGAAAACGTAATAACAGCTTCGGGCGCAACGGTAGATTTCTGAAGGGTGAGGCTTTTTAACTGATCCAGCGATTGCAGCAAAAACTCGGGGCTCACCTGCATTTTAAGCGTATCGAGCGCTACTTTTTGAATGGCCGTTTGCTCCTGCTCCTGCTCTATCACGGTTCTGCGCATCTCGTTGCGCTCCATAAAATAGAGCATTACCGAAAAAATAAGAAAGTTGAACAGGTAGCTTTGCAGCTCTATACCATACCGCTGCACCAGCGGAATAGTAGCATCGGGTTTGAGCGAAGGCACCCATTGGCCCAGCATACCATAAAAGGCCATGCTCACCATGGGTATACAAATGATGGAGGCTACCAGCAGCAGCCAAAAAGTTTTGAGCTTGTTTCGCTTAAAGAAATAAGGAATAAGGCAAAGACAATACAGGTAAAAGAACCCCGCTATAACCAGGTTGCCCAATATAAAATCTTCAAAAATGATGCGGGCCGTTAGTTTGTCTTGCTTAATGAGTATGGTACCTACCACCAACACAAACAGCCAGTAACAGAGGTGCCATACCCAGCGGCCGTGGTGAAAGTATACTAACCGGTTCTTCTGGTCTATTTCCCGTTGTACGTAAGAGATCATGCGTTGGCAGTTTACAGGTTAATGGTGAGCAATACGTTAAACTGGTCAGGCGTTTCGGATATCTGCAGGTGATGCTGGCGCGGATACAGGATCTCCAGCCGCCGGCGCACATTGCGTATGCCTATGCCACCATTGTACTCATCCAGCGCGCTGGTCTCCCCTTCGTGCAGTGGCGGTTTGCTATTGTTCAGTTCAAACTTGAGGTAATCGGCATTTACATCAATCTGCAATTCTACCCACGACTCTTTCACACCAGACTGTACACCATGCTTAAACGCATTTTCCACAAAATTGATGAGCAGCAGCGGCGCTATCTGCCTGTCGCCAGGATCGCCATTAACCTGGAAACTGATTCTGCAACGGCCTGTTTTATGACGTATTTGCTCCAGCGCCAGGTAGCTGTGCATAAAAGCGATCTCCGAAGCCAGCGGCACTTTATCGGCACGGCATTCGAACAGCATGTATTGCATTAGTCCCTTAAGCCGGTCTATTACCTGGGGCGCTTCATCTGACTGCACCATGCTGAGCGCGTAAATATTATTGAGGGTATTAAACAGGAAATGCGGGTTGATCTGCGATTTAAGAAAATTCATTTCCAGCGCTATCTTCTCGGCCTTAAACCGCTCCAGGCGGCGTATTTCCTGCTGGTGCTCATAAATATCGATGAAATAATAGATAGACATAAAAAACACAAACCAAACAATGATAGCGCCATAATGCCGCAGCCATAGCGCCTGCCCCTGAAAATCGGGCAACGCCGCCACTGCCGGATAAAAGACCATCAACAGCTTGGTAAGAAAGGTTTTAATAGTAAACCACAGCAGGATATTGCCGGTAAAGGCAACGGTAAATACCCACCAGCGCTTTTGGTTACCGGCCAGGGGCAGCACCAGCAGCAAAAAGCTGTAACACATGCCCAGTAGCGATACCAGTACTACAATATGTTCTTTGATCAGGAATACGGGCGGTACCGATTGCTGCTTGCCCATAGACAGCATATACTTATAACTGCCTACAAAGCTGAGCATGGCCAGCACCCAGAATATAACATGGATCCAGGTACGGCGTTTTCCGAAGCTCACCTTCAGCTGTTTTTGTATGGCTATAGCAGCATTGCTCATTTTTTATCCGGATTTCTGTAACCAAAACTATATTTCCATATCCAATTTTTCGCCTGTCATTCGCTCCCGGGCGGCATTTTTCGACGAACGGCCCTTTTTCATCGACATCCTGTTTTCCGCTCCTTGTCGAATTGTTACGCTCATTGGTCTAATAGCCGCAAGCACGCCCAAAAGGCAGGTGTATGTTTGTATCACAAAACGAAACAATCAAAACCTAAAACACTAAATCATGAAAAAAACAATCACAACCATTGCCGCCGTTTTCACCGTTGCTTCTGCCTGGATCATTACTATTGCAGCCAACCAGCACACACAGCGCAGCACCGGAACCATCAGCAGCTTTAACCAAAGCTCAGAACAACTGATCGGTTTCTCGCTCGAAAACAACAACACCGGTAAAGCCAATATTACCATCACCGGCAACGATGGCGAAAAAGTAAGCGACCAGCAGTTTTTTGGCAAAAGCGTTTATGTACCTACCAACAAACTGAAAGAAGGGGTATATAACTATATCGTAACCAATGGCAAACAAATCATCAAAGGCGTGTTCACCATTCGCTAGTCATTACCTGTAACAATATCATCATTCCAGTGCAGCAAAACAACATCATCATGAAAAACATACTCACCACCATCGTAATAGGCGCCCTGGCCATTGGCATATGGACCCTCGCCATACTGGCTACCAGCAGTACCTTTCATGCGCCTAAAAACCTCATCAGTTTTAACCAGCGCGCCGGCAACCTTATCAGCTTTTCGTTGCTGAACAGGAACACCGGTCAGGCCACCCTTACCATAACCGATAAGGAAGGCGACAAAGTGAGCGACCGTAAATTCTTTGGTAAAGATGTATTTATGCCTACATCCGATTTTAAGGAAGGCGTGTATAACTATATGCTGGTAAACGGTAAGCAGATTGCCAAAGGTGTATTTGCCATACAATAAAAGGCTGGCAAGATACCTGAGAAACGCAGGCACAGGCCTGCACTAAAAAAAACGGGAGCCCGTATGAAACAGATTCTGAATATTTTCCTGCCCGTAATGGCAATGTTGGTTGCCGCAGTGCTTATCCTCTCCAATTATATGGAATGGCTCACCCTGTCGGATGGCTGCGTGCTGCTCTCTACCATTTTGCTGCTGGCGCTTATAGCCTGGCAATTTCAGAAAACCCGCAGCAAAGCAGCATAACAATGGTGTAATGCGCTAGAGCTTTACGCCCAGCGTAAGAAAGAAACTTCTGCCATCGCCGGGTATGATACCCGGACCGGGATAGCCCGATGCCCTGCGGGTAAAGTAATCTACACCTGCTACGTTATTTACAGATGCTTCTACCAACAACCAGCGCCATTGGTAACCTGCAGAGAGATCTATCAGTTTATAAGCAGGTATAAGTCCGTTAACCGCACTGTACCCACCGTCCTCTGCATTAGTAGCATCGGCATACTGCTGGCTCAGGTAACTGAACTGCGCCGATACCTTTACCGCACGGTAAGCAGCCTGCAAGCCTGTTTTCCAGTTTACAGCCGGCACATACTCTACCCTTTTTCCTTCAATGCCTTTAATAGCACTTTTGGTGTATTGCGAGTGGGTTAATGCCAGGTTCGAAAACGCATTCAGCGTCCAATGCTCCGGTATAGACGGGAACAAACGCAGCACCTGTAGCTCCAGCAGCGACTCCATACCATAGATCTGCGCCACACCCACATTGCCTCTTTTGCGTATTACCTGCGTAAAGTTCTTTACCGTGTAATACTCCCCAATACGGTTGCCGTAATACAGGTAAAAACCGTTAATGTCGTAGTTAAGCACTTTACCCAATCTACCCCTGAAACCCAGATCGGCGCTCCAGCCTCTTTCGTCGGCAATGTTGGAATCGATCTCAAAAGAAGGGTTCACCACCCTTATATCGCTAAAAGTAATAGACCGGTAGTTCTGGCTTATATTGGCATACACCTCCACAGCATCTACAGGTTTGTAGCTAAAACCCACTCCACCCAGCAGAAAATACCTGGGCAGTTCCTTTTGTTCATTCACCAGTTTATCGCTTACAATACTATCGCGCAGATCAAAAATCCGGTCGTGGTAATACCCGCGGGAACGGGTGAGGATGTATTCGCCCCGCACACCCGGCGTTACAGAAAAGTTATCGGTAAGCTGAAAAATGTGCTCTGCAAAAGCCGCTACGTTCAGGTTCGGATAATTGTAAGAGGATATAAGGTTATTGGCCTCATCATGAAAAGTAAAATCGGCATCGCTGCCACGGCTTCCCCAGCCTTGCTTGTTGGTACTGTAGCCATTATACACCCTTATGCCGGTAAGCAATACCTGCTGCTGGCCCAGCCACTGGTAGCGGTGCAGCAAGCGGCTTTCGAGGGTTAGGTTCTGAAAAGTGCCGGTGAGCAAATCGCGCGGACCACCATTATCGGGCTGGCTGGGGCGGTTGGGGCGGAAACCCACTGCCTCGCGGCTGGCAATGAGCCCAAACAATTTTGTTTCCAGCCGGGTACGGTCGCTGATGCGGTAGTCCCACTCCAGGTTAAGCAGATTCCAGTTTACTTTAAACCAGTTGCGGGCCTGGTTGCTCTGCCGGGCATCGGCGGCAAACATTTTATCGTCCAACCCACCTGGCTGCTGCGCCAGGTAAGTGAGGTAGGTAAATTCAAGACCAATGCGGTGCTTGTCATTTACCTGGTAGTGCACATCGGCATAGGCGTTGAGCGCTTCATACCCGCTGTTGGGCCGCCAGCCATTGCCTCTTTTGTATTGCACATAAGCGAGGTAGCTGGTTTTGCCCACGGTACCGCTTACGCTGTTAAAACTGTTAAAAAAGCCCCATGAACCTGCCGTCTGGCGGCTTTCTATCGCTATTTTACGGTCGGTAACCGGTTGTTTCATTTCAAAATTGAGCAACCCGCCAAATTGGGTACCAAACTGCAGGCTGGCCGCGCCTTTGATAACCTGTATTTTGCGCAGCGCTTCGGTGGGCGGGGTGTAATAACTTTCGGGGTAGCCCAGCGCATCGGCGCTAATGTCGTACCCGTTTTGCCTTACGTTAAAGTTAGAAGTGCGGTTGGGGTCTAACCCCCGGCCGCCAATACTCAATTGCAGACCAGAGCCATCGTTTTCAAAAATATTGAGGCCCGCCACTTTGCCAAATACCTGGCGGGTATTGTTGGTGGCTTTGTTTACGGTAAGCTGCTCGGTATTAATCACTTCCGATTTTTTACCCGCGGCCAGTTTCATACCATCCACATTATACATGTGGCTAAAGTTGCCTTCCTGCTTATCGGCTACTTCTACCTCTTTGAGTTCTTTGCGCAGCTTATGCAGTTCGGTTTGCAAGCGGGTTTCGCCCTGCCCTACGTTTACCGTGCGGTGCACGGTGGCATAACCCGGTGCGGTAATGCTCAGTTTATATGTACCGGGCTGGAGCTGGTTAATCTGAAAAGAACCATCGGCAGCCACGGGCGCTACCTGATGGTTGTAGTACACCTTTATTTTTGTCCTGTCACAATCTGCACACAACACACGCCCGCCAATGCTCTGACCAGCGGCCGGCAACCCAAGCAAACCGGCTATTACCGGCAGGTATATCTTTTTACAATCCATAAATCTTGTCTCCGAAAGGTAAAATCCAGTTTTTATGCCCAAAACTGTCGTGCTGCTGTGCAAGATCGGTTTCGGGGTTTACCAGCAAGCGGCTGCGCCGTCCGTTCAGGTTTACATATACCTGCGCATATACCGCAGGGTCTTTCATGCCTTGCCGCATATAGGTTTGGCGCAACATATGCGCGTATTGCAACATAAAATCGGGCTGTGTGGCCATCATTTTTTCCTGGTTGCGCGTCAGGAACATTTCGTTGTTTATGGCTATGGTTTCGCCGGTGCTTTTATCTTTTACGATAAACTGGGCGTAACCCGTTTTTTCCAGCAGCATAACCCGCCAGCTAAAGCGGTAGCCCTCTTCGGTCCAGAACAATTCGTCTTTTATGCCCATGTAGCGAAACGGAAACACTGCCTGAAATGCAAAGAATAAACCCAGAAAACCCAGCAACAGCTTTTGTTTCGGGGCTGCAAAGGTATAGACTCCTGAGCCGGATGCCACGGGCAGAACGGTCATTTTTCCGTCAAGTTTACCCAACCAGCGATCCAGTGTGGCCGAATCCAGGAAAACCAGGCTGCTTACGATCATAATGTAGGGAAACATACCGATGGGAAACAAAGCCGATGTCATGATATGAAAGGCCACCACGGCAAAATAAGCGTAAGGCCGGGTGCGGCGGTTGAGCAGAAAAAACGGGATGGTAAGATCGTAAATGGCGCCAAACCAACTAAAGAAATAAGCAACCCAAACCTGGCTCAGCAAAGGGCCAATCAAAGGCATATCGTTGCGCGCCGGTAACCAGATGCGCAACGGCATAGCTTCTAACAGCCAGTCGCTGTTGAGCTTGGCCAGGCCTGCATAAAAATAAACGAGGCCTAGCATAAGCCGTATGCTGCCTACGGTAAACAATGGCACCTGCCTTTTAAGCAAAGCGGGCTTGCGCCAGGCATCTACCGAAAAATTGCAGTGCGCCGGCAATACCATCATGAGCAGCAATACCAGGCTGGTAAAATAATAGTGGTTGAGGTAATTGGTTTTGTCCATCAGTTCGATATAGGTAAAGCTGAGAAACAATACCACCGATGCCACCCGGTACCACCAACCAATGGCAAATAAAAAAGCGGCAATACCGCAAACGGCAAACAAAAGATAGGTGTACTGCCCCAGCGGCTGCACCCAATCGAAACCGTAATAATGAAAAAAGAAAGTGGGCCTGATGTAAAGCTCATCGATCCAGCCTTTGAGCCAGAACCGGAGCACCGAGCCCAACAGCATAAAACCAAACACCATTCTAAAAACAGCTAAGGAAGCCGAGTATACCGGCTTCCTTATTCCTGTCAACAGTTGGTTTTCGATTTGTTGCGTTTCTTTCATGCCAGATGCAATGTCTTTTATAATTAATCGCCATCGTTATCTACATAAGTAATAGAGATACCCATAGCCGATACCATATCTACTTTAATAAGCGGCACCACTTCCTGCAGGTGCTGGTAAGTTTCCAGCACCTTGGTGCGGTTGTTGGTAAACTCGCCTTTCAGGTTGGCGTTCAACCCTTTTAAAGCAGTAGCTGCACCGTTCATTTCGGTTACAATCACATCTGCAATGAGGGTACCGGAATTGTCTTTGGTGCCCAGTGTAGCCATGTACTGGTACATGCTGGCACCGCCGGTGGTATTGTTAAGGCCTTCGCCTTTAAAAACTTTAATCATGGCGTTTAAACCAATATCGGCCATCTCGCGACTGTTCTCCGGGCTGTAGTAGCACTCCATCAGCTCGGGTTTGGCTACGCCGGTCATAGCGCCTACGGGCAAACCAATTTTGCCGGAGCGCAGAAAACGCTCGTAATACAATACATAGCGGTTTACCAGTTTGGAGGTAGAACTACCCACATCGGTACCTGTAGCATTTACAAAAGTATTGCGGTAGCCACCATCCCACTGCTGCTTAACGCCGCTCATGAGCGAAACCAACCGGTCAGATACCGCGGCCAGGTAACTGCCATGCTTAACCGCACCAGCACCGGTAGCATATAAAGCCACAATATCGGCATCGGTAGCGGCTATGCCATTAAGCATATAATCGATAGCCGGAAAACCCTGCACATCGCCCGAGCCTATGCTGGCCAGGTTGTAGTTGCTGGTATTCATGTTGTCGGTAATTTTTGATGGCGTGCAGGGATGCGTATTTACAAACTGCAACAGGGAAACGCCCTCGGCAGGCCCTACTTCTATCATAGCCACTTTTTGCCAGCTCTTATAAGCAGCCAGCCATTGTGCACGGGCGGTAGCCAGCTTGCTTATATCGGGCTGCGATACAAACGCGTCTATCGCCGCTTTCATAGCGTTGGTAGCCGTTACCTCTTCTGCATAGGCAGGCATAATGTAGTTATCGGCATAGTTGGTAAGCATAGCCTTGCGGTCGTAACCGGAGGTAGCAGGGTTATCTGTGCCTTTCTTATCTTTCTGACAGGCTGCCAGTACCGTTCCAGCCAATACTGCGGTGAGGGCCGCGCCTTTCAGCCATTTAAATGATTTCATACAGGTACCTTTATAATGGTAAAAAGCGGCTTTTTGCAAAGCCGCCTTAAAATTTCAGCGTTATCGATTAGTGGTTTACCACTACTTCTTTGTTGATGCCAAATGCACCAGCAATTACGTCTCTTACCGCGTCGATATCGGCATTGGTCAGATCCCAGAAACCATTGGTTTTACCCATCAGCTGGCTCAGCAACTGATTAGACTGGGTAGCATTGATTTTGGCATTGTAACCATAACGCAGCGAGTAAATAAAACCAGTACCTTCTGACAGGCTGTGGAATTTAGCACCACTGGTGGTAGCAGTTTTAGTTTTGTTCAGGTAGCTTACGGCAACAATCGCAATCGATTTTTCGATATTGGTGCGGATGTAAGCGATCTGGTTGGTACGGGTACCATTGTCGTTGTTTACGATAGCAGCACGGCCTACCAGGAATGCTTTAAAAACATCGGCACCGTTAACACCACCTTCGGCAGGGGTTACCTGGCGCACGTAGCTACCCAGGTAAGTTTCCAGGTATTTGCCGGCAGTAGCAGGATCTGCTTTAGGATACACTTCGTTTTGGGTAAGGTAGCCATAAGCTTCGTCCCAATGGTGCTCGAGTTGGGTATAGTTTTTACCGGTTACAACGGTTTTGTTGTCGGCATTTTGTTTTTCCTCAGCCAGGTAAATATTGTTGATCTGGTCCATCATCATGGCGCCCATCAGACCTTTCTGAATAAATTGACCATATTCGAAACCTTTGGCATCTACCAGGTATTTGCTGTCCAGCAGGCCGGCAGTACCAGCGCTTGCAGTCTGTCCGTGCGATGCACTTGTTGCAGCCAGCGCGTCCATCCAGGTTTTAAATTGGTTTTTTTCCAGGTCGCCGGCAGTTACAGAGAAAGACTGCGCAGTTTTGGAAATAATGTCTTTACCGGAAGTGTTCAGCGCAGCAGCAGCAAAAGCATTGTTCTTGTTTTCGAACATGTCTTTCATTTTCTGAGCGTCTACATTCGCAGTCAGACCGGTTTTCATATAAGCATCCAGTTCCTTCATCATAGCGATGCGGGAAGCCTGGCCGCTGAAATCTACAGAAGAGTTGTTGTCGGCACCTTTAAAGGTAGTGAGGTAATTGGTGGTGGTGGTGAGGTCTGAATACTTGATTTTCAACTGAGCCGTATTGCCTTCATACCCATTATCGTCTTTAGAGCAACTGAAGAGGGTTACAGCCAGTGCGGCGCCTAAGTAGAGTCCTTTTTTCATATATTTTTTAGAATTGACCGCAAAAATATGGCAGTTGGCCGCAACTTTTTTACACAATCGGGAAAAATCGCTTACACATTCCGAAAAATACGGCTATTAAAAAAAACTGACCGCAATCATAATTTTACCGCTGCAGGTTCCCTATTTTTGGGGCGGTGAAGAGACTTATCTCCTGTATATTGCTAATGGCCTTCTTTCTGCCTTCTATCTGGAAAGCAGAGGTGCTGGTTAGTTTTTACAAGAACCGGTCTTATATTGAACAGAATCTTTGCGAAAACAAGAACGAACCCGAGAAACAGTGTCACGGGTGTTGCTACCTGGCCAAGCAACTGAAGAAAACCGAGGAAGGCGAAAAGTCTTCTAAAAGTTCGGATAAGCCTGGCAGCCGCGAAGAGCGCTCCCTCTCTCCTTATGTACTTACCCGCATCGGTTTCCAATTTGGTGCGGCCTCCTCTTTTTTGATGCATACCGATGCTTACCAGGCATTTATGCCCGAAGCTCCGGTATTTGCACTCCTCCATCCTCCGGGTTTAGTAGCCTGATCATTAATGTTGTATAACGCAGCAATGGCTTAGTGCCATAGCAGGTGTATGCTGTACACGCTGGTATGCTGTGCGTTATACTGTTTTGGTTGCGCCGTTTATGGCGCGCAAAGCCCATTTGCTTGATTTATCTACTATTTTAAACCCAATATTCATGAAACGTTTCTTAACTATATCCTGTGCTGCTATTGCCCTGTTTGCTATTTCCTGCAAAAAAGACAACAACCCTGTAACGCCTGGCAACACCAACAGTGCGCTCACCCTTAAGTTTGAACACAACTGGGGCGCAGAATCGTTCCGTTTTGGCCAGGCCTACCTCAGCTCCAGCAACGATACCATTACGCCTACCCTGCTCCGGTACTATATTTCCAATGTAAAAATTACCAAAACAGACGGCAGCGTTTGGGCCGAACCCGAAAGTTACCACCTGGTAGATTATACCGATGCCATTAACGGCGTAGTTACGTTTACCATTCCCAATGTGCCCTCCGGCGATTACAAAGCCTTGTCTTACCTGGTAGGTGTAGATAGTGTGCGCAACTACTCCGGCGCGCAAACCGGCGCGTTAGACCCGGCCAATGGTATGTTCTGGACCTGGAACAGTGGGTATATCTATTTCAAATTCGAAGGCAATACGCCGCAGGCCAAAGGTGGCAAATGCGCTTACCACATTGGTGGCTTTACCGCACCGTTTGTAGGCAGCCGCCCCTTTAGCACCACGCTGAACGGCGATCTGATTAAAGCTACACCCAACAGCATTCCGCAGGTGCACCTGGCGCTGGATGTAGCCAAACTGTTTTCTGGTGTAAACACCTGGGATATTGATACCACCAACTCAACCGTGCATATGCCCAGCGCCAACTCGGTAAAACTGGCCGATAATATGCAACGCATGTTTGAGTTTGAACACATTCATAACTAACCGGTCATGAAAGTAATTTCTTATTTGCTCATGAGCGTATGCCTGCTGTCGGCGACAGGGGCATACGCCTGTAACGCCTGCGGGGGTGCCAGCGGCGGTGCTTTTTCGGGTATTCTGCCCCAGCAGAACAACAATTTTATTGGCATCCGCTATGCGCAGAAGCGACTGAGCAACGATGGCCTTCAGTTTGAAACGGCTACACCCGCAGAGTACCACCGCTACAACAGCATAGACGTTTACGGCCGTTTTTACCTGTGGCCCAAAGTGCAGATACTGGCTTACGTACCATATGGCATACATACCATGCATGTAGCAGGCAGCCCTACCGAAACCATTTCGAGCATTGGCGACATTACACTGCTGGCCAATTACAATATCGTAAACACTGCCAACAGCGACCATCTGATAAAACACAACTGGTTTGCAGGCGGAGGCGTAAAAATGGCTACCGGCAAGTACCAGCAGCGCAACAGCAGCAGAATTATGCTGGCGCCGGGCTTCCAGGTGGGCACCGGGGCCTACAGCTTTGTGGCCAATACCATTTACACCATGCGGTATAAAAATGCGGGCTTTAACCTTAATGCCCAATACAAGGTAAATGGCACCAATGAGCTCGACTACCGGTTTGGCAACCAGTTTAACGCATCGGCCCTGTTCTTTTACTGGAAAAATATTGATAAGGTAGCTTTGCTGCCCAATGCGGGTATAAGCTCAGAAATGGTGCGTACCGATACCCAGTTTGACCGGGATGTGGACAATACCGGCGGGCGCAACCTTTTTGCAACCGGGGGCGTAGACCTGTACTGGAAAAAATTTGGACTGGGTGGCTACTACCAATACCCCCTCAGCACCTTTACCAATAACCTGAACCTGCAAAACAACGGACAATGGGGCATTAACGCCATGTTTCTCTTTTAATACGCAAATCGTTTAACCATTAAATAATACACCATCTTATGCAAATATTATACTGGCAGATCCTTAGCGGCGCACTTACCGCATTTACCGGGTATCACCTGTACAAACTGGGCAAAAACACGTACCGGTTGTACAAGCACAGTCCGTTTTACAAACCATAATTGCAACGCGTTTACACCAGGCTGCCTTTGGGCAGCCTTTTTTATGCCTTAGCCGTGCTTTTCTAATCGCAAATATTTGTATAAATTCATGCTCAACTACAGGAAACTTTAAAACAAATCGATGAAAACACTTTCTGCACTTTCTGCGGCTTTACTGGTGGGCAGTATGGCCCAGGCCCAACTGGTTATCAACAGTACCAACTTCAACAGTGCTATCTCCAGCCATAACCAGCTTAAACTTACCAGCAACATTAACCCGCCCGCTACCGGAGCCAATAAAACCTGGAATTACGGTGCTGCGGCTACTGCAGGTAGCGTTACAGAAGTATACAGCGCCAACAATACCACCAACTATACCAATGCCAATTGCATGCAGGAGGTAGTAATGGGATTGAGCGTACTGAGCCTGCCTGCTACTGTTTATGAGCAGGTAGATGGCAACGGCTTTGCTTACAAAGGCATTCATATGGACAGGCTGGCGATCTCTCTGGAGCCATACACCTCCAACCCTAACGACTCCCTTATTGTGCTGGATCAGAATGCAGACATTATTGGCGACGACTGGAAAATAAAAACCCCGTTGAGCTTTAATGGTACTTCTACCCACAACTACAATACCACCCTCAAATTTAAAATTACCCTCACCACCTTCGGCCTCATTGATGTGGATATGGAATACCGCAGCTATGTAGAAGAAGAAGACAATGTAGCCGGTTGGGGCAATGTAATACTGCCGGTAGGCAGCGGCGCCAGCATTCCTTACCAGGCATTGCTGCTGCACAGAGCCACCACCCAAACCGATAGTTTTTATGTAGGCGGCACACCTGCACCGCCAGCCTTGCTGTCGGCATTCCTGCTTACCCAGGGGCAAACTTCTAAATCTTACAGCACTTACCTGTTTGGCCCGTCTTACAAAGAGCTGGCTTACATTAACCATGGTGCCGACGATAACTATGCCGCTATTGAAGATGCGCATGTAGATGGCAATGGCCAGCTGGCTACCGGCTTAAGCAACACCGAAGCTGCACAAGCCTTTAGCCTGTATCCTAACCCTGTGGTAAACAACAATATTACCCTGGTTACACCGCAACGCTTCTGCAACACCGCTACCCTTACCGATTTTGGTGGCAGAACCATTGCTACCTATAACCTGAATAACCAGAACACCCAGCACAATATAGCCCTGCCCAATGGCCTGGCTGCTGGTATGTACCTGCTGCAATTGTCAGACAATGGCAAAGCCATAGGCACCCGCAGCTTTGTAAAACCGTAAAACCGCATTTTGCAAAACATAGAAAAGGTGGCCCTGGCGGTCACCTTTTTTCTTTGTGTACATTACTAAATAATATGATTTCTGCCCGATTCTTATAGTATTTTTACGAAAACAGCAGGTTTACCAACCATTGAAAACAGTTTATGATGCATAAATTTTTACAAGGCGTATTGCTCGCTTCCCTCTTATCGGTGCCGGCCATGGCCCAGCAAAAAGAACCCGTAAAAGCAAGGCTATCGCCGCTTACGAGACTTTACCTGCAACAGGCTGCGCAATTAAAAGCAGGCGAAAGAGTGCCCAACTACATTTACAAAACCACGGCCGACCAAAAGGTGTACATCAGCGCCATTATTAAAGTAAAACCTACGGTAGATACCAAAGCCATTACAGCACTTGGCGTACTTACAGGCACCAAAGCGGGCAATATCTGGACCGTGCAGATTCCCATAGCGCAGGTGCAGGCGTTTACCCAAATACCGGATATCGATTACATACAGCTGGACGAACCGGTAAACAGCCACATGGACTCGGTGCGCAAAGCTACCCGGGTAGACTCTGTGCATTCCGGCATAAACCTGCCCATGCCTTACAATGGCGAAAACGTGGTAGTAGGTGTGGTAGACGCAGGTTTTGACTATACCAACCCCGCTCTTTTTGATACCACAGGCACCGGCTACCGCGTAAAACGGATCTGGGAGCAGAAAATATCGGGCACTCCGCCAGCAGGTTTTAGCTATGGCAATGAACTGACCGACTCTGCCGCCATGTGGGCCAGGCAGACCGATCTGGCCACCGGCTCTCACGGCGCGCACGTTACCGGCATTGTAGCTGGCTCTGGCGTAGGCGGTGCACCCAACAACAGCGGCGCCTTTCGCGGTGTTGCTTACAAGAGCGATCTGGTGCTGGTAGGTATTACACCAGCCCCATCGCAGTGGTACAACACGGGCATCAGCGATATGATTGATGGTATGAACTATGTGTACACCTACGCTGCATCTGTGGGCAAGCCGGCAGTGGTTAACCTGAGCTGGGGCAGCCCGGCCGGGCCGCACGATGGCAGCTCCCTCTTTAGCCAGGCCTGCGATAACCTTACGGGCGCAGGCAAGATATTTGTATGCTCGGGTGGCAACAATGGCGACAACAATATTCACGTTCAAAAAACATTTACCAATACCGATAGCACCGTTTACACTTTTCTGAACATTGCCGACGTGCCCGATGGTAAAAAAACCTGGGTAGACATATGGGGCGATACCGCTAAAACATTTTGTGTGCAGGTGCGGCTGTTTAACGGCAACAACGCCATAGACAGTACAGGCTATATCTGCCTCGATAATAACCTGCACAATACTTACCTCATTGGCTCCAACAACGATACCTGCTTTGTAGAGTTTGTAACCGCCGATGCAGAGTTTAACGATAAACCACGCGTGTTTCTGCGGTTTAACAGCAAAGTGCCCGACGATATATGCATTGGCATTAAGGGTAAGGATGGTAAGGTAAATATGTGGAACAGCTATGTGTACGAAACCGCAGGCTACTACGGTTCTTTCTCCAACGGGGGCAAACCGTGGGCAGTAAGCGGCAACACCGAAATGACCATCAGCGACATAAGCAGTACCCGCTCGGCCATTGCGGTAGGCGCCTATGCGTCTAAAATCTCGTTTACCAACCTATCCGGTGGCAATATCAGCTACCAGGGTTATGCCACCAAAGGTGCACTGGTGCCTTTCTCCAGCAAGGGCCCTACGGCAGACAACCGCATTAAGCCTGATATTGCAGGGCCAGGCATGACGGTAGCCTCTTCGGTTAATGCTTTTGATGTATCGGTAACACCCGGCGGTGCAGATGAAGATATGCTGGTGAGCAGCTATACCCACCCTACCAACGGACACACTTATTACTATGCCATGTTTAGCGGCACATCTATGTCGGGGCCAGCGGTATCGGGCATTGTAGCTATGATGCTGCAACTAAAACCCAATCTTACGCCTGCCAGTGCGCTAGACATTATCAGAACCACGGCCATTAAAGACATTTACACCACACAATTGCCGCAAGGCCCCAATAACCGTTGGGGAAGCGGTAAGATCAATGCCTATGGCGCTGTAAAAAAACTGGTGCAGATGACCGGTGTAACCACCGTTGTAAAGCACAAACTGGATTGCAATATTTTCCCTAACCCCAATAATGGCAGTTTTACCATCGACTACCTGGGCAAGCAAGGCCCGGTGCAGGTAGAGATTTACGATGCTGCCGGACATGTATTATTGTCTGAATTATGGGAAACCGGCAACGGTATGAACCGCAAGCAGTACGATGTGCTCCGCTCTGCCAAAGGCGTATACTTTGCCCGCATCACTGCCGGCGAAGCCTACAACATTACCAAAATGGTGATTCAATAAAGAAAGAACCCCGGCAATACCGGGGTTCTTTTTTACATCCTATTTGGGGAGTCTTCCGGTCAATACTTCTACATCCTTTACAACATCGCGCCTAATCAATCCGCCATGCTGCACCGATACACATGAACAATCTGCCATGCAACAACAACCAGAAGAAACAGCATCTCTTACTAAGCCGATTATACTCCTGCCTGGCACCACTGTAAGCTTTCTATTATAGGGATTCTGCTCCTCACGAATCCGGGCAGAAAGACAATTCCGAAATAAATTTGCCGGGAAATTTGAAAAACGCCTACTTTTGCATTCATCAGATGATACGATGAGCGAGACACCCAACATTATTACCCGCAAAAGCCTGGCCGATGAGGTAGCCGACCGGATCAAGAAAATGATCACATCGGGCGACTATACCGTGGGCGATAAGCTGCCTACCGAGCCCAGCCTGATGCAGCAGTTTGGCGTGGGCCGTTCTTCTATCCGCGAGGCGGTACGCATCCTGGCCAATGGAGGTATGCTGCGTGTGCAACAGGGCATGGGTACGTTTGTGGCCTCACTGACCGGATCTGCCGAAATGCTTTCGGGTCATCTGCAAAGGGCCCGTTTCGAAGATGTAAACGAAGTGCGTTTCCTGCTCGAAGAGAAAATTGTAGAGAAAGCGGTAGTGCTGCGTACCGAAGCCGATATTGCTAAAATGCGGAAATTCGTTGCCCTGCGCAAGCAATATGCCGAAGCCAACGATATAGCCAATTGCATACAGGCAGATATCGATTTTCATACCGCCATTGCCGAAGCAGCGCAAAACCCTATTATGACCGAGCTGTACCAACTGGTGGCGGCACACGTAAAAGCAGCATTTATACAGGTACACAAAGACGTATCGGCGTTTATTATTTCGCAAGACATTCACGAATCTTTATTACAGGCTATTATTGACCAGGATGCTAAACGCGCCCTGACATTGGCAGAAAATATCACCAAACAGAAGAAATAATTTTTTACCTACAATCATCAGATGATATGACTAATTTAGAAACGCAGGAAGAAATTAAGCTGGAAGCCGCAGCCCCTGCAGAGATTGCCCAAAAAACAGCCCAGCAAACAGTTTACTCCATTTTGATCGCGCTTAGTTTTACCCACCTGCTCAACGACACGCTGCAATCGCTTATCCCAGCGATATACCCGGTGGTAAAAGATTCGCTCAAACTCAATTTTTCACAGGTTGGGCTAATTACCCTCACCTTTCAGATGGCGGCTTCACTGCTGCAACCACTGGTAGGCATTTATACCGACAAAAAACCACAGCCCTACTCGCTGGCTATAGGTATGAGTTTTACACTGCTGGGCCTGGTATCGTTATCGCTGGCGCACACTTTTCCGATGGTGCTGGTATCGGTAGCGCTGGTAGGCGTGGGTTCTTCCATTTTCCACCCCGAGGCTTCGAGGCTGGCGCATATGGCAGCAGGCGGCAAGCACGGTATGGCGCAATCGCTGTTCCAGGTGGGTGGTAATGCGGGTAGTTCGCTGGGCCCGTTACTGGCGGCGGCTATTATTGTCCCCTTTGGCCAGTCCAATATCATATGGTTTTCTTTGGCGGCGCTGGTGGCAATTGTGGTGATGATTAACATCGGTAAATGGTACCAACAGCAACGCGCCCTTAAACCTAAGGTAAAGAAACAAGCTGCGGTAATAGACCCCAACCAGCCCAAACTACCTGCCCGTAAAGTGGTGATGGCATTAAGCATTCTGCTGGTGCTTATCTTTTCGAAGTACTTCTACATGGCCAGTATGACCAGCTATTACACGTTTTACCTGATAGAGAAGTTTCACCTTTCGGTAGCTACCGCGCAAGTTTACCTGTTTGTGTTCTTGTTCTCGGTGGCGCTGGGCACATTTATTGGTGGCCCCGTGGGCGACCGCATTGGCCGCAAATATGTAATCTGGATCTCTATACTGGGTGTAGCGCCGTTCTCACTTCTGCTGCCACATGCCAACTTGTTTTGGACCGGTGTGCTAAGCGTTTTCATTGGCGTAATATTATCCTCTGCGTTCTCGGCTATCCTGGTGTATGCGCAGGAGCTTATTCCCGGTAAAGTGGGTATGGTAGCAGGTTTGTTCTTTGGTTTTGCTTTTGGAATGGCGGGCATTGGCTCTGCCCTGATGGGTAAACTGGCCGATATGACCAGCATCAACTACGTGTACCAGGTATGCGCTTTTTTACCGCTTATTGGTTTGCTTACCGCATTCCTGCCCGATTTGCAGAAAAGAAAGAAACGGTAATGGTGTACTGCGGCGACAGGCTCTGCCAAAGTTATTGAAGGTGGGCGAAAACAGCATCTCATCACCGAGGATATCCTGCTTTCGCTCATGCCTCACATTGCAGGATGACAATCTATTTTATAGAAAAAGGCTTTAGCCCCTTGCGGACTAAAGCCTTTTTTATGTTGAGCAGACAACGCCTACTTAGCGATGTCTACTTTAATAGATTTGTTCTTGAGTTTTTCGTTGCGCACCAGTTGCAGTACCTCTTTGGCTTTTTCGCGGTTTACCGCAGCGTAAGAAATATGGTCGCCCACGTTGAGCATGCCCAGTTCGCTTTTTTCCAGTTTGCCTTTTTGCAGCAACCAGCCTACGATGTCTACCTTATTAACTTTTTCTTTTTTACCGGCACCAATGTACAGCGTTGTCCACTCCGGAGCATCGGGCAGTATGAGTTGCGCAGGCAGTTCTACATTTTCGGGAACGGTGTTGATATAGGGCGGAATGGTTTCTTTGGGCGACATGATGAGGTAAGCGGTTCCCTCTGCATTCATACGGGCGGTACGGCCATTGCGGTGAATGAAAGATTGCTCATTTACCGGCAATTGGTAATGCACTACGTGGCGTACCTGCGAAATATCAAGCCCACGGGCGGCCAAATCGGTGGTTACCAGTATCATATTGCTGCCATTGCGGAACTTGATCAGCGCGCGCTCACGCTCTTCCTGCTCCAGCTTGCCGTGATACAGGTCGTGCACCACTTTATAGCGTTTCAGGAAAGTGCTGATGCGCTCCAATGCGTCGCGGTGGTTGCAGAAAACAATAGTTGCTTCATTACCTATTGCACCCAAAAGCGCCAGCAGGGTCTCCAGCTTATCGGGCCCATCGGCCAGTACTGTTTTTACATCCAGGCCGGAAGGCACTGCTTCGGCAGCCAGGTAATTGAGTTTTTGCACTTGCTTTAACCCTGTAAAAGAAGGAATCTCCTTAAGCTCGGTAGCCGAGGTAAGCATTCTTTTTTTGAGGTTGGGCAGGCGGGTAATGATGTATTTCATCTCGGGTTCGAAACCAAACTCGAGCGATTTATCAAATTCATCGAGCACCAGGGTGCGGATAGAAACGGGATCGAGACTACCTTTTTCGAGGTGGTCGGTAATGCGGCCGGGCGTACCTATCAGCACCGATGGCGGCTGTTGCAGGCTGTTCTTTTCGGTTTTAAAATCGTGCCCTCCGTAGAAGCAGTTCACTTTATAACCGGTGGCCATATCGCGGAATACAGATTCTATTTGCAGCGCCAGTTCGCGGGTTGGCGCCAGGATCAGCGTTTGAATACCCGTCATATTGGGATCGAGTTGCAGCAGTGCAGGAAGCAGGAAACCCAGGGTTTTGCCCGAACCGGTGGGCGAAAGCAGCATGAGGTCGCCGGGCTGCTGAAAAGCAGTAAGGGCTTCCTTTTGCATAGGATTAAGCGCTTCAATTTTCAGTTGTTCGAGCGCTTTCTTAATTATCGTTGCGTTATGTGGCATTGCGCAAAGGTAACTTTTAGTCTTGAGTATTGACCTGCCAGGTCCTGGTTAAAGGATTAGACTATCGGTAACTCAAGATTAAACGCCCTCCCTAACCTGACAGGAGCTATCGCACCCCGCATGGGCGGGACAAGCTCTGGCAGGTTTAGACTCTTAAAACAACTCCCCTTGCCGGTTCTGTCTTTCCAGGTCCAGCAGGCGTTGCTTACGCCAGAGTCCGCCGCCATAGCCGGTAAGTTTGCCATTCTCTCCTATTACCCGGTGGCAGGGAATAAGAATGGCAATGCGGTTCATACCATTGGCCTGGGCTACCGCACGGATGGCGGGCAGGTTGTTTACGGCTATGGCCTGTTGCTTGTAAGAACGGGTTATGCCAAAGGGAATGCGCTGCAGCTCTGCCCAAACCTGTTGCTGGAATGGCGTGCCCGGCACATCGAGCGGAACGGTAAACTCCTTACGGCGACCTTCAAAATACTCGGTAAGCTGCACTTGCAGCATATCTAATACAGGATGGGTACCGTCTGTAACCGTAGCGTTGTAATGTTTGGTAAGCGCGTTAAACTCCGACTCCAGGATGGCACGGTCGGTAAACTCCAACAGGCAAAGCCCCTCCTCTACCGCCCAGGCAATCATGGGGCCCAGTGGGGTTTCGAAACGGGTTTGAATAATCTGGCGGGTTGCTTCTTGCGGCATTGGTCTGAATATTAGAGCTGGTTTTTATAATGGTAAAATAACAGGATAGTGGCAGCATGAAAAAACATGCAATAAATACATTATATTAGAAGTTATAATCACACCATATGGAAGCCCTTGCCCATGTAAACACGGTAATAGGTATCATATTGAGTTTGAGCATTGCCCACCTGCTCAAAGGAAGTGTAAAATTTGTGCAGCACCCCGACCGGGCCAAACCCTACTGGGTACATATGCTGTGGGTATTCTACATTTTCCTGCTGCTTATTCATTTCTGGTGGTGGGAGGCCAGCCTGAGCCGGGTTAAGGAATGGTACTTTCCCGAATACTTCTTTGTGATCTCTTACATCATCCTGTTTTTCGTGATCTGCGCCTTGCTGTTTCCCGATGATATGAAGGATTATGACGGCGATTATGAACGGTATTTCTACTCCCGCAAAACCTGGTTCTTTGGCGCACTGGCACTTAGTTTCCTGGCCGATATTGTAGATACCATGCTCAAGGGCGAGGACTATTACAACCATTTTACCTGGCTTTACCCGGCCCGTTATGTAAGCCATTTTATCCTGTGCCTGGTAGCCATAAGGGTCGACAACAGGCGGTTTCATGGCGCATTGGTCATCTTCTTTATCGTTTACCAGCTGTATTTCATCTTTAAACTGTACTACGACTACTTTAACGGAGGGTAAAGCCTACACTTCGTCGAACTCGCGGGGATAATGCACCGTGCCTGCCGCATCATCTAACGCGCCGGGTTGCAATGCAATGCCCATAAAAGCAGCAGCAGGCACCTCAAACGGAGCCTGTATGTGCCATTGCGCAGCGGGTTCAAAACCAAACTTAGGATAGTATTTTTCGTGGCCCAGCACCATTACAGAAGGGTACCCGGCAGCTTGGGCCTGCGCTAAACCTTCGCGCACGAGCGCAGCACCTACGCCCTTGCCCTGCCACTCCGGCAACACAGCCATAGGCGCCAATGCGAGGCTGGGCAGCAATCTGCCGCTATCCTGCACAATGGCAATATCGCTAAAGAGAATATGCCCTACCAGCTGCCCGTTTACTTCTGCAACCAGGGAGAGCGCAGGGATGAACGCCCCACCTTCTCTGATGGCATCAACCAGTTTGGCCTCGTCGGCCCGTTCAAAAGCAAGTTCGTTAATGGTATAAATAGCCGCAATATCGTTAGCCGTTTCCGGGCGAATCGTTATGTTCATACGGCAATACTACATAAAAAATTACTGCGCTCTGCGGCGGTAGGTGAAATCGCTCAGGGTCGATTTTTTATCGAAATGAACGGTGAGTGAAGTATTGTCGGAAGTGTATTCCCAAAGTTCTTTCTCACCATCTACCATAATGCGGGAAGGCGCCCCCAGCCTGCGCTGGATCTCATCGGCAGTAGAAATACCTTTTTTAAGCGCTTCGGTTT
>JAVBJN010000009.1:0-44955 GCA_031546985.1 Chitinophagaceae bacterium
CTCAGCTCCCTGTTTGGCAACAACCAGGGCCAGGTAATGCAGGCCATAGCCCAGCACTCGGGTATAAACGTTGCCAATACCTCCAGGCTTATGACTTTGGTGGCGCCACTACTGGCCACCTTTGTTGGCCAATTTATGAAAAATAACAACATGGGCGTGGCCGGGCTTATCAGCAGCATCACGGCTTCCAGCCCATCATTCAGCAACCTGCTTCCTTCTGGTATATCGAGCCTGCTGCAGGCAGGAGGTCCTACACACCATGTGCCGCAACCTCCGGTAATGAACGATACCGGAAACTCAAGGGGCAATGGCTGGATGTGGCCACTGCTGGTATTGATAGGCCTGGCCGCGCTGGTCTTTTACCTTATGAAATGCCGCAATACACCAACAGAACCGGTTACCACGCCTGTAGCAGATACCATACAGACCAGTACACCTGTTACTGAAAAGCCAAGCATTAAAGGCACTATGGATACCTCCGGTAACTTTATTTATGAAACCGGTGAGCTCACCAAGTTTTCGTTGCCGGGTGGTGTAGAAATTGAAGCTGGCCGCAACAGCTCGGAATACAGGCTGTACCAGTTCCTCTCCGACGGAACCATGATGGTAGACAGCGTTGATAAAACCAAAGGCTGGATAACCCTGGACCGCCTGTATTTTGAAACAGGCAAAGCCAGCATTACCGAAGCCTCTATGATGCAACTGCGCAATATTGCCGCTATCCTGAAGGCATACCCGGATGCGCAGGTTAAAATGGGCGGCTATACCGACAATACCGGAGCTGCCGATATGAACAAAAAATTATCGGACGAGCGGGCTGCCGCTGCCGCCAAAAGCCTGGTAAAAATGGGCATCGCCGCCAGCCGGGTTAAATCGGAAGGCTACGGACAGGACCACCCGGCATGCCCGGCCAATGATACACCGGAGTGTAAAGCGCAAAACAGGCGTATTGACGTAAGAGTTACAAAAAAATAGCAGATATTACCACCACATCCTCAGAAGCCGCCTACGGGCGGCTTTCTTTTTACACGAATGGTAGGCAACATGATGCGCATTTTGGTAATTTAGCTGCTTCATTTAAAGTTTAGCAACATGTTAAAGAAAGTATTTACAGTGGCGGCAGCCTTGGTGTCCATGTCGGCTATGGCGCAGGACAACCTGATTAAGGCGCTGGAAAAGAATGAAAGCACCGCAGCGAAAGACAGCTTTAAGTTTACACCGGTAATTGACCTGGAAGCCACTTCCATCAAAAACCAGGGTAGCAGCGGCACCTGCTGGAGCTACAGCACCAACTCTTTCCTCGAAAGTGAAATGATCCGTATGGGCAAAAAACCAGTGGATCTGGCCGAAATTTTTACTGCCCGCTGTGTATACATCGACAAAGCTAAAAACTACGTGCGCATGCATGGCGATCTGAGCTGGGGCGATGGTGGTGCTTGTCACGATGTAATTAACATGTACGCCAAATACGGTGCATTGCCACAAGACGTTTATACCGGTCTGAACTACGGTACTACCAAAAACAAATTCGGCGAAATGCAGGCTGCCCTTAAAGGTATGCTGGATGGCATTATCAAAAACCCGAACGGTAAGCTCACTCCCAACTGGATGAATGCCTTTACCGCTGCTATGGATGCTTACCTGGGCGCTACACCGCAGGATTTTACCTGGAACGGAAAAAAATACACGCCGCAATCTTTTGCTAAAGAAGTTGTGGGCCTTAACCCTGCCGATTATATTGAGCTGTCTTCTTTTACCGATAAGCCTTACTACCAGAAAACCATGCTTATGGTGCCCGATAACTGGAGCCTCGATCAGGTGTACAATGTAGAAATGGATGACATTACCAACATCATCGACAACGCGTTGAAAAATGGTTATTCTATAACCTGGGCAACCGATGTGAGCGAAAAATACTTTAGCTGGAAAAATGGTGTAGCCTTCGTTCCAGAA
The DNA here is from genome assembly GCA_031546985.1 of Chitinophagaceae bacterium. Classification (GTDB taxonomy): domain Bacteria; phylum Bacteroidota; class Bacteroidia; order Chitinophagales; family Chitinophagaceae; genus JAVBJN01. The sequence goes on from JAVBJN010000009.1 coordinate 1,954, forward strand.
AAAGATTGGGAAGATATGGAAGAGAAAGACCAGAAAAGCCTGTTCAATGGTCCTAAACCAGAGCGCACCATTACTGCCGAAAACCGCCAGCGTGCTTTTGACAGCTACGAGACTACCGACGACCACGGTATGCATATTGTAGGTCTGGTAAAAGACCAGAACGGCCGCGAATACTACAAAGTAAAAAACAGCTGGGGCGAGAAAAACGACCTGAAAGGATACATCTACGTAACCAAAAACTACGTGAAGTATAAAACCACTGCTTTCCTGCTGCACAAAGACGGTATTCCTAAAGATCTGAAAAAGAAAATGAGCATCGGATAAGTTTGATGTACATGATATAGCAAACGCCGGTTCCTGAATGGACCGGCGTTTTTTTGTTTACAGACCTGTTATCATTCATCCTCCCTTCAATTGGCTGATACAGTCAATCACCTCCGATGAAAAATATAGTATCTTAGTATTCATAGGTGTATTAAACTCAAGCTTTCATTTATGGACATCCAATATGTAAGAAAGGCACCTAATAAAGTAACCATTTCTATGAAAAAAAGTCTTCGATACACAATAAGCATACTGCTTCCTCTTGGACTCATCATTGGCGGGCAACAAAAAAACATGCAGGATGCTGTGATCACGGGTAGTATTCTTCTTGGAATGAGCATTACCTTAATAGCCCCTTCCTTAAAAAAGCGTACGCATGACCAACAAAAGAAACATGTTCAAACGCTTGAAAATTTCTGATTATTTCTACAGAAACGAATCATAAGAGAGGCGCCCGAGAAGGCGCCTTTTTCTATTCAACTCAATATGTTTACCTTTTCCCAACCTGACAGGACTTACAGACCTGGCAGGTCTTCGCGACCATTCACCATTCACCTTTCACCTTTCACTTCACTTCACTTCAACCCATAATACTGCTTATACCATTTAGACAAATCAGTTACTTTATTGTCGTTAATCTTAAACCAGTTGCGCACATAAATATCATCGTCCTGCGATTGGCTGATGTAGTAGCAGAAGGTTTCATTGAGCCCAGCCTTATGCATAGCACTGAAAAACTTTGCGTACGTATTTTTCCAGAACGGGTCCATTTTCTTTTTTTCCAATTCAGATAAAGAAGAAAATAAGGTTTCAGAAATGTCTACAAACTTGTCGATATCCTTTTTGTCTTTTTCACTCACGAGCAATGCGGTTTTCATCGACAGTATCATATCGGTTATCACAAAAGGGTTGTCTTTTGCATCATCCACATCGCCCTGGAAAGTAATGTTGATGGAGCTATCGCCTTTAGACACCCCTTTCATCATGAGCTCCGAAAGCGTTTTGTATACCGCGCCCGACTTCGATCCCCTGGGGCTCAGCAACAGGTAATAATACAACGGCAGCATGGCTTGCACCCGCTGGTCTTTGTACATCATGATCTGCGCCAGCATTAAATGACTACCGCTATGCGTGGGGTTTATGGTAAGCGCTTCTTTAAACTGTTTCTCCGCGCCTGCCACATCTTTCTTTTTAATCAGCAGGGTGGTACCCAGGTTAAAGTGCAGCAGATAAGATTGCTTGAATTGCTTAAGCCCCTTTGCATACACCTTAATGGCCTCTTCGGTCTGGCCCTTATCATCGAGCAGGTTGGCATACAGGATGTAAGCAGGTTCCATGCTGCCCGCATTTTTGTCGAGCACCATCTTAGCATACTTCTCGGCATTGGCATAATCCTCCATTGCGTAATAGCTATAAGCAATTTCGTACTTTACCAGGCTGGAGCCCGAATCTACTTTCAATGCCTGCATGTAGTAATCAATAGCACCTTTATAGTCGCCCTTTTCGTGCAGTTCTATGCCCTTTTGCGCATAATAATCTGCCGAGTGGCTATCCTGCGCTACCGCGCCACTCCAAGCCGCACACAACAGGAACAGGGTAAAAATGGATTTACGCATCTGGTTATGTTTAAAATAGAAATCCGGCCCATTGCTGAACCGGATTCAAAATAATACTTTAATATTTTAATTAAAGGGACATTTCTTTCACATCATCTGCGATGGTCAATTTACCCGCGGTTTTGGCCTTGATCTCTTCGATGGTTACTCCCGGCGCGTATTCCAGGCAAAGGAAACCATCGGCAGTTACTTCAAACACACCCAGGTCGCTCACAATCTTTTTCACACATTTCAAACCGGTGATGGGCAGTGTGCAGGAAGGCAGCAGTTTAGAATTGCCCGCTTTATCGGTGTGCTGCATGGCCACAATAATGTTTTTGGCAGAGGCCACCAGGTCCATAGCGCCACCCATACCTTTTACCATTTTGCCCGGTACTTTCCAGTTGGCGATATCGCCATTGTCGGCCACTTCCATAGCACCCAGCACGGTAAGATCTACTTTTCCGGCACGGATCATACCAAAGCTCAGCGCACTATCGAAATAGCTACCGCCTGTAGCCAGGGTTACCGTTTGCTTGCCGGCGTTGATCAAATCTGCATCTACATGCTCCTCTGTAGGAAAAGGACCAATGCCCAACATACCGTTTTCGCTCTGCAATACAATGTCAATACCCTCCGGTACATAGTTGGCCACCAGTGTTGGAATACCAATACCGAGGTTTACATACATACCATCCTGCAATTCCTGGGCTATGCGTTTTGCTATCTGATTTTTATCTAAAGCCATTTGTGATCTTTTTAAAAATTAAAAAAATGGGGCTGAATCTGCCAATTGAATAATGTACCAATGTGCTAATAAATCAATTCACCAATTGAATTACGAATTATAAAACTATTTTCTTTTGGAGGACACAATGATCTTTGAAAGAATTAGCAATATCGCCCTTATCTGTTCTGACATGTTGCCCGTATTGGGCATATCTCCGACCGACCTAAAAAATCCAGCCAATATTCTGTTTCTTCCGCTTCCTTGGCCGCAATCTTCATCTTGTGTATAAAGTCTGCTCTGCTTTCGGCATTTTGCGCTTCCCTAACATTGGCCCCAACCGAAGTACCTGATTTTAAAAACTGCCGTACAATGGGTTCAAGTTTCGGGTTGTTTACCTTCAGAATGTACCGGGTAACCTGCACAGCAAAATCGAATGTTTTACTAACGATAATATTTTCCTGCATGGTGTTTTATTTAAGATTTGCATCTCACCATCCCTAGTGTCAGCATTTGATCTTAAATCAGCACATTATCGCATTTGCACATTATTCCATTTCCACATTAGCTCATTATCCCATTACCTATTTACTAATAGTCCTTTGTTCAATGCGTTTTTCGTAATCCTTGCCCTGGAAAATGCGGTGTACATAAATACCAGGCACATGAATGTAGTTGGGGTCCAGCTCGCCGGCAGGTACCAGCTCTTCTACCTCTACAATGGTGGTTTTGCCAGCCATAGCCATTACGCTATTAAAGTTGCGGGCGGTTTTATTAAAAATAAGGTTGCCCGAAGTATCGCCCTTCCATGCTTTTACAATAGCAAAATCGGCGTCAAACGCGTATTCCATCAGGTAATCTTTACCATTAAAGTTGCGCACTTCTTTGCCTTCGGCTACTTCGGTGCCTACACCAGCCGGGGTAAAAATAGCAGGCATGCCATAAGCGGCAGCCATGCAGCGGGTAGCGAGCGTACCTTGTGGCACCAGCTCTACTTCCAATTCGCCGCTCAGCAACTGGCGTTCAAACTCCGCGTTTTCGCCCACGTAAGACGAAATCATTTTTTTCACCTGGCGGGTCTGCAACATGAGCCCGATACCAAAATCGTCTACACCAGCATTGTTAGAAATGCAGGTAAGGTTTTTAACGCCTTTTTTAATGAGCGCCGTAATTGAGTTTTCAGGAATACCACACAGTCCAAATCCACCCAGCATGATCACTGCACCATCCTGAATATCTTTAATGGCTTCTTCTGCATTGGCCACTACTTTATTAAATCCCATACTTACTTATTTATTTATCCGGTAAAAATAACAACTATTAACGTTTCAGTTCCCCGTTCAAACGGCTTACTTCATTGAGCATATTCTGGTACACTTCCTCGAGTTTATCGGGGTGTGCTTTATACCAGTCAAAACCTTTTCGGAATTCGTCGGGGGTAAGATTGTGCTGCGCCAGAATATCGCTGTACAGCTGCTTAAGCGAGTCTACATTTTTATAGGTGCTCAGCGTGCTATCGGTAGCAGGTATTTTCATGGCATAGGTCTCGGCAAAGTTCATATCGAGCAATACCTTTTCCATTTTTTTGGCGTCGATAGGCGGGTTATCGGTCATAGGCCGGTTGCAGGCAGCCAACCATAGCAACACAGGTATACACCATACAATATACTTCTTCATTATTTCATCAACTGCTGGTAACGCTGTGCATTGGTCACATCCATAACCGACAGCATTGGTATATATTTCTGTTTATCTTCCCGGCTGCACTGCGCCACAATCTTGGCTATTTCATCGCCTTTGGCAGTAAAAAACACCTGTATGAGCGCACTGGAGGGGTTCTCCTTATTAATCACACTCAGTTTTTCGATACAGGCCAGTATCTGCTTGCGGGCATCTTCGGGTTTTTCGTACATCTTATCCATACCCAGGCGGTGATACAGGTACATAGCATTATGAAACTCTGCAAAGCGGGAGTTGAAAAGATTGTCTACAATCCAGTAACGGTTTTTCTGCCCGCGCTCACTGGCCTTCCAGCCTTCAATGGCTTTATTTTCCGGCGCATTGTTTACAATATTCTGCGCCTTTTTAAAATAATCGGTGCCGCCGTTGAGCGAAAAACTATCGTAATCGAAACCCAGGATCATATAGGCATAATAAGCCAGTGTAGCCGTAAGGTTGGATGCCAGGATATCGGTGCCCACTACCCTGGTTTCACTAAACTCAAGCTGCTGAAACTCCACATAACGGAATGCCAGGTTCTTATCCGAATAGTTAATCAAGGTAGAGTTATAACCGGTATTGTATACCGGGCGCGACGATTGCACCGTCATGGTAGCCTGGTACACATTCTCCTGGTCTTTCATTACCGCGGTTACGTTAATGAGAATGCTGCAATCGATTTTTTCGGTAGCGTCAAACTGGTCGTTGGTCCACTTGCGGTTGTTGAGAAATTCGGAGATAGAGCCTTCAAGGGTTTTAAAAACCTTGGCATCTACATTCTGAATTTTTTCGGCCAGTACCTTCACCTTACAGTTGAGCTCCTGGGCTTTGAGTGTACCCAGTGCCACGAAAGCGAATGCCAGCGTCAGTCCTAATTTCTTCATGCTGTATAGTAATCGGTCAAAGTTAATTAAACCGCATTAGTAATGAAATTATTGCGCAAACGGCGTGTATTAACGGTATACGCCTACCGTAACCCTGCATTTTGGAGTAAGTACCAGTACGTATTAAAATTTACCATCATGAAGGTATGCGGCAATCCCGGGTTTATTCGTCCATTTGTACAAGTTGGCGCTAGCCGCTCTTTTTATAAACCTTGTTTTTAATCCCGAATCCCTTAACCTGATCGCCCCGGCCCTAAACCGGGGTTTCCTTTTACCCTTTTGCGTACAAGGCATCGGTAAGCCTGGTGGCTACCTCGGTCTTTTTAAGCAGCGGCCATTCGTCACGTGTGCCATCTTTATACAGCAAGGTTACTTTATTGGTATCGTGTCCAAATCCGGCGCCAGCATCGTTGAGGGAATTGAGTATGATGAGGTCGGCATTTTTATCTTTCAGTTTTTGTAAGGCATTGGCCTCCTCGTTGTTGGTTTCGAGAGCAAAGCCTACCAGCAGTTGCCTATTGGTTTTGATGCTGCCCAAATGGCGCAGGATATCGGTTGTTTTGCGGAGGGGAATGGTAAAATGGTCTTCCTTTTTCTTGAGCTTAATATCGCTCACTGTTTCGGGGGTGTAATCGGCCACGGCGGCGCTCATCACTGCAATATCGGCCTGGGCAAAATGCTGCACGCAGGCTTCAAACATCTGCTGTGCGCCGGTTACTTTTATCACTTCTATACCGGCATGCTGCACCTGGGCATCTACCGGGCCCAGCACCAGTTTTACTGCGGCGCCCTGGCTGGCAAAAGCCTCGGCAATGGCTATGCCCATTTTACCACTGGAGAAATTGCCTATAAAGCGCACAGGGTCTATCATTTCGTAGGTAGGCCCGGCGGTAATCAATACTTGTTTGCCTGCAAACCGATTACCGGTCAAAAAAAAATCGTGCAGGTACTGTACTATGGTCTCCGGCTCGGCCATACGCCCCTGCCCCACCAGGCCACTCGCCAGCTCGCCATGCTCTACCGGTAAAAACCGGTGACCGTAGCTTTTAAGCAATGTAATATTGCGGTGGGTAGAAGGGTGCTGCCACATGTCTTCGTCCATAGCCGGGGCCAGCATTACCGGGCAGGTGGCAGAGAGGTACACGGCCTGCAGCAGGTTATCGCAAATGCCATTGGCCATTTTGGCCATGGTATTGCAACTGGCCGGCGCTACCAGCATTACATCGGCCCAGCGGCCCAGCATTACGTGATTGCTCCAGGTATCGTTGTCGAACATATCGTGCAATACCGGGTTGCGGCTCACGGTACCCAATACCAGCGGGGTCACAAAATCTTTTGCGGCCGTGGTCATTATAATTTTTACCTCGGCCCCCGCCTTTACCAGCAGTCGCACCAGGTGCGGGGTTTTGTAAGCCGCAATGCTGCCACTTATGGCCAGCAGAATTTTTTTTCCTTCAAGCATAACCAAACGTAAAAAGCGACAAAGCACATCTGCTTTGCCGCTCCTAAATTAGCTAATATTCAACGACTAGTTAGAGAATTCGTCGTCGGTTCTGCGATAGTAGATCTTATCTTCCATAAATTCATTCAGCGCCTGAATAGCCGGGTTAGCCATTCTTTCGTAGATGCGGGAAATTTCGATCTGCTCTTTGTTTTCGTGGATTTCTTCCAGGTTATCTGTATAGCTGGCAAATTCATCCAACTTACGGTGCAGCTCTTCTTTCACTTTCACGTTAATCTGACTGGCACGCTTGGCAACTACAGCAATAGATTGATAAATATTACCGGTTTTAGCCTGAATATCTTTCATGCTACGGGTTTCTGCCATAGGATTCAGCGCGGCTGCCTGCACTTTTTTATTTTTGTTCATTCCGAAGTTGTTTTATCGAATTTTGGGTCAAAGTAAAGTATTTTTCCGCATCCTTCACATATTTACTGTTCGGGAAGCTTCTCAAAAGGTCCTGGTAGCTGTCTGTAACTGCTGCAAAACGCTCTTCCTGCTTGTCTTTTACGCTTTTTTCGGCGTAGCGGAACTGAGAGCGGATAATCATATACTTATAATAGTCTGCAATGGGCGATTCCGGAAACTTGCGTATCACCTCGGTATAAGCGATAGAAGCGGCTTTAAACTGCTCAATATTAAAATACAGGCGGGCGGCCGATGCTTCTTTCTCTTCCAGCTTAATACGGCAATTGTCGATGAGCTTATTGGCTTCTGCAATCTTTACCGAATTAGGGTGCATGTTCATAAAAGCCTGCAACGCGCCTACAGCCTTATAAGTATTGGTCTGGTCCAGCTCAAACTTAGGCGACATCTTATACAAGCACATGGCATACAGGTAATCGCACTCTTCGGCATTCTTACTGTTGGGAAACACGTCTACAAAGCCTTTCAGGTAGAGCGAAGCAGAAGGCCAGTCCTTCATATTATAGAAGGTCATGGCGTATTTGTAATACAACTCCTCAAACTGCTTGGTGCCTTTAAATACCTTGATGGCTTCTTCGAGCAACTGGTTCGATTTGGACCATTGCTTTTTATCAAAATATTCGTTGGCTTTCCTGAGTTTAAGATCATAGTCCTTACTCTTCATCACCTGCTCAAATCCTCCACAGCTCGCCAAGGTAGTAAGGGCCAGTCCGGCTATCAGTATAATTCGTCTACTTGTGCGCATAAAGTGGGCAAAGATATTAAAAAATAAAACGCAACTCGTATGCTGGTGTTACAAACACAGGGCTGATTTAACAAAACATTGTATATCCGGCATTTACAGGTGTGCTTCATTGCCCGTCCGCCACATTTTACCACCTGGCCGGTACCGTTTTTCAAAAACACCCCACTTTCTACCACCAACCCCGGTTTTGCATGCCAAAATACGGTTTTGCCCTAGTAAATGTTCTACCAATACGACCTTTAATTACAGGCGTATAGGCGTACTGGTCACCACTTTAAGGCATTTTCCACCACCCTCCCAGTTTTCCACACTCTTTGTGCATAACCCCCACTTTCACCCTTTCCGAACATATTAAAGGCATGTCGTTTTCCACATTACGCATTAAAAATCACAAACATTTTCAAACACCTTATTTTTCAATCAGTTAAAACGTCAATTCACAGCTATACACATATAATTCACAAAGTTGTCCACACTCAACCATAAATATCCACAACACTATGTTAGTATCTGAGAAAAACACAGTCGCAGCAAGGCTTTGAGCATGTGGAAAAAATAGTTAATTCAACTTTGTGTCAAAAAGTGGAAAAAAGTGTTTCTTTGTGGGAGAAAGTAGTAAATAAACCGATGAAATGATAGGTTTTCTGGGAGAATACGATGCAACGCTAGATGCCAAGGGACGCTTCCTGCTTCCCGCAGGCTTCCGTAAGCAGCTGCCCGAAACTTCCGGTAACCAGTTTGTCATTAACCGCGGTTTTGAAAGTTGCCTCACCTTATATACAATGGACCAATGGCAGGGCATTAGCCAAAAGCTCAATGAGCTCAACGACTTTAACCCTAAAGTGCGTGAGTTTAAAAGGCTTTTCCTCAACGGCGCCACTATTGTAGACCTGGACAGTGCAGGACGTATGAACCTTCCGAAATCGTTAATGGAATCGGCGGGCCTCAAAAAAGAGATCATATTCTCGGCGCAGGGCAATAAGGTAGAGATCTGGGATAAAGATAAATACTACAAATACATTCAGGATAGTGCGGCCAGCTTTAGCAACCTGGCTGCGGAGGTAGCAGGCGGAGACTTTTTTAATCCTTTTACACAGGCATAAATGAGTACACCCGGCTTTTACCACAAATCAGTTCTTTTAGAAGAATCAATTGACGCCTTGCAGATCAAACCCGATGGCATTTATATAGACTGCACATTCGGGGGCGGCGGCCATAGCCGGGCTATCCTTAGCAAACTGGGGCCCAGCGGCAGGCTTATCTGTTTTGACCAGGATGAAGATGCCTGGCAAAACCGCATAGAAGATTCAAGGGTGCTGTTCATCCGCGAAAACTTCCGCTACCTGCAACGCTTTTTAAAATTGCACAAAGTTCCTCCGGTGGATGGAATACTGGCCGATCTGGGCGTAAGCTCTCACCAGTTTGACACCGCCGAGCGGGGATTTTCGATACGGTTTGATGCCGCCCTGGACATGCGTATGGATTTACGCAGCGATCTCACAGCACAAACCATTATAACAACATATAGCGAACAACAACTACACAGGCTCTTTGAACAGTATGGCGAAGTAACCAACTCCCGTACCCTGGCCCGTCACATCGTGCAACACCGACACAACACAACACTACGCACGGTTGACGAACTGAAACGATTGCTCGATCCCATTATGAAAGGGAACCCCAACCGTTACTTAGCCCAGGTATTTCAGGCGTTGCGCATTGAGGTAAACGACGAAATGGGTGTATTAAAGGAAATGCTGGAGCAAACCACCGCATGCCTTAACCCCGGAGGCCGCCTCGCCATCATCACTTTCCACTCGTTGGAAGACCGGCTGGTAAAGCAGTTCATGAAACAGGGTACCCTTACGCCTGAAGAAGAACACCCATTGCTCTCCACCCACCGCGAACCGGTATTTAAGGTACTAACCAAAAAACCGATCGAGGCATCTGAAACCGAGTTGAAAGAAAACCCAAGATCCAGAAGCGCACGCTTGCGTGTAGCCGAAAAGCTCTAGGGAGCCTGTACAGTGTGCTGCAAAACACAGCAAACACGTACAACACAGCATAAATGGAAAACCTGTCCAACAAAACGGACGAGAAACGCCAGGGCAAAACCTGGAGAAACGTACTGGACTCCTTCAGTTACGAACTCATTGTTCGTAATATCTATTTCCTGCTGTTTATGGCCTTTTTAGGCATCGTGTACATCACGAACAATCACTTTGCTGAGAAAACTGTTCGCGAGCTGAATAAAAAACAACGCGAGCTGAAAGAATTACGCTGGAAGCATATTGATGCTAAAACACGGTACATGTTCCAGAGCAAACAGTCTGAGGTTATTAAGGCCTCGGTACCGTTAGGGCTCAAAGAACTGATGGCACCGCCGTATCGTATCAATAGTGTTCCGCTACACCAAAACAACGGTCAATAAGCCATGGACGTAAAACGCGACATACGATTCCGGGTTTACATCACCTACCTGGGCATGTCTCTCCTGGGCATCGCTATCATTACGAAAGCGGCGCTGATACAGGTCAAAGACGGGCCCAGACTAAAGGTTATGGCCGATAGCCTGTTTACTAAAACACAGGTATTGGATGCGGAACGCGGCGCAATTTACTCCGAAGACGGAAGGCTGTTGTCGACCTCTATTCCTGAATTTGATATCCGTATGGATATGAAAGCCGTGCAACCGGACACGTTCAGAAAATATGTAGATACGCTGAGTGGCTGTATTGCCAATCTGTTGCAGGACGGCTCTAAGGCTGACTATAAAAACAGGCTCAAAACCGCCTTTAAAAACAAGGAAAGGTATTTCCTGCTGCGCAAAAAAGCAACGTATGGCGAATACCTGGCCATGCGCGATTTTCCTTTATTCAATAAGGGAAAAAACAAAAGCGGTTTTATAGCCGAGTCTAAAACCAAACGCATTAACCCATTTGGTATGCTGGCCAACCGTACCGTAGGGTTATGGCGCCAGAATGCACAGAACGTGGGCCTCGAGGCTACCTATAATAAGGACCTGAGCGGCACCAAAGGACAAAGAGTAGTACGCCGTATTGCGGGTGGTACCTGGTTACCGGTAGAGGGGTCGGAGGTAGAGCCGCAAAACGGAAGAGATATATATACCACCATAGACATCAACGTTCAGGATGTGGCCGAGCAGGCATTGCATCAGAACCTGGTAGAGAACGAGGCCCAGTACGGCACCTGTATTGTAATGGAGGTGGCTACAGGCAAGATTAAGGCGCTGGCCAACCTGGGGCGTACCGCAAATGGCGAGTATTGGGAAAACCTCAATTACGCTATGATGCCTACAGAGCCGGGGTCTACGTTTAAGCTCGCTACCATGCTTTCGTTGTTCGAAGATGGCTATGTGGATGTACAGGATAAAGTAAACGCGCAGGGTGGACTGGCCCGGTTTGGCAACCGTACCATGAAAGACTCACACCTTGGCTTAGGCGTAATCTCGGTAAAACAGGCTTTTGCTCATTCATCGAATGTGTGTATGGCATTGCTGGCTACCAATTACTATTATAAAAACCCGGTACAGTATTGGGAACACCTGCACAGGTTGCGCCTCGATACCGTTACGGGATTAGATCTTATAGGAGAGGTAAGGCCCAGGGTAAAAAGCCCTACCAGTAAGGTTTGGGGCAATACTACCTTGCCGTGGATGGCCATTGGTTACGAAGTACAGGTAAGCCCTTTGCAAACCTGCATGATGTATAATGCTATTGCCAACAATGGTAAAATGATGAAGCCTTACCTGGTAAGCACCGTGCAGGAATATGGCCAGCCGGTGAAGGAAACAAAACCCGTTATGCTGGCAGAAGTGTGCAGCCAGTCTACCGTTAAAAAACTGAAAGAGTGCCTGCAGGCCGTGATAGACAGTGGCACGGGCAAGTCGTTTAAAACGCCGCTGTATACCATTGGTGCCAAAACAGGTACAGCCCTGGTAGCAGATGGAGACATTAAATACTCCGACCGCATTTACCAGGCGTCGTTTGTGGGTTTCTTCCCGGTAGAGAATCCGATGTATACCATCTGCATTGTGATCCGCAACCGGAAAGGCGCTGCCAAATATTATGGCGGCTCGGTATCGGGACCCGTGTTCAAAGCTATTTCCGACAGGCTGTATGCCCGCGAAATTGCAAGAATATCGGCCCTGGACCAAAACGATAAAAAGGCAAGTGCTATATATGCTGCAGTAAAAAACGGTAACCGCAAAGAGCTGCAGCAGATCATGAAAACACTGGGTGTACCCTACCAGAGCGATGCTCAGGGCAAATGGGTAAGCACCGCATATGATTCTGTAAGGGCTACACTGGTCGATAAACCATTGATAGCCGGAGCAGTACCCGATGTATCGGGCATGGGATTAAAAGATGCCATTTACCTGCTCGAAAATGCAGGCTTGCATGTGGTAGCCAAAGGCAAAGGAAAGGTAATAACCCAATCCATCGCCGGTGGTACCAGAACCGTAAAAGGACAAACGATTATAATTGAATTAAGCTGATGACCACTTTACAGCACATACTGGACAACGTTGCTACCATTGCCATACAAGGCAATGCCAACGCCCCTGTGCAGAGCCTTACCATAGACTCGCGCAAGGCCGGCGAAGGCAGCGTTTTCATTGCCATAAAAGGCACGCATGTAGATGGTCATGAGTATATAGCCGCTACTATTGAACAAGGCTGTACCATTATTGTGGGCGAGCAGGTGCCAGACTACCTGCCGGCGCAGGTCACTTTTGTACAGGTAGCAGACAGCTCGGCTGTGGCAGGCTTACTGGCGCACAACTTCTATGGCAAGCCATCGGAGAAGCTGAAACTGGTAGGCATAACGGGCACTAACGGAAAAACCACCGTGGCCACCATTCTGCACAAGTTGTTTAGTGGCCTGGGCTACCTCTGTGGGTTGCTCTCCACCGTGCAAAACCAGATTGGCGATGAAGTGATACCCGCCACGCATACCACACCCGACCCCATTACGCTGCATGCTTTGCTGGCACAAATGGCCGATGCCGGATGCATGTATGCCTTTATGGAAGTGAGCTCGCACGCAGTGCACCAGCACCGCATTGCAGGAGCCGTGTTTGCCGGAGGTATTTTTACCAACATCACACACGACCACCTCGACTACCATAAAACCTTTGACGAATACATAAGGGTTAAGAAATCGTTTTTCGATCATTTACCCGCAGGAGCGTTTGCCCTTACCAATCTCGACGATAAACGGGGCATGGTTATGCTGCAAAACACAGTAGCCCATAAACACGGCTACAGCCTGCGCACTCTGGCATCGTTTAAAGGTAAAATACTGGAAAACAACCTGACGGGTCTTATTATGGACGTTAACGGGCAGGAAGTACACTTCAGGCTCATTGGCATGTTTAACGCATATAATCTGCTGGCCGTTTATGGCGCTGCCGTATTGCTGGAGCAGGATAAGCAGCAGGTGCTGCGGGTATTGAGCAACCTGAGCGGGGCCGAAGGCCGGTTCGACTACACGGTATCGCCCCACAAAGGCATTATCGGTATTGTAGACTACGCCCACACGCCCGACGCGTTGTTGAATGTGCTGGCCACGATTAACCATCTGCGCCAGGGCAACGAACAAGTGATAACCGTGGTGGGTTGCGGTGGCGACCGCGATACGGCCAAACGGCCTGTAATGGCCGAAGTAGCCGCAGAGCACAGCGATAAAGTAATACTAACCTCCGACAACCCGAGGAGTGAAGACCCTGCCGAGATCATTAAACAGATGGAAGCCGGACTTAAAGTAACACAGCATAAAAAAACACTGAGCATAACCGACCGAAAAGAGGCTATTAAAACGGCATGCAGCCTGGCCCAACCGGGAGACATTATCCTGATTGCGGGCAAAGGCCATGAGAAATACCAGGAAATAAAAGGTGTAAAACACCCCTTCGACGACAAAGCGATGTTGAAAGACATGTTTAACCTTTTTGACCAATAACCCAAACCGGACCCTATGTTATACTATTTCTTTACATATCTCAAACAAGAGTTCAACCTGATCGGTGCGGGGGTGTTTCAATATATCACCTTCCGGGCGGCTATGGCCATCATCCTGTCGCTGGTGATCTCTATGATATTTGGCAAAAGGCTCATCAACTACCTGCGCAGAAAACAGATTGGCGAAACCGTTCGCGACCTGGGCCTGGCAGGCGAGCAAGCCAAGAAGGGAACCCCAACTATGGGGGGTATCATTATCATTACCGCTATCCTGGTGCCTACCCTCCTGTTTGCCCGTATAGAAAACGTGTATGTGCTGCTCATGATCCTCTCTACCGTTTGGTTAGGACTGGTGGGCTTCCTGGACGATTATATCAAGGTATTTAAAAAGAATAAAGAAGGACTTGCGGGCCGTTTTAAAATACTGGGGCAGATTGGGTTGGGGCTGATTGTGGGCATTACCCTTATCATGAACGACAATGTGCTGGAGCAGCGCAAAGCCGGTTATGAATTGCAGGCGGGTGAGAAAGTGGTATCGCAGTTTTCGAGAGCAGATAAGAGCGAAACGCAGGAGTTTGTGCACATCAAATCGCTTACGACCACCATTCCGTTTTACAAGAATAACGAACTGAACTACGCCGCGCTCGTAAAATGGGCTGGCGACTACCAGGAAGAGGCCGCCAATATCCTGTATGTGCTGCTGGTGATCTTTATCATCACCGCGGTATCGAACGGGGCCAATATTACCGACGGGCTCGACGGGCTTGCGGCAGGCACATCGGCCATTATAGGCATATGCCTGGCCATATTTGCCTACGTAAGCGGCAACTTCAAATTTGCCGAGTACCTCAACATTATGCACATCCCCAACCTGGCCGAGCTGTCCATCTTCATCGGCGCGTTTGTGGGGGCCTGCATCGGGTTCCTATGGTACAATGCCTACCCTGCCCAGGTTTTCATGGGCGATACGGGTAGCCTTGCACTCGGCGGCATTATTGCCTCCCTGGCCATCATCATCCGCAAGGAGCTGATGATACCCATTTTCTGCGGGGTGTTTCTCGTAGAGCTGGTGAGCGTTATGCTACAGGTAAGTTATTTTAAATACACGAAGAAGAAATATGGCGAGGGCCGCAGGGTACTCCTGATGTCGCCTTTGCACCACCACTATCAGAAACTGGGCTATCACGAAAGCAAGATCGCCACCCGGTTCTGGATCATAGGTATCATGCTGGCAGTGGTAAGTATTTTGAGTTTAAAGTTGCGCTAAACCGAACATGAATAAACGTATCGCGATACTGGGAGCTGGCGAAAGCGGCGTGGGTACAGCCATCCTGGCCAAACAACAAGGCTATGATGTGTTTGTAAGCGACATGGGTAATATCCATGCCGAGTACAAGCGTATGCTGGAGCACCATGCTATTCCTTTCGAAGAAGGCCGGCATACCGAGTCGCAGATACTAATCGCCACAGAGGTGATGAAAAGTCCGGGCATACCCGAAAAGGCCGAGATCATAAAAAAGATCCGCACACAGGGCATACCGGTAATCAGTGAAATCGAATTTGCCTACCGCTTTAAAGGCGATGCTACCATAGTAGCCATCACCGGCAGCAATGGCAAAACCACCACGACTTCGCTGATTCACTACATATTTAAACAGGCCGGGCTCAATGCCGCGCTGGTGGGCAACATAGGTCATTCCTTTGCCCTGCAGGTAGCACAAAACCCAAGCCCGTATTATGTTATAGAGGTGAGCAGCTTTCAGCTGGACGACATCGTTACGTTCCGACCCGATGTGGCCATTATCACCAACATCACACCCGACCACCTGGATCGTTACAATTATCAGTTCGATAATTATGTAGCCTCCAAGTTCCGGATAGCGATGAACATGACGGAACAGGATAAACTGATCTTGTGTCAGGACGATCCTGCAACAACGCAATACTTACTAACCCATACATTCAAACCACAAATCCTGTTTTTTACCATGAACGAA
Source organism: Chitinophagaceae bacterium (assembly GCA_031546985.1). Lineage (GTDB taxonomy): Bacteria > Bacteroidota > Bacteroidia > Chitinophagales > Chitinophagaceae > JAVBJN01. The sequence continues at coordinate 17,856 of JAVBJN010000009.1, forward strand.
GAACTGAAATCACAGGACGGAGCTTTTGTTGATGCCGACGGAAATATGACGATTCAGTACGGTGAAGACAAGCAATCCATGTCCATCCAGGAATTATCATTAAAAGGCAAGCACAATCTACACAACTCAATGGCAGCAGGAATTTCAGCCAGAATTATGGAAATCCGGAACGATAAGATCCGTGAGAGCTTATCCGGTTTCAACAGTCTGGAACACCGCATGGAATATGTAGCCACAGTGCGCGGAGTAGATTACATCAACGACAGCAAAGCCACCAACATCAACTCGGTATGGTTTGCTCTGGAAAGCCAGACGCAACCCACTGTACTGATCTTAGGTGGTGTAGACAAAGGCAACGACTATTCTGTCATAGAAGAGCTCGTGTCCGAAAAAGTGAAAGCCATTGTGTGCATGGGCCTGGACAACGCGCCTATACTTAAAGCCTTTGAAGGCAAAGTAAAAGCCATTATCGAAACCCAAAGCGCCAAAGCAGCTGTGCAGGCCGCTTACAGCCTTGCCGAGAAAGGCGATGTTGTACTGCTCTCACCCGCATGTGCCAGCTTTGACCTCTTTAAAAATTACGAGGACCGGGGCCGCCAGTTTAAGGAAGCAGTACGCAACCTGTAAACCGATGGCTTAAGCCATAAAACGATCAGCTATGGAAAACCTGTTAAAAAGAACCAAGGGAGATCCCTTAATCTGGTGTGTAATTGTATTGCTGTCGCTCATTAGCGTGATGGCGGTATACAGCGCCACAGGTTCTTTGGCTTACAGGGTGCAGAAGGGGCACACCGAGTATTACCTGCTTAAGCAGCTTTCGGTGCTGGCTTTCGGGCTCACGATCACCTACCTCTCGCATAAGGTAAACTATACCATTTATTCGAGGCTGGCGGTTATCATGTTCCTGGTTAGCGTTCCGCTGCTGATCTACACGTTGTTTTTTGGCACCACGCTCAACGAAGGAAGCCGCTGGGTACGATTGCCCGGTATTGGCCTCACCTTCCAGAGCTCCGACTTTGCCAAGCTGGCACTGTTTATGTTTCTGGCGCGGCAGCTGAGCAAGAAGCAGAATGTGATTAAGGATTTCAAAAAAGGGTTTCTACCCATTGTAATTCCGGTTATCGTTATCTGTGGGCTTATTGCTCCGGCCAACCTGTCTACAGCGCTCATGATCGGGCTTACGAGCATGCTCATGTTCTTTATAGGCAGGGTTAATACCAAACACCTGGCTATGCTGGTGGTGGCGGGTATACTGGGCGTAGCGGTCATATTCGGCATTTCGAAAGTTACCGGGTTTGGCCGTGCCGATACCTGGGAGCAACGGATCAAAGACTTTGCCGGTAGCGAAAACCATGAGGAACCCTACCAGGTAACGCAGGCCAAAATCGCTATCGCCAATGGTGGTGTAACAGGACTGGGGCCTGGCAACAGCCGGCAGCGCAATTTTCTGCCGCACCCCTACTCCGATTTTATCTACTCTATCATTATCGAAGAGTATGGTTTAATAGGAGGTTTCGCGCTCATTATGCTGTACCTGCTTTTTATGTGGCGCAGCATACGCATATTCAAGAAATGCCCTTATGCCTTCGGTGCGTTTCTTGCAGTAGGGTTAAGTTTTACGCTGGTGTTTCAGGCCATGCTCAACATGGCGGTGAATGTGCACCTCGTACCGGTAACGGGACTTACCCTGCCCATGGTGAGTATGGGTGGCTCGTCCATCTGGTTTACCTCTTTCGCATTAGGTATTATCCTGAGTGTAAGCAGGTATGTAGAAGACAATGAAGGCAACAAAGCAACAGACCTTGCAACAACGGCTGAATGAACAACAACGGAAACCATATTAAAGTAATCATTGCCGGTGGCGGCACAGGAGGGCACATCTTCCCGGCCGTAGCCATTGCCAATGCGCTCAAACACCAGGATGCGCAAACCGATATCCTGTTTGTGGGCGCCAAGGGCAAGATGGAAATGGAGAAAGTGCCGCAGGAAGGTTATCCGATCGTTGGGCTGGAGATTGCAGGCTTCAACCGCAGCAACATGCTTAAAAACCTGTTGCTTCCTTTTAAAGTGGTGAAAAGCCTGTTTCAGGCCAACCGCATTTTTAAGGATTTTAAACCCCAGGTGGTGATTGGTGTGGGCGGCTATGCCTCCTTCCCTATGCTGTACCTGGCACAACTCAAAGGCATTCCTACCCTCATACAGGAGCAAAACTCCCATGCGGGCAAAACCAATAAAATACTGGGCAAAAAAGCGGCAGCCATCTGTGTAGCCTACGCCGGTATGGAAAAGTTCTTTCCAAAAGCGCATATCATTCTCACCGGCAACCCGGTGCGTAAACTGATAAGCCAATCAAAGGTTACCCACGAAGAAGGCCTTACCGCTTTTGGATTGGGCAATCAAAAGTCTACCGTTTTGGTCGTAGGCGGCAGCCAGGGTGCCAAATCGATCAACGAAGCCATTGCTGCAGCCATACCCTATTTTGTGCAAAACGGTATGCAGCTCATCTGGCAAACGGGTAAAGCATTTTATGACACCGCAGTGCAGGCCGCAGCAGGCCACACCGGTTTAATTAAGGTGCACGATTTTATCCGCAATATGGATTATGCCTATGCAGCCGCCGATATGGTTATTTCAAGAGCAGGCGCACTGGCTATTGCAGAGCTCTGCCTCGTGGGCAAACCGGTCGTTTTTGTACCGTTTCCCTTTGCGGCAGAAGACCACCAGACCCACAATGCTATGGCACTTGTGGAGCACAATGCTGCCCTCATCGTACGCGATGTAGATGTGCAGCAGGAACTGGTACCCAAACTCCAGCATTTGCAGCATGATGTAAAAATGCAGCAGATACTGGCCGAAAACATTAAAGATTTTGGCATCGCAGATGCCGACGATCATATAGCTAACGAAGTACGTAAACTGGCAACCCGGTAATATGAGCATATTGAACATCAAACAAGTGTATTTCATCGGAATTGGCGGCATTGGCATGAGTGCCCTCGCCCGCTTCTTCAATGAAAAAGGGTGTAAAGTGAGTGGTTACGACCGCACCGCTACCCCGCTTACCCGTCAGCTCGAGGCTGAAGGCATTGCTGTGCATTATGAAGAAAACCTGGAGCTGATCAATAAAAACGCCGAACTGGTGGTGTACACCCCGGCCATCCCTGCCGAGCAGGCAGAGTTGGTTTGGTACCGCGACAACAACTATAAGGTTGTAAAACGCTCAGATGTGCTGCAGGAAATAACCAAAGACGCTTTTAGCGTTTGTATTGCCGGCACACATGGCAAAACCACCATCACCAGTATGGTAGCGCATATCCTGCGTCATTCGGGTGTGGGTTGCAATGCCTTTCTGGGTGGCATAGCCGTAAACTACAACAGCAATTACTGGGGCTACCCCGGCAATACCGTAGTGGTAGAAGCCGATGAATACGACAGAAGCTTTTTGAAACTGTTTCCCAACATCGCGGTGCTTACCTCGCTGGATGCCGACCATCTCGACATCTACGGTACGCACGAAGCTATGGTAGAGGCCTATGTGCAGTTTACCGGCAATATTAAACCCGATGGGGTGCTGGTGCACAAACATGGCCTGCCTAAGAGCAGCGCGTTTAAAGGCGACTTTAAACTCACCTACAGCGCCAGCAACGACTTTGCCGATGTGTATGCCAAAAACATCATCATGCGCAATGGCACTTATACGTTTGATGTAGCTGGCCGTGGCGTATCGTTGCAGGAGGTGCACCTCAATATTGGTGGCTTACACAATGTAGAGAACTGCATTGCCGCTATAGCCGTAGCCAAAAAGATGGATGTAGAGGATGAAGATATTAAAGCCGCTGTGGCCGACTATAAAGGTGTAAAGAGAAGGTTTGAATACATTTTCCGCAACGATAAAGTGGTGTACATCGATGATTATGCGCACCACCCGCAGGAGCTGCAGATGCTGATTCAAAGCGCCAAATCGCTGTTTCCGGGCAAGAAGGTGAATGTAATTTTTCAACCGCACCTGTACAGCCGCACCCGCGACCTGGCCGATGGGTTTGCCCACAGCCTCGACCTGGCAGATAATGTGATCCTTATGGACATTTACCCGGCAAGGGAGTTACCTATGGAAGGTATAACCAGCCAGATGGTGATGGACAAAATGATAAACGAAAACAAACATGTGCTGAGCCGCGATAGTGTATTACGGTTTGTAGAAAGCGGCCAGTATGATGTGTTGATAACTGCGGGAGCAGGAGATATTGATAAACTGGTAGAACCGATCAAACAAATACTGGAGCAACGGTTTAATGGATAAAAAGAGAAAGATAAGCGGTCGTAAAGTATTCGCAGCCTTCTTTTGGCTGGTGATACTCTCTGCTGCCGGCGTAATTCTCATCAGCGCCAACCAGCGCTATGTACGCCGCACAGTAGCCAGCGTCGCTATCCGTATCCTCAACGAATCGGAACACCAGTTTGTAAATAAAAAGATGCTTAAAGAGTTCCTGGTCGATAGCCGGGAATGGAAAAACAAAGCAGCCCTCGGGCAATTAGATCTTAACAAGATTGAGAAACAGGCCAAAAGCAATCCGTGGATTGAGGATGCACAAATCTTTGTGGACAATGCCGATGTGCTGCATATCAATGTAGTGCAACGCGAGCCCGAAGCCCGCATCATTAACCTGCAGGATGAGAGTTACTACATCGATACCAAAGGCATACCAATGCCCCTGTCGGATGAGTACACGGCTAATGTGCCTGTGTTTACCGGGTATCCGGCCAAGTCAGAAAAGAGCGTAGACAGCAGTCTGTATGCGCAGGTAATGGCCATGAGTCATTTCATTCATGCCGATACGTTCTGGAATGCGCAGATACAGCAGGTGAATATGGTAAACGGCAATGAGTTTGAGCTCATCCCTACCGTGGGCGACCATGTGATTCTGTTTGGCGATACCAGCAACCTGGTAAACAAATTTGACCGGCTTTATGCCTTCTACAAAGAAGCGCTGATCCGCCTCAAGTGGAATACCTACCAGACGATCAACGTAAAGTTTACCGATCAGATTGTGGCTACCAGGCGCGATCCGGCCAGCAAGTTTGCAGTGCAGGGCTTACCCAAACCAGTTACTACCATGCTGGCAGCGGCGCCCGATACCGTAAAACCGGCCGCACCCAAACCGGTAACCACACCACCGGCTACAGCTGCTGCCCAAACGGCGCCGCCTAAGCCTAAACCGGCCACCCAGGATAAGCCTGCGGCCAAACCAAATAATACGAAACCTGTAACCGCCACTAAACCGGCGCCGCAGGCCAAACCAGATAGTAAACCTAAGTCTACAGCAAGCAAACCTGGGACGAAGGACAACAAACCAAAGACCGAGAAACCAAAAACCAATGAAAAAGCAAAGACAACAACATCGGGAACCAGTAAGCCGAAAGCGGTTTACCCCGGCAACTAACGCAACGGGAAAACTTTTATACAACACAACAAACCATCACAGAAGCTATGAGTAACAAAGCTCCGATTATTGTGGGCCTGGACATTGGTACAACGAAGATCGCAGCCATTGCGGGGAGGAAAAATGAATTTGGCAAACTGGAGATTCTAGGCTTTGGACGTGCAGATTCATCTGGTGTGAATCACGGCATGGTATTAAACATTGAGCAATGCATCCGGTCTATCAAACAGGCACTGGACAATTGTTTGCAATCCAACCCAAACCTCGAGATCAACGAGGTTTATATCGGGATTGCGGGTCACCATATTAAAAGCCTGCAAACGCGTGGCGATATGGTTCGTAAAAATATTGAGGACGAGATCTCCCGCGAAGAGATCATGCAACTGATCAACGACCAGTACAAAACGTACATCCCGGCCGGCGATCAGATCATCGACATCATTCCGCAGGATTTTACTGTAGACAATACGCCCAACATCATTGATGCGGTAGGTATGTCCGGTATTAAGATCGGCGCCAATTTCCACATCGTTACCGGCGATAAACACGCCATTCGTAACATCAACCGTTGCGTAGAAAAGTCGGGCCTCAAAACCAAAGAACTGGTATTGCAACCCCTGGCTTCTGCAGCAGCAGTTATGTGCCCGGAAGATCTGGAAGCGGGTGTTGCTATCGTAGATATTGGTGGTGGCACAACCGACCTCGCTGTGTTTTATGATGGCATTCTGAAACACACCGCGGTTATCCCTTACGCTGGTGTAAACATTACCAACGATATTAAACAAGGTTTAGGCGTACTGCGCACCCAGGCTGAGCAAATGAAGGTTCAGTTTGGCATGTCGCTTGCAGCCGAAGCCAAAAACAACGCATATATCACTATTCCGGGTATCCGCGGTCAGCATCCGAAAGAGATCTCTGTTAAAAACCTGGCGCACATCATTCAGGCGCGTATGGAAGAGATACTGGAGTATGTACTGTACCACCTCAAGCAGGTAAACCTGGAAGATAAACTGCATGGCGGCATCATCCTCACCGGTGGTGGCAGCCAGCTCAAGCACCTGGTGCAGCTTACCGAGTTCGTTACCGGTCTCAACACCCGTATCGGCTTGCCTAACGAGCACCTGGCACACGGCCACGTAGAAGATCTGATGAACCCCATGTATGCTACCTGTATTGGTCTCATCCTGCGTGGTTACGACGATTTCGAAAACAACCGTGCCCGCTTTACCAGCGATAACAAGGTGTTTGTAGAAGATGGTTCTGCTTTTGTAAGAGTAGGCCCCGAAATGTTTATGCCCGATAGCGCATTGGCCCTGCAACCGCAGGACAGTGGCGAAACGGTGGTAGATACCTTGCCGCAAACCGAGGTAGAAGACCAGCAGAACAAACGTGGCAAAACCATTCACAAGATTTTTGAAGCCATTAAAACCAACGTGCTGAAACTTTTTGAAGAAGTGGAAGACGAAAGAATGGACTAAACCCAATGACAACTTTTACACTCAACATAGAAAACAACCCTACTAACCCTAAAAAAACTGACGCATGATACACTTTGATCTTCCCCAGAATCAATCGTCCATCATCAAGGTATTTGGCGTAGGCGGCGGTGGCAACAACGCTGTAAACTACATGTACAACCTTGGCATCGACGGTGTAGACTTTGTGGTGTGCAACACCGATTCTCAGGCACTGGCCCAAAGCCCTATTCCTAACAAAATCCAGTTGGGTCCGCACCTTACACAGGGTTTAGGAGCAGGCGCCAATCCCGAAATCGGAAAACAGGCTTGTGAAGAAAGCATGGAAGATGTACGCCGTATTTTGGAAGTAAACACCAAAATGGCCTTTATTACTGCCGGCATGGGCGGTGGTACAGGTACCGGTGGCGCCCCTATCGTAGCTAAAATCTGCCGCGAGCTGGGTATCCTTACCGTAGGCATCGTTACCACGCCGTTCTCTTACGAAGGCCGCAAACGCCTTAAACAGGCCGAAGAAGGTATTCAGCACCTCAAACAATATGTAGACACCATTCTTATCATCTCCAACGATAAGCTGCGCCACCAGTTCGGTAACCTGAACTTTACCGCGGCATTCTCCAAAGCAGATGATATTCTGGCTACTGCTACCAAATGTATTACCGATGTTATCAACAGCACCGGCCAGATCAACGTTGACTTTGCGGACGTTTGTACCGTAATGCGCAATGGTGGTGTAGCCATCCTGGGCAACTCTGCCGTATCTGGCGAGAACCGTGCACAGGAAGCTGTAGAACAGGCTATGAACTCTCCGCTGCTGAACGACAGCGACATCAAAGGCGCCAAATGGATCCTGCTTAACATTACTTCTGCGCAGGGCGAGTTTGAGCACACACTGGACGAAATGGATATTATCCAGGCTTTCGTACAGCAACAAGCTGGCGATGATTGCGATGTTATTCTCGGTGTGGGCTTCGACAATGCACTGGGCGACAAACTGGGCGTAACCATTATCGCTACCGGTTTTGAGCAAAAAGCCATCGCACCTACCGTGCCAGTGGCAAAAAAGATTGAATCGCAGTTTAAAGAAGAGAAAATCATTTTTAACCTGGTAGACGAAAATAAGGAAGAGAAAAAAGAGGAAGAAGTAGTAATACCTGCCGCTCCTATCGATCCTTACCAGCCTACCCTGGTAGAAATAGACCCCGTTAATGCCGATGCCGGCCCAAACGTAGGCAGCAGGCTGGAGGATATGTTTAAACCTTCAACCCCTGTGTATACTTCTTCCGCACCTGCAGGAAACAATAATGTAGTTACACCAAGCAATAATTCATATACCGGGTACACCAGCAACAATGGCAATTACGGCAACAGTAATTTCCAGAACAATGCTGAGAATCCGTTCTCTTTCCGCCAGGTAGAGTTATTCGGAGAAAGCGCTGCTGCTCAAAAAGAGAAAGAAGCAGACTCCGATCTTAAACTCACCATCCGTGAAGAAGAAGTGGTGGATACCGCAACCGATGGCGATTTCCATATCCCCAACAAAATCGGCGATCACATTCTTTCTCAGGACGAAATAGAAGAGCGTATCCGCTTTGAGCAGCAGAAAAAGTCGCTCGAAGAAAGAGCGGAGCGCCTGCGCCGTATGAGTTTTAATGTTAAAAATCTGGACAACAATAACCTGGAAGTAGAAAATGTTCCTGCCTACATGCGCAAGAACAAGCAACTGGACGATCCTGGATTTACCAGCAACGAGTCTTACTACTCCGGTTACAGCGTTGAACAACCGAACGAACAGAATCACGCGAATATTAATACGCTGAACACGTTTTTGAATGGCAAAAAGCCTGACTGATTGGTTTTTTTATGTTGTGTTGTTGTTTGCTACGTGGCCTCCTTTCCAGGAGGCTACTTTTTTTAATAAATATGAGGGAAGCAACTATATTTGTCTTCTCAATTAATTCACTTTTGTGAGCAATCAATCTTCCTCTTCCAATCTACACAAGGTTTCCGTTGGCGGTCTGCTTGTAGCCCTGGGTATTATTTATGGTGATATCGGTACTTCACCGCTTTACGTATTTAAGGCGATTATCGATGGCCGGCAAATCAACGAACTGCTCATCATTGGAGGGGTGTCGCTTATTTTCTGGACCCTCACCATCCAAACCACCATTAAATACGTATTGCTTACCCTCCAAGCCGATAACAAAGGCGAAGGAGGGATTTTTAGTTTATATGCCCTGGTGCGGCGGCATGCCAAATGGACGGTTTTCTTTGGTATGGTGGGCGGTGCGGCCCTGCTGGCCGATGGTATTATTACCCCCCCCATTACCGTAACATCAGCCATTGAAGGGCTGCGCAACATCGAGGTATTGCAGGGCATTACCACCCGCACGATTGTAGAAATCGTAATTGCTATCCTCATAGGCCTGTTTGTGATGCAGCAATTTGGCGCCAAATCTATTGGTAAGCTGTTTGGCCCCATCATGTTCATCTGGTTTACCATGCTGGCGGTGCTGGGTATCTCCCATATTGTAGACGATCTGGCCATTTTTAAGGCCATTAACCCATATTATGGCATTAACCTGCTCATAACCAACCCCAGCTGGTTTCTTATACTGGGCGCTGTTTTCCTGTGTACTACGGGTGCCGAAGCGCTGTATTCCGATCTGGGGCACTGTGGCCGGGGCAATATCCGCATGTCGTGGATCTACGTTAAAACCTGCCTTATCCTCAACTACCTGGGGCAGGGCGCTTATATGCTGGCCCAGCACAAAGGCACCATGTTTGCCAGCGACGATTACCTGAAAAATGCGGCTTTTATGGCGCAGAACCCCGCGGCCAAAGCCATGATAAACCCGTTCTTTGCCATCATGCCCGAGTGGTTTGTGATGTTTGGTATCATTATCGCCACCATGGCCTCTATTATCGCCTCGCAGGCCCTTATTTCGGGTAGTTTTACCCTGGTAAGTGAGGCCATGCGCCTCAACCTCTGGCCCAAACTCAAAATCAACTACCCTACCGATATGCGCGGGCAGATCTATATCCCGTCTATCAACTGGATCTTGCTCACAGGCTGCCTTATCGTAGTTATCATATTCCAGGAATCGAGCCGTATGGAGGCCGCCTATGGCCTTTCCATCACCCTGTGCATGCTCATGACCTCCTGCCTGTTTGGGTACTACCTGTATGTCCATAGGGTCAAAACCTTTTATGTGGCGCTTTACCTGGTGGTGTACCTCACCATCGAAATGGCCTTCTTTGCCGGCAACCTGGTTAAATTTGCCCACGGTGGTTACATTACCGTACTTATAGGCGGCGCGCTGTTTATGATCATGTATGTGTGGTTTAAAGCCCGTAAGATCAAAAACAGGTACAACGAGTTTGTGCGCATGGACCAATACATTCCCATCCTCCAGGAGCTGAGCAACGATAGCAGCATTCCCAAATACGCCACGCACCTGGTATACATGACCAGCGCCAATAACCCAAAGGAAATTGAGCATAAAATCATGTACTCCATCCTTAATAAAAAGCCCAAACGGGCCGATATTTATTGGTTTGTGCACGTAGATGTGCTCGATGAGCCTTACCGTACCGAGTATATTGTAGAAACCATTATACCTAACGAGATCGTAAGGGTAGAGTTCCGCCTTGGTTTCCGGGTAGAGCAGCGCATAAGCCTTATGTTCCGCAAAGTGGTAGAGGATATGGTGAATAACAAAGAAGTGAACATCAACAGCCGCTACGAGTCGCTGAGTAAGAATAAAGTAACCGGCGACTGGCAGTTTATCGTAATGGAGAAGTTCCTCTCACACGATAACGACCTGCCCATTAACGAGCGCTTTATTATGAACGTCTACTTCCTGCTCAAAAAGATCAGCCTTTCGGAAGAGAAAGGTTTTGGTCTCGATTCATCGTTTGTAACCACCGAGAAATACCCGTTGGTGGTAGCACCGGTGAGCAACCTTAACCTGAAGCGGGTACATCATTAAATACAGCATAAATGATTCAAAAAGGAGGTTTTTTAAACCTCCTTTTTTATTTATATTTATAGAAATACGGTATGCTTTTTGACTGTTTCGGGCATCCGTAATCCTCGGATCTTAAATCTTGAAAACCTGTTGCCAAATGAAGAAAATAATACCCTTTATCTTCTTATCCTGCAGTACCCTACCTCTGGCCCTCCAGGCACAAGTGCCCACCACCTCTGTATACCAGAAAGCGCCCAAACTGCCCGATAACGTGCAGATAACCGTGCGCCCGGTTACCAAAAGCGGTATGCATGTGGTAAACAAGCAGTCGCAGATCAGCAAAATATCGCTGACACAACCGCTTTATTTCTACGGCTTTAATAAGAAAGACCTGCAGGATATGACTGCCAAAACCAAATCGGCGGTGACCAAATATAAGATCGTGTATTTCGATTGGGGCTACCAGCCTGCCAACGAGAGCTATGAGCAAGGCACCGTTTCGGGCAACAGCATCACTTTTGCCAAAGCCATCAAGCAAAAGAAACTTACCTCCGGCGATAAACTGTTTATGGACAACATTATTATATCTTATAAAAACAGCTATTACCGCGCAGGGAGTATCAAGTATATGATTATTGATTAAGCTGCTAGCAAATAGCTTTTAGCTGCTGGTATTAAGTAGCACATTATCAGATAAAAAGAAAAGGCAACCCATGGGTTGCCTTTTCTTTTTAATCATTTCCACTTTCGTGCTGTTTACCTTTTATATAGCCGGGGTTATTATGCCTGCTCCTGATGGCCTCGCGGCAATATTTTAAACCAGGCCATGCTCTTGCCTGCACATCTGCCAGTAAGCCCACATAAGTTAAGCTTTATGCATGATAAAAATTTAGTGCAAAGTGCGTTGGTCATGGCATTATGGGCAAACCAGATCTAAAAAGAAAATCCCGCCTTGTGGGCGGGATTTTCTGGTATGTTGCAAAAAGTAGTTCTTATTTAGAACGCAGGTTAGGGAACGGAGGAGGTACGTTAGCATCACCATTTTCACCACCATTTGCAGAACGCAGTTCTACAGTGTTAGGATTACCTTCCTGACCATAGCGGAAGATGAAACGGTTTCTGTCTACACCGTACTTGTCAGCCATCACATCAATGATACCGTTTACACGATCCCATGAACGTTGCTGCTGATATTTGCTACCGCTACCGTAACCGCTAACGATTACTTTACAGTCAGGGTTAGCTTTCATATCGCTAGCCAGGCTACCCAGCATGTTCACGTTTTCTTTGCTCATTTTAGCAGAGTTAGCAGGGAACTCCATCATGAAGCTACGGATAGAACCGCAACCAGCAACACGGCCTTTGCAGCACTCTGGATCTGGGCATTTACCAACACCATCAGCGTCAACTGGTTGACATTCTGTAGGAGTGATCAGTTGTTTGTCACGGAAATCAGGAACACCGTCGCCGTCTGTATCCTGGCTTACACCATGAGAATCAACAGGAGCGCCTTGAGGAGTGTTTGGTTCCAGGTCGAATTGATCAACTACACCATCACCATCGCTGTCTTCCAGTACTGGTTTAGGCAGTTTCATGTGACGAGGAGCGTTCAGCTCGTTGTAAGCGTAGTCCATTGGGTTCATCCACCACAAAGGAGCAACAGATTTGCTACCGATGTTGAAGGCCAGACCAACAGAACCGTAGTTGTACATGTCGTTGTTAGGACTCAACTCAGAAATAGTGTTAGCACCACGCTGCTCAGCCCAACGTACACCGTCCAACAGATCGTCGCGTACAATGGAGATTTTGTCTTCGAAAGTCAGAGACAGGCGTTTGCCCAGTTTGAACTGCATACCCAGACCGGCGTTAACCACAGGGCGTACAGTAGATTCTCCCATGCGAGGTGCATTTGAGTATCTTTCTGCCTGAGATTCGTATTTACCATCAACCATGTCTTTGATTTTGGTATTTACGTCTTTACGGTTAGGATACTGGTAGTTGTTGCTACCACCTGAAGCCGCAGGTATCTCATCAAACTTGTAAGGGTTGTTGCTGGCATCCAATGCATCAACTTTAGTGTTGTACATCATAGCACCACCACCAATGAAACCGTACAGGCTGAATTTGTTACGTGCTTTGTGGAAACGGATGTTGTTGAAAGAAGCAACCAATTGGGCACTCAGTTCATGTACATTCGTTTTGTAGTTGTAGTGTACTTGGGTCAGACCAGCTGCAGTATTGTAGTTGGTGTTCCAAGGGTTGTCGTGACCTGCAAAACCTGCAGATTTTTCCCAGTTGTAACCAGAACCAACACCATACATATATTGTAAACGACCGCTCAGTACATAACCGAAGGCTTTACGAACAGTAGCGCCAAAACCCAGAGACTGCATAGGATTGATAGCAGTAAAAGGAGTTTTAGAACGTACATCGCCGATTACGTTAAACATACCACCATTGATACCAATTTCCCATTGGTTACGTGGTTTTGCGGGGAAATCATACTGATTGTTCAGGAATTCTCTTTGCTGAGACTGCCTGTTTTTTGGGAGTAAGGTGGTGTCGTACACATCATAACCGGCACCGCGATACGTCATGTCACGATCCTGCCAGCTCGATTTCTCCTGAGCGAAGGCAGAAGCAGAGACTAACGCCGCTCCTAAGAGGAATAAATACTTTTTGCTTGCCATAAATTAAGGGTTTACAGATTAAATTTTCAGCAATATTACAACAAATCAAAACAAAGGTATATCGCTGTCTACTAAAATCCAAATAATTTCATAAAATTATAAGCTTGCATCTTAATCATTAATATAGGTATTAATAGTTAAAAATCAACGGGATTTTAGTTTATTTACATGTTTTTTCACCGAATGGAAAGCTGGCATGGAGAAAACGAGGCAAATCATTGAGAATGAGCTGAAAATATTCGAGCGCAAGTTTAACGAGGCCGTCCGCAGCAATGTACCGCTGCTGGACCGGATCATGCGTTACATCGTAAAGCGCAAGGGCAAGCAAATGCGGCCCATGTTCGTATTTCTCTCGGCGCGTATGTTTGGCGAAATCGACGAACCCACCTATCGTACCGCAGCGCTCATTGAACTGCTGCACACCGCTACCCTGGTACACGACGATGTGGTAGACGATGCGATGGAACGCCGGGGCTTCTTCTCCGTTAATGCCCTCTGGAAAAACAAGATAGCCGTACTGGTAGGCGACTACCTCCTCTCCAAAGGCCTACTTTTATCGCTGAACAACAAAGACTTCCGCATTCTCCAGATCTTATCCGATGCGGTACGCGATATGAGCGAGGGCGAGCTGCTCCAGATCGAAAAAACCCGCCGCCTTAATATAGAAGAAAGCATCTACTTCGAAATCATCAAGCGCAAAACCGCATCTTTACTGGCTTCGGCCTGCGCAGCCGGTGCCTACTCTACCTCCGGCGATGAAGAACTTACCGCACGCATGCATGCCTTTGGCGAAACGATAGGCATAGCCTTCCAGATTAAAGACGACCTGTTTGATTATGGTACCGATGATGTGGGCAAACCCCGCGGTATCGACATCAAGGAAAAGAAACTCACCTTACCACTTATATATACCATCAACCACGCCGACGCTACTTTACGAAAAAGACTCATATACCTGATCAAAAACCACAACACCGATAAAGACGCGGTGAAGGAAGTGATTCAGGCGGTGGTAGACTCGGGCGGTATCCGCTACGCGGCCGAAAAAATGGAAGAATACAAAACGAGAGCTTTTGAGATACTGGGCACGTTTCCCGAGTCGGAAGCTAAATCGGGCCTCATTGAGCTGGTAAACTATACTACAGATAGAAAATACTGATTCACTTAACTATATTAATCTTCAATAGATACAGCGTATGCAAAACAGGAAAATTACGATTTTAGGAGCAGGATTAGTGGGATCGCTGCTGAGCATATTGTTGAAAAAGAAAGGATTTGAGGTAGAGCTATTCGAGCGTCGCCCGGATATGCGCAAAGCTGCCGTACAAGCGGGCCGTTCCATTAACCTGGCTATGAGTACCCGCGGTTGGAAAGCCATTGAAATGGCCGGACTGAAAGAAGAAATCGAAAAGATAGCCATTCCAATGTATGGCCGTCAAATACATATGCATAGCGGTGCATCGCCATTCCAGGCTTATGGCAAAAACAACGAAGCCATTTACAGCGTAAGCCGTGGCGAACTCAATAAAAAACTGATGGACCTAGCCGAAGCCAATGGCGTACGCATCCATTTTGAGCACCGTTGTAATAAAGTGGACGTAGCGGCCAACACCTGCGAGTTTCAACTGGCCGATAATAGCTTTATCACCCACCAGGCCGATCTGCTTTTTGGTGCAGATGGCGCTTACAGCAGCCTGCGCACCAGCTATAGCTTTACCGACCGTACCGATTATACCCAAACGTATATTGAGCATGGTTATAAAGAACTGAACATTCCTGCCGGGCCGGAGGGTAGTTTCCCTATTGATAAGAACGCCCTGCACATATGGCCACGCAAGAACTTTATGCTCATTGCATTGCCCAACCAGGATGGTAGCTTTACCTGCACTTTGTTCTTCCCGTTTGAGGGCACGCCTTCTTTCGAGTCTATCAAAACCGAAGCAGACATTCGCACGTTCTTCGCAGCCGAGTTCCCCGATGCGGTAGCGCTTATGCCTACGCTGGTAGAAGATTACCTGCACAACCCTACCTCATCGCTCATCACCACCCGCATTTATCCGTGGGTGCACCAGGATAAAAGCGCGCTTATCGGCGATGCGGCCCATGCCATTGTGCCATTCTATGGCCAGGGTATGAACGCTGGTTTTGAAGATTGCTCTGTGCTGATGGAGATGCTGGACCAGCACCACGACAAAGAGTGGGACTTTATCTTACAACAATACCAGGAGGCCCGCAAACCCAATGGCGACGCGGTACTCCAGCTGGCTTTGCAGAATTTTATTGAAATGCGCGACCTCGTGGCCGATCCGCAATTCCTGGAACGTAAAAAAATTGAGAAAGAACTGGGTAAATTATACCCGGGGACTTTCAATTCTATTTATGAAATGGTATCTTTCAGCCACACCCCTTACCATTTTGCCCTGCATTGCATTAAAGCACAGGACGAATTGCTGAGAACCATTATGGCGGAAGGCAGCTTTGAAGAGAATGTGCAGCAAGCCTCATTTAAGGGCAAGCTGGATAACTGGATGGAAGCCTACCGTTTAAAAGTATCAAATTAATGCAGAGACGTTGGCGTTTAAAAACTATAGAAGAGGATAAAGTGCGTGAGCTTCAGGAAAGCTTACGCATTCATCCTGCTTTTTGCGAAATCTTAACCCAACGTGGCATAAGCACCTACGAACAGGCTAAAAGCTTTTTCAGACCGGAAGAAAACCAATTGCTAGACCCGTTTCTGATGAAGGATATGAACCTGGCTATAGACCGGATAGAACTGGCTATGAGCAGGAACGAGAATATTCTTTTCTACGGCGATTATGATGTGGATGGCACCACGGCTGTAGCCACTGCCTTCAACTTCTTCCGGCATATCTACCCCGATAACGTATCCTTTTATATACCACACCGCTACCGCGAAGGGTACGGCATTTCTGAGCAAGGAATTGATACGGCTGCCGAACAGGGTGTAAAACTCATCATCAGCCTCGATTGCGGCATTAAATCTGCCGTGCAAATTGCTTATGCGGCAGAAAAAGGCATTGACTTTATCATTTGCGACCACCACTTACCCGATAACGATATACCTAAGGCTGCGGCCATTTTAAACCCCAAGCAAAGCGACTGTCCTTACCCGTTTAAGGACCTGAGCGGTTGCGGCATAGGGTTTAAGCTTATCCAGGCCTGGGGCATCAAACACCAGCTGCCGCATGAGCTGGTGATGAAAAACATAGACCTGGTAGCCACCAGTATTGCGGCCGATATTGTGCCTATTATTGGCGAAAACCGGGCCCTTACCTTTCTGGGGCTGGAAAAAGCCAACAGCAATCCTACGCCTGCACTTGCTATTCTTAAAAAGATAAGCAACCTCGATAAACCCTTTACTGTAAGCGACCTCGTATTTGTAATTGCCCCTCGCGTAAACGCCGCCGGCCGTATGGACGATGCACGCAAAGCGGTGGAACTCTTTCTTGAAGAAGATCCTGCCCGCCTGCAATCGCTGGCCGAGGCGCTGCACAGCGACAACTTTGACCGCAAGGCTGTAGATAAGCAAATGACCGAAGAGGCGTTGCAGATCATGACCGACGACCGGGAGCAGCAACAAAAAAGCAGCACCGTACTATACCGTTCTTACTGGCACAAGGGTGTGGTAGGCATTGTAGCCTCCCGCCTGATGGACCATTTTTACCGGCCTACGGTTATCCTTACCGAATCGAATGGCAAAATAGCCGGATCGGCACGCTCAGTAATGGGCTTTAACATCTATGAAGCCCTGCATGCCTGCCGCGACCTGCTCGAATCTTACGGAGGCCATTTCTATGCCGCCGGCATGACCATGAAACCCGAACTGCTGGAAGAGTTTATCCTTAAGTTCGAAGAAGTGGTGTCGCAAACCATTGCGCCAGACATGCTTACGCCAGAGATTGAAATAGATACTACCCTTTCGCTGCAAGCCATAAACCCCAGGTTTTACCATATTTTGCAACAACTGGAGCCATTTGGCCCCGGTAATATGCGCCCGGTATTCATCTCCCGCAATGTGAGCGATACCGGCTTTAGTAAGCTGGTAAAGGACAGCCATATTAAATTCCACATTTACCAGCAAACCTCGGCTCCGGTAAGTGGCATTGGTTTTGGACTGGGCAGCAAATACGCCATCGTTAACTCCGGACAGCCTTTTGATATTGTGTACACGTTATACGAAAACGACTGGAACGGGCAGCGATCTATAGAAATGAAAGTAATTGATATATCCCCTTCTTCATCGCAATGCTAAAAAAAGCCCTGCAATACCTTAGTTATTTCTCTCAATCCATCATCAACAGGGGCTTCGTTTTCACCTTCCGTTTACTGTATTACGAGTATACTACCGAGCGCAAGCTGGGCATCAGCAGCCTGCAAATCGAAAACCTCGAAAACAAAACCCTTGCCGCTGGCTACGATGAAGCTTTTCACCACTACCAGGGCGCCAGTTACTATATTATAGACCAGCTGTTTGAGGCGCTACCCGCACCTTTGCAGCAATACCAGCTGCTCGATATGGGTTGCGGCAAGGGCCGTATACTGGTTTACGCGCTGTACAAAGGCATGGCCGGGGCAGAAGGGCTGGATGTGGCGCAGGAGCTTTGCGAGATTGCAGAAAAGAACCTGCAACTGGCAGAGAAGCGGTTACAACAATCGTGGCGCTACAAGGTCTATTTTGCCGATGCTGGCATGTTTAATATCCCGGCTACTACCAACCTGCTCTTCTTGTTTAATCCCTTTAATGAGGCTGTAATGCTCAAAGTGAGGCAACAGGTGCTCGACTCACTGGCCAGAGATCCGCGCGCGTTCTGGGTCGTGTATGTCAACCCTGTTTACCCTATGGTTTGGCTACAGGCAGGATTTGAATTGTACCACGAGCTCAGCAGCCACCGCTATATAGAAGGTATTATTTTCCGGTTTCGGCCGGGCACATAAAAAAAGCCCCCAACAAATACTGTTGGGGGCTTTTCCGTATCTGAAGCAGCACTTACTGTACCACTACTTTTCTGATAATGCTTCCTTTACTGCCCGATGACAGTTTTACGAAGTACACACCTTTCGCCGCTTGTGTAAGATCAAAGGTTTTGTAGAAGTCGCCGGATTTAACATCCAGGGTTTCTTCTTTCACCACCTGACCCGCTACGTTGGTTACTACCAGGCTCATCTTCTCGCTGCGTTGCGCTTTGAAGTAGATGTTTACCTGACCGGAAGTTGGGTTCGGATACAGGCTGAATTCCTGCACACCATCGATCTCGGTAATACCAACCGCCGGCTGGTTCGATTTCAGGTTTATCAGGTAGTCTTCTGTTTCTCCGTTGCCGTACTCGCCGCAACCTTCGTCGGAAGGCACGTTAGGGTTGATGTTCTCGTTCAGCACCACACGCAGACCGGTTAAACCTACGCTGATGTTGGTTGGGATATGCACCGTACCAAACAGGTTGTAATTGTTGGCAGTGCTGTATCCGGTAAATACTCTTTCCTGTGGTATATCGTAATGACCATTGCGGTTGTAATCGATAAACACAGTCACTTTAGCATCTTTGTGTACATCATCGTTGGTGATGTGGTATACACTCAGTTTGTAATTACTGTCTGTCCACGCTACGATAGGACCATTATCGATGTAATCGGTATAGATCTCTGTCGAGTTAGGGTTCAGCAGGTGGGTACCACCCGGTGTAAACATCATAAAGTTACCAAAACCAAATGCGCCAATATCGCTGCTGTTGGTACTGTCGGCAGATGCGCTGTAGCAGTAGCAAGCGTAATCCGGGTGAGCGGTTACTTTTACATTGTTAGTGTAAGAAGCCTGACCACCGTAACATTTAATTTCGCAACGGAAGTAGTTTACAGGGAACTGGATGCTTGCCGTAGCCGTATCGTGTGTGGCAAATGGTACATAAGACCAGTTGGTGCCATCATTCGAAATCTGCCAGCGGAAACTAAGGCCGGTTACCTGTTGCTGGTATCCTGCTACTTTAAGTTTTATAGGGTATGCAGGGCAGGTTTTAACCTTGTTTACCGAAGCCACGCCAGGGTAAGGAGGATTAGAACATGGAGGGTATTCCAGGAACACCACCAGGTCTTCTACCTCACCGCTGCTAAAGTTGGTAGCACCGCAGGCAGTAGTACCGCTTGGGGTAATACCATTGGCCACCATAATGCGCATACCGGTATAGCCACGCTTGGCAGTATCCGGTATATAATAAGCGGCATTGAGAATAATATTGGCACCGGTACCCACATTGGTACCCAGCAGTTTAAATTCGGCTGCATCAAACACACCGTTACGGTTCAGATCGATCCACATACCTACCGTTTTGTTGTTGCTACCGGCCATACGCAGACGAATCTTGGCAGTATCGGTCATGGCCAGTGTATCGGTTGTAAACGGAGTAATCGGGTGCTGATAATATTGTGTACCAATGTTTACACCTGGGTTAGAAGCGCGAATCACCGTATTGGTTACTGTCAGCACATTGCTCACACTAATAGAATCGATCCATGGGTTGCCGGTTGGTGTGGCATTAATCACCACATCGCAGTAGCACTGGTAGAATGGATTAAACACTACAGTATCAATTACAGAAGTATCGAGCAGGCTGGTAGCGGTACAGGTTACCACACAACGGTAGTAAGCAGTATCGGCTACGTTGGCTGGTGCACTGTAGGTGCGGGATGCATTGGCACTGGCAGTACCAATATTGTTCCAGAGGCCATTGCTAAACTCCTGCCATTGGTAGGTCAAACCTGCTGCAATAATATTGCCGGTAAGTTTAAGGGTAAATGGCTTGGTTTTACATGGAGGCGCAGGAACGGTGATGGCAGTACCCGCATTTGGCGTACCCGCACAATCTTCAACGATAGCAAGGTTATCGATACCGATATCGGTACCACCAAAGTCGCTTCTTGCTCTGAAACGGAATACCGAATTGGCAGCGTTAGAGTTTAAGGTAATAATATTATTGGTCCAGGTACCGGCAGTACCGTTTACACCCAGGTTGGTAAAGGTAGAACCACCATCGTTGGAGTAAAACAGGGTCATATCGTCTGAACCATCTACGTTAATATAATCGTAAGACACGGTTTTGGCAGCTGCACCATTGGTCAGGTTAATGAACAGGTTAAAGTCGCCCAGCGCGTTGTTGGCCGCGTTGAAGGAATGGAAACGGGCAGAGTATGAACCGGTAGTAGAGGTGGGTGCGTAAGCACCGGCGTTGCTACCCCAGCCTGCGGTAAGCACACCCTGGTCGTTTCGTCTCCAGGAAGGATTACCCGTTTGCGGGAAGTTTCTCCAGCTGCTGTCGCTAGGCGCATCTGAAGTATTACAGAAGTTAGCCCAGGTTTCGAAATCCTGCTGGTAAGGGAACACCGCAAATTTAGGATTGATAGATACAAAAACAGGAACCGCGGCGGTAGTGCTGGACTGGGTACCGCAGGTAATTTTGAGACGGTAGTAAGTGGTCTGGTTTACCATTGGTGTAGTGTACTGCAATGTAGCAGCGCCTATACCACCTAAGGCATTTACCCAACCGGTAGTACCGTTAGGCGATTGCTCCCACTGGAAGGTAATGCCACCGGCAAATGTGGTGCCTGTTGCGTTAAACACAAAACTTTCGCCGCCGCATGAGCTGATAGGACCTGCTGGTGTAACGCTGCCTGCAAAAGGAGCGCCCGAGCATGGGCCTGTAACAGTTACTTCATCGATACCAATATCGTTACCGCCAGAACCGCCATAGGCAGATCCTTCAAATTTGATGATTGATTTAGCCGAGTTGCTGGTCAGGTTTACCGTTCTGGGATACCAACCATTACTTGGGCTGCTAAATACATCTACCAGGCTGTAGGTCACACCGCTATCGGTAGACAACAATACTTTCAGGGAGTCGCCACCGCTGGTATTGTTAATATAATAACTCAGTCCTTTGGTACCGGCCACAGTACTCAGGTCCATATGCAGCAGCATGTAACCTGGTGTGGTAGCACTGAAAGAGTGGTAACGGGCAGAGAACGAACCCGATTTGGATACCGGGGTATAAGCACCGGTAGTATTAGCCCATCCGGCATTGGTACCTTGGTCGTTTCTGCGCCAGGAGCTTTCGCCGCTATAATATTGTTGTGTCCAGCTGGAGTCTGGCTTATCTGTATTGTTACACAGTGAGAACCAGCTTTCAAAACCCTGGGTATACGGTATAACCGCAAACTTAGGTTTAGGCAAAATAAAACGTACAATAGCACCATAAGAGGAATCCATTGTATTATCGCAACGCACTTTAAGACGGAAGTATTTATCCTGCATTACAGCGGCAGTGGTAAACTGCAAAGTGTTGCCACCGATACCGGCAGCAGTGTTCCAACCGGGTACACCGGGAATAGAATCCTGCCAGGTAAAGGTAAGGCCACCTGCAAGAGAGGTACCCACCGCTGTTAAGGTATGTGTGTTGCCAATACAGGTATAAACAGGACCGGCCGGGCTTACCGTACCGGCTACCGGCATGCTTACGCAAGCGGGCAATACCTTAACGTTATCGAGGCCAATATCTGTAGTGTTACCAAACGCTGCTTTACCTTCAAACCTGATAATGGTTTTACGGCTGTTGGTATTAATGTTTAATAATCTTGGGCTCCAGCCGCTGGTTACACCAATGCCATCGATCTGGCTAAAGGTGGCGCCACTATCTACCGAAAGGAATACTTTCAGAGAATCGAGCCCTGTAGCGGTAGACAGGTTAATCGCGTCATAAGCCAGCGCTTTCGAGGTAGGTGAGCCTACCGATGCATCTACATGCAGTCGCAGTGCACCTACCCCATTCTGGAAATAAGAATGGTAACGGGCAGAGAAAGTACCGTCGGTAGCAGCTGGTGTGTAAGCACCATTACCACTGTTGGTCCAGGCAGCAGAGGCAGCCTGGTCGTTTCTGCGCCAGCTTTTATCGCCGGTTACAAAATCCTGCGCCCAGGCAGAATCTGGTTTATCGTTGGTAGCGCAATAGCTGATCCACGATTCAAAGCTCTGCACATAAGGAATGGGCTTATAAAGCGGAGCAGGGCTAAGTGCTACAAAAGCCTGCACATCTGTAGTATCGGTTTGTGATGAGTTGGTACAAGTAGTAACCATCCGGAACCAGGTAGGTACGTTAACCGGCGGCGTAGTGATCGAGGTATTGGTAGCACCTGCCACGTCTACCCAAACACCGGCGGTAAGCGATGATGAATCCTGCCACTGGTAAGTAAGGTTAGATTCAATGGTATTGCCTACCAAACCCAATGTGGTACTCATACCCGGACAAATTACCACCGTAGCCGGATTTACATTACCAGAATTAGGCTTGCCCGCACATGGTGCAGGCGGGAAGAAAATGAATTTCTGGTTGGTGGCTGGCTTGGCTGCAATACCGGTAGCAAATGTTGTAGACGAAGCTGTAGCTGCCGCGGTGGAGTTATCTAAAGCAAGGTACCCGGTTAAACCATCGGCAATACCTATGGAAGCACCACCCGAACCACCCGGGCTACCGGCATCGGCCTCTTGTTTGTACAGGAATTCAATTTTATTGGAGGTTTCGTACAGCTTTACCTGCATAGAAAGGGTGTTGGCAGAAGAACTCCAGTTCCACTCCAGGCTTTTCCATTCTATAGTACACACCCTGTTGGGGGTAGCTCCGGTTACGCTGTAACTGGCCTGCGATGCGGCTATGCCCATATCGAGATCGTCCCATAACGGAAAAATCATAGGGGCTACACCCCCAACATTGGCAGCATCGTTACCCGCCGTAGAAAAGGTGGTTGGAGGCGCCGTAAAAGAGATGTAACCATTGGTAGAAACCCACAACTGGTTGTAGGTAACGTTACCAAACTTAAACGCAAATCCAAGGGTCACACCTGCGTTAGACCAGGTATCGTCCGTACCATTGCCCCATGCAATGTTGGTACCCCCCGTTAGGTATACATATGGCTCAGTCGTCGCCTGAAAGCCATACGTAGGAATGGGTTGGGCCCAAGCCTTGAAATTGGAAAGGAACGTTATTGCCACCAACAACAATAACGATCTGAGTAAACCATTCTTCATATTAGCCGTTTTACAGATAGTAATTTACTATATTATTATACTTTTCAGAAATGTATTTTCATTTCAACACCCACAAGCATATGATTCTTAAAAAAATACGCTTTCCCTTTTTTAATGACACCCGAATATCCTCAAAAGGTTGGACAAAAATAGAAGTTATACTTAAAAAATATAGTAATAGTATAAAACAGACAGGCCAACCCTTTGATTTTCTGTATAAAAGCAAAAATCCCTCCCTGTAATAGAACAGGGAGGGATTTTTTTAAATATGAAGCAGTACTTACTGTACCACTACCTTTCTGATAATGCTTCCTTTACTGCCTGATGACAGTTTTACGAAGTATACGCCTTTAGCTGTTTGTGTCAGATCAAAGGTTTTGTAGAAGGCTCCGGATTTAACATCCAGGGTTTCTTCTTTCACCACCTGACCCGCTACGTTGGTTACTACCAGGCTCATCTTCTCGCTGCGTTGTGCTTTAAAGTAGATGTTTACCTGACCGGAAGTTGGGTTCGGATACAGACTAAACTCCTGCACACCATCGATCTCGGTAATGCCTACTGCAGGCAGGTTCGATTTCAGGTTTACCAGGTAATCTTCTGTTTCTCCGTTAGCGTACTCGCCGCAACCTTCATCTGAAGGAATGTTAGGATTGATGTTTTCGTTGAGCACCACACGCAAGCCGGTTAAACCTACGCTGATGGTGGTTGGGATATGCACGGTACCAAACAGGTTGTAACTGTTGGCTACGCTGTATCCGGTAAATACTCTTTCCTGCGGTATATCGTAATGGCCATTACGGTTGTAATCGATAAACACAGTCACTTTAGCATCTTTATGTACAGCGTTGCCAGAGATATGGAACACACTCAGTTTGTAAGTACTGTCTGCCCATGCTACGATAGGACCATTATCGATGTAATCGGTATAGATCTCTTTCGAGTTAGGATTGAGCAGGTGGGTACCACCTGGGGTGTACATCAGGAAGCTGCCAAAGCTAAAGGTGCCGATATCGCTGCTGTTGGTGCTGTCTGTATCTGCAGAGGCACTGTAGCAGTAGCAAGCGTAGTCTGGGTGTGCGGTTACTTTTACATTATTGCTGTAAGAAGCCTGGCCACCGTAACATTTTACTTCGCAACGGAAGTAGTTGATCGGGAACTGGATACTTGCCGTAGCAGTATCTTTTGTGGCAAACGGCACATAAGACCAGTTGGTGCCATCATTTGAAATCTGCCAGCGGAAGCTAAGGCCCGTTACTTGTTGCTGGTATCCTGCTACTTTAAGTTTTATAGGATATGAAGGGCAGGTTTTAACCTTGTTTACCGAAGCCACGCCAGGGTAAGGAGGGTTAGAGCATGGAGGGTATTCCAGGAACACCACCAGGTCTTCTACCTCACCACTGCTGAAGCTGGTGCTTCCGCAAGCGGCAGTCGATGTAGGGGTATAACCATTGGCCACCATAATACGCATACCAGTGTAGCCACGTTTGGCAGTATCTGGTATATAATAAGCAGCGTTGTACACGATATTGTTACCCGTACCTACGTTGGTACCCAGCAACTGGAATTCGGCCGCATCAAACAAACCGTTACGGTTCAGATCGACCCACATACCAATTGTTTTATTGTTACTGCCACCCATACGCAGACGGATTTTAGCAGTATCGGTCATGGCGATCGTATCGGTTGTAAACGGAGTGATCGGATGCTGATAATATTGTGTACTAACGTTTACACCAGGGTTAGAAGCACGTATCGCGGTATTGGTTACCGGCAATACATTGCTCACACTAATAGAATCGATCCATGGGTTACCGGTTGGTGTGGCATTAATCACCACATCGCAGTAGCACAGGTAGAATGGATTAAACACAACGGTATCAATTACAGAAGTGTCCATCAGGCTGGTAGCGGTACAGGTTACCACACAACGGTAGTAAGCAGTATCGGCTACGCTGGCCGGAGCGCTGTAGGTATAAGCAGCATTAGCGCCGGCAGTACCAATATTGTTCCAGTTGCCACTGCTGAACTCCTGCCATTGGTAGGTCAAACCAGCAGCAATAATATTGTTGTTGAGTTTGAGGGTAAATGGTTTGGTTTTACAAGGAGGCGCAGGAACAGTGATGGCGGTACCGGCATTAGGCGTACCTGCACAATCTTCTACGATAGTGAGGTTATCGATACCCATATCATCGCCGTAATCGCTTGTTGATCTGAAGCGGAAAATGGCATTGGCAGCGTTAGACGTTAACGGAGCTACGATGCTCGTCCATGAACCGGTTGAGGTACCAGAATACAACGCGGTATAGGTACTACCACCATCAACAGACAGGCCTGCTTCCAGTTGGTCGCTACCACCTGGGTTTATGTAATCGAAATTCAGTTTTTTGCTGGCAGAACCTGGTGCCAGGTTTACAAACAACGACATTATACCCTGTGTATTTGTAGGTGCATAATACGTGTGGAAACGGGCAGAGTATGTACCTGAAGTAGATGCAGGAGAATACATGCTTGAGGTTGGTGAAGTCCAACCGGCAGAAGTCCCCTGGTCATTTCTTCTCCAGGA
Organism: Chitinophagaceae bacterium; assembly: GCA_031546985.1. Lineage (GTDB taxonomy): Bacteria > Bacteroidota > Bacteroidia > Chitinophagales > Chitinophagaceae > JAVBJN01. The sequence continues at coordinate 44,083 of JAVBJN010000009.1, forward strand.
AGGGTTACCTGTAGGCGGTTGGTTTCTCCAACTGCTGTCTGCAGGTGCATCTGAAGTATTACAGAAGTTAGCCCAGGTTTCGAAATCCTGCTGATAAGGGAAGGATGCAAACTTAGGCTGGATAGAAATATAAATAGCTACAGCCGCGGTATAACTGGTTTGAGTACCACAGGTTACTGCAAGTCTGTAGAAAGTGGTTTGCAGCACCAGCGGTGTAGTATACTGCAATGAAGTAGCACCAAGACCACTTACTGCATTTACCCAACCGGTAGTACCGTTAGGCGATTGCTGCCACTGATAGGTAACACCACCGGCAAAAGTGGTTCCGGTTGCGTTAAGCACAAAGCTTTCGCCGCCGCATGAGCTGATAGGACCTGCTGGCGTAACGCTGCCTGCAAAAGGAGCGCCCGAGCATGGGCCTGTAACAGTTACTTCATCGATACCAATATCGTTACCACCAGAACCGCCATAGGCAGATCCTTCAAATTTGATGATCGATTTAGCCGAGTTGCTGGTCAGGTTTACCGTTCTGGGATACCAACCATTACTTGGGCTGCTAAATACATCTACCACGCTGTAAGTCACACCGCTATCGGTAGACAACAATACTTTCAGGGAGTCGCCGCCGCTGGTATTGTTAATATAATAACTCAGTCCTTTGGTACCGGTCACGGTGCTCAGATTCATATGCAGCAGCATATAACCTGGGGTGCTTGCGGCACTGTAAGAGTGGAAACGGGCAGAGTAAGAACCGGATTTAGATACCGGAGTATATGCACCTGAGGTCTTAGACCAGGCAGCATTGGTACCCTGGTCGTTTAGTCTACAGGAGCGTTAGCCACTCTAAAATGGTTGTATCCCACTGGAGTCTTG
>JAVBJN010000078.1:0-53088 GCA_031546985.1 Chitinophagaceae bacterium
GTCAGAAGCTACCGCCATTATGCTGTACAGCCTGGACGGCCGCCTGGTAGCTACTCAAATGGAGCAACTGAACGCAGGCAGCAATGTGGTAACGGTAAACAACCTCGATAACCTGGCCAAAGGCATGTATGTACTGAACATTAAATCCGGAGAAGAAATCAAATCTATCCGACTGGTAAAATAAAAGTTAAACAACATTATTATAGAAGTTCCCCGACGAGAAACGTCCTGCGAAAGCGGGGCGTTTTCTTTTGTATAAGTAAAGTGGTTGAAGGTCAGGTGCTTAATTCGTCAATCCGCCATCCGTTTATCTATAATCCGCTAATTCATAATCCGTCAATCTGTAATGCTTTTGAATCCGTAATTTCGCGCCATGCATTACGTTTCAGTAGAAGGATTAACCAAAAGTTACGGTGTAAAACCACTGTTCAAAAATATTTCGTTTCACATTGAGGAAGGCGATAAAATAGCGCTGGTGGCCAAGAACGGTACCGGTAAAAGTACCCTGCTTAAGATTATTGCCGGCGAGGAAGTGCCCGATTCCGGAACGGTTTGGGTGCATAAAGATGTAAAAGTAGTGCTGCTGGAGCAGGAGCATACTTTTGCAGAAGAGCTAACGGTGCTGGACAATATATTACTGCACGACCATCCTAAAATGAAGGTGGTGCGTGATTATGAGCTGGCACATGCCAACCCCGCCTCTACCGAAGCGCAGATACACGACGCCATTACGGCCATGGATAACATGAACGCCTGGGATTTTGACGCGGTGGTAAAACAGATTCTCGGCCGTTTGCAAATCACCTACCTCGACCAGCCCCTCAAATTATTGAGCGGGGGGCAGCGTAAGCGTGTGGCCCTGGCCAAAGCCCTCACCGATGTGATGTACGAAGCCGGCCATTACCTGCTTATTATGGATGAGCCTACCAACCACCTTGATGTGGAAATGGTAGAGTGGCTGGAGTATTTCTTGTCTAAAGAACGCATTACCCTGCTGCTGGTAACGCACGACCGTTATTTTCTGGATGAAGTGTGTAACGAGATCCTGGAAATGGAGCGCGAAACCATTTTTGTGCACCGGGGCAAATACCAGCGCTACCTGGAAGATAAAGCTGCACGCGAAGAGAATGAAGCCGCCAATCTTGCCCATGCCAAAAACCAATACCGCCGCGAGCTGGAATGGGTGCGTAAGCAACCTAAAGCACGTACCACCAAATCCAAATCGAGGGTAGATGCGTTTTATGAACTGCAGGAACGTGCTACCAAACGCATGGAAGAGAAAAAACTGGAGTTGCAGGTGAAAATGACCCGTTTGGGTGGCAAGGTGCTGGAGCTGAAAAAGGTATACAAAGCCTTTGGCGACAAAAAGATTTTAGAAGGATTCGATTATACGTTTAACACCGGAGAAAAAGTTGGTATTGTGGGCCCGAACGGTGTGGGTAAATCTACTTTCGTAAACATGCTGTTGGGTCTCGAAACCCAGGACAGTGGCAAGATTAACGTGGGCGAAACGGTAGTATTCGGCAATTTTTCGCAAAAGGGACTGGAGTTTAAAGAAGATATGCGTATGATCGAATACGTAAAATCATTTGCCGAGTTCTTCCCGCTGGCAGATGGTTCAAAGATCAGCGCGGCGCAGTTCCTGGAGCGTTTCCTGTTTACACCGGAGCAGCAATATACCTATATCAGCCGCCTGAGCGGTGGAGAGCGCCGCCGTTTGCAGTTGCTTACCATCCTGTACCGCAATCCTAACTTTATGGTGCTCGATGAGCCTACCAACGATCTCGATCTGCCTACGCTGGGTATTCTCGAAGAGTTCCTGGTCGATTATCCGGGTTGTGTGGTTATTGTATCGCACGACCGTTACTTTATGGATAAAATTGTAGACCATCTGCTGGTGTTTGAAGGCGAAGGCCAGGTGAAAGATTTTCCGGGCAACTTTACCGATTATCGGGAGTGGGTAAAACTCCAGGAGCAGAAGGAAAAAGAATTGAGAGATGTAAAGACTAAAAAGGTAGAGGAAGTTGTAGCTGCGGTGGTGGTGGTTGAAAAACCTGCTGCTAAAAAAATGTCTTTCAAAGAAAAGCGTGAATTTGAATTGCTGGAAAAAGAGATAGCCGGATTGGAGCAGGAGAAAAAAGACATTGAACATAAACTGGGTGCAGGCGCTACCGAATACAGCGAGTTGCAAAAAATGACCGAACGTATTGGGCAGATTACGGCTTTGCTGGAGGAGAAAGAACTGCGCTGGCTGGAGCTGAGTGAAATGGCATAACCATAACCTGCTTGTGTTTTAAACCGCATTGTATGAAATTATTAAACATAACCCTGCTGCTTGGTGTATTGATAAGTGCCGGATTTGCTTCCTGCAAAGAAGATTGTAAGCAGGTAGATTATACGGTAGATGGTGTGGTGTATGACCTTTGCACCAACCAGCCGTTGAAGAATGTAAGTGTGCAATATTCCTTCAAAGGAAATGGAGACATGCTGGATAATAAAGGCTGTGGATTGCCTGGCGCAAATGAGCTTACCACCACTGCTCCCGATGGTACTTATCGGGTTGCTTTTACGACCAGTACCATTATAGGCGGGGTAAAGGGCAAGCTCAGTGTGGCCATGAACGGATTATCCTGCGATTCGCCCAGTTATACCTTGTTGCAGCAAACCAACCTGGGCCGGTTTAATGTGTTGCACCAATATAATTTAAGTATTCCGGTAAGGTTTTCAATTTATAACCTTACCCCTCAGGATACATTCTATATTTCCGGGCCAGTGAATAAGATCGTTAAAGGAGATACCGGCGTAGTAGTGGTTTTGGATACGGTGCGTGTGCCCGAAGTTTTGCTTTCAGAGCACCGGTTAAAGATGACCTACACTTTTGGTTACAGCAAAGGCGTTAATGGCGATACCGCACGGGCTGCAATGATAGTGCCCGCCAACTGTAACAACCAGTATGCGGAACAAGCTGTAACATTGAATAAATAACGAAACCGGATAAGCATATGAACCTGGATGAACAATACTGGACAAACCGCTATGCAAAGGACCAGAGCGGTTGGGATGTGGGCATGCCTACACCACCGCTGACCGAATATATCGACAGCCTGACCAATAAAGATATGGCCATTCTGGTGCCGGGTTGCGGCAATGGGTATGAGGTAGAATACCTTGTTGAGAAAGGATTTACCAATGTTGCCGTAATTGATATTTCTGCCACACCTATTGAAAGGTTGCGTAAGCAACTGTCTGGCAAGCCGGTGCAATTGATTCACGGCGATTTCTTCGATCTGCCGGGATCGCAATACGACCTGGTGCTGGAGCAAACTTTTTTCTGCGCCCTGGATCCTGCCCAGCGCTTGCCTTACGTGCTGCAAATGCATTTCATTCTTAAGCCGGGCGGTAAACTGGCAGGTGTATTGTTTGACCGTAGTTTTGAGCAGGCAGGGCCTCCGTTTGGCGGCAGCAGCGCCGAGTATGCTTCGTTGTTTAATGAGCGGTTTGCAGCAGTAAAATTGGAGCCTTGCCATAACTCCATCAAGCCCAGGGCCGGTTCAGAAGTGTTTATTATAGCCGAAAAAAAATAGGTGTATGTACGTGCCTAAATCATTCAGAAATCCAGATCGTGAAGAATTGCTTGGTTTTATAAGCAAGCAATCTTTTGCAACACTCATCAGCGTGGCCAATAATGTGCCCTATGTTACCCACTTGCCGGTGATGCTGGAGAAGGATGCTGAAGGGTTAGAAAAACTTACCGGACACATCAGCATCGCTAATCCACATGCCGGGGTTATCAAAAATGTAACCGAAGCGTTGCTGGTATTTCAGGGGCCGCATACCTACATCTCTTCTTCGTGGTACGATCATGATAATGTGCCCACCTGGAACTATATTGCTGTACATGTAACCGGAAGGTTGCATATTCAGACAGCGCAGGAATTATATACCTCTTTGCAGTATATGATGGACGCGCTGGAAAGCAGCGTGGCCCATCCTTTGAGTCTCCAAAACCTGCCTGCCGGTATGGTAGAGGATCATCTGAAAGGTATTATAGGATTCTCTGTATCTATCGATAAAATAGAAGCGGCGTATAAGCTATCGCAAAACCGAGATAATAAAAATTACAACCACATTGTTGAAGAGCTGGAGCAGCGCGACAATGGCTCCCGTGAAGTAGCAGAAGAAATGAAAAAGCTGCGCCCCTGATTATTTACGGCGCGCAGCAAAAAAGTCTTTTACTAATGTAAGACATTCTGTTTCGAGCATGCCTTTTACCAATTGGGTTTTCGGATGAAAAGGATTTACCGGCGCTTGCAGCCTGCTGTAGCCATTCTTTTCGTCGGCAGCGCCAAATACAATGCGCCCTATTTTACTCCAATACAAGGCCCCACAGCACATCACACAAGGTTCCATCGTTACATACAGCGTAGCCGTCATCAGGTATTTACTACCCAGTTGGTTAAACGCAGCGGTAAGTGCTATCATCTCGGCATGCGCGGTGCAATCGTTCAGCGTTTCTACCATATTATGCCCACGGGCTATAATCTGCCCATCCATTACCACTACCGCGCCAATAGGTACTTCTTCTGCCGCAAGGGCTTTTTTCGCTTCTTTGATTGCCTCCCGCATAAAGCGTTCGTCCGTAGAAATATCCATCATGTGTAAAGGAGTATATAAAAACCGGCAAAGGATTGCTCCAATGCCGGTCTTTAATGTATGTTAGGCCTGTTGCATCAGGTCCAGAAATTCGGTTTCGGTTAAAATGGCTACGGTGCTTATCTTTTTGGCTTTTTCGAGCTTGCTGCCCGCATCCTCGCCCACTACCAGGTAATTGAGTTTGCTGCTTACACCACCTAAGAGTTTGCCGCCTTTGGCTTCTACCATAGCTTCGGCATCGCTGCGTTTAAATTGCGACAATGTTCCGGTAAACAGGAATGTTTTGCCGGTAAGCGCGCCTTCTTCGGTGCTGTGCTGCCGCTTGGTATTGGTGCAGTTTACGCCCAGTTTTTCCAGTTCCTGCAACATGTGTATGTTGTCTTCGTTGCTGAAGAATTGAACCACAGAGCCTGCTACTTTAGGGCCTACATCTTCGAGGGTGAGCAGGTCGGCTTCTGTTTTTTGTTGCAGGTCCAGTATGTGAGATACAGCATTGGCAAGGGTTTTGGCCGTAGTCTCGCCAATGTAACGGATGCCCAAAGCAAAAATTAAACGGTTTAAGGGTTGCGTTTTAGACGCCTCAATTGCCGTTTTTAAATTCTCCATCGACTTGGCGCCAAATCCTTCCAGCCCTTTTAAGCCTTCGAAGTTGAAACGGTAAATATCCGGTATGGTTTTGAGCAGGTTAATGCCGTAGAATTTGCGCACATTGCTTTCGCCCAGGCTGCGAATGTCCATCGCGTCTTTGCTTACAAAGTGCATGAGTCTTTCCAGCACCTGTGCTTCGCAATTGATGTTTACACAACGCCACGCGCTTTCGCCCTCGGGCTTAAACAGCGGATCGTTGCACACCGGGCAGTTGGTGGGGAATACAATATCGGTTTCTGTACCATCTCTGAATTCTGCCGCAGACCGCACGATATAGGGAATTACATCTCCTGCACGCTCTACCAGCACGGTATCGCCAATTTTAAGGTCTTTTTCGCGAATCACATCTTCGTTAAACAGCGAAATAGAGCCCACGGTAACACCACCAATAAACACCGGATCGATCTTGGCCACCGGTGTAATGCTGCCGGTACGGCCCACCTGGAACTCTACCCTGCGCAGGATACTCGTGGCCTGGCGGGCTTTAAATTTATAAGCGATGGCCCAGCGGGGGTGGTGGCTGGTCATGCCCAGTTTATCTTGCAGGTCAAGGCTGTTTACCTTAATCACCATACCATCAATTTCATACGGCAGGTTATCGCGCCCGGCTTCAAAAGTCTGGCAGTAATCGATCACCGGTTGTATGCCCTTAAACACCTGCGCTTCTTTTACAGGCGACCGGAAACCCAGTTTGTACAGCATATCCAGCGAGCTGTAATGCTCGTCCAGTGCTTTATGGTCCGGCGCATCGTCGATGTTGGTATGGTAAGCAAGATGGTATAAAAACGCATCAAGGTTGCGCTTGGCTACCTCTTTGGGATCTTTCATCCGCAGCGAGCCCGAGGCCGCATTTCTGGGGTTGGCCAGTGGCGGCAGATTCTGCTCTATCAGTTGTTCATTGTATTGGTTAAACGCGGTTTTGGTCATAATGATCTCGCCACGGATTTCTACTTGTCTTATACCGTAATCCGAGAATTTGGCCGAGAGCGGAATGGAGCGTATCTGTTTCACATTTACCGTTATATCTTCTCCTGCAATACCATCGCCACGGGTAGTACCCCTTACCAGCTGGTCGTCTTCATAAATCAGCGAAATACTGGCCCCGTCAAATTTGGGTTCTACAGAATATTCTACTTCGGCAGTTCCGCTCAGTTCGCGGCATTTACGGTCCCAATCCAGCAGGTCATCGGCATTGTAACTATTGTCGAGGCTCAGCATAGGCACCAGGTGCGGCACATTTTTAAATGTGGTAGTTAAGCCCTGTGCCACCCTTTGGGTAGGACTATCGGAGGTTATAAGGTCTGGATTGGCAGCTTCAAGCTGTTTGAGTTTGGCAAAGAGTTGGTCGTATTCAAAATCGGTGAGGTACGGATTGCTTTCTACATAATACCGCCAGTCGCTGAAGTTAATGATGGTCCTCAGGTCGTTCAGCTCACCGGTAGCAGTATTGTCAACGGCTTTGAGCAGGCGCTGCGTAAGGGCATATAATTGTTTTTGCTGATCTTCGGTATACATAAAGGCTTGAAGGGATTGTTTTCTGGCCCTAAAATTAATGTTATTGTATGAGACTGGTGGTATGTTTACTCAGTGTTTTATTGATTTGTAGCGGAGCAGCCAGTGGGCATAAAAGAGCCGTATTGCGGTTTTTTACCACCGGGCCGGACAGTAGCATTGGCGGGGTTAAAACAGAGAGAGACGAAATAATTGTTCCGCCGCATTTTTACCTGCTTTGGAATGAGCCTGGCGAAAAAATTACGGACCAGATCTTTTTTCTGATGGACACTACCATGCCTGGTACGCCCAGCGCTATGCATTATAATTATCGTTTAAAAGCTTTTGACCGGACAGGTAAATTTTTATATGCGCCTTTCTGGTACGACAATGGGCCTGATTATAACCAGGAGGGGCTGAGCCGGTTTGTGGAGAATGAGAAAATGGGTTGGGTGGATTTCTGGGGCAATAAGGTGATTCCGGCAAAATATAGTTTTGTAGCCGCATTTGAAGGCGGCGTGGCAGAAGCCTGTTATGATTGTGAATATGTAGTATTTGATAGTAAAGACCCCGAACATTGCTGCGGATATGCCGGTAGCAAATGGGTGCTGGTCGATCGCAAAGGGCGTGAGCTGGTGCCTGTCGGAGACCATACCGCTGCCTGGAAAACCAATATGGATTCTTTCTCCCGTCGGTATTTCTTGATGCAGACTTTTACGGAGCAGGAAAGTAAAATAGTGCAACGGATTAAATGTATTAAGGAAGTAAAACAGGCATTGTGGAACTATGATTCCACAGGCGCTGTGGTTCCCGTGATATTTATACATCATCCTTCTGAAGCGTACAACCGCTACATTGTATCGGTACTGGCCGGCGATGCTATTTTTGAAGATGCCTACCAATTTACACTTAACGCTAAGGGAAAGAAAATTAAGCACATAGACCATAACTTTGTAGAACTGCCCCTACGTAAATGGCGTAAGGAGTATAAGAACTTTTTTGGCGAAAACAACGAATAACCACATCATCATGGAAATAAGAACAGCCGTGCCGGAAGATATAGCTTCCATCATACATATAGCAGAAGTAACCTGGCCGCATACCTACCAGGGCATTATCTCCGAAGAGCAGATCCGGTTTATGCTCAACCGGTTTTATAATGAAGCACTTATAGGAGAGCAGTTGCAACAACCCGGTCATCATTTCCTGGTGGCCGAAGAAGAAGGGAAATTATATGGCTACACCCATACCATACAGGATGGACAAAGACCTGGTGTATTTAAACTCAGTAAGATATACCTGCTGCCAGATGCGCAAGGGCGTAGCCTGGGCAAAACATTGATGGATGCTACCATTAAGCATATCCTGCCAATGGGCGCTTCGTTGCTGGAGCTGAATGTAAACCGCTACAATCCGGCTAAGAATTTTTACGACAAACAAGGGTTTGAGGTGGTGGATGAAGTAGACATTCCGCTCGATCAATTCTGGCTCAACGATTTTATTATGCACAAAAAGCTTTCCTTCTAGTTTATGGCTAAGTTACGGTTGTTACTATTGCTGCTGTTGCTGGGCGGTGTAATGCAGGCCCAAACGGTGATCTATCACCATGCTAAATTTTACCTGGTTAATTCTTCGTTTGATGCGGCCGAAGCCATGTGTGTGCAGGAGGGTAAAATCAAGGCCGTGGGAAGTTTGCAGCAATTGCAGCAGACCTATCCTAAAGCTACGCTGAACGATTTGGGCGGCAAGTATGTCTACCCTGGTTTTATAGATGCGCATTGCCATTTTACAGGCTATGCAATGGATATGTACAAGTGCAATCTTATTGGTACTAAGTCTTACGAAGAGATTCTTCAAAAATTGGTTGCTTATGCACCTGATGCGCCTGGCTTATGGATCTATGGCCGTGGCTGGGACCAAAACGATTGGGCGATAAAGCAGTACCCCAACCGTAAGGAGCTGGACCGTTTGTTTCCCGACAGGCCGGTCATTCTTAAACGCATTGATGGCCACGCTGTTTTGTGTAATGCCAAAGCGCTGCAAATGGCTGGAATTACTACCAAAACCCATATCGAAGGCGGTGAGGTAGAGGTGAAAAATGGAGAACTCACCGGCATATTGATCGATAATGCAATGGCGCCGGTAGAAAACATTGTACCAGGCTTAAGCAAAGCCCAGGCCATCGCTTATTTTAAGCAGGCAGAAAAAGATTGTTTCGAACTGGGGCTTACTTCTGTACAGGATTGCGGTGTATCGCACTCTACCGTGCAATGGATGCAATCGGCCTACAAAACAAGCAAACTCAAAATCCGCTGGTATGGATTGTTGAGCGATAACGAAGAGAACTATCGCATTTACAGTAAAAGCGGACCTGTAAAAGCAGACCGGATGCAGGTGCGTGGTTTTAAATTGTATGCCGATGGTGCATTGGGTTCCAGAGGCGCATGTCTGCTGCATCCCTACACCGATAAGCCCGGCCACAGCGGTTTTCTGCTGAGCGATAGCCTGTATTTTGTAAAGCGCGTAGCACAATTAAAACAAATTGGTTTCCAGGTGTGTACACACGCCATTGGTGATAGCGCCAACCGGGTGCTGCTCCGGATTTACGCGCATACTTTACAGCAGCATAATGATCTGAGGTGGCGTATTGAACATGCCCAGATTGTGCATGACAACGACCGTCATTGGTTTGGCGATTACGATATTATCCCTTCGGTGCAGCCTACGCATGCGACCAGCGATATGTACTGGGCGGCAGACCGCCTGGGTAAAGACAGGATGGAAGAAGCTTATGCTTACCAATCACTGTTAAAACAAAATGGCTGGCTGCCATTGGGTACCGATTTTCCGGTAGAGTATCTGAATCCGTTGTATACTTTTTACGCCGCTGTAGTGCGCAAAGACCAGAAAGGTTTTCCGGCAGATGGGTTTCTGAAAACAGAAGGCCTTACCCGTGAGCAGGCATTGCGGGGCATGACCATCTGGGCTGCGCGTGCAGCCTTCGAAGAAAGCCAGAAAGGCAGTCTGGAACCTGGTAAAGTGGCCGATTTTGTGGTGCTCGACCAGGATCTGATGACTGCGCCGGAATCATCCCTGTTCAACATCAAAATTATGGGTACCTATTGCAATGGCGAAAAGGTGTATTAATACTGCATTAGCATAGGCATAACCTGATATAGATCATGGGTTTACTTAAAGGGATTTCGTAACTTTAAGTAAACCCAATCATAAAACTATGTCAACGATTTTAGTAACTACAGATTTCTCCGAATTGTCAGAAAATGCGGCTGTTTATGCCGCCGGTCTGGGGCAGGATAAGGACTGCCGGCTGGTACTGTTGCATGCCTATATTCTCCCGGTTTCGGTAACCCCTTCTTCTATTAATGTGGTGTCTGACAACGATTTCCACACCGCCGCTATGGAAAATATGGATAAGCTGGAGACCCGTTTGCAAAACGCCGGTTTCAGAGGCGAGATCAGGAAGATTGTTAAAGAGGGTGTGTTGCTGGAAGTAATGCTCGAAACCGTGCAGGCAGAGGAACCTTTTCTGATTGTAATGGCTACAACGGGCAAAGGTAAATTCGAAACCCTTTTAATAGGCAGCAATACCTTTAACGCGATCCAGGAAATGCATGTGCCGGTAATGGTGGTGCCTAAAGATGCGGTGTATAAACCCATCAAACGCATTGGCGTATCCTGCGATTTTAAACATGTAAAAGAAACCGTGCCCAATGGTCTGGTTAAGAGCTTTGCCAGTTTCTTCAAGGCCGAGTTACATTTTGTAAACGTAGATTCCGGCAACCAGCAATATGCAATGGATGCGCCTGCCGAGTACCGTGATATTAAGTCGGAGTTTCCCAACGAAGCCATGCACTTTATTAAAAGTAAGGAGATCACCGAGGGGATTGATATGTTTATCCGGGATGTGCAGATCGATTGTTTGATGATGTTTCCGCGTAAGCATGGTTTGCTCACCCAGATTTTTGGCGAAAGCAATACCCGCAAAATTGCGCTGCATACACATATTCCGGTGCTGGCTATTCATAAATAACCAGTGCTGAAATTAAAGCTGGCAAAAGATTTGTAACTTAAAAAGAAAAGCAACCACCATGAGCACCATATTAGTTCCTACAGATTTTTCGGAAGTAGCCTCCAATGCAGCGATCTATGCTGCAAAGCTGGCAGGAGATATTCATGCTGATGTAACGTTACTGCATGCCTACAATATTCCTATTTCGCTGTCTGAAGTGCCTATGCCCTTACTCAGTGATGAAGAAATGAGAGAGGCCTCGCAGGAAGGATTAGACCATGTAGCAGAGATGCTGCGCAAGGAAGGATTTGCCGGCAATATCAGGTACGAGATTGGGAAAGGGGATTTTGTTTCGGTATTGCAGGAAACTGCCGAAGCTTTAAATCCTATATTGATTATGATGGGTATTACTGGTAAGAGCGAGTTTGAAACCCTGCTGATGGGAAGCAACACTTTTGGAGCTATACGCAATATACAGGCTCCGGTAATGGTTATACCGCAGGAAGCCCGTTACCGCCTCATTAAACGGATTGCAGTAGCCCTGGATCTGAAAAGCATGAAAGAAACCATACCGGCAGAGCAATTGCTCGAAATGGCAGGTGTGTTGGGTGCTACCGTTCATTTTGTTCATATCGACAGTGGTAATGATTTCCCCAACAGCGATACCGCTATTCACCTCGATGCGCTTAAGCATGCTTTCCCCGATGCAATCTGCGATTTTAATGATAATCTGAGCCTGGTAGACGGGTTAAACGCTTATGTGTACGATAAGGGAATCGACTTGTTGGTTATGTTCCCCCGCAAACACAATTTCTTTGAATTGTTGTTCAACTCCAGCAGTACCCGCAAAATGGCTTTGCACACCAATGTGCCGCTGGTTACGATGCATAAATAAAGAGATAACATATTTCGAGAAAGCCTCTGCTATAAAGCAGGGGCTTTTTTGTGCATGGTGGGCTTCGACAACTTCGACAAGCTCAGTTACCGAAGCTCGGCCACCTTAAGGCGCTGCCAGGTCTGAACGAACAATTTAATCTTACCGCCTCAATTCGCCATCCGCAAATCTGCCATTCATAATCCGTCATTCGGCATCCGCAAATCCGAAATCCGTTAATTCGCAATTCCTATTCCGTACATTTGCGGCAACTTCTACCACATGGATAAATGGTTCCGGCCTTTACTGGTCCTCGCTATATTGGTTTGGTTTACAGGCGTGCGCGTCGACACCATGGATATTGATGCTTCGCAATACGCAACCATCAGCCGCGAAATGATGGAAACCGGCAGTTACCTGCAGGTGTTTGAAGTGGGCCGCGACTACCTCGACAAGCCTCCTTTACTGTTTTGGGTGAGCAGTCTGAGCATGAAGCTGTTTGGTGTAAATAATTTCGCATATAAATTTCCCTCGCTGCTGGCTGCTTTGCTGGCACTTTGGGGTACCTGGGTACTGGCCAAAAGGTTGTACAATAAAACCACCGCGCAGATCGGGGTATTGGTGCTGGCCGCCTGCCAGGGCATGTTCCTCATGACCAACGATATTCGTACAGATACCTTGCTGATGGGCTTTACCATTACCGCTATCGCATATTTATACAGCTGGACCCAGGATAAAAAATGGTGGCAGCTGCTCATTGGTTTCTCTGCTATTGCTTTGGGCATGATGGCCAAAGGTCCGGTAGCTTTGATAGTGCCTGCGCTGGCATTAGGTATTCATTTGATCGTAAAACGCGATTGGAAAAACATTTTTCACCCGGCATATATTCTTGGACTTATCTGGGTAGGCATCATGCTCATTCCCATGTGCATTGGCTTATACCAGCAGTTTGATATGCATCCCGAAAAAGAAGTGTATGGCTTGCAAGGCCCGTCGGGCTTGCGGTTTTTCTTCTGGACCCAGAGTTTTGGCCGCATTACCGGGGAGATTTATTGGAACAATGGCGCGGGTTTTACCTTTCTGCTTGAAAACATGTTGTGGTCTTTCCTGCCCTGGATTCTTATTTTCCTTTGGGCGCTTGTGGCTAAGTTTACCAACCTGATCCGCAATTTTAAAAGTGCTGCTCCTGGCAATGAATGGATCACTGCAGGCGGTTTTGTATTGTCTTATATCGCACTGGGTTCATCCAAATACCAGTTGCCGCATTACATTTTTGTAGTGTATCCGCTGGCGGCTATTGTTACCGCCTGGTTTATCTATCAGCTTTACGAAAAGCACCAGGCTGGTTCGCTTAAAGTAATGAGCAGCATGCTTTGGTTTATCAGCGTTATGCTGTTTGTAGCTTCGGTGCTGATCCTACGTTTTACATTTCCCGGAAACTGGGCTTTATGGTCTGTTTACCTCATGGCTGGTTTTGCTGGTATGTTTGCCCTGTACCGCAATGCAGCGCAGTATAAAATTGTGCTGGTGGCGGTGTTTGCCATCACCTGGATCAACGGCTTTCTGACCAATCATTTTTACACCAACCTGCTGCAATACCAACCCGCTTCGGTATTGGGCCGTTATGTGCATGAGCATGAGCTACCGGCCGATAAAGTGTTCCGCTATAAAGTAGACCAGTCTATGAATGGCGTGCATTTCTATGCCCAGCATACCATTGGCGCCGCCGAAAGTCTCGATGGTATTGGCAAAGGCGTTTATCTTATGACCACTGCCGAAGGGTTGAAAGATGTAACCGCATTGCAGCTTCCGTATAAAGTGCATACCCAAATGCAGGGCTACCGGGTAAGTGCGCTATCGGCAGAGTTTCTGAATGGTAAAACACGCAGCACCGTTACCACACCTTATGTGTTGATAGAACTATTGTAGTAGATTGGCTTTACGGCGGAGGTAGCACGGGATTTATCGTGAAGCGGAAATCTGCGGGATCAGCGTGGTTTTTGATCTGCGAAATCTGCGGGAATAGTTCGCGGTGTTTATCTCTCGTGAGACAGGCTATCTTACCGGATGCTGCCCACCACCAGGTAAAGCTCCCGCAACTCATTATTGCGCTGCACCACCAGTTTTATACGCTTGCCTTCCTGTTGCATGGCTTTGTACATGCGGGTAAGGTCGGGCAATACATTGTTGCCAATGGCGTAAATTATATCCCCGTTGCGAAGCCCGCACTGGTCGGCAGGTGAGCCGGCCACAATATCGTTTACATACACGTTTTCTCCTTCTTTGGTGAGGCTTAGCCCGGTGTAGGAATAATCGAAAGACTCCATAAAATGGCTGTTGGGCGTAAAGTGAAACGTGCGCTCCGGGTAATTGATGACCACGTTAAAACGGCGCAGCAGGTCATTTCCAATCAGGCCAGTATTGTCGGGGTATCCCAGCAGGTTAAACGAATCTTCGTAGATACATGCCGGGATATTGCGAAAAATATACGGACCAAATTTCAAGGCTTTAAGGGTGGTTATTTTCAGATGGTCTTTGCCCGTGCTTCCTACTGTGGCAGAGAGTTTGGGTTTATTGCCAGAGGTAAGTACCGCGCTATCGGTCATAAACAAACTGCTGAACAGGGTGTATAACCCCGCGCCGGTATCCAGCAGCAGGCTGGTATTTATTTTTCTGCTGTTGCGTATGCTGGTTTGTGCATGTGGCAGCGGATTGTGCCAGGTGGTAATGCTAAAGCCTCCCGGGTTATAATCGAACTGCCCTGGTTTGTATAACCCCACCAGGAGCGAATCAAAGTCGATAGTGGCAATGTATTTCTTTAACAGACTAAACCCGATGATGCCATGTATGGGCACACCAAAGTAGTCGGAAAGCACCTTGTAATTGCGGATGTGAAAACTAAAACTATCTACCAGCACATGGTTTACCACCAGCGGCAGCATAGGTGTAAAATAAAGCGCATGATTGCCACCAATACCTTGCAGCGTAACCTCGCTTAAAGCCGCAGGAATGTGCCATTGTGCCACCAGTGTAGAATCGAGCGATATGCCGCCGCTGCCCGTATCGAGAATGAAATTGAGCGGCAAGGCATAGCCTGCTACCTGGGCCTGCATGAGCACCACCCCTCCTGTAAGTTCTTCAAAAGGGGCTTTTACAATCAGTCTCGCTTCTACCTGCTGCGCTGCCGGAGCGGCAACAGCATAGAGCAAAAGACCCGGCAGGCAAAGAAAGGTACGGAACATAGGTGGCGGCTTCTTATATGAATTTAACAAATTAATATGTGTATGGTGCCTGATTTTTGATATCCCGAAGCCATAACGGACGGGCGGAAAGGCAATGTGCCGGACGGGTGGCGGGCTAAGGGCTTTTTTGTAACTTTACGGCCCGGTTTAAGGTTTGCCCTGCCGGACGAAACAAAAAATACTTATGTCATATCAACTCCAGAATAAGGTGCGCATCGTTACAGCTGCATCTTTATTTGACGGTCACGACGCAGCCATCAATATTATGCGCCGCATTATGCAAAGCAGCGGTGCCGAAGTTATTCACCTGGGTCACGACCGAAGTGTGCAGGAAGTAGTGGATTGTGCCATCCAGGAAGATGCCAATGCTATTTCCATTACCTCTTACCAGGGTGGGCACGTAGAGTATTTCAAATACATGTACGATCTGCTGAAAGAAAAAGGTTGCAGCCACATCAAATTGTTTGGCGGCGGCGGTGGGGTTATCCTGCCTTCGGAGATCGAAGAGCTGCATGCGTATGGCATTACCCGCATCTATAGTCCCGATGACGGACGTGCTATGGGCCTCCAGGGTATGATTGACGACCTGTTGCAGAAAAGCGATTTCCCTACCGGAAACCAACTCAATGGCGAAGTAGGTCACATTACAGATAAAAATCCACGCGATATAGGCCGCCTCATTTCGGCGGTAGAAAACTTTGGCGACTTGCCCGAAACCCAGGCCATGCTGAAGAAAGTGCGCGAAGAAGCCGAAAACAGTAAAGTGCCCGTATTGGGTATTACTGGTACCGGTGGTGCAGGTAAAAGCTCACTGGTCGATGAAATGGTACGCCGTTTTATCATCGACTTCCAGGATAAGAAGATTGGTATCATCTCCGTAGATCCTTCCAAACGTAAGACCGGTGGTGCGCTGCTGGGCGATCGTATCCGTATGAACGCCATTCGCAACGAGCGGGTGTACATGCGCTCGATGGCTACCCGCCAGAGCAACCTGGCCGTTTCCAAATACATTAAAGACGCGGTAGATATTCTGAAAGCTGCGGGTTTCGACCTGGTTATCCTGGAGACATCCGGTATTGGCCAGAGCGATACGCAGATTACCGATTACTGCGATGTAAGCATGTATGTAATGACACCGGAATACGGTGCCGCTACCCAGCTCGAGAAAATTGACATGCTCGACTTTGCTGATATTGTAGCCATCAACAAATTTGACAAACGTGGTGCCCTTGATGCCTTGCGCGATGTTAAAAAGCAATACCAGCGCAACCACAAACTGTTTGAGTCAGATGTAGATACTATGCCTATTTATGGCACCATCGCATCGCAGTTTAACGATCCCGGAGCCAACTCGCTGTACAAGGCGCTGATGGATAAAGTAGCCGAAAAAACGGGTGCCGATCTGCATAGCGATTTCTTGATCACCGATGAGATGAGTGAGAAAATCTACATCATTCCACCATCCCGTACACGTTACCTGAGCGAGATCAGCGAAAACAACCGTGGCTACGATAAATGGAGCAGCGACCAGTCTGCCGTGGCGCAAAAACTGTTTGGTATCCAAAAAACGATCGAAACCCTGGGCAGCACCCATATCGAAGATAAAGACCGCCTTATTAAAGAACTCCAGGAAGTGTACAGCAAAGTATTGCTGGAACTAGACCCCAAAAACCTGCACCTGCTGCAAAACTGGGAAGCCAAGAAACGCCACTACCAGGATGAGTTTTATGTGTTTAAAGTACGCGACAAAGAGATCAAGATTAAGACGCATACCGAGTCGCTCTCGCACATGCAGATCCCTAAAGTGGCCGTACCAAGATTTGAAGCCTGGGGCGAGATCTTGAAATGGGCGCTGAGCGAAAACTTCCCGGGAGAGTTTCCATATGCGGCAGGTATCTATCCTTTCAAACGCGAAGGCGAAGACCCTACCCGTATGTTTGCCGGAGAAGGTGGCCCCGAGCGTACCAACAAACGTTTCCACTATGTATCGTTAAGTATGCCTGCCAAACGTTTGAGTACTGCGTTTGACTCGGTTACCTTATATGGACAGGATCCTGACCACCGTCCGGATATTTATGGCAAAATTGGTAACTCCGGCGTGAGTGTACCTACCCTGGACGATGCTAAAAAACTGTACAGCGGTTTTGACCTTGCCGATCCTAAAACCTCGGTAAGCATGACCATCAACGGTCCTGCAGCCATCATCACCGCTTTCTTTATGAACGCCGCCATTGACCAGCAATGTGAAAAATACATTAAGGCCAACGGACTGGAAGAAGAAGTAAATGCTAAGATCGATGCCATCTATAAAGAAAAAGGCTTAACCCGCCCGCTTTACAACTCCGAAGTAGGTACACCCGAAGTAGCCCGCACGGGCTTGCCCAGCACCAGTTTGCCAGATGGCAACGATGGTTTGGGACTGATGCTGCTCGGCGTTACCGGCGACCAGGTATTGCCTGCCGATGTGTATGAGCAAATTAAAAACGATACACTGAGCAAAGTGCGTGGTACCGTGCAGGCCGATATCCTGAAAGAAGACCAGGCTCAAAATACCTGCATCTTTAGCACAGAATTTTCGCTGCGTGTAATGGGCGATGTGCAGGATTATTTCATTACCAACAAGGTGCGTAACTTCTATTCTGTGTCTATCTCCGGATACCATATTGCAGAAGCCGGTGCCAACCCTATATCGCAGCTGGCCTTTACGCTCAGCAACGGTTTTACATTTGTAGAGTACTACCTGAGCCGTGGCATGGACATCAACGAATTTGCGCCCAACCTGTCGTTCTTCTTCAGCAATGGTGTAGATCCTGAGTATAGTGTAATTGGTCGCGTAGCGCGCCGTATCTGGGCCAAAGCCATGAAGTTGAAATATGGTGGTAACGAGCGTTCTCAAATGCTCAAATACCATATCCAGACCTCGGGCCGTTCGTTGCATGCGCAGGAAATCGATTTTAACGATATCCGCACTACCCTGCAGGCATTGTACGCGATTTACGACAACTGTAACTCGCTGCACACCAATGCATACGACGAAGCCATTACCACACCTACAGAAGAGAGCGTGCGTCGTGCCATGGCTATTCAGCTTATCATCAACAA
Organism: Chitinophagaceae bacterium; assembly: GCA_031546985.1. GTDB lineage: Bacteria > Bacteroidota > Bacteroidia > Chitinophagales > Chitinophagaceae > JAVBJN01. The sequence continues at coordinate 18,041 of JAVBJN010000078.1, forward strand.
AGAGCTGGGGCTGGCCAAAAACGAAAACCCGCTGCAAGGTGCATTCATCATCGAAGAATTGACCGACCTGGTAGAAGAAGCAGTACTTACTGAGTTCGACCGCATTACCGAGCGTGGTGGTGTATTGGGTGCTATGGAAACCATGTACCAGCGCAGTAAGATCCAGGAAGAAAGCCTGCATTACGAAATGCTGAAACACACCGGCGAATATCCTATTGTAGGGGTAAATACCTTCCTCAGCTCCAAAGGTTCGCCTACCGTGATTCCTGCCGAGGTTATCCGTTCTACCACCGAAGAGAAGGAATTCCAGATCGCCAATGTGCAACTGCTGTGGAAACGCAGTGGCAGCAAGGGTGCAGAAGTATTGCAAAAATTGCAGAAAGCCGCTATTCACAACGACAATATCTTTAATGAATTGATGGAAACTGTGAAATATTGTTCACTGGGCCAGATCACACAGGCGTTGTTTGAAGTGGGCGGACAGTATCGCAGAAATATGTAATTTTGAAATAGCTTAATTTTCAAAGGTCCGGCTTAACCTCCGGACCTTTTTTATACTCCAAATACTATGAAAAGAATTTTTGTTACCGCTATGGTTATTTTAGGCGCAATCAATGCCTGGGCACAAAAAGATAACCCAGTGCCAACTGTGGAAACACCGCGGTCTGTTTCCGATACCGATCAAAAAGGTGTATTTACAAGCATAGAACAAATGCCCGAATTTCCTGGCGGTTTACCTGCGCTGCGTAGTTTTTTAATAAGTAAGTTGCGCTATCCCGAAGATGCGATGGACGACAATATCCAGGGTACGGTAAGAGTGCGGTTTATTGTGAATGAAACCGGGCAGGTCCAAAATGCCGAAGTCATACAGCATGTGAATGGCTCTTGTGATAGGGAAGCGTTACGGGTAGTAAGGGCTATGCCCGATTGGAAACCCGGTATGCACAATGGCAAGGCTGTAAAGGTGTTTTATACTCTTCCGGTTACCTTCCGGCTGGCAGAAGATGTGGATACAACAAAGCCTGCCCAGAAATAGGACCTTACGTTATATTTAATGTACAAACTCATTTATGAAACGAATCGGTTTCCTGATCTGTATAAGCTTGTTCACTACATCTGTCTATGCACAGAAAAGCAACAAGAATAATTCCAGGAGTGTAAAGGCTCCTGCAGATACTGCAACAAGGGTACAAGAACCGCCGCCGGTTGCGCCAGAGCCTAAGATATTTACGTATGTAGAACAAATGCCGGAATACCCTGGAGGAAATGAGGCTATGAATAAGTTTATAGCCCGGTCTATACAATATCCCCGTAAGGCAATAAGAAAAAAGGTGGAGGGTACGGTTGGGGTACAGCTTGTGATAACCAAAGAAGGGAAGATTGAAAAGGTGCACCTCGCAAAAGGCATAGGCGCGGGTTGCGACGAAGAGGCATTGCGTGTGATTGGCACCATGCCCGACTGGCGGCCCGGTATGCAAAACGGGAGGTCGGTACAGGCTTCTTTTTCCATCCCGGTTCGTTTCCGGCTGGCCGATTATGATAAGAAAGGCCATTACAAAATGAAGTAACAGCAATGGTTATAACGCATTGCATATTTTCCTATTATTGTAAGCCAATATTATTCGATAAATGAAAAAGTTGCTCCTTGTATTTTCTTTAATCCTGGCGGTTACTGCAATGGTGCAGGCCCAGGAGGTTCCAACGGTTACTGAACACTTGTTAACGAGTGAGCCAACACCACCGCCTCCGCCGCCACAGAACGAAACATTTGCATACGTAGAGCAAATGCCTGAGTTTCCGGGTGGGCAGCAGGCGTTAATGGAATATCTTTCAAAGAATATCAAATATCCCGCAAAGGCCATTAAAGAAGGTATTCAGGGCCGGGTAATCGTTAGGTTTGTTATAAATAGAACCGGTACGGTAGAGCGTGCGGAAGTAATAAGAGGTCTTGGCAGTGGTTGCGACGAAGAAGCGCTGCGTGTAGTAAACGCAATGCCCAAATGGAAGCCGGGTAAGCATAACGGGCAGGCGGTAAGTACTTTCTATACATGGCCTATAATATTCAAGCTGGATGATAACGATACGCCAACGCAAAAAAAGTAAATGATAATCTACAGGTAGCTACGGCTGCCTGTTTTGTTTAGTGGGTAGCTCTTATCATACAAGCCTGATAGGAACCGGGGGTAATGCCTTCTGTTTTACGGAACAGGCGCACAAAATAATTGACATCACTAAAGCCGCATTGTAGGCTTACATTGGTAATGCTATTCTTTGCATTAGACAACAATTGTTTCGACAACTTTATTCTTTCCTTGTTGATGTACTCCACAGGTGTTACACCAAATTTCTCTTTAAATAGTTTGAAGAACGCGTTGCGGCTCATGTATGCCTTGCGGCAAAGTTCCTGAACGAGTATTTTTTCGGTAAGATTTTCGTGTATGTAATGCAACACAAACTGCCAGCGGTTATGATTGGTCTGTTGCTGGGTTTGTGCTATAGTCTTGTGAAGATTCTGGCTTTGCAGCAGGCGCAGCATCAGCTCTTTCAGGCTCAGGTCTGCAAATATGTTTTTATTGCCATCGCCACTGCTGCAAATGCGGATGAGTTTGTTTAGCAGGCTGCTTACTTCCTGATCGTTATCGAAATGATATTGGTTAAACTGAAGTTCCCATGACGAAGTCTGTTCGCTGTCGTTGTTGTAATATTGGTTTAGATATTGAAGCGTATCGCTAAGGTAACTGCCATCTACCGCCAGTGCAATGCATTGGGTGGGGTTGGTGTCTGCCGCTTCCGGAAAGTCTATTACCATTGTTTCATTGGCAGGCAGCAGAACGGATTGCCCCGGCAGGTATTCAAACTCCGGTCTGTCTTGCAGGTGCATCACTTTTTTGCCCCGCACCATACTCGTAAGCACCATGTCGCTAAAAGTAAGCGGCACACGGTAGGCCTCCTGGTATGATTCAAAGATGTTGAGCTCGCAATGATCCAGGTTAAAGATGCGCCGGTTCTCTACCAGCGTTTGCAGTTGCCTGGCGGGCGTTAAGTGCACGGGATGGAGATAGCTTTTGGCAGCCATAAGGGGTTTTGTTCTGGATACTTAATTTACGACTTATCTGCAGGCAGGAAAAATAAAAGGTACGATTGTGCTATAGAAAAGTGCGATAGTGAAACGGTTTTGGTGCTAAACAATGAAACTTACAGTATTCGTTAACGCAAAAAATCGTTTTGGTTATGAGTTCCACAGCAACAGCACCCGCATCGGATATTGCGGCCCGTCCCGACTTTAAAAAACGCTACGATCATTATATAGATGGTAAATGGGTAGCCCCCAGCAGTGGCGAATATTTCGATAACATATCGCCGATAGACGGCAAGGTATTTACCCAGGCCGCCCGGGGCAATGCCGAAGATATAGATAAAGCCCTCGATGCTGCCCATAAGGCATTTGCAACCTGGGGCAAAAGCTCTGCGGCCACACGCAGCAACATACTTATGAAAATTGCGCAGGTGATTGAAGACAATTTAGATTACCTGGCCCGTGTAGAAACCATTGATAATGGTAAGGCTATTCGCGAAACCCGCGCGGCCGATTTGCCTTTGTGCGTAGACCACTTCCGTTATTTCGGCGGGGTTATCAGGGCAGATGAAGGTGGCATCAGCGAGCATGATGAAACCACGGTAAGCATTTGCCTGCACGAGCCATTAGGCGTTGTGGGTCAGATCATTCCATGGAATTTTCCTTTATTGATGGCCACCTGGAAAATAGCTCCTGCCATGGCGGCCGGTTGTTGTGTGGTGGTAAAACCCGCAGAGCAAACGCCTACCAGCATTATGTGCCTGATGGAGCTGATTGGCGACCTGCTGCCTCCCGGCGTGCTCAATATTGTAACCGGTTTTGGTGTAGAAGCAGGTAAGCCGCTGGCCACCTCGCCAAAGGTGCAGAAAGTAGCATTTACCGGCGAAACCACTACCGGCCGCCTTATTATGCAGTATGCTTCCGAAAACCTCATTCCTACTACCATGGAGCTGGGCGGTAAAAGTCCCAATATCTTCTTTGCTTCGGTAGCCGATGCCGATGACGAATTCTTTGACAAAGCGGTAGAAGGCGCTGTAATGTTTGCCCTAAACCAGGGTGAAGTATGCACTTGCCCCAGCCGCATATTGGTGCAGGAAAGCATTTACGATAAGTTTATGGAGCGTGTAATACAGCGCACCAAAGCCATTAAAATGGGCAACCCGCTGGCTGCCGATACCATGATGGGGGCGCAGGCATCTGAAGACCAATACAATAAGATACTGAGCTACCTGGATATTGGTAAGCAGGAAGGTGCCGAAGTGCTTTGTGGTGGCGAGGCTTTTAGCCAGAACAGTGGTTTGGAAAACGGCTATTACATTCAGCCTACCATCTTTAAAGGGCACAATAAAATGCGCATTTTCCAGGAAGAGATTTTTGGCCCGGTAACTTCTGTAACCACATTCAAGACGGTAGAAGAAGCCATCGCTATCGCCAACGATACACTGTATGGCTTAGGCGCCGGTGTATGGACCCGCGATGCGCATGAGCTGTACCAGGTGCCCCGCGCCATTCAGGCGGGCAGGGTTTGGGTAAACTGCTACCATGCCTACCCGGCACATGCGCCGTTTGGCGGCTATAAAAAATCGGGTTTTGGCCGCGAGAACCATAAAATGATGCTGGATCATTACCGCCAGACTAAAAATATGCTCATCTCTTACAGCAAAGTGAAGCTCGGCTTTTTCTAAGATTCCCTTTTGCATGCGGCGATGAAATGCATCGCCGCATGTTTTTAAACATTAGATTATGGTACCCCGCATATTGGCTACAGATAAGGCGATTGACCTGATAAGGACACTGCGCGAAAAGAACGGCCCGCTCATGTTTCACCAGAGCGGTGGTTGTTGCGACGGTTCGCAGCCCATGTGCTTTCCCGAAGGGGAGTTTCGGGTAGGAAGCAATGATGTATGCCTGGGTGAGGTAGATGGTTGCCGTTTTTATATGGCTGCCGACCAGTTTGAATACTGGAAACATACCCAGCTTACGCTGGATGTAACGCCTGGCAGGGGTAGCAGCTTTTCGCTGGAGATACCGCTGGGCGTAAGATTCATGATTCACTCCCGTTTATTTACCGAAGAGGAGCTGGATAGGCTGGAGCCGTTGTTGCAGCATTCATAACACATCTTATTATGAATGCCGGGCCACGAAAGTGACCCGGCTTTCTTGTTTGATAGCGCATTAAAGCAGAAAGCCCTGGTTAATGCATTATTCCCGAACTTAGTTGTACCAAACCCTGATTTATGAAATACCTCTTCGTGTGGATAACCTGTCTTTTTGGAGCCTCTAACCTACAGGCGCAATTGTTTACCTGCGAGTTGAAGTTGCCCAAACGATTGCTGGTCATTGAAACCGAATTGCCTTCGGGTAAGGTGAAGCTCTATGCGAAAGATACCGGCAATACGGTGCCCAAACTGCTGCTGCAGGAAACGGTAGCCGGGCTGGATAGCAATGCCGTAGCCAATTGTGCAGATATGGTTCTGGTGGGCGATCAGGTGCTGCTGTATCATGCATTGTACAGTCCCGATCAGGGTCGCGGGTTTAAAACAATTGCCAACCTGGCACGGGGTATAGACAAGCAGGCTAAGGTGAGCAAAGTCTCGCTTACCGATAAGTGCCTGGCTTTAAATCTTACAGGCAAAACAAATACTTACCGCACCTGCGACAATGGTGCTACCTGGCAGGAAGATAGTATTGTGCAAGATACTGCGATGCATGGCCCGCATGTGCAAAACAATCCTTTGCAGCAGGCAGATCAGTTACCGCTATATCCGGGTGGCGAGCCTGCCATGTGGCATTATATGAACGACCAGTTGCGCTATCCCAAGCAGGCGCTTAATAAAAGAATCCAGGGCACAGTGGTGGTGCAATTTACAGTAGAAGAAAGTGGCAGTATTACCGATGTGCAGGTGCTTAAAGGAATTGGTTCTGGTTGCGACGAAGAAGCGGTGCGCCTCATTAAAGGAATGCCCGCCTGGAAACCCGCTACCTTAAAGGGGAAGCCTGTAAAGTATAGCTACTATCTGCCGGTAAATTTTGTGATGGATTAAATTGCTGTATACTTGTTTTAAGTGTTCTTTCAGTATGTTTGACCTTTGAATGATCAAACAGCTAATGAAATGTTGAAACGTTTTGGATTTTTTATTCTGTTGTGTTGCATGCTGACCACTGTGTTTGCAGCAGATAAAACAGTTTTTGGGCCCGTGCCCTCCTGGTTGGTTGTAACTAATCCAGATCTACAGAAGCAACCTAATAAAAAGGAAGTTAATAATGGTCTTTATACAGTACTGTTAGACGAGCAGGAGCACCTGGGTACTGCTGAGCGCTATTGCCACCTTATCCGTCATATTGCCAATACCAGTGGTGTGCAGGAAGGTTCCGAAGTGTCGGTAACATTTGCACCTGAGTATGAAACGGTAATCTTTCACTATGTCCGTATTATGCGCAATGGGCAGGAAGTGTATACCGTAAAGCCTGGCCAGATAAAAGTAATTCAGGAAGAAACCAATTCTGCTGATTTTCAATACAATGGATTGAAACGTGCTTACGCTTTACTCGAAGATGTGCGTAAGGGAGACGAGATAGATTTTAGTTATACTGTAAAAGGTGCTAATCCCGTCTTTGCGGGAAAGTGGGATCGGGTTAATTTTCTTGTAGGCCAAACTGCTATTTGCAATTACTTCTACACTGTATTGGCACCGGCATCGCGTACACTATACATCAAATATTATAATGACGCGCCAGAGGCTACTACAAAGGCTATGCCGGGAGGGGGTACTATCTATCAGTGGAAAAATCCTCCTATTACTTTGTTCGATTACGAAAATTCGGTGCCGGGTTGGTATTTGCCGTATGGATATATGATCTTGAGCGAATACAACAGTTGGCAGGAGGTAGTAAAATGGGGACTGAATGTATTCGGGAATTATACCCAACCTCTTCCTAAAGCCTTGCTTACAAAGATGGATGAATGGGAAAAAGAAGCAGATGGTGACCGTGAGAAATTTATGGTGCTGGCTACCCGTTTTGTGCAGGATCAGGTTCGATACCAGGGATTGGAAATTGGCGAAAACTCTCATAAGCCACATACGCCGGAACAAGTATTTCAGCGTCGGTTTGGCGATTGTAAAGATAAAGCCTTGCTGCTCGTTCGCATATTTCAGACAAAGAATATCAATGCTTATGTAGCGTTGGTAAATACACAATGGCGTAATGAACTGGGCAAAGTACAACCTGCGCCAGGTATGTTTAACCATGCTATTGTAGCAGTTGAAGATGGTGGCGATTATAAGTTTATTGATCCAACATTGAGCTACCAGCGAGGATATTTTAATGATTTGTACACGCCGCCCTACGGAAAGGCATTGGTGTTGAAAGAAAAAGCATATCAGCTGCACAGCGTTAAACCAACGACCTCGGGATATATAGATATTACAGAAGTTTTTACGGTTTCGTTGAAAGGGAAAGGCTCAACTGCGCTGAAGACGGTAGCACAATACCACGGCCACACTGCCAATGCCATCCGGCAGCAACAGGCTATTGTAGCATCCCGCGATCTTGAAAAATCTTTCCTGGAGTATTACCAAAAGACATATCCAAAAATATCAGCTACGGATGATCCGGACATTGAAGACGATTCTGTACGGAACCTGGTGACTATAACCGAGCAATATGAAATTGAGGATTTATGGGATAAAAATAAAGACGAAACGGACTACTTCTCTGTAGGGGCCCGTCCGGTTTATGAGCGCGTACCCGATCCTAAAGGACATAAGGATGGTATGCCGCTAGTGTTGCCATATCCTGTTAAAATGGATTATGTGATTGAACTGCACATGCCCAGCAACTGGCCTTTTGAAGAAAAGGGATTTAGTTATAGAACAGATGCGTTTTCGTTTTCGTTTACACCAGAAACCTACAACGGTGTGGTGAGGTTACGGTACCATTACGAAACATTTAAAGATAATATTCCTGCCGGCGATATAGCAGAATACCGCAGGGTATATCCTAAAATGCTGGATGTGATGGAATTCCAGTTTATGCATAATGCAGGAATGGTATCTTCTTTGGAAAAAATGCAGAATGGCAGCATCGCTGGTCGTACCAATTGGTTTATGATATTGCTTGGTGCAGCACTGGCCGCGCTATTAACCTGGGGTGTAGTAAAGTTGAATAAACGGAGCGATCTGGTAGAATATACGCCGGAAACCGGATGGCCTTTGGGCGGCTGGACTGTAGTGTTGGGTGTGTCTTTATGTATTTCTATGATTGTGCAATTGGTAAGACTTTCGACCGGCAACTATTTTTCTAAAGATTGGTGGATCGTAACCATACAAGCAGGTAAACCTCTGCTGGGTTATCTCATTATTGCAGAGTTTGTACTTAATCTGGTACTTACTGCTTTACTGGCAGGTATTATTTACTGGTACTTCAAACGGCGCGATATTTTTCCGGCTATGTTTAAAGTATATGTTATTGCATTGGTTAGTCTAAATCTGGTATTGGTAGTGTTGTATAATCTCTCCAACACACCAGCTATAATTGAATTAACTCAGGAATGCTTTAAGAATCTAATTCGCAATGTGATTTATGCGGCTATTTGGCTGTCTTATATTTTAAAGTCCCAAAGGGTAAGGGCTACGTTTCTTCTGCCTTATAACTACGCTCCCGGTTATGACGCTACTCTGCCAGGAGAAGCACCAGTGAGTGGTCAGGAAGCCGAAGAAATGCACTAACCCTATGTCTGATCTTAAAGCATGTTTGGAAAACCTGTCGGGAACATTAAAACCTGACAGGTTTTTTACGTTGGAATAATACTATCGATACAGAATAAACACCCATGTTTTGCGTTTATTTTGCTGATACAATCCTACTTATGAATCCTATAACATACTGGCGCGCTACAGTAGACGATGTGGCTGCAATCTCCGAAATGAGAATCCGTTTTTTTATCGATTTTGATGGCCCCCGCCCGCAGGAAGAGCAGGATGCGTTGCGCCTGCACCTGGAGTCTTATTTTAAACGTACTATTGCCAACAACACGTATATCTGCTGGCTGGCCAAAGATGGCAATGAGGTAGTGGGTATTGGTGGTATGACGGTACGAGAGCATCCCGGCAACTTTAAAAATCCCAGTGGCGGAATGGGTTATGTAATGAATATGTACACCCTGCCCTCACACCGCAGAATGGGTATTAGTACCCATATCCTCAACAAGTTGCAGGAATCGGGTAAGGAAATAGGTATCCGGCTTTTTGAACTGCATGCTACGGAAGAAGGCGAGCCGGTGTACCAGAAAAACGGGTTTAAAAAACACAACGAGCCTACTTACCGCAAGTTTGAACCGTAAAAACATTAATATACCTAACATGAAACGCCCTGCAGGTAAAACCATGCAGGGCGTTTTTGAATGTATGGGGAGTATGCGACTTCTCGTTTTACTATTCGGCCAGTGTGCCGTTATCGTCTACCAGTACTTCTTTGCTGGCGCCGTTATCGTCGATCTTTACTTTGTAGTAAGCACCGGTCGAAGTCTGTTCTACCTTTACGCCATCTTTAATAGAAGCGGAAGGGTATTTGTTTTTAATGGTAGTGGCTACAGCTTCGGGCATGTTCTCTGCGGTAAAGCGGGTGTGCGAAGCTACCCAAGTACCATCCGGCGTATATTCCGCATCGGTGGTAATGCCATCTTTATCAAAAATGGCTACATAATTGCCACTGTAATTCTTTTTCCATTTAGCGTCGGCTACATCACTGAACTTGCTGCTGAAGGCGCTCTTCACAGATTCCGGTGTTTCGATCTTTACTTCGGCTTTAGCTTTGCTTTTGGTTGCTTTTGCTTTTTGTGCATATAGTGCGCCGGTACTCAATCCCAGGGCCAGCACAGCAAGGAATAATTTTTTCATGACCATATGTTTTTATTGGTGGTGCAGTATTGTTCAGCAATACCTATTCCAAAACAGTGCCAAAATTGTGTTAAATCCATTTCGGACTATTCCATCGTTTAATTATCAATTTTATATTGAGGATAATTCAATGTAAAAAGGAGTTGATTATTATGCTATTTGAGTGCGTTTATTGTGGTGGTTACTTTTTTAAGCGCCCAGTGAAAAAATATGGAGCAGCCGGGCACAGCAACCACTCATGTAATAACTATCCTTATTGCGTAACAATCCTGTAATTTTTGCGTTTAACCAAGAATTCGGGGGAACCTCGTATTGACTATTTTTTTAGTTAATGTGGCTAAATCTTTAGTTTCGTGGCGATTCTGTTTGATATGAAGCCATTACGTTTGTGATTAGTGTAGTATGTTTTTAACCTAAATCTGTAAACCAATTGATCGATATGCTAAGCATTGCACGCCGTGTATGGCTGCTTATGGTGTGTTGTTGTGCCAGTCTAATAGCTGTGGCGCAATACGGAACCATAAAGGGTACGGTAACCGATACGGTTATTATGATGGGCAAGCCTATGGCTGTAACCTCTGTTTCGCGCGTTAGCGATTCGGTGCTGGTGCGCTTTGCCCGTTCCGGTAAAGACGGTCGTTTTTTACTACAGCAGGTGCCATATGGCACGTACCGGCTCAGTATTTCCTTTCCCGGCTATGCCGATTATACCGATCAGGTGGTGCTAACCCAGGAAAAACCCAACCTCGATCTGGGCGATATCCAACTGTTTAATAAATCGAAATACCTGAAAGAGGTTGTGATCTCCCAATTCAAAGGTGGCGTAAGGCTCAAGGGCGATACGGTAGAATACGCGGTTGACAGTTTTAAGACGGCACCCAACGCTTCGGTAGAAGATCTGTTAAAGAAACTGCCGGGTATACAGGTAGATAAAAATGGAAAAATTGTAGCGCAGGGCAAAACTGTGGAGAAGGTATTGGTAGACGGAGAGGAGTTCTTTGGCGACGATCCTACTATTACTACCCAAAACCTGCAGGCAGAGGCCATTGATAAAGTGCAGGTATTTGACAAGCAAAGCGAAGAGGCTGCCTTTACCGGGATTGATGACGGCGAAAAAGCCAAAACCATTAACCTGACCCTGAAAGAAGATTTTAAGAAGGGCTACTTTGGAAAACTGGCCCTGGCCGGCGCACCCAACTGGTGGAACAACTCTGGCATGATTAATATGTTTAAAGGTTCCCGTAAGTTTTCGCTGTATGGTATTATGAGCAATACGGGCAAAACCGGCTTGAGCTGGCAGGAAAAAAATCAGTATGGTGGTTCTTCCAGTGAAATGATGGAAGGCGATGGCTTTGTTTATTTCTACAGCGAATCGGACAATAACTTCTCTTACAACGGCGAAGGGTTGCCTGCAAGCTGGAGTGGCGGCGCACATTACTCCAACAAGTTTTTAGATAATAAGGGTAATGTAAATGTGAACTACAATTTCAATAAACTCAATATAGAAGGCAGCAACAATACCATTACACAAACCACGCTTGCTAACGGTTCTATCTTTAACTCCAGCAAAGAAAATACACTCTCCAGCCGCTGGGGCCATACCGTGGGCGGAAAAGTAGAGATTAAGACCGATTCGCTGAGTACCCTTTCGTTAAAAGTATCGGGCTCACACAGTGATGGCAAAACAGGATCGGCTGTATTGAGCGAGACCAAAAATGAATTGGGCACTGTACTCAACAGCAGTAACCGGCACAACGATGCTACACTGCAAACCAACACTGCCACCACCAACCTTACCTGGAAAAAGAAGTTTAAGAAAACCGGCCGCTCCCTGATGGCGATGGGCAACTTTAAATACGATGAGAAAGAAAGCACTGGTTTTCTGAAGGCGAATGACATCTATAATGATTCGTTGGGCAATCTGCTTACCACCAATAATGTAGATCAGAAGAAAGACATTCTAAACCACGGTAACCAATATAGCGTAAACCTGGACTATACCGAACCGCTGTCTAAAAAACTGTTTTTGCTGGCAGGGTATGATATGAGCTACTCCACTTCCCAATCGTTTCGTAAAACTTTTGATCGTGCACCATCGGGCGATTATGATAATATGAATCCGCTGCTGAGCAATGATTATGAGTTTACCAATCGTCTGCATAAGGGAGAGTTGGGCTTGAAATACGCTTCTGCCAAAGTTACGGCTACGCTGCGTGCTGGTGTGGGTAATACCCGCCTGCTGCAACACGACCGTATTGCCAACAAGGATTTTATATTAAACTATACCAACTTTTACCCTTCTGCACGGGTGCAGATCATGCGTAGCCAGGCATCGCGTTTCAACATCAACTACAACGGGTATACGCAGCAACCCACCATCCAGCAATTACAGCCGGTGGTAGACAATAACAATACCCTGTCTATTTACCTGGGTAACCCGGGGCTAACACAGCAATTTATACACTCCTTTAATTTCTCTTTCAGCGATTATAATTTCATGAGCGAGCGCAATATCTGGGTATCGTTGTATGGCAATTATACCGATAACGCCATTTCTACCAGCGAGTTTGTAGATGAGAGCGGCCGCCGGGTAACCCAGCCTATTAATGTGCACAACAGCTACAACAGTGGCGCTTATGGTTATTATGGCAAGAAGATCAAAAAGCTGAATCTTTATGCTGGCGTGAATATAAACGGAAACCTGGGCCGCAGTCTTTCTAAAGTAAATGGTGCCGATAACCAAACCATTAATGCCAGCCTGGGCGTATCGCCGGATCTTACCTATACCAAGGAGAAGCTGCTGGAGATAAGTGCCGGTGGTGAGGTGAAGTACGATTACGCCACTTACAGCCTCAATACACAATCGAACATCGGGTACTTTACCTTTCGCCCAAAAGCAGATGCAAAAGTAGAGCTGCCCTGGAAACTGCAACTGAAAACCGACTGGAGCTACCTCATGCGCCAGAAAGTAGCCCGCTTTGATAACAACCGTACGGTAATGTTGTGGAACGCGTCCATCTCCCGTAAACTGCTTAAGAAAGATGCTTTGCTGGTAACGTTTTCTGCCAATGATATGCTGAACCAGAACCGTGGTTTTGACCGTATTACCAGCCCCAACCAGGTAATGCAGCGCGACTACCTGGCCATAGCCCGTTATTTTACCCTGGGCGTTACCTGGAACTTCAGGGGTGGCCCGGGCAAAGACCTGGCCGGTCCTAACAACGATGACGACGATTAGTATTGGGTAACGCACAAAACAAAAAACCATGAAACAATTACTTACCATATTGATTTTAATAGGCGCCACGCTTACCGGCTCGGCGCAGTTTCTGCAACAAGGCAGAGTGGTGTATGAAAAGAAGATGAACCTCGAAAAGTCGCTTACCGGAAACGATAGCTGGACGGAGATGATGCGCAGTAAAATGCCCAAATACCACATCACCGAAACTGAGCTGTATTTCCGCAATGGTGAGTCTCTGTATATGCCCATCAAATCAGATGCGGCCAACAACGAAATGTTTAGCTGGGTTACCAACCGCATGAGCAATGAAGTGTACCGCAACGATACTACCGGGCTTATGCGCAACCGCAAAACCATATACGGCAATGCCTACAATATTGAGGATAGTGCCACACAGCTGAACTGGAAGCTGAGCAACGATACCCGTACCATAGCCGGTTACGAGTGCCGCAAGGCCGAAGCCCGTATGTACGACAGTATATTGGTAGTGGCTTTTTACTGCGAGAAACTGGTAGGCAGCGGTGGCCCCGAAACAATAGGAGGGCTGCCGGGCATCATTCTTGGGTTGGCTATTCCCCGTATGCACACCACCTGGTTTGCCAAAGAAGTGCAGATTATGACTGTGCCCGATGATAAGGTAACCCTTACGATGAAAGGCAAGAAAATGAACAAAGTTACCTTCGAGAAAAACGTAACCGATGTAACCAAAGACTGGGGAGCAGATTGGCGTAAGAAAGTATGGCAACTACTCATTTAACACTGCCACTAGATACAAATGCAGAAGATTTGTAACTTCCGTGTGTTGAACGCAGGAATATGAACTTTGCAGGTTTAGGCAATAAAAAAGGGATAGACAATACCGGTTTTGGTGTTAATTCCGGCACCGAAGGTCACCGCCTTACCAATAAAGACGGTACGGTAAACCTGCGTAAAGTGGGCTTGCCCTTCTGGCAGCGGCTTAGTTTTTATCATTACTTTATTACCATGCGGCGCTGGCAGTTCCTGGCCAGCATTTTCCTGTTTTACACTGCGGTTAATATCCTTTTTGCCGGCATCTACCTGCTTATAGGCATTGAGCACCTGAATGGTATTACTGCCAGCAACACAATTATCGATCATTTCAGTACCGCTTTCTTCTTCAGTTCGCAAACGCTCACTACGGTAGGCTACGGCCACATAAGCCCGGTAGGGTTAACCGCCAATATTGTGGCCGCGCTGGAATCTTTTATCGGTATTCTTTCTTTTGCGATGGTAACCGGCCTTATGTACGGGCGGTTTTCGAGGCCCCGCGCCTTCCTGGTTTTTAGCGAAAACGCGCTGGTCTCGCCTTTTAAAGAAGGTAATGCGCTTATGATTCGCCTGGCATCGTCTAAAAACAACCACCTGACCGATGTAGAGGCACAGCTTATTCTAGCATACCATATCGAAGAAGATGGCCACGTTTATACCCGTTTTTTTCCAATGGAGCTTGATATTAAGCGCATTAGCTCTATGGCGGTGAACTGGACCCTGGTGCACACCATTGACGAAAAGAGCCCGTTGTGGGGCATTTCCGAAGTGCAGTTAAAGGCGGCCAAGGGCGAGGTAATGGTGTTTATCCGTGGTTTTGACGATACTTTTTCCAATACCGTACAGCAACGCACGTCTTACCGCGCCTCCGAAATCGTTTTTGGCGCCCGTTTTCTGCCTATGTTCCGCCGTTCCGGCGATATGAGCACCACTATTCTCAATCTCCAGGAGCTGGGAACCTACGAATCTGCGGCACTCAAATAAAATATATTATCTAATTATATTGTAAATTATAGCCAACCAAATTATATTTGGAATACGTCTAATTAGTAACCGATGCAGTTTCTGCGTGAACCGTATTCAAATTATAAGGTCTATGGAAAAATTTTTACGTGTACTTATGGGGATTTGCCTGCTTGCTGCAGTATACCCCAAAATCCTAATCGCTCAGTCCCTCCCCCCGCTGCAACCCGAACAGGATGCATGTAATGCCCTCCAGTTATGTGGTGGCTCTTTTTATACGCCCTATTCCTACACTGGTTTCGGGACGATAAAAGAGCAGTCGCAGCCAGCGGCCTGTTTTGATGAATCCAACTCTGTATGGTTCCGCATTGTAGTTACAGCGCCGGGCATCATTGTATTTTCCATTACACCGGTAAATACCACCAACGATTACGATTTTGCGGTTTATGATGTAACGGGCCTTACCTGTAACGATATTAATGCCACTACCCGTGTGCGTTGCAATGGTGCCGATATTTTTTCCAGCCCGGGTGGCGTAACGGGGTTAAATACGACCTCTGCGGTAACGGTTTCGGGCCCTGGTCCGGGTGTGCCGTTCTGTATGGCCATTAACGCCAATGTGGGCGATACTTATCTGCTGATGGTAGATAACTTTGAAACCACCAATGTGGCCGGTTTTACCATTGACTTTACCGGTTCTACCGCCAACTTCTTCGATGCCACACCGCCGGCTTTTGCCAGCATTAAACCTTCGTGCGATTTGGGTAAGAAAGTTACAGTAACCCTTACCGAGCCAGTATTGTGCAGCTCTATCGCTGCCAATGGTTCTGATTTTTACATTACGCCTGCTGGTAGCAACGTAACCAGTGCGGTGGGTGTAAACTGTACCGGTCCTGTGGGCTACACCAACCAGATTGTACTCAATTTTGCACCTTCGCTTCCCGGAGGTACCTATACCCTGCATGCGCAAAACGGTACCGATGGCAATACCCTGATTGACCTTTGCGGCAACCAGCAGTTAACCACCGATGCCATTCAGTTTACCGTACCGGACAATACTCCGCCGAAATACAAATACATAGACTCCCCTGCCTGCCAGGATATTTACCTGGTTATGGACAGGCCGGTGCGTTGCAGCGCCATCTCTGCCACGGGTTCCGAATTTTATATAATAGGTCCGTCTGCGGCGCCCATAGAATCTGCCGTGGGGCTGCACTGTGCGCCTAACGATACCTTGATCGATACCATTCACCTGCACCTGGTTAATCCTATCCTGGTAGATGGTGTGTACACCATTAACTCCCGTATGGGTACCGATGGCAACAGCCTGCTGGACTCCTGCGGCAATATGCAGGTGCTGAATGATAAGATCCACTTTACAGTAAATTCATGGGGCGGGCTCATTGTAGCAGCACCAAAAGATAGCGCCATTTGCGAACCAGGTTATGTAAACCTGCGCTCTACGGTAAAAACCAATCCTCCGGTGGGCGGCTCATTTGTCTACGCCTGGAATCCGCCTTTGTATGTAAACGATTCTTCGGCAGCCAATACATTTGCTTATGTAGACCAAACCACCACCTTTATTGTGCGCACGGTAAACGACCGTGGCTGCGTGGTGCGCGACTCGGCCCGTATTTTTGTATCAGACCGCAATGCCACCATTACCCCCAGCGACACTACGATTTGCCATGGCGATCAGGTGCAGCTCATTGCAGGCGGCGGGGTAAAATACCGCTGGCTTACCAATACGCCTAAATCGATCAGTTGCCTCAACTGTGCCGAGCCGGTGGTGCTGCCTACCCAAAACGAAATATACTATGCCATCATTGCCGATAAGTTTAACTGCGCCGATACGCTGGTGTCTAAAGTAAACATGAAGCCGGTGCCGGTAATCGATATTGTACAGAACGATACGCTCACCAAGTTTGGCAGCCCTGTAAAACTGAAGGTAACAGGTGGCGACAGCTACAGCTGGCATCCGGTAAAAGGTATTGACAACCCTTACAGCGATCAGCCTATGGTGAACCCTACCGAGCCTACAACTTATGTGGTGTATGGTTTGGATGGCAATGGTTGTATGGCTGCAGACAGTATTCTTATCGACCTCGATATGCGCGATAAGATCTATTTGCCTACCGCCTTTACACCAAACGAAGATGGGGTGAACGACCTGTTCCGCATCAAAAACCTCACCTTCCAGAAGGTGATCGAGTTCCGCGTTTTCAACCGTTGGGGTCAGGAAGTATTTAATGGCGTAGGTTCCGGTCAGGCTATTACCGGTTGGGATGGTACATTCTCCGGTGAGCCAGCGGCTATGGGCAACTACCAGTACCTGATACGGGTAGCTTACCCCGATAACTATGTTCAATTGCTAAAAGGAGACGTACAGCTCGTACGCTAAAGAATATACAGTTATGTATAAACCCAAAAGGGGCGGCTTATCGGGATTAGCCGCCCCTTTTACTTTTGGTTAATGCATATTATGTACCTTTGCACCCTCCATGAATCTGCAAACCTTACTGCACGGTTACGTGAACGACCCCCGCCTGAAACAATTGGCGGCAGGCATCGCTATGTTCGATCCCCAACGTTTTGTATTAAAAGGCCTGAATGGCTCTGCTCCTATCCTTGCTTCGGTAGCGGTATGGCAGCAAGGCGATCTCAACCACCTCATTATCCTCAACGATAAAGAAGAGGCCGCTTATTTTCACAACGACTTCGAAGGCATAACCGACGCGCTCGACATCTGTTTATTTCCCGATTCGTTTAAGAAAACGGGCTTTTTTAATGAGCTCAACAGCAGCCACGTAATGCTGCGGGCCGAGGCGCTGATGAAGTTCAGCCATGCCGAAACCCATAAAAAGGTGCTCATTACCTACCCGGAGGCACTCTTCGAAAAAGTGGTGAACCCCCGGAGCTTCAACGATAGTACCATTCACATTAAGGTGGGCGACTCGCTCAATATTGATGCGATGCTCAAGCAATTCGTAGGGCTGGGTTTTAAGCGCGAGGACTTTGTGTACGAACCGGGCAGTTTTGCCATGCGGGGTGGTATTCTCGATATTTACTCTTTTGGCAACGAGCATCCTTACCGGGTAGAGCTGTTTGGCAATGAGGTAGATAGTATCCGCATCTTTAATCCCGAAACGCAACTTTCCGAAAAGAAACTGCTGCAGGTAACCATCATTCCCAATATCGAAACCCGCTTTGAGTCGATAGAGAAGATCTCGCTGCTCGATTACCTGCCGCAAAATACGGTGGTGTGGGCCAAAGACCTCGATTTTCTGCTGGGGCGCTTTGGCAGGCTGGAGGAGCAGGTGCCTGATAAGGTAACCCTGCTCGATACCACTACCGATGCCGACGAAGATCTGCCCAAAGAGCTCAACCGCGATGATTTTGAACATACCGAAAGCTGGCTGAAACAACTGAAGGAGCGCACGGTGGTAGAGTTTGGCAACAACAGTCTATCTTACCTGCTGCACGAAGAGATTACCGCTACGGTAGATTTTAATACGATAGAGCAGCCCGCGTTTAACCGCAACTTTGGCTTGCTGATTGCCGATCTTAAGCAGCGCTCTGCCGATAAGTACAACGTGTACCTGTTTGCCGAAAACCCGCGCCAGCTCGAGAGGTTGCGCAGCATTTTTGAAGACCTGCAAGCCAAGATCGATTTTGTGCCCGTGCCCGCTGCCATCAGCAAAGGGTATATAGACCATGATCTTAAAGTGGTGTGCTATACCGATCACCAGATATTCCAACGCTACCACAAATACAAGGTAAAGCAGGCTTATACCAAAGGCAAGGCCATTACCCTGCGCACGTTAAAGGAATTGCAACCCGGCGATTATGTAGTGCACATCGACCACGGTGTGGGCCTTTACAGCGGTCTGCAAAAGATTGAAGTAAACGGCAACCTGCAGGAAGCCATACGCATCATTTACCGCGATAATGATATTCTGTATGTAAACATCAACTCGCTGCATAAGATCAGCAAGTATACCGGTAAGGAAGGTACACCGCCTAAGGTAAACAAGCTGGGCAGCGATGCATGGGAAAAACTAAAGACCAAGACCAAAAAACAGGTAAAGGAAATAGCCTTTGACCTCATTAAATTATATGCCACCCGCAGGGCTACTCCGGGATTTGCCCACTCGCCCGATACCTACCTGCAAACCGAGTTGGAAGCCTCATTTATATACGAGGATACACCAGACCAGAGCAAGACCACCCTGGATGTGAAACGCGATATGGAAGCCCCGCATCCGATGGATAGGCTGGTGTGTGGCGATGTAGGCTTTGGTAAAACGGAGATAGCCATTCGTGCGGCGTTTAAAACGCTGGTAGATGGCAAGCAGGCTGCTATTATGGTGCCTACCACCATTCTGGCTTTTCAGCACTTTAAAACGTTTAGCAAACGGTTAAAGGATTTTCCTTGTAATGTAGATTACATCAACCGGTTTAAGTCGGCCAAGGAGAAAAAAGAAACCCTTAAAAAACTCGAAGAAGGTAAGATCGACATCATTATTGGTACCCATGCCCTGCTGGGAAAAGATGTGAAGTTTAAAGACCTCGGGGTAATGATTATCGACGAAGAGCAAAAGTTTGGCGTAGCCGCTAAAGAAAAGCTGAAGACGATAAAAACCAATGTAGATACGCTTACACTTACTGCCACACCCATCCCGCGTACCCTGCAGTTTTCGCTGATGGGCGCACGCGATCTCAGCATCATCAACACACCGCCGCCCAACCGCCAGCCGGTGCATACCGAGGTAATGGTGTTTGAAGAAAACTTTGTGCGCGATGCCATTTACTACGAGGCCGAGCGTGGCGGGCAGGTTTATTTCATCCACAACCGGGTGCAGAGCCTTTCCGAAATGGCGGTGCTGATACAGGGGCTTTGTCCCGATTTGTCTATTGGTTTTGCCCACGGACAAATGGAAGGGCATAAGCTGGAAAAAGCCATTCTCGATTTTATGGATCGCAGATACGATGTGCTGGTGTGTACCAACATTGTAGAAAGCGGCGTAGATATTTCCAATGCCAATACCATTATCATTAATAACGCGCACCAGTTTGGCCTGAGCGACCTGCACCAGCTGCGTGGCCGTGTGGGCCGTAGCAATAAAAAAGCGTTCTGCTACTTGTTGGCGCCGCCGCTAAGCACCATGGCTACCGACAGCCGCAAGCGCCTGCAAACACTGGAGCAGTTCAGCGACCTAGGCAGCGGTTTCCAGATTGCCATGCGCGATCTCGATATTCGAGGCGCCGGTAACATGCTCGGTGGCGAGCAAAGTGGTTTCATCACCGAGATAGGTTTGGAAATGTACCAGAAGATTCTCGACGAAGCCATACAGGAGCTGAAAGAAACCGAATTTAAAGAAGTGTTCTCCGATCAGATGAAAGTGAAACGCGATTATGTGAGCGATTGCACCATCGATACCGATCTCGAAATTCTGATTCCCGATGCCTATGTAGAGAGCATAGCCGAGCGCTTAACTTTATACACGCAACTCGATAATTGCAACACCGAAGAAGACCTGCAATTATTTGCACAAGGGTTGCAGGATAGGTTTGGTCCGGTGCCTAAACCGGTGCAGGAATTGTTTACAACTATACGTTGCCGCAGGCTTGCAAAAAACCTCGGTTTTGAAAAATTGATTCTGAAAAACGGACAAATGCGCCTTTATTTCATCAGTAATCCGGACTCACTTTATTTCGAAAGCGATTTGTTTAACCACATCATGATGTATATTCAGAAATCGGCGAACAACGCGCGGTTAAAGCAAGTGGGCAAAAATTTTATGCTTTTGGTAGATCGTATGAAGGACATGGGAGACGTATTATGGTTCCTCGAAGGGATGCAGTATAAAGAATATATTTAATGAATTTTATTAGAATTTTAATATCTTAGTCTCTGGTATTATTCCCGTTTGGATAAGTTAAGTAATTGGTTAACTTTACAACAGTATAAATTACAACCAATGTCGTATCTGATAGAAGACTCCGGAGAATTATATAGTTTCATTACCGGTAAAACCTCTACAGCCCTTGGCCGCCGCTTGCTGCGCAATCTTAAAAAAGAAGGTTTGGACATCACCATTGAACAATGGAGTGTTTTATTTCTGCTTTGGGAAAAAGATGGCTGTACACAACAGGAATTGTGTGAAGGTACTTTTCGGGATAAACCAAGCATTACCCGCCTGGTAGACAACCTGGAAAAACAAAGCCTGGTAAAACGCACCCCCGATACGACAGATCGCCGCATAAACCTGGTGTACCTTACCAAAGAAGGCAAAAGCATTAAACGCAAAAGCCTGAACGTAGCCAGAAAAACATTGGACGAAGCGCTGGCCGGCGTATCTGAGCGCCAGATGAAGACCTGCCGCGAAGTACTCGCTAAGGTGTACGACAATTTGCAGTAATGATCTTAAGGGTTGTGTATGCAACCAATACGATAGTCAGCGATTCAGTTAATTCAGCAATATTCAACAGAAAAGCCCCGGCAGTAATGCGGGGGCTTTTCGTTATTGGTAAGGTTTTGTAAAACTAGAGATCCAGCATTTTACGGTTTTTCCAGATGAGTTGCACATCTATCCACGCATCGTAGTATGCCGCGTATTCATGCTCCAGCTTGTGCTGGTTGGTTTCAGAAAGCGTGTATCCTGGCACCAGGGGGTACACTGGCAAAACCGATGGGCGTATAGCCGGCAGTTGCGCGTTCTTATACCCAATCCATGTTTTGGTGCCTAGCAATACACTTAGTGCATTGCCCAGGGCTTTGCCCGCATGTTTCCAGTACAGCCAGCTAATGGGCGCTGCCAGTAATACCAGCATGCTAATGAGCAGGTCGGTAAGCCTTTTGTTTCTGCGTGCTGCGCTTTGCTGTATGTTAAAGTGGCGGTCGGTAATGTAAAGATCGCCCGCCGCGTTTTTCGAGTTGCTGCCAATAATGCTCTGCGTACCATGTGCCAGTATTTTATAATTGAGTTCCGGTCCGCAGGTTTCTATCTCTGTAATAATGGTTTTAAAGCTAAGCGGCTGCTCGCAAAAGATAATTTCATTGGCGCTAAAGACATGGGTAAGTTCCTGCACTTCGTGAATGCCGCCTACATAATGCGGTGAGGCATATTGTGCGCTGGGGTTTATCCAGCCCGCCACCTGGCGGTTTACTTTGGCCAGGTGTAACAACTCCTGCACCTGCTGGCATTGCGCCGGCTCGCCCGCAATAAGCAAGCGGGGTGTTTTGTCATCGCCAAAATAGATATGGCCACCACCCAGCCGGGCCAGCAGCCAGCGTATGGCTATAGAGCCTATGGTGCCCCAGATAGCGCCCAATACAATAATAGCCCTGGAGAAACGGAGGTCTTCGCTCAGCAAGCCATAAATGGCCAGTATCACCAAAGTGCCAATTGCAAACCCACGTACAATGCGAATGTATTTAATAGGTTTATCGTATGCTCCGCTCAGGAACAGGAAGAAAAGCCATACAATAATGTAGCCCACAAATGCAAAGGTTACCAGTTGGGTATCGTATTGTATGCCCGCTTTTACCGAGTGCTCCCAGAAGTTTTTAATCAACCACAAGCCACCCATAATGGTAACCGCATCCAGCATAGGCAGGCGCAGCCAGTTGAGTACCCGGCTTACTGCAGCCAGTGCGGCCCGCAGCATAATGGCTACCTGTATAAACATGACATAAAAGCCAGCCTTGCTGCCGGTAAAGTGCTTGCGGGCAAAAATGCTCATGGCCTCGTAAAACATCTTTACATAGTTGAGGCTGCCCTTTTTGGTACTTTCTCCTTTATAGTGAATAACCGTGGTATCGGCAAAGTATACCACTTTATAACCGGCTTTTTGTACCCGGTAAGAGAGGTCAATATCCTCGCCATACATGAAAAACGCTTCGTCGAATGCGCCATGCTGCTGCAATAGGTGTAGCGGTATAAGCATGAAACAGCCTGCCAGAATATCGATCTCGTTGGTTTCGTGCTCGGGCAGGTAGCCCAGGTGGTACCGGTTAAATACCGATGAATTTTTAAACAAAGAAGACAGCCCGCTGATCTTGCAGAACGATACCCACGGCGAGGGAAAACCTCTCTTGGATTCGGGCAGGAAAACGCCTTTGCCATCTACCAGCCGGGGGCCGAGTGCACCCACATCGGGGTGCTTTTCCATGTAATCGATGCATTGGCGAAAGCAATCTTCCGGCAGCACCATATCTGGGTTCAGAAACAGCACATATTTACCCGAAGACAGGGCCAACGCCTGGTTGTTGGCCTTGCCAAAGCCTACATTTTCGGTATTGGCAATGAGTTTTACCTCCGGGAATTTTTCCCTTACCATCTCCACGCTGCCATCGGTAGACCGGTTGTCTACCACCCATACTTCCACGGCCATATCCTGCGCAGCTTTCCTTACACTGAGCAGGCATTGCTCCAGGAAATACTTCACATTATAATTCACTATGATCACCGAAAGGTCCATGCGGAATCTGGGTTTTAGGTATGCGCTGCACTGCAAAATTTAGCGTATTTTAGCAGGGTAAAGCGTTCCAAAAATAGAAGATTTATTGTGATAGTTGAACCTAATCCTATGACAGCCAACTTAAAGAGTGTTTTAATGGATGCCGCCAAAGCTGGCGGCAAAGTGATTGCCGATAATTTTGACGGTACTTTCGAGATCAGCAGCAAGGATACCATCAACAACCTGGTAACCGAAGTAGACAAGAATTCGGAGACGGCCATCATTGATGTGATAAGGGCATCATACCCCGAGCACTATATCCTGAGCGAAGAGATCGGTGCGCTGAGCATGGATTCTGACTACAAATGGATCATAGACCCTATTGACGGAACGGTAAACTTCGCGCATGGTATTCCCATCTGCTGCGTAAGCATCGGGCTGGAGTACAAGGGCGAATTGCTGATGGGCGTGGTGTATAACCCGATGATGAACGAACTGTTCTTTGCCGAAAAGGGCAAGGGCGCGTTCCTCAACGAAAAACCCATCAAGGTATCGGCCAAGGCCAAGCTGGAAAGCGCCTGCCTGGTAACCGGGTTTCCCTACAAATGGGTAGATGTGGGCGCCGATCCTATCAAGGTGTTTGAGCGTTTCATTCGCCAGGGATTGCCTGTACGCCGCCTCGGCAGTGCGGCTATTGACCTGTGCTGGGTAGCCTGCGGCCGCTTCGACGGTTTTTGGGAATACAACCTCAACCCCTGGGATATTGCTGCCGGTTACCTCATTATTGCCGAAGCTGGCGGCCGCATCTCCAACTTTAAAGGCGAGGCCTACTCGGTATACGAGAAGCAAACGCTGGCTACCAATGGCCGCATACATGAAGATATGCTGCGGGTGATCAACGAAGGATAAGCCCGCCCCCAATACATTTACATACAACTGGCTGCAGCCAAAATAAAATATGGACGAACAGACAAGAACAGAAATTTCTGAACTGGGAGAGTTTGGATTGATAGAGCATTTGACCCGCAACAACGAAACCCGTAACGCCGGTACCCTGGTAAGCGTGGGTGACGATGGCGCGGTGATCGACAATTTTGGAAAGCAAACGGTGGTATCTACCGATCTGTTGGTAGAAGGCGTGCATTTCGACCTGATGTATACGCCATTGAAGCACCTGGGTTATAAATGCATAGTAGTAAACCTGAGCGATATTTACGCCATGAATGCCACACCTACCCAGGTAACGCTGAGCATCGCCATCTCTAACCGCTTTTCGGTAGAGTCGCTGGATGAGTTTTATGAAGGTGTATACCTGGCTTGCGAGCGTTATGGTGTAGACCTGGTGGGCGGCGATACCACCAGCTCGCAAAAAGGATTTGTAATATCTGTTACCGCGATTGGCGAAGTAGCCCCTAATAAGTTTGTGCTGCGCAGCGGTGCCCAAAAAGGCGACCTGGTGTGCGTGAGCGGCGATCTGGGTGCGGCTTACCTGGGACTTACCTTGCTGGAGCGCGAAAAGAAAATTTTTCTGGAGCACCCCGGCGTGCAGCCCGATCTCGAAAATAAATCATACCTCGTAGGCCGCCTGCTGAAACCCGAAGCCCGCAAAAGCGTGTCGGAGTGGCTGGCAGAGCAGGAAATTATGCCCACCTCGATGATGGACATCAGCGATGGCCTCAGTTCCGAATTGCAGCATATTTGTAAGCAAAGCAGTGTAGGTTGTGTGATTTATGAAGAGAAGCTGCCCATGCATGAGCAAATGCGCGAAACCGCTTTTGGCCTTAACATAGATCCTACCATGTGCGCCCTCAATGGTGGCGAAGATTATGAATTGCTGTTTACAGTAAAGCAGGAAGAATACGATAAGATAGTAACCTCAGAAGAAATCAGTGTAATTGGTTATATTACAGAGGCAGAGAATGGTTTAAAACTCATTACCCGTGGTGGAAATGAGCACAAACTGGTGGCTCAGGGCTGGAATCATTTGGATAAAGGCTAGTATATTTAAAAAAATATTTACCTTTTTTCAAAAGCATTTTTAAATTTATAGATGATTTGCGGAAATCTGCCCAGGCAGGAACGCGCAAAAGGAACCCAAACAATATTTCAACAAGAAAAATATTCTTCATGAAGAAAGGTTTACTTAAGTCTGTATTTGGTATGGTATGGGTAATGCTGTTTGGCGCAATGGCCATCAGTTCCTGTAACCAGGATGCCTGCTCCGACATTACATGTCAGAACGGTGCTATTTGCCGCGAAGGTTCCTGCCAGTGCCCGGTAGGCTACGAAGGGCCTTATTGTGAGCAGTTTGTATATACCAAATTCCTCGGTACCTATTCCGGTACTATCCGCTATAATGAGGAGAATCCGCAAAATGCTACCATTGAAATTCGTCCGGGCGATGCGCCGAACAAAGTACTGTTCAGGTTCCCTAACGATCCATACACCGAGTATATGGCTTTTGTAGATGGTACCACCATCCGCAACGGAAGTTTTGTAAACAGCATTGGTAATACTTATACCATTTCTGGCTATGTAGAAGAAAAAAAGGTGTCTATTAATGTAGTAGCAGCTTATATCGACGAAAACAAAGACGCCAGCACCTTTAACGGTATGAAGCAATAATCAGCAAGTTCATATTATTACAACATAAGAGGGTTCCCAAATGGGAACCCTCTGTTATTTTATGCGTAAAGATTAGGCGGGTTTGCTGCGGGTAAGATTTAAACATAAGCAATGCTTCCTTGTATTGTTCATCCTGCACCCCGACGAAGGAGGGGGAAGCGGGATCTCTAGGAGAACTTACATGTAAAAGGTGCTGCTGCTTGCAGGGCAGCATAACATCTTTTTTCCAGCATCAGGTAACGATCATAAACTGGTCGGCATCGTTCAGGAAACGAAACTGCCTGCGTACTTCGGTCAGGTGGCTGCGGGATAAGGTATAGGTATGCACCGCAGCCTCGCCCTGGTTGGTGCATACTGTAGCACCCAGCGGGTCTATAATAGAACTATCGCCACTGTGGTACACACCATTACCATCATCGCCTACCCGGTTTACCCCAATGGTATAACATTGGTTTTCAATAGCACGGGCGGTGAGCAGCGATTTCCACGCAAAACTCCTGCGCTCCGGCCAGTTGGCCACATACACCAGCACATCATATTCCGGCTCCAGCTCGGTATGGCCATTGTGGCTTTCTGAGGGTTGCTGCTGCTGCCTGGCCCAGGTGGGGAACCGCAGGTCATAACAGATCTGAAGGTTCAGTTTCCAGCCCTTTACACTGGCAATAAGGCGACTGTCGCCAGCAGTATAATGTTCTTCTTCGTGTGCATAACTAAACAGGTGACGTTTGTTATAGGTACCATACTGTCCGGTAGGCAGCATCCAGATCAGGCGATTGTAATACAGGCCTTCTTCTTCAATGATAAGGCTGCCGCAAAGAATAATTCTGCGCTGGCGGGCCTGCTGGGTCATCCAGTTTATGGTAGGGCCGTCCATAGGCTCTGCCAGGCGCTCTGGCTGCATGCTAAAGCCGGTGCTGAACATCTCTGGGAGGAATACGACCTCGGCATGTGCGGGCAATGTATTGAGCATTTGTTCCAGCATAAGCCGGTTGGCCGCAGGATCTTCCCACACCAAGTTGGCTTGTACGATAGATATGTTCAGATCGGCCATTTTCTATTGGTTTCGTTATTCCGTTTCTCCGGCTTCGTTTTGTTTAACCTGTTTCAACATTTCCGAAATCAGGTCGTTCTCAAAGCCTTTGCGCAGCAGGGCATCGCGTGTTTTGCTGGTTCGTTTCCAGTCGTTCGTTTCCTTGCGGTATTCGGCCCACTTCTTTTCGGTAAGGGTGTGCAGCACATGCAGGTATTCGGTTTCGTCGATCTCCGACAGGCCCGCTTTAATGCAATAGTCGCTTACCTTCCGTTGCTTTAGTTCCTGCACAATCCGTTTTTTGCCCCAGCTCTTTATCCTGAATTTGCCCCTGGCAAAAGCGCGGGCAAACCGCTCTTCGTTCAGGTAGTTTTCTTCGATCAGCGTAGCGGCGTATTCGTCTGTTTCGGCGTAGCTCGTGCAACCCAGGTCAAACAGTTTTTGCTGTACCTCGCTGTGGCAGCGCTCCTGGTAGGCGCAGTAGTGTTTTATTTTTTCGAGTATGCTGCTGATCATTGGTTTTTAACAATGCGCAGTTTAGCATAGTTGAGCATTATTTTTTTCTGTCCGCCACCGGTAGCAAAAAAGATGGTGGCGATCCTGTTTTGCGGTCCGCCTTCCATACTTACTACCTTGCCAAAGCCAAATTTCTGGTGCTCTACTTCCATGCCCACTTGCAGGCCGGAGGTATCGTCGCCATCAAAATCGGCAGAGGGCTGGTGGGGTTTTATCGCAGCAGCCAGCGGTTTGAGTCCTGGCGTAGCAGAGGTGGTAGTGCCTGTGCGTTTAGGCGCAAATGTAGCGCCTGGTTTGGAGCCTTCGGTTTTGCGGGTAAAGCCTTGTCCGGCTCCGCCACCTGCATTGCGCATGCCTCCGCCTGAGAAGCTGCGGTCGAGGTATTTATCGGGAATCTCGTCTATAAAGCGGCTGGGTTCGTTTTGTACCAGCTGGCCAAAACGGTAGCGGCTTTGTGCAAAGGTGATCCAGAGTTTGGTTTTGGCACGGGTTACAGCCACGTAAAACAGGCGGCGCTCCTCTTCCAGATCGTTGCGGTCGTTGATGCTCATGGCGCTGGGGAACAGGTTTTCTTCGAGCCCTACGTTAAATACGCAAGGGAATTCCAGCCCTTTGGCCGCGTGAATGGTCATCAGTTTCACCACATCCGCGTCTTCCTCATTCTCATCCTTTACATCGGTGAGCAGGGTAATCTGCTGCAGGTAATTGCCCAGGTCTTTATTGGTGATTTCGCCTTCTTCATCAGGTGTTTCTGTAAATTCTTTGATGGAGTTGAGCAACTCCTGCACGTTTTCGTAACGGGCCAGGCCTTCTACGGTTTTATCGTTGTGCAGGTCCTGCACCAATCCAGAGTGCTTGCCCACCGCGTGCGCTACTTCGTAAGCGTTTTTGGTTTCCAGCATGGTTTGAAAACTCTTGATCAGGATCACAAAGTTTTCGATGGCATTGAGTGTGTTGCCTTTAATGCCTGCGGATTGCGGCTGTTGCAGGATTTCCCAGAAGGTTACATTGTGCTGGTCTGCCGCTACAATAATGCGGTCTACCGTGGTTTTGCCAATGCCCCTGGCCGGGTAGTTGATGATGCGCTTAATGGCTTCTTCATCGCGGCTGTTGACCACTGCCCGCATGTAGGCCACGTAATCTTTAATCTCCTTGCGTTGGTAGAACGAAAGGCCGCCATAGATCTTGTACGGAATGCTTAACCGGCGCAGGCTTTCCTCGAAAGAACGGCTTTGCGCATTGGTGCGGTACAGGATGGCAAAATCTTTATTGTCGTAGTGGTTGCGCAGCTTTTGCTCAATAATGGCATCGGCCACAAAACGGCCTTCGTCGTTATCGGTAAGGGTGCGCGCCAGTTTAATTTTATCGCCTTCGGTATTGTCGGTCCAGAGGGTTTTCTGGATCTGGTTTTTGTTGTTGGAAATTACTTCGTTGGCTACATCCAATATGCTTTTGGTACAGCGGTAGTTCTGCTCCAACTTCACCACTTTTACATCGTCGTAGTCTTTTTCGAACTGCAGAATGTTTTCTACCGTAGCGCCACGGAAGGAGTAGATACTCTGCGCATCATCGCCCACCACGCAAATGTTTTCGTGCACGGCGCCCAGCAGTTTAATGATCTGGTACTGGGAGATGTTGGTATCCTGGTACTCATCAATCATAATGTATTTAAAACGGTGCTGGTACTTGGCCAGTACTTCGGGAAAATAACGCAGCAGTTTATACATGTTAAACAGCAGGTCGTCAAAATCCATAGCCCCGTTCTTGAAGGTGCGCTTGGCATACGCATCGTAGATCTGCCCGATCACAGGCATTTTGCGCTGTACATCATCTTTCTGGATCATAGCATCGCGCATGTACTCTTCCGGGCCAATCAGGTTGTTTTTGGCAGCAGAGATGCGGCTCAGTACAAGGTTGGGTTTATAGTGCTTATCGTCGAGGTCCTTTTCGTTGATAATGCCTTTGATTACGCTCTTGGCATCATCAGAATCGTAAATGGTAAAGTTGCTGGGGTAGCCCATTTTCTCCGCTTCCATACGCAGGATGCGGGCAAATACGGAGTGGAACGTACCAATATATAAATTGCGGGCTTCGGAGCCGCCCAGGATTTTTCCGATACGCTCTTTCATCTCGGCTGCGGCCTTGTTGGTAAAGGTCAGCGCCAGTATATTAAATGCATCCACCCCATTTTTCATAAGGTGGGCAATGCGGGTGGTCAATACTTTGGTTTTTCCCGATCCGGCACCTGCTACAATCATCAATGGGCCATCGCGGTGCATTACTGCTTCTTTTTGTCGGTCGTTGAGTCCTTGTAAATAATCCATTCTGCAAACTTACCAAAAAGGGAGGGTAGGAAAAAGACAGAGGAGCCCTAAAGCCGCTTATTTATCAAAACGGTTTATGGCCTATTACGGGCAGGTAAATTGGAGGTGATTATCTGCTGGTTATACTTCTATGTTTTAGTTCATAGAAGTAGTGCTGGGTTTAAGCTGCTGCAACTCTACATTGATGGTGATGGCCACATCTTCGCCAACGGCCTGCTTGCCGCCCGAAACCTTAAAATCGTTGCGGTTGATGGTGGTGCTGGCCCGGAAACCAGCTTTGGTATTACCGTTCTCGTCCTTTACTGTACCGCCGTAGATTACCGCAAACACTACTTTTTGGGTAATGCCCCGGATGGTAAGATTGCCTTCCAGTTTGTAATAGCTGCCTTTGGTTTTGCGGATGGCCGTGCTTTTAAAGACCATATCGGGATAGTTGCCCGAATCAAAATAATCGGCGGTCTGGAGTTGTTTATCCCGTGTTTCATTATCGGTATCTACACTGGTAATGGCTACGGTAAAATCGACTTCGGCATCGGTAAAATCGGGTTTGGCAGACTTTACCGTTCCGTTAAAGGTTTTAAAAGTGCCCTCTACATCAGAAATGATGAGATGTTTAATGGTAAACCTTACGGAGGAGTGTGCCTTGTCTACCTGCCAGGTGCTCTTTTGCGCTATAGCCAGTTGGGTTACGGTGCAGAAAATGAGGAGAAAAAGTAACTGTTTCATAGCTCTGATGGTGTGATACGAAATTACGAAATAGGAGCTTGCAACGGTGCCGGGAATTTAGTAAAGTATTTATTTAACATGATAACTGGCGGCTTTGTTCGATAAGGGGCATAAAAAAAGCAGCCCGAAGGCTGCTCTCTCCATTGTGCTATGGTTCAGATAGCGATTAATAGACGGAATAAGCTTCCCATGCAATGGTTGGAAATGCGGTGTAGCTAATGTAGCCAAAGCCGCCTGTGCTCCAACCGGTACCCCATGAGTTGAGTATTTTAAAGGCTTGCAGGTTATCATCCCAACCGGTGATCACTACGCAGTGACCGCCTTTGTAAGGGCCTGAGATACCTGCATAAACCTGGTTGGCCCCGAGTGACTGGAAATTCTGGTATATATCCATACCAATCACAACAGGTTTGTTGGTGTATACAGAGTTTTTAATGGCAGCGATCATAGAGGCCGGTGTGTAGCTCTGGTAGCTGGCCCAGATAAGGCTATAGCCATTGATCTTGTTTTGTGCCGCGTTTGCGTTTTCGGTAGCACCCGGCATGTTATCGCAACCGTTGCTGGCGCTGTAAGGCATCAGATCCCAGGTGCAGATACCGGTACTTTGTGCAAAGGAGAGCACGGTGCTGATAAAGGCGCCGCTGCCGCAGTTGCCCACACCGCCTGCTTTGGTCTGGTTGTACAGGTACTCCGGACTCAGCATGTTGGCCGTGGTGGTATAAGCGCTGGCGTTGGTTGCTTTCTTTTTAAGGAAAGAGGTAGCGCCGTAGCCAACCGCCCAACCGGTGCAACTGCCTTCGCCGCCCTGGTTACCGGGTACCGGCATGTCCAGTGAGAAAATAGCAGGTGCTGTTGCCTGTGGCGGTGTTGTGCTGCCCGATCCGCTGCCTTTGCCTTTGGTAGACAGTTTGGGAGCGCTGGCGCTGGTGTTGCTTTTCTTGGCCAGGCTGCTGGGGTCAAAAAAGCCCGGATCTGTCATTTGATAACGGGGCAGTTTTTCCAGCACGGCAACCGGAGAACGCATGGCGCCCATAGGCATTGTAAGTTCTTCCTGGTTGTTGCCGTTAAGCGCGGGCTGCAGGTTGGTAGCATCCTTTTTACAGGAAAACAGAGAGGTCATAACTAAGGTAACAGCAGTTACCATTACCGCTCCCTTAAGAGCAGCTGCACTTTTAGTCGTTTTCATAAACAAGCAAAATGTTTTGTGGTGGTTCAAAATAGGGTTCCTGCATACTGTGGTTCAGGCAGTGTACAGTTGTTTTTCCATAAGTGCAATGTTGGTTGGGGGCAGGCGCGATGGCTCAGTGCTGAATACGATCTGTGGTTTATATTCAGTTAAGAACCATTTTTCCAGAATCATACATTGTGGTTCAGGCAATATATAATGTTCCCATACCGTTTTTAAATAAGCTGTTTGGTTAATGCCGGAGAAAGGATTAGGATACAATGGTTGGGTTGCAGTAAATCCGTTCCGGCCTGAGGGTTGACTTAAGTGGTTGCGTGGTTGATAAAAGACCTCTGTTTTTTCAAAGAGCTGGATCCGGTTACAAATATCTGATCAGAAACTGAATTTAGAACATTTCTTATGATTATTCATAATAATTTCTCGAAAAAATAATTCAAATATTTAGAATTGGGTTTGGTCTTATGCCCGCGCTAACAGTATGGATATGTATTAAGTATTTTATTATCAATACATTATCAATATCTGACGATTTGGGCGAAATTATGGTTTTTTGAGAATTCGGTAAAAGTAAAAGATCATTTATTCTCAAATTAATATATGAACAGGGGCAAAAACAGGCTGTATTTATGGTGAAAAAGACCCTGAAACAGGCGAAAGATAGCGCCGGAATGGGCTAAAAAATTTTTGCGGAACAAAAAAGATGTTGTAAACTTGCCATTGAACAATACGAATCATTGTTCATTCCCTTCATTCCTTAATTCCTTTTCCATATTATTTTACGGGTTATAAAAATGATAGTGGATTCTTAGTTGTGATGATAAAATTACTGTTGCATGAATTATGACATTCTTCAGCTGAATGACATGCTCATCCCCGAGCTGTTGGATATTGCTGAAAATCTGCACATCGAAAGTGCCAAAAAACTCGACAAACAGGAACTGATCTATAAAATTCTCGATAAACAAGCTTTGGCAGATGATGCAGGAGCAGGAGCGGATGCGGCCAAAAAGCGCAGAGGCAGACCTAAAAAGAATGAAACAGCAGAAAATACACCTGCAGAACCTGTAGCTGCGCCGGAAGCAGCACCCTCACGTGCGCCACGCAAACGTATAACCCGCTCCCATAAAGAAGAAGAAGAAGAGGTTGCTCCGCATGATATGCTGGAGTTTGATATGCCAGAAACCGAACATGGTATTGTAATGCCGCCGCAGGAAGAAACACAGGAAAATTTTGTGTTTGAAGAAGCGCCGGCTGCCAATGCGCCGCAAGAGCCTAACGAGCAGCAGGAAGAAGCACCTCAGCAACCGGAAGAAAAAACCGAAAAGCCGGGTGTACAGCACCAGCAGCGCCACCAGCAACGCCGCGAACCGGCCTTCAACGTTGAGTTTGACGGTATTGTTGTGAGCGAAGGTGTGTTGGAAATGATGCCAGATGGTTATGGTTTCCTTCGTTCTTCCGACTACAATTACCTCAGTTCTCCGGATGATGTGTATGTATCGCCCTCGCAGATTAAATTATTTGGCCTTAAAACCGGTGATACCGTTCGCGGAAGCGTACGTCCGCCCAAAGAAGGTGAAAAATATTTTGCGTTACTCAAGGTAGAAACCATCAACGGACTTACACCGGAAGAAATCCGCGACAGGGTTCCGTTCGATTACCTTACCCCGCTTTTCCCGTTCGAGAAATTAACGCTTAGCACTACCGCTTCTAATATCAGCACCCGTATTATTGACCTGTTTACCCCTATCGGTAAAGGTCAGCGCGGATTGATCGTGGCCCAGCCGAAAACCGGTAAAACCATGCTGCTGAAAGAAATTGCCAACGCTATTGCCGAAAACCACCCGGAGTGTTATATGATGGTGGTGCTGGTAGATGAGCGTCCGGAAGAGGTTACCGATATGGAGCGTAGCGTTAGAGCCGAGGTTATTGCCTCTACTTTTGACGAGCCTGCAGAGAAACACGTTAAAGTATCTACCATCGCTTTGCAAAAAGCAAAAAGACTGGTAGAAGCTGGTCACGATGTAGTAATCCTGCTCGATTCCATTACCCGTCTGGCCCGTGCCCACAATACCGTGGCGCCTGCCTCCGGTAAAGTATTGAGCGGTGGTGTGGAAGCCAATGCGATGCAGAAACCTAAACAGTTCTTTGGTGCTGCCCGTAAAATTGAAAACGGTGGTTCATTAACCATTCTGGCTACCGCCCTGATCGATACCGGTTCTAAAATGGACGAAGTAATTTTCGAAGAATTTAAAGGTACCGGTAACATGGAGTTGCAACTGGATCGCCGCCTGGCCAACCGTCGTATTTTCCCTGCTATCGATATTACTTCTTCTTCTACCCGTCGTGATGATCTGTTGCTGGATAAAGACACACTCAACAAGATGTGGATCCTGCGCAATCATACTGCCGATATGAATACCGAAGAGGCAATGAAATTCCTGATGCAACAATTGAAAGGAACCAAAAGCAACGAAGAGTTTTTGGCTACTATGAACAAATAATAAGTTGGCCTCGACTAACAGAGAAAGGGCTCCTGCAAAGGGGCTCTTTTTTTATGCTGGTGCATTGGGTGAAAGGTGAAAGGCGAGAATGTATATCGATCTGCCAGGCCCGCCCCGCACATGCGGGGTCAGGTCCCAGGGATTGATGTCATGCTGCCCCGGTAAAGGGAGATAATCCGAAGTGAGAGAGATAAACGAGGGAGCAGCATCTCACACGTATAGAGATCCTGCATTGCGCTACGTTTCACTCAGGGTGACAAACGCTTGTTATTGTGCGGGATAAAGGTGATTTGCAATTCGCTAATTCGGGCTTCGATACTTCGACAGGTTCAGTAGCCGAAGCTCAGTAGCCGAAGCTCGGTAACCAAAGCTCAGCCACCGGTATCCGCCAATCCGCAATTCGCTAATCTATAGAGTGATTGATAATCGCTCACGATGTCATGCTGCCCCGGTAAATGCAAATAATCCAAAGTGGGTAAGTTAAACAGAGGGAGCAGCATCTCACTTTATAGAGCTCCTGCATTACACTACGTTTCACTCAGGGTGACAAGCACTTGTTATGACGCAGATCTAATTCGCAATTCAGTAATTCGTAATCCGCCAATCCGCTAAGCTATAGAGTGATTGACAATCGCTTACGATGTCATGCTGCCCCGGTAAATGTAGGCAAACCGAAGTAGGTAAGATAAACGGAGGGAGCAGCATCTCA
>JAVBJN010000103.1:0-4909 GCA_031546985.1 Chitinophagaceae bacterium
TCCATTGTGCGCCATCCATGCCATATTCGTAAGCGGCCTGGCGTGCACCACACAGTTCCTCGTAGAAATAGCGGTCTTCTTTTAACCGTTGCAGGGTAGCTTCGCCTGTGGCAGAGCCCTGGGCTTTTAATGCACCCAACACCGGGTGTTGGTCTGCTTCGCCAAAATACTGGCCAAAGAGTACGCTCACAGTAAAACTGCTGTCCTGCGCCATACGAGAGGGCCAGATGGCGTTGTTCTCTTCCCAAACCGGCAGTTCGCAACCCATCGCTTTACAAATATCTTCTACCGCTACACCGCTGGCTACTTTGCTGCAGGCTGCGCAATAGTCTTGCAGGGTCCATCCGTGAACGGGGGCCAGCAGCGGATTATCGGCATGGTCTGCCGCTTTGGTAGAACCAAAAGTAGCATAACCGAGCACTTTATTGCCCCACAGCAACCGGAAACGCTCCAGGCGCTCACGGCCGTTCCATTCTGCAAATAAGTCGTTGCCGTAATTCACCCAAAGGTTTTTAACATCCGCATCCAGAAATTCATCTTCGGGGTTGGATGCTATCCAGTCTTGCGCTCTGCGTTCTACTTCTGCTTCAAACTGGGCTTCGGTATAATGGTTACCGTGCATGGTTTCGGGGTTGTAACTACCGTTGGATTGGTCTTCTATAGCATCGCTATCGTCGTCATCTTCATCGGCATCATTTTCATCATCATGCTGCTGAAAAGAAGAATGCGCCTGCGGTGTAGGTTGGGCAGGGGTTTGCGCGGGTTGTTCTTCGGTACCCATGAGTTTGTTAAAAAGGGATTTGAACATTGCTTTCTTGGTTTATAAGGATTAAAAAGATTGATTTGGGTTTACATGTTTCTGGCTTTGTAATCAGCGATATGGCGCTCCAGTACTTTTTCATTTTGGGCTTTCATATCGGGGAGGATTTCGTGTAATGCGTCATATACATTCCGGAGGTATTGGAGATACACTTCATCCCGTTGGGCGCGTGTGTTATGGAATGATTCTTTGAGGGCAAACACTTCAGTGTCTCTGTTAGCTGCGACATTACGGGGACTAAAAGCCTGGTCGCTTTTCAGTTTACTTTGCGCCTGGTGATGACAGGTAAAGAGTTCTTCCGTTTTGCCACACAGCGAGCGGTATGTGTTATACAAGGCACGGTTTCTTTGTTCTGCCAGTGGCTTAGCGATCAACTCAAGGCCACGAACGGTACTCGAAGGCATAAAAGTATTTTGTGTCTGGCACTGTGGGCAGGTAATATAGGTAGAGATGGTATAAATACGGTCTATCTCCAGTGGCGCGCCACATTGTGTGCAACAGAAGTTGCTTTTAACCTTGTCGTGGTCTTCCTGTATGGTTTGGTATTGTGCTTCAAAATCTTCGTGCTCTGCTTCTGCAATGGCCAGGTCTTCTCGTTGGTGAATGCGGTCTTCCCATCTGCGGTAAGTCTCGTCGCAGCGGTTGCCCCATTCCCAGATAATGTCGTATACCGGGCGGTTTGACATGAGATTGGCCTGGTATTCATAATTGAGCTGGTCTTTTTTACCAAGGATCTCGCTTTGCCAGGTGTTTCTGGCTTTATCACGAATCTGGCCTATCTGCCCTGTAATGCCCATCTTAAAACGGTAATAGGCCCGTTTGTACAGGTCCACATCCTGGTCTTTCACCGATTTGCCTTCGGTGCGCAAACCTTCGGTTAGTTCAATTACCTTTTCTTCGAGCTTCGAAAGAAAGGTGAGCCAACGCGTTTCTAGCTGCGCGGTCGCTTCGGTTACTTCTGCCAGGTTGCCGGGCTTGGGTTTGCTGTCGAAAAATCCCATGTGTATAGGGTTGATAATGGTTATTGAGAGTTATCGGTCGATTTGATGTGAATGCCATCGGTAAGGTTGCTTTGAATAAAAGCGAAACCGCAGTAGCCGCAATGGGTAAGTCCATCCTGGCGGGCACGTGCAGCGCCGCAGTTGGGACAGTCGCGCGTAGCTACCTTAGCGGCTTCTTCCTTACCATCGCCACCGTAACTGGTTTGGGCAGCCGCTTTTTGTTTCATCTTTTCAATAAAGGACAAAGGCTTTTGAGGGGTATCGCTCATAGGGCAGGTCTTATAATCGGTTCAGGATTTCGGTTTTCTTTTCTTTAAACTCGGCTTCATCGATGAGGCCGTTGTCGAACAGGGTTTTTAGTTTTTTGAGTGCAGCAGTCACGGCATCTTCGGCTTCCGGCGCCGGGGTAGGTGCAGCGGTTGGTTGTTGGCTTGCCATATTTTGAGCGGCCTGCATCATAGTCGCCATCATAGCGCCTTGTATGGCACCCTCATTTACCGCGGTGCCTTGCTGGCCCAGGGCATTGGCCATGTTAAACTGCTGGTATTTGTTCATATCCGTTACCATATTCATCGATGTCATTTTATCGAAATGGGCGGTAACTTCTTCGGGCAGGGTTACGCTCGATATGGTAAACTGTGTTACTTCCACTCCCAGGTCTTTAAAATAGGGTTGGATGAGCGGTTGTATTTTTTGATTCAGGGCCGAGATATTACCGGCTACTTCTATCACCGGAATATTGGCCTGTGCCAGCACTTCGCCAAACAGGGGCGCAATAAAATCGCGGAGTTGCAATTCCAGTTCACGAATGGTAAGCTGGCGGTAGGTACCGGCATATTGGCGGAAGAATTGTGCTGCATCTGTAATGCGGATATTGTAGCTGCCAAACGCACGCACACGTACTTGTCCGAATTGCGCGTCTTTCATAAGCACCGGCGCAGGCGTGCCCCATTTGAGGTTTACAAACTGGTGGGCAGCAAAAAAGTATACATCGGCCTTAAAGGGCGATTCAAAACCGTATTTCCATCCTTTTAACCTGCTTAGTATGGGAATATTCTCTGTGCTAAGTTTATGCCTGCCGGGTGTAAATACATCGGCCAGCTGGCCTTCATTTAGCAGCAGGGCCATTTGGCTTTCGCGTACGGTAAGCTGCGCCCCGTTTTTTATTTCTTTGTCCTCATCATGAAATTTCCACATCGTGAGGTTAGGGTCGTGGGCTACCCATTCAATAATTTCAATAAAAGGTAATGCCATAGCTGATGCGTTGTAAGGTTTATCCTGAACCCGACCCCAAAGTAAAATCCAAGACGGATTGGCCGCGGGTGGCGGTAACAGGTAAATGCATCATTTGGGAGCAGGAAACGCAAAAAAACAAATGGGTAGAAAGACCCCTGGAAAGATTGCTGTGACCGGCCGAAGTGGTTAGTGCAAAGATAAGTGTTTGGTGCGAATGGCCGATTAGCGAATTCGGGTAAATACAAAAGACCGGATCGTTTTAAGATCCGGCCTTTTGCAATATGGTGCGGTAGTTAGCCGTCTAAAAATCAGGAAGCATGAAAACCAATGGAAATAATGCTCTGAATAGGAATAAGCGCTTCTCCTTTAAGTTGAATGTGGTTTTCCGTCACGGCCCAAATCGTCGTTTCTACTTTTCTTAGCCCATGATCGGTGTTGAATGTAATGATAGATTTTCCTTTAAACGCATTACCCAGGTGGGTACCGTAAACCAGTTTTTCGGCCAGGTTAGCTTCCTGTTGACTGGAAGCAGCATTCGTGAAATGGCAATTGCCCAACTCCTCTTTCGCAATGAATTCTGTGTGCATCAGTCTCTGTTTTTTTAAATATGAAAAATAACGGACGGGATGGAACGGTAAAACACGGTGACCATTCTGCGACGTCTCAAACCATTAATTGAATATAGGAAAAATATGAGAAATATCATCTTTCGTACCTTAAAACAATCTTAAAAAATATTGAAGGGGTATAGAGCGACTGATTTTCAATACGGATAAATAACAGGAATAGTACAATTGCTGAAAGAAATAGAAGAATTAATTATGGGTTGAGGACTATTCTGTGTCCTGTTCTGAGAGATCAATCATATCTGGGTTTTGTTTCATAATGAGATCGAGTTTCCATTGTCTGTTCCGGTTTTTTATATACTTCTCTCTTTGAATGGCTTGGTTTATGTCCATAAATGGTTCAAAGTATAATAAGTCCGTGCAGTTGTATTTAATGGTAAACACGCTTCCTTTTCCTGATTTATGTTCACTTACTCTTCTTTGTAAGTCATTGGTGACACCGGTATAAAATACCGTTCTGTTTTTGTTGCTTATGATATAGATGTAATAGGTCTGCATAGGTTGGTTTGGGCTTCTTATTAATTGAATCTACAAAAAAAGTCTGTCAAGCTACTCGCGCAGGATGGCAAATGCAAGGAGGGTTGTCGTGCTGCTATACAAGATGGCAAAAATAAAGAGTTTGTCATGCTGCCCCGAGGCACGAGGGAGCAGTATCCCTAAGGGTAGAGATCCTGCATTTCGTTCGTACCTCGCTCACACAGGATGACAAGTGCAAGGAGTCTGTCGTGCTGCTCATGTAGGATGATAAATGCAAGGAGGGTTGTCGTGCTGTTCATGTATGAAGACAAAGAAAAGATTGTGTCATGCTGCCCCTGACGCAGGAAGGGAGCAGTATCCCTAAGGATAGAGATCCTGCATTTCGCTCGTGCCTCACTCAACGCAGGATGACAAGTGCGGGGAGTCTGTCGTGCTGCTCATGTATTAAGACAAAGAAAAGATTTTGTCATGCTGCCCCGAGGCACGAGGGAGCAGTATCCCTAAGAATAGAGATCCTGCATTTCGTTCGTGCCTCGCTCACGCAGGATGACAAGTGCGGGGAGTCTGTCGTGCTGCTCATGTATTAAGACAAAGAAAAGATTTTGTCATGCTGCCCCTGACGCAGGAAGGGAGCAGTATCCCTAAGGATAGAGATCCTGCATTTCGATCGTGCCTCACTCACCGCGGGATGACAGGGGGGGGAGGGCGTTCGTCAGGGGGTGGTGGTAGGAACGAGTGTTGGGGTTGGG
>JAVBJN010000007.1:0-35460 GCA_031546985.1 Chitinophagaceae bacterium
ATGAACTGCTGGCTTACCACCACCAAAGGGGTAAGCTCTGCACCATGTCGGCCATACAACCGGCAAGCAGGTTTGGCGTACTTAATATAGATGACGAGGGCGATATCCGCAGCTTTGAGGAAAAACCTGCCGACAGTGGCACGTGGATCAACGGAGGCTTCTTTGTAATAGACCCTGCCATTGGGCAATACCTGCACGATGATGCCGATGATATTATGTTTGAACGCCAGCCGCTGGAAGACCTGGCCCGCGAGGGACAACTTACCGCTTACCGCCACAAGGGCTTCTGGAAATGCATGGATACCGTGCGCGACAAGGAAGAACTGGAAAAGATGTGGGCTACCGAGCCGTTGTGGAAAACCTGGCAGGACTAAACACACCGTTATTTCATACCTGAATTTAGACGCAACCTTCTGATGAATCTTCAGACCCTTCAACAATACTATGGCGGCAAAACGGTTTTGCTGACCGGCCATACGGGCTTTAAAGGCAGCTGGCTGTTGCAGATACTGCATATGGCTGGTGCCCATGTGCATGGCCTGGCGCTGGCACCGGAGCAACCCGACGACCTGTATAATACCATCCAGGGGCAGGCCTTGTGTGTATCGAGCACTTATGCCGATATACGCAACAGCCAGATGGTGCTGGATGAAGTGCAGAAGGTGCAACCCGATATTATTTTTCACCTGGCGGCGCAGCCTTTGGTACGCCGCAGCTATAACGAACCCTCCTACACTTTTGAAGTAAACTGCCAGGGCACCATTCATGTAATGGAAGCTATGCGCAGCCTCGATAAGCCTTGCATTGGTATTATGATTACCACCGATAAGGTATACGAGAACTTTGAAGATGGCAGGGCTTATAAAGAAGAGGACAAACTGGGTGGCTACGATCCTTACTCGGCCAGTAAAGCCGCGGCAGAGATCGCCATTGGCAGTTATCGCAACTCTTTCTTTAATCCCAAACATTACGGCAAACACCATAAGGCGCTGGCAGCAGCACGGGCGGGCAATGTAATTGGTGGCGGCGATTTTGCTGCTGACCGTATTATTCCCGATATCGTGCGGGCTATCCAGAACGACCAGCCCGTTACCCTCCGCAACCCGGGTGCCGTGCGGCCGTGGCAACATGTGCTGGAACCGCTGGCCGGTTACCTGCAACTGTGCATTCGCCTGATGGAAGATCCGGTGCTGTATGCGCAAGGTTATAATTTTGGCCCCGAAACCAACGATGTGCTGCAGGTAGAAGTCTTAACCCAGGCTATCATTAAGGTATTGGAGAAAGGCGAATACCGCGTAGAAACACTGGACCACCAGCTGCACGAAGCACAATTGCTGATGCTCGACATCGCAAAAGCCAAAGGCATGCTGGACTGGGTGCCGAAACTCAATGCGCTGCAAGCCATTGAATGGACTGCGCAATGGT
The DNA here is from genome assembly GCA_031546985.1 of Chitinophagaceae bacterium. Taxonomy (GTDB): domain Bacteria; phylum Bacteroidota; class Bacteroidia; order Chitinophagales; family Chitinophagaceae; genus JAVBJN01. The sequence goes on from JAVBJN010000007.1 coordinate 1,426, forward strand.
ATAAAGCCCAAAGCCAGGATGCCAGGGCTAAATGCACCGCGCAGATCGAGGCTTATTTCAACCTGTAAACGGTTGCTGAAACAGCCGTATAGCATACCGAAAACCCAATGCAATGACTGTAACACCACTGGACATACCCGAGGTAAAACTCATTCGGCAACCCCGTTTTAACGATCACCGCGGTACATTCGTGAAAACTTTTCACAGCAGTACCCTGCTGGCGCACGGCATAGACTTTCAACTCAAAGAAAGTTTCTATTCTACTTCTGCAAAAAACGTGATCCGGGGTATGCACTTCCAGGTGCCGCCGATGGACCATGAAAAGATTGTTTTTTGCACCGATGGCGCTATTCTCGATGTAGCGGTAGACCTACGCAAAAGCTCCCCTACCTATGGCCAATTTGTAACGGCTGAGTTAAGTGCAGAGAACAACCAGGCGCTGTACATTCCCAAAGGATTTGCACATGGCTTTCTAAGCCTTACCGATAGCTCCACCGCTTTTTATTTTGTAAGCAGCGAGCATAGCCCGGAGCATGACCGGGGCATTTTGTTCAACTCGTTTGGGCTGGACTGGCAGGTAAGCGATCCTATACTTTCGGCACGCGATCTGGCTTTTCCAACGCTGGCCAATTTTGATTCTCCTTTTTAATTTTACCGTTTAAGTAACTATTATACGTATGAAAATTTTTATTGCAGGCGCTTCTGGTTTGGTGGGCAGTAACTGCCTCAAACATTTTACAGAGCAAGGTGAAACCGTTGTGGGCTCTTATTTTTCATATGCCACACCCGATACCGTGTTTTTCGACACCCTTAACCCTGCCAATCCCGACAATTTTGACCTGGTAGCGTTTGCACCCAATGTAATTGTACACTGCGGTGCGCTTACGCACGTAGACTATTGCGAAACCAATGTGGAAGAAAGCTACCAGAAAACGGTAACCTCTACCCTTAACCTGATTGCACTAAGCCAGCAAACCGGTGCCAAACTGGTGTACATCTCTACCGATTATGTTTTTGACGGGCATCATGGTCCGTATAAAGAAGAGGATAAAGTAAACCCGCTGAGCGTATATGCCCGCCACAAACTGGAAGGCGAAGAAGCTGCGCTTAAAGCCGGCGGACTGGTGCTGCGCGTAACCAATGTGTATGGCAACGAAGCCCGCAACAAAAACTTTGTAGCCCGTATTGTAGAGCAATGCCAGAACAAGCAAAAGCTTACCCTTAAACTGCCCTACGACCAATACGCCACACCTGCCAATGCCTGGGATATTGCCCGTGCTATGTATGTGTTGCTCAAAGATGGTAAAACAGGTGTATACCATATTGCCGGTACCGAGTTTCTGAACCGGGTAGAGCTGGCCCTCCGGGTCCTGCATTACTTCCCCGATGCGGAATATGACCTGATTCCCCTTACCACTGCAGAACTGGCGCAACCCGCTGCCCGTCCGCTTTTGGGAGGACTCATCAAGTCTAAGTTCTCTAACGAGTATCCGCAGTTCCTGTTTGGAAATGTAGATACCTATGTGCAGTCGCTGCTGAAGTAAAATAACCTTAACGCTTTTACAACAAAACGATAGCACTTTTTAACACCCGGAAGTAAGCACAAAACAATTATTCCTATTACATTTGAGCCTTAAATAAAAATAACATGAGCAACTATCCTCACGTTCCTTATGGCAGAACTGTTCACGGACAGGAAGAAATCGACGCAGTAGTACATGTGCTGCAAACCTCTACCCAGATGGGCAAACATGTGCGCGCACTGGAAGAAAATGTAGCCTCTTTATACAACAAAAAATATGGTATTGGTGTAAACTCAGGTTCCTCTGCTTTATACCTGGCGGCCGAGCTGCTGGATTACGAAGCGGGATCTGAAATCATTACCCCGGTGCTTACCTTCTCTACCACCGTTGCACCCCAGGTGCGCAAAGGCTGGGTTCCTGCTTTTGTAGATGTGGAAGAGGGCACTTATAATATTGACGCCAATAAGGTAGAAGAAATGATTACGCCTAAAACCAAGGCCATGATCATTCCCAACCTGATTGGTAACCTGCCCAACTGGCAGCAACTGCGCGAGATTGCCGACAAGCACAACCTGTTTGTACTGGAAGACAGCGCCGATACACTGGGTGCAGAAATCGGAGGTGCCAGCAGTGGCCGCTTTACCGATATGAGCACCACCAGCTTTTACGGTTCGCACATCATCAACTGCGGTGGTAACGGCGGTATGCTGTGCGTAAATACAGACGAGCATTTTAACCGTGGTAAACTGCTCCGCAGCTGGGGCCGCAGCTCTTCTTTATTTGTAGAGTCGGAAAAGATCGAAAACCGTTTTAACGTAGAAGTAGACGGTATTCCTTATGATGCCAAATTCGTATTTGAAGAGCCGGGCTTTAACATTGAGCCTTCTGAAATGGGCGCTGCCTTTGGCCTGGTACAATTGAAAAAACTGGGTGCCAATATTGATGCCCGTACCGCGCACTTCAACCGTTTGCTGGAGTTTATGAAGCAATATGAAGACCTCTTCATTCTGCCTAAACAACTGCCTGATTCCCGCACCGGATGGCTGGCCTTTGCCGTAACCGTACGCGACAATGCACCGTTTATCCGCCGCGACCTGCAAATTTTCCTGGAGAAACGTAATATCCAGACCCGTACCGTATTTACCGGCAACATCCTTCGCCAGCCAGGCTTTAAAAACCTGCCCAGCAAAGCATCTGCCAACGGATACGCCGAAGCCGATAAAGTAATGCGCGGCGGTATGCTCATGGCCTGCCACCACGGATTAGACAATACACAGATCGAACACATGATGGAAAGCATCACCGCGTTTGTGAAGACTTTATAAGCAGTAGTTTTTTTCTGCTTCAACAGGATTGCCGTAAGTAGCATAAGTGTTAACTTAGTTACGATAACGGCAATCCTGTTTGTCTTTTAATAAGTAGCGTATGGATATCATTTTGTTGATTCTGGCCTGCTTTTATGTGCACAAAAAAGCGAAACGCAAAGGAGAACTACCCAGCCGCTGGGTGGGCAATACCATCATTGCATGGATACTGCTGGAAATTATAGGATTTGTATTCGCTTTCATTCTCCTTAAAAGCAACCTTGTGATGAGCGCGCTCACCGGGTTCTTTTCTGCTATCGGAGGATTTTTGCTGGTAAACTATCAGTTGGATAAACGTCCGGATATGGACGAAAGCGGATTGGAGGAATAACCTTACAAAGGTTTAACCGGAAAATCGAGATCGGTAAATTTCTTTTTCTTTCTCAGGAAGTAATCTACAATAATACTGTTGGGGTAAATGCCCGAAACTTCGTTAACCGTAGCATATTTACGGCTCATTTCCCTTCTGCCAAACCATTTGCCGGCATTGAAGAAAAAGTTCCAGTGCGCGCGGATAATGGCCCAAACTTGTTTAAAATCGCCCCCGGCCAATGCTCTTAAACCTGCAATACCATCCAGAATTAACCGGAAAGGCAGCATCCAGGCCAGCATACCGCCCGGCAGGTTTTTGGTGAGCAGAATAAGGCTGTTGCGGAAATTGTAATAGATCTTGGCAGGGCTGCCATATGAGATAACACTACCGCCTACGTGAAACACGGTAGACTCGCCACAATAGGCAATGCGGTAACCGGCATTTTTCAAGCGCCAGCAAAGGTCAATCTCTTCCATGTGGGCATACAGCTCGTCATCGAGGCCGCCAAAACGGTGGTACAACTCCGAACGGATGAACAGGCATCCCCCACTCGCCCAAAACACTTCAATAGTATCGTCATACTGTCCGCGGTCTTCTTCCAGGTCGAAGAACATACGGCCGCGGCAAAACATGTAGCCGTATTTGTCCATAAAACCACCACCCGCTCCTGCGTACTCAAACATCTTACGGTCTTTGTAATACCGGATCTTGGGTTGCACCGCAGCCACATCTTCGTGTTTTTCCATCAACTGGTGCAAAGGCGCGTGCCAGCCTTCTGTTACTTCAAAATCGGCGCTGAGCAGCACGTAATATTTGGCCGAGATCTGTTCCAGACCACGGGCATAGCCATGCGCAAAACCTTTATTTACAGAAAGATGAACCGTCTTAACCTCCGGAAAATGGGTTTGGACGTAAGAAAGGGTATCGTCGGTAGAAGCGTTATCTACCAGTACTACATCGTACCTGCCCGCTGCTTCGGCAACGATCTGGGGAAGAAAGGACTCATGAAGATGACGGCCGTTGTAACTAAGAATTACAACAGCCGTATCGTGCTCACAAACAATCATGTCAGCTTGTGATGTCAATTATTGGTACTTGGGGTCGTATTTCGTGTTATCCGGAACCTTAATACCCGCATTAGATTCATACTTGTGGTGGTACAGCGCGTAGCTGCAGCCTACTACAAACAAGAACAGACCGAAGAAGAACAACAGGAACAAAAACCTCGACTTGGAAGGTCTGTTATTTTCAATATCAGCCGGATTTGGAACCTCTAAAATGTTGTTGATATTTTCCATGCTTGTAATTTTCAAAAAATGTGAACCCGCAAATGGGTAATTCGCTCGCAAATTTAATCGAAAAAGCAGAAAGTCATAATGATTTTTCTCAGTAAAAAGGACGCATATCCCTTTAATAATGCCGTTATTATACTAATTTCCGCTTTGTATGTTAACACGTTACCTCAACTGGAAGGGAATTATTACCCTGCTGGCACTGCTTATTGTATGCGCTACCCTGCTTTACACCAACTCCCTTGCCAAAAAACTGGCCGAGGAAGAAAAGATGAAAGTAGAGATCTGGGCAGAAGGCGTAAAGGCGGTGGCGGCCAGCAGTGAAGAAGATCTTTCTTTTTACAACCTGGTTATCAGCAGCAACAATACCATTCCCGTAATTATGGTGGATGAGTCGGGCAATATTATCGAAAACAGTTATAAAAACCTGGATAGCGCCAAAGTAAGTACCGACTCTACTTACCTGAAAAAGAAGCTCATCGAGTTTAAGCAGGCGCACCCGCCCATTATTGTACAGTTTAAAGACCAGTTTAAGAGCTATGTGTATTATGGCGAATCGTACCTGCTTATGCAGCTGCGCTACTTTCCCTATATCCAGATGAGTATTATAGCCCTGTTCCTGGTGCTCATTTTTATTATGCTCTCCATTGCCAGCCGCAGCCTGCAAAACCAGGTTTGGGTAGGCATGAGTAAAGAAACGGCGCACCAGTTGGGCACTCCCCTCACCAGCCTCGAAGCCTGGCTGGAGCACCTGAAAGAAACCCGCGAAAGCAGGGAGATTGCTTTTGAGATGCATAAAGACCTGGACCGCCTTAAACTGATTGCCGACCGTTTTTCTAAAATAGGCTCTGTGCCCAAGCTGGAACCCACCAATGTAACAGAAAGATTGCAGAACATGGTGGAGTACATGCGCAAAAGAGCGCCGCAAAGGGTGCAGATTAACCTGCACGATAATGGCTTTACACAAACGCACGCCAATCTTTCGGGCCCCCTGTTCGACTGGGTTATCGAAAACCTGCTGCGCAATGCACTCGATGCCATGGAAGGCAAGGGCAATATAGACCTCTACCTGAACGAACAAAACGAACAGGTGGTGATTGATGTAAGCGATGATGGCAAGGGCATTCCCGGCAGGTATAAAGACAAAATATTTACACCCGGTTTCAGTACCAAAAAACGGGGTTGGGGATTGGGCTTATCGCTGGCCAGGCGCATTATTAACGAGTACCACAAAGGAAACATTGTACTCAAAGCCTCTGAGCCGGGCAAGGGCACCACTTTCAGAATTACACTGAAACAAACGCATTAACAGGAATAAAACCAGACAGGATAAAAAGACAAAACCCGCTCATAGAGCGGGTTTGCTGTGCGCGCAAAGTTACAATGTTCGAACTATTTTACCAAAGATTTAGAGGCAATTAGGGAGTTTCTAACAAAATAAAATGTTAGCTGGAATTATAAGCAATATGGAAAGAGGCTGAAGCATTTTCGGCCTCTTTTGCTTTTATGGCAACAAATCCTTTGGGGTGACTTCCAATGCGTCTGCGATCAGGGAAAGGTAGGACACCGAAAAATTGACCTTTCCTAATTCTACCCTGTTTATTTGGGAATAATCTTTATCGTTACAGGCAAAAGCAAGCTCCATTTGCGAAAGCCCTTTCAGCAAACGTAGTTCCCTGATCTTTGTACCAATTTTTAGTAAAAAATCATCATCACGGTAATATGTCCTCTTTACCCGTTTTTCCACTCTGCAAAAAGAGGTTTTAAGGAGAATTTGACATAGGGATAATTCTCCTTATCTTTGAGGTAGTGTACACGCGTAAACGAAACTTACCACTTACATTTATTTTAGCCCTACCCTATAAAATATAAATGAAAAGTTGTAATATCGTTTATCCTTTGTTACCCTGATTTACCAAGCATCAAAAAATGAAACAGCTAACAATAGCCTTTGCGCTGTGTTGTATGTTATTCGGCGCAACACAAGGATTCTCACAAAATTTCGGTATGCCTACTATACCGACACCGCAGCCTGCGACTATGCCCAGGTATGATAACTTTGGGCAACAGCCAACACCGCAACCTGGCTATAGACCGCCAGGGCAAGTACAGATGGGGGCAACTTCTGAAGATATTCTGCGGCAAGCCAATCGGAATAATCCTTATTACGGTGCGGGCAGTGATCCCGCAAGTATCCAAAGAGCAAATGAAGCATGGATACATAATCAGATGATGAATGACCCCGCCTACAATCCTGCCCTGCGAAATGGTGTCAGCAATAATTCTCCTATTAACAAACAACAGGAACTATTAAGGGATTTACAGGACATTGTAAATATGGACAATGGCAGGGCAGCCGCAAGCGGAAGCCTGTATGAAGACTATAACTCCCCGGATTTTGCAGCAAAAACAAAACCTTATACTGATGCCTTACAAACGCTGAAAGACATGCTTTCCGGTAAACGTAAGATGTCTATTGCTGAAGCCTATTTTACAATGGAGAATGCTTACGGTGAGGCTTATCTTACACACACTGAATTTAGAAGCACCATCCAACAATCTGCTGATTTCATCAGGCAATGGATGATACAGCACAACCTGAACCTTAAAAATAATGCAGACATTAATTACGCTGTTCAGCAATTCATGGGTGAGGAGTTAAACATTGTCGTTTCCAAACAAAACAACGACAAAGGGCAAACAGTAGGAACAATATCGCACAAGCCTTTTAAATACGATTTTAGCGATTACACTGGCGATAAAGATCATAAGAACTTTTTCGTTACCAAATGTTTGGCGACTGGCACTGGTCAATGTAATTCGTTGCCTGCCGTCTACCTTGTCCTTGTGGAAGCATTAGGAGGTAAAGCATATTTAGCGATTGCTCCTCAACATTCGCTGGTGAAATATCCTGACAATAAAGGGAATATAAGGAATTATGAACCGACATCCCATTGGAACATTACTAATGAATGGTATTACGACAATATGTTTGTAAGTAAGCAGGCTGCCATGAACAAAGTATATCTAAGTCCCTGGGCTGGCAAGCAAGTAGTCGCCGATATTGTTTTGCAGCTTTCCTTTGGGTATTTTCGGAAATATGGTGCAGCAGATGGGAAGCTCCTTAATGAGTGTGTGAATATAGCAAAACTGTTCTTCCCGCAAAACAATAACCTGATACTCTATTTCAATTTAAGCAATCAATATGGCGGTGAATTGGTGCGCGTATTGAGAAAAAATGGGATAAGCAGATTAGATGATATAAGCAAGTCGCCGGAAGCACAAAAGGCATTTGAGAAATGGCAAGCCAATGAGCATATAATTGAAGGACTTGGCTACCAGGATCAGCCCAAAGATATGTACGAGGAAATGATGAAATACCATGAATTTAGAGGGCAGGTACAGACAGATCAGCATTTTGACGGGAAACAAAAAAGAAGTCTTTTTATCAAATCAAATTCCACACAAGTAAAATAACTAACTCTATGAAGCGCTGTTTATTTGTACTCATCATTCTGATATTAGGAATGGCAGAACCTATGCAGGCACAGCAAATGCCGAATGTAACAATTGAGCAATCAAAGTCATACTATGAAAATGCCAGGCTGGAAATAGAATCCATGCTCAATGGTCAACAACCTCTGAGTTATGAAAGAGCCATCTTCATTTTAGAAAATGCCTGGTACGATAATAAAATGAATTTCAATTCTTTTCAGAGATATTTAGATAAAGGCGTTAATCGTATTCGGTATATTATGTCACGAGCAGACATTAAGGCTAAGACTAACAATGTATCAAATTTTTGGGATGCGCTCCGGGAAAAGGACAGGGCTGACAAAGGATACTTGGGAAAGACACTTTCAAATTACGCAATCTTTGAATATATGACTGATACAAGTCTTTTTATTGGAAAAGCAGGCATTACTTATCACTTCCCATACACTTACGCATATGCAGATCCCTTTGGTAGTATTGACTGGAAAAATACGCAGGTAAAGAATTTGCTAAGAAACGGAACAGGTAATTGTTTTGCATTGGCTTCCCTATTTAAAATATATGCGGATAGACTAAGCTCCAATGCAAGTATTTGTACGGCTCCCGGACATATTTATATAACGCATAAAGATGATGAAGGGCGGCAATATAATATTGAAATTGCAAGCAAGGTATTTCCGGGAATTGGTACTTTATCTACATTAACGCATACGACGCAAGATGCAATTGTAAATGATATTTCGCTGCGGCAATTAAATGAAAAGCAATCGGTTGCTCTTTGTCTGGTTTATCTTGCAAAAGGCTACCAACACAAATTTTATATTAAAGATGATGACGGGTTTATGATGAGCTGCTCAAATTTAGCTTTGAAATTTGATAGCCTGAACCTAAATGCTATGCTACTGAAAGCTGAAATCATGGAAGATCAGATTATTCAGCGGGGCAATAAAATTTCTCAACTCCAGTCAGATCGAGCATTTAAGGACTACGAGCAATTGATTACTCGACTTTATAAACTTGGGTATAGGGAAATGCCTCTTAGCATGAAGAACATTTTGATAAAGGGTTGGATGAAAGACACCGTTTCCACGCTTGCGGCTGCTAATTACCGTTCAGTGGAAGCTGAGTCCAAAATACCGGCGACAAGAAAAGCAAGTCTATCATGGGGGCTGTTTGAAGAAGAAATTGCGGACAAGCCTATAGAAAAATATGGGCGAACAGTGTACAATTCAAAGAAAAAGAAAATTGAAAAGTTTGTCAAGGAAGATGTGCTATATAACGACTATAATTTTGATCCGGTTCTATTTGCTCTGAGTGTTGACCCCTTAGCGCACAAATTCCCTCATCAATCCCCTTACAGCGCTTTTGGAAATAATCCTATCTTTTATATTGACGTTGGTGGGGCATTCCAATATCCTGCCAGCAAAGCAGCAAGCTATACTAAAGACTATCCAATGATTACTAAATATTTTGCCAACAATATCCAAAACGATGTATTAAAAAGCACTACAGTCATGCAGGGAATGGCAAAGTATAGCGAAGGAAATCTTACAAAAGCCCAAATTACAAAGGATACAAAATGGGGCGAGAAGTCAAGCCCAACAATTGTATTTAACGCGGAGCTGAAATCCGATGAAACGACCGGATTTTTTGGACGATATGATGCCAGTACCAACACAATAAATCTAAGTACAGATATGGCTGACAGAATTGAGAAGGTTTTTCAAACCGGTACTGAAAAAGAAAAGCTGGCTGCAGCTTATGAGCTATTTTCTACAACGACCCATGAAGAAGTACATCGAGGTGATTATTTAGACGGCCAAAGGCAAACGGATATGGACGCATCGGGATGGGGTGGTGAACCTGGATCGGCTTTTATGGGTGATGTATTTGAATCTAAGGACGTGGAATCAGACGGACAAATTTTTAGGGTTAATACAGTTAAGAGTGTGCATGGGGATTCAGGTGAGTTAATAGAAATGCAAAAACAGCCGGGCGGTAGAGCCGATGTCATCCCTACTATCCCTACTCGATAAATAATAGACAATGAAAGTGATTTTTTTAAACACGCTATTCTTATTTAGCTTCGCTATTGGATACAGTCAAAAATGTGTAGTAGCCAATGCAAAAGAAAATGTGGCTTACGTTAGTGTACCAAACCCTTTAGAAGTTGCGGTAAATGGCTATTTGTGCAAGAATTTTGATGTAAGTACGGACAATGGTAAGATAGAAGTAGGTAGTGAATCTTGTTCTTACACCTATTATCCTGGGAAAATAGGAAATGCAGATATAATCATTAGCGACAAAAAGTCTAAAAAAGTGTTAGGCCGTGTGCGCTTCCGTATCAAAGATATACCCTTGCCGCTTGCGAAGGTAGCAGGCAAAAGTGGGGGCGATATTCGCAGAAACGTTTTAAAAGCGCAGATGGGAATTACGTCAGTTTTCGAAGGCTTTGATTTTGATGCACGATTTCCTATAGAAAGATTTACGGTTAGAATCTATAGGGATAAAAAAATCATTTTTGAAGAAAAAACTGAAGGTGCAAAGTTCAACACACCAACAAAGATTGCTTTTGACAAGGTACAAGAATATGATAGGATTGTATTTACAGATATTGACTGCAAAATGCCTGAAGGTAGAACCCGCATATTATCCCAAATTGAGTTTAGAATACTTGAATGAAAGTAAAGCCATACATGTTCGATCAAGTCAATGAATATGCGAAAAATGTATATGGTAAAACTTTGCAGCAGAATGAATTTAAAGTTCAAAATATTTCTTACAAACTGGATAAACTTATTAGGGATATTCATTGCTGTTTATTTGTCCTCGGCAATTAGCGAATTATTTATATCAGGTGACGCTATAGTAGGATTTGTCGGAGGATTATTCGGTATCATATTTTACGGCTTTTTGTTTTGGATGGGCTTTATATCCGCAATGTTTTTATTGGACTTTATCTTGATGAATAAGAATAAGGAAAAATTAAGACTAAAACTGCTTATTGAATGGGGCGTTGTAAGCGCCCCATTTATCTATTGGTTTATACAATATACCCAATGGGTATTTTTGGTTGCTGTAATTACTTTCTTATGTACTCAAATTATTAGAGGACAAAAAATATTAGCAATGATATGAGAAAGCTATTACCATTACCCTTAATTGTTCTGATCTTGCTTATTTCCTGCGTGTACGCGCAGAAAATAAGTCAAGCAAAACTTGTTGGCACATGGGTTTTGAATAAAAACCAAATTAATTATCCTATTATTATTTTTGAAAATAAGGAGGCCATTTTCAAAAGCAGGGGTGATACTATTTATCGCTTTAATTATTCTGTTCGAGGTCAAGAACTTATTCTAACTGACATCAATAAAAATGTATCAAAGGCCATAATAGTGAACTTATCAAAGGATACATTAATTTTTAGAAGCCTATTGGAGAATAAGGAGGAGCAACATTATTTGAGAAAACGGAAATGACAACATAAGAACCGATCAATGAATCCACAATTGAATTTAGAATAGTTGAACAATGGATATATGAGAAACCTGTTAACCTTAATTGCTTTGATTGCACTTATTTCCTGTTCTTTCGGTAAGGAAAAGTCAGAAGGTTTCAAGCTAAGTAATCTGAAATTTAAGTCCATTTTCGGTTATAGCACCAGTGATAGCATACAGGCTTATTGCTTACTTGGTACAGGATTTTTAAGAGCGCGTTTCTCCCCTAATGCTGACAGTTTAATAGATGCCTGGATCAACAATCATCCGAATGCAATCACAATTCCGATCTCAACAATTGACGAGCCTAATCATAAGCTAACTTATTGCTGGCTGGTTGATAATGGCGACACCATAAACAATTATTTAATTAAAAATGGCTGTTTCCCAGGAGGGGCAATGATGCACCCTGAATCATCTACGGCCAAAGTGAAAATAAAAATCCATATTGATAGAAAGGGGTACAGTACTTTTATTAAACAAATACAGTGTGCTGAGATTTTTGCCAAAAAGAATAAACTTGGAATTTGGAGTACTGAATTAATTACTAAGAATAATCGTGAATGACTGTCCTTTCTAATCAAACTGTATAATTCTGTAGCATCAAGCTATTTGACTTGTCCTAAATCTGTATCAAAACCGTTTCTTCAAGTAATTTGTAAGTAATCAAACCGCCGAAATCCGTAACTATCCCTAACAATTCAACCTAAAATGGTATCAGGACTGCGGATTTTTGTAATCCGAAGTGGTTAGCGTTCCTTAGCGTAAGGCTTTACGATGATTATCCCTAAAATGTGCCTTACGGGAATTACTAAGCACTTTGTATCATCAGAATTTCGGTTGACAGACAATAAACTAATGAAATAAATATACAATTTTCAGACATTAAATTACTTCCCGTATGTTGCGTCAATAAATGAGCAAGATGCCACTTTATGAAAGCCTTCCAAACACTCATACTTATTTTGACTGTTAACATTTGTTCTGCACAGACAAGCCTTGACAGTATGATTATTAAATTGCAACGCGCTGACTTTGGCGATGTGTATCACGTAAAGGATAGTATTATAAATAGAGGTAAAGAAGCGATTCCAAAATTGATTACGCTTTTAAAAGACACTTCCTTTGTAAAACTGAAAAACACTGCTGACTTGATTTATCCAGGTGCGGATCAGTATTATGGTCACGGTTGGATAGTGAATTATGACATTGATTGGATTTCCGTTCGTGCAGCCTGGTTATTGGAAGAAATCACCTTTCAAAATTTCGGGTATCTTGAAAACACGATTAGTGAAGACCAACTAATGAAATTACATCAACAGGATTATGCTACTTACTTGCAGACCGGTAGCCATTCCGTTGATTTTAAAAACAAGACGCTAAGACAAAAGCTAATTATTTACAGACAAATACTTGCGGACAGCGTTTCCCAATGGTGGAATAAAAGTCAAAGTAGCTGGACGAGGTTTAAGGCAATAAAAGAAGCACTCTCCAGTACTGACGAACAAAGACAAAGCTTCGCATTACATTTCCTTCGGTTTGATGAAACAAAATGTGATGGATTGACTCGTTACAGTTATAAAAAAGAGCTATTGCCGTTAGTGCGAAAAATTAAGAATAGGAAAAGCAACGAAGCAGAACAAGCTAAATTGTTACTTGATGATGACGAATATTATTGGCTTAAAATCAAAACGAACAAAAGCGGCAGTTAACAGAGTAATTGCAATCTATCCCGAAAAATTCAAAGCTAAAGGAGCAGGCGTAATGAATACCGCTTTAAAAATATTGCGGCAAGAGGATACCATTCTTGATACCGAATCGTCTAAAATTTTAGATAGCTGTATAACCTTGTAACCTTGTAACAACAAATGTTACAAGTGTGTCAAAAATTACTGTGTAATGTTTGACATAAAAGTTCCGCAAGCCATTTCATCCCTTTATTTTTGGCAAAACGGGTAATGAAATGTTTATACTAAAATCCTACTCCCGTAAGGAGCTTGCACAACTTTACTTCCCTGACCTATCCCCCAGAAGTGCTTATATTAACCTGCGTAACTGGCTGCTGGAGTACCGGGAAAAACGACCGGATGCGCTACAACAGATACAGGGCAGGCGTATTTTCCGAAAATGCGATGTGCTACTAATTGTAGAAATGATAGGGGAACCGTAAGGTTCCTTTTTTTATGCCCGTACCTTCCATATTCCTCTTTTTCTTCATCTGATTCTTCTCAATTTAATGCAACGTTTTTCCCGGATTATACAATTGTGTAAAAAATTATACAAATCAGCTACATTATACTCCCTGCTCAAAAGCCAATGTAGCACACGATTCCGTTCACTTCTTCTTACTATTTCACGGTAAGTAAAAATGCAACATTTTGCTACAGGTTTTCAGGTGCGCTGAGCTTTTTTTCTGGACGCTTTTACGAGTGGTTACAATATAAAATCCTCATCCGGTAAAAAGTGCGAAAAAGCGGCAAAGAACGACATCACATCATCGTTTTTCTAAAAACCACTTTATAGAATTTTTTTTCTGCCGAAATGGAGGTAGTTATTTGTAGCATTCTATTTTCTGTGAAATAGTAAGAAGAAGTGTAAAAGACTGCGTGCTACAATTGGAAGAACCGCAGGGAGCCATTTGTTGCAAGATGTAGCAGATTCGTATAATTTTTGATACTGTTTTCTAATGCACTGCTGATTAGACCTGAAAAGAGTATCAAAGAATACAAAATAGTATCAAAGCATACAGTTAAGTACAAAGCATTCATCGCACTTACTTATACTTGCAGCAGACTATCATTTTATCCCTATGGAATTGCTGAATGACCGTAATAAGATCATTAACCTGCTGATACTATCCGGCGGGGGCTACCTGTTCTGGCGCATGGCAGTAAAACCGCAATTAGATAAACAGCGCAGGGAACAGATACAGGAAGCGGCGCAAAGCGACCCTACTGTAGCGCAGGCCATGCAGCTTCAGGCAGCCATGAACCCAAGCGGCCTCACCTGGTTACGCAGTACGGACGGAACAGATGAAGACAGCATCCGCAATATTGCCCGTAACATTACCGATCTAAAATCGGTTCAGACAGCCTATTTCAAGATCGCCGGGCGTTCATTGCTTGATGACTTGCGCAATGAAATGTCCACTACCGGCTACAACGGCTTTATCAACCAGATCAACCTGAACCCCAGAACGCAGAAAGTGACGGATGGAAAGGGCAATGTAAACCAGCAAGCTACTGCACCTGCGGCAAGCATCATAACGGCAGGTACATTGATCGTAGCCAAAAAGAACCTGCATTTCCGTTCCAGCCCGGACGCAAGCTATTCCGGTGGTACGAGGGATATACTGGACATAGGCAGTAACAATATACTCAATACCTATCCTGCCGGGAACTTTGTCGGTTATGCTACCGGGCGGAGTGCCTTTGATTCTAAAAACAACGTAAAATTTATTCAGGTAGCATATAAGGTCAATGGCAAACATGCCAATTGTCCTGCACTTTGGAGATTAAAGCATAAGCAGGTATTCAGTGGGTGGATCAGTGCCTCATCCGATCATACAGACAAGTTCCGGTACTATGCGGAAGTATTTGCCAGCTATCCAAAGATTCAGGCAAGCAAGGCAACGGGCTGGATGGTTCCACCCGGTACGCCCATGTAATCAAATGTAATGGTGGTTTATTGTTGTGTAAAGGAGCGTACTCATTCTCTTTTCTCTTCCCTTTCCTTTTTTAGAAATGCAACAAAATCGGGATTATCACCGATGATCTCCTCAAGCTCA
The DNA here is from genome assembly GCA_031546985.1 of Chitinophagaceae bacterium. Classification (GTDB taxonomy): domain Bacteria; phylum Bacteroidota; class Bacteroidia; order Chitinophagales; family Chitinophagaceae; genus JAVBJN01. The sequence goes on from JAVBJN010000007.1 coordinate 16,697, forward strand.
TTCAAGCGTTCCCTTAGCTTTCTGACCGCTTCATTATTTTTACTGGTGTGTCCCAAAGCTATCAGTTTGTAATATTGCCCTGCTACTGCTTCTCTCTCTAAAAAGTCTTTGCACATCTTTTGTTGAGATTGTTCCATATCGGTTGTTTTGCTGTATCAATATTACGATTCACTTGTAAAATCTTCATGGAGTTATTTAGTGCAATAGTGGTGTACACTATGGTGCGGCTGACAGATCATAAACCCGAATGTACGGCGAATCATAAGGCTGCTCTTTCATGACCTCGTAATCTTTACCCGGTACATTCTCAAAACCCCAGAAGTACAGCAACGGTTGCGAAGATGCTAATATATTTGCCTTCTTCAGCTTTTTCTTCAGCAGAGCGGCATAAGCTACCGTTTCTTTCATGCAACCTGAAGAGATGCCGATCTGCACATGAAGTACGGGACAATCGATTTTTTTAGGTAATGCCTTTATCTGCCTGCGTATGTCGGCAATATCCTGACGGGTCACTTTCCGTTGGGTTACAAACTTTTTCATAATGTAAGCGATTTGTGAAGTAAACAATCTTGTTAAGTATTTTCATATCGTAAAGTTCCTTAACTTTTGCGCAATTGCATAGGGGGATAATCCCCTAATCTTTTATATTTTGGGCATAGGGTTCCGATATGCGGTGGGCAGTTTTCAAGGTTTGTTTGAGTTCGTTGAAAAACAGCCACATAGCTGCCCGTTCTTTGGTTGATACTTTGCGGGATGAAGTACTAAGCCATGCTTTATACAGTACTTTAATCTTCTTTTTTGATTTCCGGTACGGAAATTCAGCCATAAATTGCTCCAGTACGAAGCCCATACTTTTTCTTAGCTCTGCTTTTTCCTCGTTCTTTTTCATAAATGGAATATTAATTGATTATAGACCTGATTAATTCGATTCAGACAGCCAGCAGCAACCCGCTATTCTTTTTCTTTCAGCACCTTATCTGCCTGTCTGAGCAATGCTTTTAGCTGGTCGGTAAAGATCAGCATGTCCGTATGTTCATGCGGGGCAGCTATTGATGAGGTATTATATACCCATGCTGCGTAAAGCTCTTTGATTTTTCTTTTAGAAGATTTATAAGGAAAGTCAATCAAAAACCTTCGGAGCATGAGGGCTAAAACTTCATGCGGTGCTACTAAATCGTTTTCATTGCTCATGATTGTGGATTGAGTGGTTAACAAATATTTATTCGGCAAGTGCCGCCTCAAATACGGCTTCAGTGGCTTCCAGAAACAGCTTTACCCGCCCTATTAATGTATTTGCATCTGCGGCACTGATCGTATAGTTAGCATCATAACGGGAGGATAAATAGGCATTGTCCAGTAGGCTTACCAACCGTTGTTCTTCTGTTGTATTATCAGGAAATACATCACCCAATTGCGGAGCGCATCGCCTTGTCTGCTTCCTGAGCGAACGGATATCGTGTGTTTTCTTCCCGTACCCGTTCAGGTTCTCTAAAATCCCCCGATAGGTCAACTCCACTGCCTGATGCAGCATGAAAGCAATAATTGGAGGTGTGTATTTTTGGTTCAGGGCTAAGGCACTTTCATAAAAACACCGGGCTTTCTCCTGAAAAAATGTAAACTGGTTCCGCATTCTTTCAGTCATCTTGCCCCACATTTCCTTATCTAATGGTGGAAATACAATTGTCCCGTCATCATAGACCAGATTTTTATCCGAAAAAAATTGGTTGTAGAAAACGTGGCCGCTTTGTAAGCCATCGGCAACGCTATGTTCCTGATGCAAGGAACAGGATATACGCTGATCCTTTAAGTGCGCCATTTCCAAAACAGGCTCCAATTCTATAAATGGTGTTCTGCATGTTTGCGGTATGACAATCAGCAGGTCGATATAGCTTACTTGCTGCGATGCAATATCCTTATGCTCCACTTTATAAATCCTTGCAGGGGCAAGGGCTGTTACCAATAGTTCTATTAGCGGCTCCCGCTGCTCATCGGGAACAATAAAAGCATCTGTTACTATGCGGGAAATATCCGTGTGTTTGCTAATAGTTCCTGCTCCAAAATTCAGGGTGGAAATGTTGAAGTGTATATGGTAGTTGTTCATTACTTATTTATTTTATGGGTACGGGATTGAGATTTGTTTTCTAAGAGGGCAATAACGTGTTCATACAATTGTGTCAAGCCCCAAAAGTCTTCTAACAGTTCCAATTGTTTTGTCAGGGAATCAGCAAGCTGCTCTTTAGAAATAATAAGCTCTAATACTGTAGTCACTAAGCATAATGGGGCATTAGGAGGAACGTTCTGATGCTTGGGGTCGTTAAAATTAGCTACCTGTTTTTGCAGGTAGCCAATCCGTTTTTGCACGTCAAATGACTTATTGTTTGCAGTAAAATAGAATGGTGGAAGAGAAAAATAAGTAGCAAGTGTATGTGCCAGATCCGGCGTTACCTCAAGTTTCTGCATTTCCAGTTGCTTGTACTGTGTAAGGGTCAATCCCAACACTTCTGCAAGTTCATCTTCAGGAACACCCCTTGCTTTTCGGGCAGTTACTAAAATCTTATTCATAGCACATTATTTTATACCAAAGCACCGAAATCCACGCAGTCTATAAAAATCTATGGGGGGGTATCTTAAACCACAATGCCACCTTTCTTAGCCGTATTTTAAGACAAAGCAGGGCTACCGTTCAGCTTGGGATTTTTTCAGGCTTTCGTATAATTCCCGCAGTGCTTCCTGCTGCATTTTTGCCTCTATCAACGCATCATAGGTGGTAATCAGTTGTTGCTGCATCACTAAGACTTCCATTGTTAAGGTGGCTAATGCAATATGGGTTCCGGCAGGTATATTATCATATTTCGGGTTGTCCAGCTTTTGCTTTTCCCGTACCAGAAGATCAACATAATCCTGTGCGTTTGCCTGTTTGTTAAAGGCCATAAAATACTCACCCGGTACGCTGAAACGGTCTTCGAGCCGCGTGGCAAGCTCTGGTGTCACCTTTGCAAAGGCACACTCCAACTCTTTATACGTAGCCTCCTCCATGCCGATCAATGCTGCCATTTTCTTAGGGGATAGTCCCTTTGTTTTTCGGATAATAAATAAGGTCTTGTTCATAATTATTTTATTTATTGCCAAAGCACAACAATCAGTATGGGTTATAAAAATCTATCAAGGATTTTCTTAATCCTTAATGCAGAATATCTTAGCCGTATTTTAGGACAGCCCATATATCCGTTTTTTAGTATAATTGATTACATTTGCAGCATGACTACCGATATGCCAAATAAAATACACGAAGGACGGAACGTTAAGCGTTTCCGTGAAATGCTTGGCATGAAGCAGGATGCTTTAGCCTATGAACTCGGAGAAGACTGGACGCAAAAGAAAATATCACAATTGGAACAGAAGGAAACCATTGAGCATGACATATTGGAACAGGTTGCCAAAGTGCTGAAGGTTACGCCGGAAGCAATAAAGAATTTTAGCGAAGAAGCCGCCATTAGCTTTGTCAATAATTTTAATACTGGTAGTGTAAACCATGTCACGGGAACTGGACATAATTATTTCCCGACTTTTAACCCGATTGACAAAGTAGTAGAGTTATACGAACGGATGCTAAAAGAAAAGGACGAGCTTATAAAACAACTAAGCGATAAGAAGTAATCACAACTCAAATAGAATGGTAAAGGCTTGTTGCATAGTGTAACAAGCCTTTATTATGTAGTGTTGGTAGTGCATGATTGATACTTGGTTTACCGTTTGCGTAACGGTAAATGACTACTGTAAAACGAATACATTTGCCTTATGCCTGAAAATGAAACAGAACAGCCCTCCCGCCTGCAATTACCGTCACTGCTTGCCCGAAGGTTTGTACAGGAATATGAATCCATACTTACTGCTTATGCACTTGTTGAGCAACTGGTGCTTACCGATCACCTGTTGTTGCTTATGGAACAGTTAGGGCATTATGCTGAAGAAAGGGACGAACAGTATTATGAAATATACCGCAAACAGGAAGATACGTTATTGCAAAAATATGGCAGTCGTATTCAGGTTTACCGTGATAAACAGTTTTACAAATATTTCGATCTTGACCAGGTACTTGAAGAAAAGGGTATTTACACCGTAGAGCAGTATAATGTTTTAGAAAATCAGGCAGTAACGCCCGGCGAAATACGGATGTTTATTTCTATGTGCCGTAACGTTCTGTACCAGCACCGTACTAATCTGTATTTACAGGACGCAGGCAAAGAACCGCAACAACAAATACCGCTCAATGGGGATGCAGCCGAATTAACGGCAGATGAGCCGGACAAGGAAATAACGAAAGCAAGGCAGTTGCTTACCATTTATTATTTCCTCAAAGCCTCTTTGGGTATCGAGGCAAGGGACAGCAACTCTGTAAGTGCCGTAGCCCGGTTTATTCACCTGCTGACAGGTACAAAATTCACCACCATACAGAACTCCGATATTTACAAAAAGTATCTACAGATGCCCAACTATAAAAAGGACGGCCAGCTTATTGCTGACCTTAAATTTATCCGTCCTTATTTTGAAAACTTCGGACTGGACAGTGCGGTGAAGCTGATAGATGAAGAGCTGGCAAGGGCTATAAAGGAACTCCCTTTCGGTGAACGCGGCAAATACAACACGTAACCGTAGGAAGCCATTTTTTAATAAAAGCATCGGGAGAAATGTTATCTAACATTTCTCCCGATGCTTTTATATTTATGAGGTATAATTTAGTTTCCTTCAATACTTGCCGCAGGTATCGGTTTTGATTGATCGGGAAATACATACACGGAACGGGAAAGCCGCTCATCTAATATATCCTCTTTACGCTCCTTGCCATCCTTGCCGATAACGGTTTGCATCGGTTGCTCCGCAGGAAGGTTCCCGGCACTATCTACATACAGCATACGTGCTAACCGCGCATCATAAGTGCGTGCCCCATAATCAAACTCACCAGGCTGCTGCTCCTGTGCCGGTGCTGCTGCTGTAGTCTGTTCTTTTTTCAATGCAGGTTGTTTCTTCGCTTTCGCTTTATGGTCATTACCAGCAAAGGCATTTATAGCAACCAATAAAAGCAGCAGGGGAAATAGTTTTTTCATAGCTGAAACATTTCTCCGAAGATAGCTAAAAACACATAACAAGTTCTGCTAACCTAATGTTTTCTTTCCTCCTTTTTTGCCCCAAGCTAAAAGATAGGTACACCTATTGGGGCAACCAACCGCCAAAAAGGCATCCATCTTGCACCTGAAATAAGGCGATAAGCCATTTTATTACAGCAAAAAACAAGAACAAGATGCGAAACCATACGCCCCGTACTTATTCCCATACCGTCCCCTTAGACGTATTGCTGGATGTCCTGAAAATTTTCCTCGACAATGATATTGCCTACCATATCGAAGGTATCAATGAACGGGAAAACACGCTGCTGATACAGGTGCAGACGGACACCGGATTGTCCCGCCACCGTAAAGCGGTACAAAACCTAAAAAGTATGTTGGATGATTACGGGCATTTCCGGTACAGTTCGGAAAATGCCAGCCAGTCCCGATAAACTACGATTGCTTAACGCTAAATACCATCCAACAATGAAACAGACACGCAAACCCCTGCAACGGAACTGCTACTACTGCGGCAAGCAGATGTTTTCACAACGTCGCACTAAAAAATATTGTTCCGACAACTGCAAGCAGGCTGCTTTTTATGAAAGGAATACAGAGCCGCCAAAAGAAACAGCGGGGCAAGCAGGCCGCACAACTATAAACGGCAACAATGACGAACACAATTATACAAACCAACCAGCATCCCGACACGAAGGCAGTTATTTTAGCCAGGCAAAATCTTATTACGAAGAACCCCTCCCCACACATGAGCAGGAAGCCCGGCCAACGCAAAGACACCATACTGACATCAATAATGAGGAGGATCATTTTCCTTCCTACGATGAGGACAGGGAACCCATACCACAAACAAAAGCGTTAATCCTGAGCAGCGCAAACGAAGAACCCTATGTTTGGGTGTATTCCAAAGTCATAACGGATATTACTGAATACCTACAAGATAATTACACGGCTACCGAAATGCTGCAATTTCCCCGCAGGCATTGGTATGGTACAGATCTGGAACGGGTGCTTTGGGTATCGCTCCGGTTGCATAGCCTGATAGAAGAATTGTTACAGGCTGGACAGAAAAAACGTGTCGCTTACCAGTATTTAGTTACGATCAAAAGCAGTTTCAAGGCAATGACCAATGATATGAACTTCCGGTTCCTGCCCCGTTCCTACCCATTGTCCGGTTTTATCAAAAACCTATATGAAAGGATACTATCGAATAGCTTTAAGGATTCCCCTGAAATCGAATTTCGTATTGGCCACAAAATGAAGGTGCAGCTTATGGCTATCCGCTATCAGTTGGCAGACCTTAGCCCCTATGTACCGATGAAAGAGCTGGATTTTGCCAAATAGTTTACCAACCCATATGAGCAACATGAAATACAGAAGCCGGGAGCCACCTGATACCAGCAATAACGTCCATTCCTGTTACGTCATTAATTAACAATTAAAAATAATAATCATTATGAATACCATTATCGTAAAAAAAGAAATAGAAGTTCCAGTAGGTGTCCTGATTGATGTTGCAGACCTGTTGCTGGAACATGATATAGAACACAAGGTCATCGCTACCGATTCCGACGAGGAAACCATCACCCTTGAGATCAGCTATGAGAAAGAGCAACGGGACATTTTTCATGAAATTACCGACCTCATAGAAGACCATAGCGACAACGAGGACGATGAAGAAGAGGACGACGAAAACGATTAATAATCTTCCTTTCATCAAGTGGGCAGCATACGGCATTGTTCTGTGCTGCCTACTATTCATTCATTGCCTATAATCATAACTACAGATAACCATAAATAGAATACTGCAACATGATAAAAAGAGAAGAACTCATTGCACTGCGGGCAATAGCGATCTGCTATAAACCCTTCCTGAAAACGGAAGAAGCCCTTATTTACTGCGACCTGGGCAGGACACAATTTGCAAAGAAGTGCGAAGAATACCGGGTTTACAAAAACAGCAACGGCTATTACCGGAAAGAGGATATTGATAGAATGCTGTCTGGTGAAACGGTGGTTGTAAAAAAAGTGGCCTGAACCGGAAATAGCTTTTATTATTTATTGACAGAAACAACGAACAATCAAGTATGAAGCAGATACCATTAATCGCTAAACCTGCCAAATATAGCCCTGACTGGCTGCGGTCGTTTAAGGGCTGTGAGCATTACAATGACCAGGAGGCTACCGAAATCCTACAAAGTCTTAAAATACTGGCTAACATACTGGTAAAAAATGCTGCCGGCGCCAAGCAAAATATAGGACAATATGCTGCATCTTCGCATAAAGAGTGCAACCCGCAAAAGCAGGCCGCATAAACTGTCTGATAGCCTTTATCTGGTTTGCCAATCGCACAACGCCACCATATTTCCAAAATCGGGGACTATGATTATGTACACCTGTCAACCCATTAGGAAAGCGGACATATAACCGGCTGATTAGTAATCATTTATTTCGGAAAGATTATTTTACAATTACAATACATTGATAATCAATTATTTGTATTTTTGTATTGGCAATTCCGCCGTATTATTTCATCCTAAAATTCTAATCAAAAAATGGAAGACACTAAAGAGTTCTATGTACACAAGGATCACGTTGTCGCATTTGTAGGCATCATGGAAAAACACGATTTGAGGTTCGGCAACATCTGCACCGACGGCGATGATTCTCTGATGATAACCGTATATTATGATACCCAAAGCAGTTCCGAAGTAGAGGGCATCGAAGAAATGGAAACACTCACCGAAAACGATTAACCCCAATAAGCAACATGAGCCATTTATCAACATTTGCGCGGTTTGCCAAAGATAACCGCACCACGCCCCGAACTACTGAGATCAAGACCGCCGTTGTGTACACCCGTGTATCCAGCAAAGAGCAGGCAGATAAAAACCTGTCCCTCGATTTTCAGCGAAAGACGATTGAGGAACACGCCCGGCGAAATAATATGCAGGTCGCGGATTATTTCGGGGGAACCTACGAAAGTGCCAAGACAGACGGGCGTAAAGAGTTCCTGCGTATGCTGGATTACATTAAGAAGAACAAGGGTAAAATATCCCACATTCTTGTCTATATGCTCGACCGTTTCAGCCGTACAGGGGGAGCCGCTATCAAGTTGGCAGCAGACCTGCGGGAGAAATTCGGGGTAGAAGTTTTTGCCGTAACGCAGCCTACGGATACTTCTAACCCAAGCGGCATTTTCCAACAGAACATTCAGTTTCTTTTCTCCCATTATGACAATGAGCTACGGAAGCAAAGGACGATTGCAGGGATGAAAGAGAAATTCAGGAGGGGCATCTGGATTGCCAAGCCGCCCATCGGTTTCGATGTCATTAGGATAAACGGCTTACGCCAGATCGTAATTAACAGCGTAGGCAAGAAGCTGAAGAAAGCCTTTATCTGGAAAAGTGAGGGTATGAAGAACGAGGCAATACTGGAGCGTTTACGGAGCATGGGCATTATCCTGAACAAGCAGCACCTGACCAAGATTTTTAAGAACCCGTTTTATTGCGGCCTGTTAAGTCATAATATGCTGGAAGGTGAGTTGGTGGAAGGCACACATGAGCCGCTTATCTCCCGCGCCTTGTTCCTGAAAGTGAACGAAATTCACCAAAATAATTCAGGGTACGGGGTGTCACACAAAAGACAGCAGGATGAAGTACCGCTAAAGGTGTTTGTACGGTGCGAAGATTGCAATGAGCCTTTTACGGGTTATGTGGTACGGGCAAAAGGTTTGTGGTATTACAAATGCCGCACTAAAGGGTGCAAGTGTAACAAGAGTGCCAAAAAGATGCACGAAAAGTTCCTGTCCCTTTTGGAAGACTACCATATAAAAGAAGAACTGACAGCCCCGCTTTTCGCCCATTTTGAGGATGAGTGGCAACAGATCAATAAGGAAGGCTTTGAGTTGGATAAAAGCTACCGGAAGCAACTGGCAGAGGTGGAAAGCAAGATAGAAGGAATAGAGGAAAGCTACTACGTTTCTAAGGATATGAACCGGGAAACCTACGATAAGTTTCTGGCAAGGCTGAACAAAGAGCGGGAAATAATAGAGAAACAATTGTCACAATTGTCGGGAAGTATTTCGAACCCTATGGAAACAATAGAAGGTGCATTGGGGCTTTCTGTAAGATTGGCTACAGAGTGGGATTCCAGCGATACCGACCGCAAGGAAAGGCTACAAAAAATGATGTTTCCAGAGGGGATTACCTACAATAAGCAAAATGGCTCATTTCGAACTTTACGGGTAAATTCTATTTTTGAGCAAATTGCAAGCCTGATAAGCATTTCAGGTACAAATGAAAAGCGACAAACTGGGGGTAAACCCGGTTTGTCGCCTTGTGTGCGACAGAGGAGATTCGAACTCCCACGCCCATTACAGGCGCTACCACCTCAAAGTAGTGCGTCTACCAGTTTCGCCACCGTCGCAACTAACCACTTGGGGAATGCAAAATTAATCCAATTATTTACAAACGCAAGTACCAATTTTTAAACTCCGGATTTCTGCATTTTTTCTCCGGCTGCAACGGGCATTTTCACCTCAATATTTGCGTTAATACGTAGCAACGCATTGATAAAACTTTCCTGCTCTTTTGGAGAAATAATAATGCTATCGTAGCGGTTGTAGAAAATCTCCAGCCGGTCTCCCGACCAGGCCGGCGCACTCATATTGACCCAACTGCGTGTAGCTTCGATACGGCGCACTGTAGTAAGGTCAACCGATTGGTTAAATAAAACACCGGATTTTACATGCAGTATCTTACCCTCTATTACATACCGGGTGGTGCGCATGGCATGCAGGGTAACAGCCCCTACTATTATGTTGATCAATGCCATCATCCAAAGCTGCTCTACCAGCATCAGCACAAATGTTCCGCCCAGCGTCAGGGCCATAATACCAACACAGCCCCAGCCAATTTTTGAAGTATAAACTTGTTTATTTGTATCCATATTTCATCTCACCATTCAGATAAAGCATATTGCACATGCAACAAACCTAATCCCAGAAAGGTAGTAAAATCGTGCCTGATAAGCAATTTACGCGCAAAACAATCCCCCTCATTATCAGGCAACAGAAAAAAATATATCTGGATTTTAGGCCCAACTCTTTTGAAATTTAAAAACCACCTGTATATTTGCACTCCCTGAAACACGGAACCTGTTGCCCAGATGGCGAAATTGGTAGACGCACTGTGTTCAGGTCGCAGCGCCCGCAAGGGTGTGCTGGTTCGAATCCAGTTCTGGGCACCACTACTAATCCTCAACGAAAGTTGGGGATTTTTTAGTTTAGTCATTTTCAGTTTCCCATTCCTTTTCGCCTTTCTTAACTCTTTTTCTGACTGAAGAAATGACTGAAAAAAAAGCCCTTCCCACAATGGCGATACATAACTCCTACAGACTTGCCGGGAATCCTGACATATTTACTTAAACAGAATAAAGCCGTCTAAAAAGAAGGCATTATTCTTTCGTTACAAAAAAGAAAAAATTGCTATTTGAAATTAAACAGCCCGTACAGTTGTTTGTTTTTATTCATATATTACATACAAAAATTGGAAGAAGAACCCGTCTCTCACACTAAACCATGTTTTCTATTAGAGTCATAGATGTTACAACAAAAGGTCTTTAATCCCCGACACCTTTATGTTGCAAAACAAAATCATATGTAGGCAGTTTTTAATGATCACTTAAATGTTTCACTTAAAAATCAAGTATATGAATAAAAATCATCGAATGAAAATGTTGTTTGTTCTTGTTGCAACGACATCCTGCTTATCATCCATTGCGCAAAATGCTACATTAAATAGCAACAAAAAAGAAGCCACTTCTTACACCCAACAGAAACAAAAGGAAATAACCAATTACCTGCCTTTCAACGATAAGACAGATTATAACAATGCGCATCGGGGTTTTATTGCAACAATTCCGGAAGGTGAAATTAAAGATGACAAAGGCAATGTGGTGTATAGCATGAAACAATATGACTTTATAAAAGGTGAGGCCCCTACTACAACCAACCCAAGCCTTTGGAGAGAGAGTGAAATAAACAGTATAAATGGGTTATTTAAAGTCACAAATGGCATTTATCAGATCCGTGGCTTTGACCTGGCTAATATGACTTTGATCGAGGGAAAAACAGGATGGATTATTATTGACCCATTATTGTCCCCGCCAACTGCCGCAGCCGGGCTCGCGTTAGCGAACGAAAAACTGGGCAAAAGAAAAGTATCGGCAATTATTCATACACATAGCCACATAGATCACTTTGGCGGAATCCGTGGAGTTGTAGACGAAGCAGATGTAAAAAGCGGCAAAGTCCCCATTTATGTACCTGAAGGCTACTTTGATGAAGCGATCAGCGAAAATGTAATGGGTGGTAATACGATGGGCCGCAGAGCATCATACATGTATGGAAACCTATTGCCTAAAGACGCCAAAGGCACACTGGGCACAGGTCTTGGTCAAACCACATCAACAGGGCTGGCCGGAATACTGGAAGGCACAGATGTTATTAAAAAGCTTGATGGAGAAAGCAGGGTGATAGATGGAATAACTGTTGAATTCATTTACACTCCTGAGTCTGAAGCGCCCGCAGAAATGATGTTTTATTTCCCACAATTTAAATCATTTTGCCAGGCCGAAGACATTAGTCACACATTGCACAACCTTTATACTTTAAGAGGTGCAAAAGTTAGAAATGGGCAAAAATGGAGCGAGTACATCGACCTTGCCATTCAAAAATGGGGAAAGAATGTAACGTCTTCATTTGGATCACACCACTGGCCCACATGGGGCAATGATACTATTACTACTTATTGGGCAAGTCAAAGAGACCTTTATCGTTTCATACACGACCAAACTCTGAGATATGCAAACAATGGATATACACCGGTAGAAATAGCCAACATGATTAAACTTCCCGAAAGTCTGGACAAAAAATTTGCAAACAGGGGTTATTATGGTTCAGTCAGCCATAATGTAAAGGCGCAATACGATCTTTATTTTGGCTGGTTTGATGGTAACCCGGCAAACCTTGATAAATTGCCTCCAGCGGAAGGTGGTAAAAAATATGTAGAATTTATGGGTGGGGCTGCCAGCTTACTTTCAAAAGCACAAAAATCGTATAACGATGGAGAATATCGTTGGGTAGCAGAAGTGGTGAATCATTTGGTTTATGCAGATCCTAAAAATAAAGATGCACGTAATTTACTGGCGGATGCCTACGAACAGTTGGGGTATCAGGCGGAATCAGGACCATGGAGAAACTTTTATCTATCAGGAGCTAAAGAGCTCCGCGAAGGTGTCAAAGTATTGCCATCACCGAATACAGCAGGCCCGGATATGGTTAGAGGCATGTCCACCAGTTTGTTTTTCAATTACTTTGCGATGAGATTCAAAGGCACTGAGCCAGCAGCCGCCGCTATGAAATACAACTTCAACATCACTATGCCGGACGTGAAAGAAAAAGTAGCGCTAATCGTTGAAAATGGCGTAATAAATCCTCGGGTGGGCAGCCATGTAACAGATGGTGTGACTGCATCAATTACCATGAACAGAAAGGACCTTGATAGAATAAGCTTGGGAGAAACTTCTTTTAAAGAGTTGATAGACAATGGGACCATTAAAATTAGCGGAGATAATACTGCTTTTAATAATTTGCTCGGAATGATCGACAAGTTTGATTTCTGGTTTAATATTATTGAGCCATAATTTTTTATCTACCGTTGCACTAACTAAAAAAACGAGGCTGTCTAACATGTTAGACAGCCTCGTTTTTTGTCTCTGCGATGTATTAAAATTCAGCTTGCCTTACGGTTCTGTTTACTAAAAATTAGCCGCGATAATATTGGCTATAATACCCGGCTGGGCCTCATCGACCATAAGCGCCCCTGCAGGAGGAGGGGTGCCCCACATGAGCAGGTTGGCTACCCAGGGATTGATCTTCTTTGCAGCATCGAGCGGGCGCAGGGCTATGGCCAGGCTGGTAAAATTAATGTTCCAGTCAGAGTCCCGGTCAAACATCTTATCGAGTGTAGGTTTAATGAAATCGTCAAACTTTTCGGAGAGGCCTACTTTTTCATACTTGTCCTGCACATATACCTTGAGCCCGGTAAACGGACTGGGATTGGCGTAATCCTTGGTATTGTCCGGCCAGTCCATGCGGTGCTCCTTAAACGGATGAGCCGGGTCGTTATGCGGGGCCGGGGCATAATACCGTGCAATGAAGAAGATCTTCCCTTTCGCGTTTTCCAGCGTTGGAATGGTATCGGGCAGGTACACATGCGGAAAAACAGTGGGGCAGTTGGTCTTGAGGTAATCAAACAAACGGTCCGAAAATCCGGTGGGCACTTCGGCCGTAATCTGCAAAAAGAAAAATTCATCCGCATGACTGGCAAGATGGTCCAATACAGCGTCTACCACGTACTTCAACGTAATATCAGAAGAGGTGTTGTGGTAAATATTCCAGTTTTTATCTACCCGCAGGTCAAAGTAACGAACACCCATAGCCGCCTGCTCCGGTATGGTATAGTATTGCGTGCGGTACCATGCCTGGTTTTTCTCCGTGCCCGAATCGTGTGTGCCGGGAATAAACACCCGGTCCAGCGTATCTGTTTTCCGGCTGGTAGCCGCCAGGTTTCTAACCCAATCGCGACCACTCAGGTGATCCATCTTTATAAACTTCCAGAGCATCCGGAACGAACCGGAAGGTATATCGCCGTATACTTTTACTTCGTTCTGTGTAGGCGGTGTAATGCTCCATACCTGTATATCGGTAGTGGGCCCCAGGTAGCCACCTTCGCACTCTACATGCTTGTTGTCAAACTCCAGGGTGTAATAAGCGCCCAATTTTTTTACAATAAACTGGTTTTTCTCTTCTTTCCACTTCGTTAGCGTCAGTTTACCTTTACCGTCTACCGTAACGCCGTACCACTCCCCGCCAGGGTCGCTCATTTTTACATATTTCAGGCGGTATTTGTCCTGCTCGTTGGTAGCCAGTAAATGGAAACCCCAATCCGGGTTGGTATACCCGCTGATGGCGTCGGTCTCATAGGGTTGCAGCTTTACGATACCCTCTTTCTGCGGATCGCGGCCGCCCATCCAGCAGCATTTCCTCCCGTCGCCGGTTTGTTCATATTGTGAGGGAAAGATCTGAAAATCGATCATCGTTAAATTACTCATGGTAGTTTGATTGTTAGAATTTCTCGTAGGGATTTAAAAATTGTGGCTTGGTTTCGTTTAGCATACCGGGTGGGTAGCCCTTTCGTTAACCCATCTGTTGGTTTAGCATTTCTAAAGTGTGAACAAATTTATGTTTTTGCACAATTGATAAAAAATAAATATATAATAATATAAAGCGTAACAAAATGAGACATTGACGCATTTGGCATCTTTTAACTTTTTCCGCCAATCAAAAATTTGCACAGCCAAAAGAATACTATATTTTTATAAATCGAACTATTCACATTACATAACTATTTTAAAAATCAACCACCCTAATGAAACCACTCAACTTTGAAGAAAGATTTCATGAAGTATGGAAACATTGCCAACGTGGCCTGGTGTATCCCTCACCCCATGCAATTTTTGCTACCTTCTGGCTAAACCAGCCTGCCAGCAGACAACAACTGGCAGAATTGATGGCTTATTTGCGCGAGTCAATTACTACTAACGAAGCGCTTAAAGGCCACAATACCACTGCGGTACTGGGCGTTTCGTTCCAGAACTGGGCTGTTATCTGTGAGCAGGACGGTCTGTCGCTTCCGGCAGGTATGCGCTTTAACCATACCGTGGATGGCGATCCTTTCCACTCCAAAGTATTTAAGGCTTCCAATGGCATTTTTAACGATGCACATGGCGATATATGGGTGCATATCAAAAGCGATTACGAGCAGGACTGCGATATGGTGCTGGATATTCTGGTAGCTTATCTTGAAAAACTGGGCACCCGCGACGTATTTGCACAAAAAGCCGCTTCCAAATCTACCCAGAACGATGGCCACAATGGCAAAGTACTGGGCTGCCGCTTCTCCGAAAACCTCAACAACCCTTCCGACCCCATTAGCATTGCCAAACACACGCTGATTGGTGGCGAGGACATGGCGCATTTTGGCGGATCGTTTGTAATGGCCCAGCGCTTTCTTATCAACTGGAACCAGATCAATAACCTAACCGAAGACCAGATCGAAGACCTGATAGGCCGCAAAACCGACGATACCATTATTCCCGACAGGGACTCCCGCTCGCACATCAAATCGGCAAGGGTACAGGACGAAGACGGCAACACTACGCCTGTCCTGCGCCTGGGTCTGCCATTTGGCCGGGCCAAGCAAACCCAGGGCGGTTTCCGCACACCCAAATCGGTTACGGTATCAGATGAAGAAGGCATTTATTTTGCCGGCTTCTGTAAAGATGCTACCATACTCGAAAACATTATGTTTAACCAGGTAGGTCCAGATGAAGGTTTCATGAACGACCGCCTGTTTAACCACCTGAAATCGGACCTGGGCGGATTTTTCTATATCCCCAGCGTACAGGATCTCGAGCTAGATCAGATGAAAGCATACAGCAACGATTTTACCCAGATGGATATGGGCAACTGGCTGTCTTTCCCAGGTGTGGACTGGACCCGGCTCGACCGCCATTTCCAGAACGCGTCGGATAATGGCCTGATGTATTACAACCACAAGAACTACCTGTTTACCATGGCTACCGGCATTGGCCGTAACAACGATTACTTCCAAACGCCCACTACCCGCATTCTGAGCCTGCTGGAAAACATTTTCTCGCTGTGGCAGGACAACTGGTACTTTAACCGCAAGCAGGAAGAAATAAAAGGCGATATCCGCTATTACGCCGACCAATATACCGGCTCCGATAAGCCTGCCGATATTATGAAAGAATCGATCATGGTGCGCAAGGGTTGGGCTACCCGTTTGAGTCTGCACCTGTTCAGCTCTGCCGAATATGGTTTCAGAGGCCGTAAAATAAAACTCGAAGACGGCACGCTGGTGCCTTACTCTGCCTTCCTGGAAAAGAAAGGAGAAGTGGTGTACGGCTCCGATACCTTCCGCATTTCGCCGGAAGAAATTATTGTAGGTGCTATGCCCAACCTCTCTTTGGGTGAAGGGCGTTATGTGATGAAATACCTGTCGGATGCGGAGCGCCTGGATGGTTTCCTAAGCAACCTTAGCGAAGCATCTGGCGTAGGACACGTGATTCCTGATTACGAAAAAGCCCTGCAAAAAGGTTTGAACGGACTCAAAGCCGAGGTGCTGATGCATGAAAAAAATGCTAAGACACCCGAGCAAAAAGACCTGTACCACGCTGCAATGCTGTCGCTGGATGGTATTTCGGAATACTGCCTCAACTACGCTGCCCTGGCCCGCGATACCGCGGCTAAAATGAGCGAAGGCCAGCAGTGGGAAAAAGACAACCTCGATGCTATAGCCCAACGTATGACCAAGCTGGCTACCGAAAAGCCCGATACATTTATAGAGGCCGTGCAACTCATTTTTACCCTGCACACCTGCCTGCACCTGAATGGCGAACCTACCGCACTGGGCAGGATGGATCAATTGCTGCTTCCGTTTTATAAAAACGGACAAATTGAGGAAGACGAAGCACAGGAGATCATCGACGCGTTCTATATTAAGCTGGACGAAAAAGTGCAGCAGAACCGTATGTTTATGGAAGATCACCAGCCATTTGGCAACCTGGCTATGGGCGGCAGCTCGGGCCCCTACCCACAAGGCGCATCGCTGGGCCAGTGGATTCAGCAGATTACCGTGGGTGGCACCATAGCCGATGGCACTAGCGACTTTGAGGCTACCACACCGGCCTACAACCCTATAACCAGGTTATTTATACGCGCATCGGGCCGTTTGCCTTTAAACGCGCCTTGCCTCTCGTTAAGAACGAGGAAGGATATACCACGTGAAATTCTGGAAGACGCGGCACATGCTATCCTCTCCGGTGGCGCGCACCCCATTCTGCTCAACGACGAAAAGATCATTAGTGGTTTGTTCCACAGCGGCGATAATGTAGGCGGCGGCCTGGGCTCCGAAACCAACAAATGGCGCTCGGATGTAACGCTAAAATCGGCACAGAACTACGCTTGCGATGGTTGTTACGAACCACAGTTCCCCGGCGAAAACTGGTTTTCGCTTGGTGGCTTCTCTACCCTCAAACCGCTGGAATGCGCGCTAAACCAGGGACGCACTTATTCTTCTGCCGGACAATCTTACCTGTTTGGGCAGGTAGAATCGCTGCGCACCAAACCGGCCGAGCAGATTGGCAGTTTTGAAGAGCTGGTAGATATCTACTTTGAGCACTTCAAATTACTCAACCGCAAAGCCTTTAACGGCCAACTGATGGGCTATGGTGCGAATACCAAATTCTGTCCGGCACCGTTACTCAACGTACTCATGGATGACTGCCTGGCCAAAGGGCAGGATTTCTACAGCGGCGGTGCAAAATATAATATCTACGGCCCTTGCTACATTGCGTTAAGCTCGGCCATCAACTCCTTATACGCCATTAAACAAATGGTGTTTGACGAGAAAAACGCGGTAACTACGCTGCCCGAGCTGCTCGAGTGCCTGTGCTGCGACTGGGGACATAAAATGACAGAACCCTTTATCAGCAACCTGGCCGGTGATGCACGCATAGCTGCCAGATCCGACCGCTTTAAGCGCCTCAGAGAAGTAGCTTTGGCCCAACCACGCTACGGCAGGGGCAATAAAGAAGTAGACGATTTTGGTAATACCATTGTAGCGGGTGTAGCCAGCATTTCGGTAGAAACCTTTACCAATCCGTGGTCGCAGATGTATGATACCATGAAAGGTATGGCCGAGCGTTTTGGTACCGAAGAATATCCGTTTGGTTTACAAATACAACCGGGCGTAGGTACTTTCGAAAACCATGTAGAAATGGGCGCCTGGAATGGTGCCAGTGCAGATGGCCGCCGTTTGGGCACCACCGTAGCCGCCGACCTGAGCGCTGCGCCCAGCCCTGCCGACAGACCTATTGAGCACCAGCTCGCAGGCTTTGAAGAATCGCTGGCAGGCTTTGATGGCACAGGAGCCGATATGATGTCGGATGGTGCGCCTACCGATTACAATATTGATGAAAACTTTCCGGTAGAAAGGCTCATTAGCGTATTGCAGCAGTTTGCCCAGGGACAATCGTCGAACATCCTTACCGTTACAGTAGCCAATCCCGATACTTTTGGCGAGGCCGTTGGCTCTCCCGAGCAATTCGATCTGCTGCGGGTACGTACCGGCGGATGGTCCAACTTCTTCACCTCGGTGTTCCCGCTTATCCAGGATCAGCACCGCAGAAGACCGGTATCTACCCCAGAGCCGGTGGTTAAAGCAAAGGCCGCAAAAGGCTGCCCTTTCCACCAGCATGCGGTAACCACAACCGAGTCTGCAGAATCATAAAAAAATGGCCTTGTACGATTGGTACAAGGCCATTTTTTCTTCCCCTATTTTGAAATGTAAAAACCAGCCTTATCTTTGTGCTCCCTGAAACACGGAACCTGTTGCCCAGATGGCGAAATTGGTAGACGCACTGTGTTCAGGTCGCAGCGCCCGCAAGGGTGTGCTGGTTCGAATCCAGTTCTGGGCACTACAAAAAACCCCT
>JAVBJN010000114.1:0-22467 GCA_031546985.1 Chitinophagaceae bacterium
TGCTTGCTCCCGCCACCGGGGTTGTTACCTCACTGGTGATTCACGAGGGCGAAATCGTTTCTATCGGCTACCCGATTATGAGTGTGGAAAAAGCCAATTCCTATGTGCTGCGGTTCAACATTCGCCAGGATATTGCTGCCAGACTCAAACCCGGTACCGTAGCCAAAGTAAAAGTACCGGGCTGCGAGCCAGCAACTTTTGATGTGCAGGTATCGTCCGTATCGCCCTCACTCACCTTTGCCAACTGGGTGCCCAGCAAAGACAAAGGTGAGTTTGAGCTGCGCACGTTTACTATTGAGTTTAAACCCGTGCAACCGGCTGCCATCAGCGGTTTGCGTTCGGGCATGACCGCTTCACTCCAATTGCCGTAATGCGCCTGGCCCGTATCATATTAAGAGAATGGAAACGCATTTTCAGCCTACCGGTTCATTACTGGGTGCTGGTTGTGGTGCCGCCATTGCTTTTCTTTCTGTATGCCTTCATTTACCAAAACCAGAAAGCAGATCACCTGCCGGTAGCTATTTGGGACGAAGACCAGTCTGCGGTATCGCGGCAGTTTACGTTTCTGCTGCAACAGACCGAAACCATTACGTTTACCCAACACATCAGCAACCTGCAACAGCTCGAGCAACTGATGCAGGAAGGCACTATACTGGGCGCAGTCCACTTTCCCAAGCATATGGAAACGGACATCAAAAGCCGCCATCCGGTAAATGTAGTAATGTACACCAATGCCGCTGCTGTGGTACCTGCCAAGCTCATTTACAAAGAAGCTGCGCAGGTCATCATTACCGCGGGTTCGGGTGTAATTCTGCAAAAATTCGTTAAAACCGGGATGAACAAAGACCAGGCTATGGCACTGGTGCAACCCATTAAACTGCAAGCCTACACTTTATACAACCCCTCTTACAACTACCAGGAATACCTGGTGCCGGGCCTTATTACCGTGGGCTTGCAAATGATGATGATTATGGTGGCCGTACTGCTGCTTAATTATGAGTACAAGACCCATACCATGCAGGAACTGTGGGAGCTGGCCCAGGGCTCTGCCTCTAACATTATTATGGGCAAAACGCTGGCCCATCTGGTTGTGGCCTGGATCAATTTTCTGCTGGTGGTAGCTATCATCTTTCCTGTATTTGGCATTGGCATGCCGGTAGCTACAGCCAAATTCTTTGTGCTGTACAGCTTGCTCAGCCTGGCTTGCCTGGGCATTGGCATGATGGTATCGGCCATTGTGCAGGATGCCATGCTGGCTACCGATATGGCTTTGTTCTATACCTCGCCGGCCTTTGTGTTCAGTGGCTTTACCTTTCCCCGCTGGGCTATGCCCTGGTACGACCAGTATTACGCCAACATTATGCCTTACACACCTTTCCTGGACGGGTTCTTCAAAGTGTATTATATGAACCTGCCTTTAAGTTATACCCTTACCGAAATGGGCAAGCTCATGCTGTTTATCGCATTTACTTTTTCGGTAACCATTTTGGTATACCAAAAACAACTGAACCAACTGAAACGTGTTGCGACCTAACTCCATAAAAACCCTGTGGCAGCTCACACTTCGTGAGGTAAGCACCATTGCAAAAGACCATAGTCTCTTGCTTACACTGCTGATTGCGCCGCTACTGTATGCTTTTTTCTACGGTAGCATCTACAGTTATAAGGAAGAAGAAGGGGTAAAACTGGCAGTGGTAGATGATGACCATACTTACCTCTCGCGCATGATTACCCAACAGGTGAGCAACGCGCAGGTTACTTCTGTTTTTCTCGTACCCTCTATCGAAGAAGCCAAAGAAGCCATGTACCAGGGGCACTGCCAGGGCTTTATGTACATAGCGCAGGGCCTGGAATCGAAAGTAAAAACCTTGCACCAGGCGCAGGTGGTGGTAGCCTTGAACGCCGCACGGTTCCTACCTTCCAGCGATCTGCTCATGAGCATTAACCAGATTTGCCTCACACTTGGGGCGGGCGTACGCATGCAATACCTGCAAAAGTCGAAGGGCATGAACACCGAAATTTCGATGCAGGAGGTAATGCCCGTAAACCTCGACTACCGGCCGCTGTACAATAGCCGCAGCAGTTATGGTGCTTTTCTGTTACCTGGTTTGCTGGCGCTCATTTTACAACAAACCTTGCTGTTGGGCCTGTCGGCCAGTGTTTCGGGAGAGAGAAGCAGGCAGCGGGTAGGCGAATGGCTGCAACTGGCGGGCAACAATGTGTCTATGGCCATATGGGGCAAAGGTTTCTTTTACCTTATACTGTTTGCCGCGTATGCCTTCTTTTTTATGACGGTAAACTATACCGTGCTGGACCTGCCCATCCGAGGCAGCAGCGGGCAGCTGGCTATCGCTTTTTCCCTGTTTATCGTTACACTTATTCCTATGGGTTTCTGCATTGGTATGCTGTTCAAAAGTCCGTTGCTCAATGTGCAGATCATGGCTTTTTCTACCTACCCGTTCTTTTTGGTTACCGGCTATACTTTTCCGTTACAAAACATTCCCGTAGTCCTGCAATGGATTGCCAAACTACTGCCTACCACCCATTTCATTAAAATATACCAGTCTATAGTGCAGGCGGGGTCTACGCTTGCGCAAAACGCATCTTCGGTTATCTGGCTTATTAGCCTATGCCTGCTTTATACCTTACTGGCCCTGCGCATGTTGCGGCGTATACAGAACCGGGCAGAGCCATAAATAATATACTCGCATAACTGGTAACAAGAGGCTGCGAATAATGTTAATTAAACACAAACCTATGAAACCCTTCATTGCATTTGTTGGCATAACAATCTGTGTTGGCTCCTTTATCACACCCGCAACGGCGCAGGATAGTAAAGCAGACCTGCAAACCAGGGTAGACAGCCTGGAGCGACGGGTGGGTAGGATTGAATTTTCCTTAAAATCGAAAGAGAACGCGCCTCGTAGCCAAACGAGAAGCAATATGGAAAAGGGCGAACTCTCGGGCATTGTAATCTCCGACAACCAGGGCATATCGCTCAAGATCGGAGGTTTTGTACAGATAGATGGCATTCACGACCTGGAGCAGAACACCAGCGGGCTGGGCTTTCTCTCCTCTGGTATTGTAATCCCCAACGATAAAAAAGCCAATACACTGTACAATGTTGGTGCAAGCCGTTTTAACCTGAGCGGCAGTATGCTGGTAAACCAGAAAGAGCTTACCACCTTCATCGAGTTCGATATGTTTAACCAGGCTTTTGTTCCGGTACTGCGCAATGCCTGGGCCGAGTATGGTGGTTTTGGAGCGGGTTTGTACTGGTCTAATTTTATGGATCTGGATGCCTACCCCAATACGCTGGATTATAATGGCCCTAATGCTATGATCTTTGCCCGGCAGGTGCAGTTTCGCTACACCTGGTCTATAGACTCTGCGCTGGACTGGGCTTTTTCGCTGGAAGATCCCAGGAGTTACATGACGCTGGACTCGGGCTTCAGGACGCTGAAACAGTTTCCGGATGTGACCACCAGCCTGCAATACGATTGGGATAACAGCCACGTGCGGGTGGCGGGGGTATTGCATCCGCTGGCATACGGCGACGTAAACCAGGAAAGAAGTCATAGCATGGGCTACGGCATAAGCCTGAGTACCCTGCTGCAGCAAAACAGGAATAAAGACAATTTCACTTGCCAGTTTAATTATGGTACGGGCATCAGCAAATACTACAACGATCTGGCGGGCGGCTATCCTTATGATGGTA
This sequence comes from Chitinophagaceae bacterium, assembly GCA_031546985.1. Classification (GTDB taxonomy): domain Bacteria; phylum Bacteroidota; class Bacteroidia; order Chitinophagales; family Chitinophagaceae; genus JAVBJN01. The sequence goes on from JAVBJN010000114.1 coordinate 3,719, forward strand.
TTTACAGCACAGCCGACAAAAAATTAAAACCAATTGCAATCCTGGGCATATCGGCATCGTATGACCATTGGTGGACTGATAAACTGAGCAGTACCATTGGCTACGGTTATATGAACATCAACAACCGTCCGGAGCAGGACGATGCTGATATTCACAGCACCCAATACGCAATCATCAATTTCATCTACTACCCCAACGAGTTTATAAAAAGCGGCATAGAGTGGATTTATGGTACAAGGCAAAACATTGACGGCGCGCATGCCTACAACAACCGCGCGCAGTTTACCGTACAACTGGCGTTTTAATAAAACTGCTTGAAAAACCTACCCCAGCACAATTACATTACACATATTGCCTATATTTGTTTAAGCATCATTCCCTACTCATTCTCCAACCAACAGTATGCGCAGATTCTTCCCAAAACTTATCCGTTTCTGGAACGAAGACAGAAGTCTAACCATCATGTTGCTGTTGCTCTCTCTTTTCATCTTTGTTTTTGTACCACTCCTGAGCCGTGAGAAAAATGGTGAAATTTTTATCCGGATCATTTATTCTACCCTACTTATTTCTGGTATATTTTCTGTTGCAGGGCACAAAAAGTATGTGCGTATTGTTATTATAGCTGCAGCGGTGGGCATGGTGGGCAACTGGATAAGCAGTGCAGAACCCAATGCACTTACCCTGGTTATTCACGATCTGGCGGCTATCCTTTTTAACTGCGTTTTTGTGCTGGTCATCCTGGTCAAGACCTTTCAGGCGGGCGAGATCACCTACCACCGCATCGAAGGTTCCATTATCGCTTATTTATTGATGGGGCTGATATTTGCCTACGCTTTCCAGGTTGTTTATTTGCTGGATGGTGCAACGGCTTTTAACAACATTGAAGAACCCTCTTTAAAAGAATTTCTGTATTTCAGCTTTACCAGCCTCACCACAATGGGCTATGGCGATATATCCCCTGTTCACCCCATTGCACGCTCACTTGCCAACCTGGAGGCGCTCATTGGCCAATTGTACCCTGCTATCTTAATTGCCCGCCTGGTGTCGATGGAATTTGAAGCTTCCAGCAGAAGAAAAGGAAAAGTATAAACGCCTACATACCTGCATCTTTGTTAAAGGAGCCGATTACCCTCTTCCCTTCAATTTCGCTTAGAATGAGCTGTAATAATTCATTGAAGTACCTGGCCTGGTTTTCGTACAGATCGTTCTCGCCCAGTATAAGATCCTGGTTGTCTGCCACACCATTTATAAACGCCTCGTGTAGCAGCGTAATATTGTTGTTGGCAAGTTGCAGATTGGCATCGGCAAAGCTGTACCGTTCATACGCCTTTTTGATCTCCACATAAGTGGTGCGCTTTTCATTCTCAAATTGAATGGTAAACTGATCGAGGTAGTTGCGCGATTGGGAGGCTTCCAGCTTTTTTTGCTCTACCGCCCGTTTTACATCCAGCCCGTTAAAGATAGGAACGCCCACATTAATGCCCACATAGGAATAAGGTTTCCATCTTTCGGCCTGAAATATTTTTGCAAGATCATTAGCAGCAGGAGTAAACCCAATGGTGCCATCCGCACCAATCACAGGTTTGCTTCTGGCCCGCTCCAGTTTTACCGATTCATCGGCCAGGTCTATCTGCGTTTCCAGCAATTGGTTCTCGATGCGTTGCGTAGAGCGGCTTTGCAGCAAAAGGGCTGTCAGCTCATTGGCCTGGGTGGTTACCTTTTCTATTTTAAGATCACTTGCAAGTATCATACTGTCATCTTCCATATAATTCATCTGAAACTGAAGTGCCAGCATGGCCTGCAGATAATTGTTGCGCACATTGGCCAGTTCGCTTTTCATCCTGTTGCCCGTAACCTCCACCCTGTTCACCTCAATTTTCACCCCGGCTCCTTTATCAAATTTTATGCGGGTAAGTTCAATCAGCGTATCAATACGTATAACGTTCTTTTCCAGAAAAAGTGCCTGCACCTCGAGTAGCTTGCAAGTGTAATACGCCCTGTAAATGCCCGAAATAAGATCTATTTTAAAACTGGCCAATTGTTGCCCTTGCAACGTTTGTGTTTTTAAAGCAATGTTGTAACTGTTGCGGTAAGATGGGCTAAAAATAAGCTGGTCTACGCTTAACGCAGGATACCAGGCATTGGTAAAACCACTGTTAATAGAATAAGGCTCGCCTTGCGGCAAAGAAGCCGGCGCCAGCGGCGAGCCACCCTCTACCAGCAATTGCCGCATCGAAAAATAGTATTGAAAAGCCGATACAAAGCTGGCCCGTGGCAGGTATTGGCCTGTGGCCCGCTGCACGCCGAGTGCGGCAATGGCGGTATCTTTTTGCCCTACACTTACCAGCTGATTGTGTTCAAAAGCATATTTAATGCATGCCGCTACGGTAAAAGTTTTTTGCGCTTTCGCACTCATGGTATAAAAGAAAGTATATACCAGCAGCCATACACTAAGCTTTGCCAGCTTCGGGTTGCAGTTTCTCATCCGGAGCGTGTTTAAACGTGATGAAATGCAGTAGCATGCGGTGGTTGCGCACCACCCACAGCGTTAGTACTACAGCGGCAAGCGTAAGGGCTACTACACTGCCTATAAATAGCAGCTCGCTAAGTCCTAAAAAGAAGGATTGCAGTTTTACCATGCCCGTTATCCCCTTCAATGCTGCGTCGTAAGCCTCATTAGCGTCATAACCATTGGCCATGTACAATGCTTTTAAACCATTTAACCGCTCCTGCAGCAATGGATTGCCCGGGTCGGTGTAGCGGATCATGAGGTTAAAATTTCTAACCCTTTCCAGATCCAGCAGGCGCCCAAGATCGGTTGCGGTTAAGGCTATGCCCATTGTAAAAGCCACACTTCTGAAATTGGTAACCTTGCCTACCTGGTGCTGGGGCACGCTTTTTACCGCTATCATAATAACGGTGGTAGCCACTATGCCTGCGCCGGTCATACCAATAACCGAGGGTGTTATGATGCTGCCAAAGCTGAATCCGGGATTGAGTTTAGATAGCGCAAATGCGGTGTAAGCCACTGCCAGTAAGCCGGCAATCATTAACCAATAAGGATTAAATTTTCTTACAATAAGTATAAGCGTAGCAATAAGCGAAACAAAAACAATGAGGCAGAGAAAGTCCATAAAATGAAAAACATCGCGGATAGGCATTTGCAAAATACCACCCAGCAATTTGGCCAGCAGCGAAATGTTGAAGATAAAGGCGGCACCGCTAAAAAACGAAATAACAAGGGCTATGATAAAGCCCGGGTATTGCAGCAACCGGGTATCGAACAATGGCTTTTTGTGTACAAAGCCCCTGATAAGCAATACCGCTGCCGACACCACTACCAGTATGGCCGATACCAGTATTTTTAAATGACTTAAGCCCTGGTACTGCTCCCTGAACAATACCACAAAAAATACCGATACAATTAAAATAGTAAAAGGAATAAGGCTTATCCAGTCTTCTTCTACCTCTTCGTTTTTTTGCGCATTGGGCACAATGAAAAAAGAGAACACCAGAATATAAACCAGGATGGGCACACTGAGGTAATAATTAAACTGCCAGCCATAATCTTCGGTAAACAGGCTGTTGCAAAGTATGCCCAAACAAATACCTCCTATATTGGCGGCAACCGAAAACAAAGCGCCTAGCCTTTTCTTTTTACCATCGTAGGTAGATAAATACATTTGGGTAGATACCGCTATCACAAAACCATTGGCGATGCCCGCCGCAATTCTTGCTACCAACAGCACGTTAAATGTGGTAGCCCAGAAAGAACAGGCGGTAGCCGTTAGTAACAGCAACACTGCGCCAATAAACAGGTGCCGGTTGCCTATCCATTTTATAAAAACCAGGCCTGCTATACCGGTAATAATAGTTCCCGACTGAAATCCTCTCAGTAGCCAGGCCGCATCCTGCGCAGTAACACCGAAATAACCCTGTACATAACTAAAAGATAAACTCTGGCCCAAAAAGTTGAAACTCCCTACCAGCAATGTGGTGAAGAAGAACAGCCTTACCCATTTTTTATCTGTAATAATGTACATGTTGTTGATCATTGCTTTACAACCACGCTAAAGCCGGGCCTTAATAATTTATATGCACGGGCAGAGTCTTCAAACTTTATTCTTACCGGTACCCGCTGAATGACTTTTACATAATTGCCTGTGGCATTATCGGGGGGCAACAGGGCAAATTTTGACCCTGTAGCGCTGCCAATAGATTCTACAACGCCGTAAAAAGGGTCGTCGGGGTAAGCATCGGCAATAATCTTTACCCGTTTGCCTGTAGGAAATGCTGCAAGCTGGGTTTCTTTAAAATTGGCCGTTACCCACATATCATTCGACTGCACAATCGAAAACAATTGCGTACCCGTGCGCACCATTTGCCCCTTTTGTATTTTGCGTTTAGAGACATGCCCGCTTACCGGCGCTTTTATAGTGGCATACTGTATGTTGCGCCGTATAATATCGATCTGGTTAGATTGCGCTATAATATTCTGCCGGGCCAGTTCCTGCTGTTTATGGGTATCGTCAATCTTTGCATTGGCTTGTGCCAGCCGATCGTGAGCGCTCTCCAATCCAATTGTATTCTTTTTAAACCCTTCTTCTGTAAATTCAAAAACCTGTACCGAAACCACTCCTTTATCCTTCAATACCCTGTTGCGTTCATAATTGCTTTTCGAGGTCTGGAGGGCCGCCTTTTGTGTTTCAATACCCTGGCTTGCTATTTTCTGGTCTAATTCGGCCACCTTAATCCCTACTTCCGATCGTTTAAGATTGGTGTTGGAAACGGCCAGGGCGCTCTGTGCCTGCTGCATTTGCAGGTATAGATCGGCCGTATCCAGTTGTACCAATACATCGCCTTGCTGCACATACTGGTCATCATCCACATAAATCGAATCCACAAAACCATCGGTACGGGCCAGCGCAGGCACAATATTGCCATCTACCTGCGCGTCATCGGTCCGGTTCTTATCATCGTAATAATTGATAATAAGCCAATAGATGAGCGCCAGTGTACCAGCAATAAGGAAGAGGATAAGCATATTGCGGGAGGCTGTTTTCATATCGCTGGCAATGAATCGTGAAGAATGATTAACCCGGTAATAAGAATTAGTATATACCTAAGGCACAGCAGGAGCAACAGGATTCTTTTTACGCAACCAGGATAATGTGATGGTGTAAAACACAGCCAGGATAATGGCGCCTTTAAACATGCCTGTAAAACCCCATGCTACCATACCGCCAATTACCCCCAGGAACAGCACCAGTATAGGCAGCTTACCGGTTCGGGATATTAAGATGGGTTTAAGCACATTGTCAATACCCATTAATACCACAATGCCATAAATACCTATAAAAATGGCCGCGCCGGTGTGCCCCGTAGAGCCCAGCCATATGGCTACCGGTACAAACACCAGTACCGGGCCTACCTGGATCAGCACCAGGAAAAAAGTAAGCGCAGCCAGGCCAACTGCAAAAGAAATACCAGCAATGGCAAAACCCGCCCAGGCAAAAAATGCCGCTATAAATGCCGTACCCATCACGCCTACAGCCACGCCTTTTACCGCACGGCCGGTAGTATCTACCAACACGGGGCCATCTTCTTCTCCGGCCAGTATCTTTAAAATAGCATACACCGGTTGTAAGAGTGTAGTACCCTTAACCAGGAAAACCGCAGAGATAATAATACCCACCACCAGCTCCAGCACAGCGCCTATGATGCCTGCCCCGCCAGATATTAATTGCTGGAGCACTGCTGTTATTTTAGGCTCATAGGTATTGAGCATGGCTGCCGGATCGGCCTGCAACTGTGCCCAGAAAACAGAGATTTTATCCCCTACAAAAGGAGTTCCCGCTATCCACTCCGGCAAAGGAGGTACACCATGTACCTGCACATTACTGATCCATAACTGAACCTGGTGGGCATAATCAATCAGGGCAGATACGATATAGATAAAAGGCAAAGCGATAAAAGCAATCAAAATAACCGCGTAAATAAAAGCAGCCAGTTTACGTCTATGGTTTAGCATACCCGCGAGCCGTTCAAAAAGCTGGGCAAACGAAACCGAAAAAATAATAGCATAGGTAAATACACCAAAAAAAACGCTGAGCACTGTATACAATCCAAAAAGAAGTGTAAGCAGTAGCATCAGCGCTAATACAGTTTCTATAATACCTCTGGGTTTATCGGAAAATACTGTATTCATAGCCATAATTTTAGTCGAGAAATATTTATCCCTCTTTAAAATTAGATATAATTACAATACAACAGTAGCGATATTTATACTTTCTAATATAATTGATACAAATTCATAAACTATTTATTGAAATATAAATACGCAAAATAGGTTTATAGTATTCATATTTTATGGTCTGTAAAGATTATTGTGCAAACGGTTTTATTGATCAAAAAATATTACTTCCCAATACAGAAAGTATAGTTCCCTTTACTATCAGGGGTTTACGAAGATTAGGCAACAAATAGGCAACATGGTTGAATAAAACAAGTGCAACTGTACTACAAAGAAAGGAAAATATGTTGTTGTCTTTAGAGTGTGCTTTCCCCTACCATAGCTTTAGCGAAGATTAGCATTTCAGCTTACCTCAATTGCTTTACAACAACTTCTTGTTGCAAGCCCATGTACTGGCAAAACTCATCAACTGTAACAACCTGGTGATGTTGTTTACTGAAGTGGTCTTTAATCTTCTTAATAAGGTTTCTGCCATACCTGTCGCTTCTGCCTGTGATTACCTGAATGTCTTTAGGATAAATACACAGTCTATTCATTATTTCAATTATACACTTTAATACACTATCCATACCGTTGCTATGCTTTTGATATGAAAGTGAAGTAGCAAAGATATACGTTTTTGTGGAGCGGTAAAAGGGTGTTTGTTGGAATAATGCGGCATAATCGGAACGGATGGCACGGCACATTTGTAAAGCCTTTACCGTGCTTCTACTTTTGTTTTCAGATGAAAGCAGCACGAAATATTTTGATTGGTTTTTTGTTTGTCATTGCATCAAATGCAATGGCTCAACGTACTGCAAAAATTGTTCGTGTGTGGGATGCTGACACTTACAGTTTATTAGTGAAAGGCAAAATCATTGTTGCAAGATTAACCAATATTGATGCACCAGAGTTGAAGCAACATTTTGGCGAAGCTGCGAAGCAGCAAGTGAGCCAAATACTGCTTGGCAAAACTGTAAGTTTTGACAGTGCAGGAACAGATAAATACAAAAGGCAGCTTGTAAGTGTTCGTGTTGATGCCAAAGCATTAGATAGCCTTTTATTACGCAATGGATGGGCTTGGCTGTACTTAGAATACTGCAATGATGCAAACCTTGCAAACCTGCAAAGGTTGGCTATAAACGAACATAAAGGGCTTTGGGTGTGTGGTGTAAATAGTGTTTGCCCTCCGTGGCTGTACAGGCACTATAATTATAAAAACAGATTGAAATATTGCAAAGGCTGCAACTCTTAAATTTTTTTACTAACAATTAAATATATAAAACAATGGCAAAGTTAAAAGGTATCTTAAAAATAGAAGGAACACTTGATGAACTGACCTTCTATAAAACACAGGATGGACACCTGGTAAAAACCAAAGGCGGTGTATCTGCTGACCGTATTGCAAATGACCCGAATTTTCAACGTACCCGTGAAAATGGCAGTGAATTTGGAAGCTCTGCAACTGCTGGTAAAGTGCTACGCAATGCAGTTCGTAATTTGATGATGAACGCTGCTGATAACCGTGTTACAAGCCGTCTTACACAAGTTATGACACAGATTAAAAACTACGATGTAGCTTCTGTAAGAGGTGAACGCACTGTAGCCGATGGCATTGCTGACCCTGCGGCACTGGCTTTATTGAAAGATTTTGATTTCAATGATAAAGCAACTCTTAGCGGTGTGTTGTTTGCTCCGTTTACAGTAACAACTGCAACTGGCGAAATCGGTATTCCTGCATTCGTGCCTATCAATGATATTTCTTTTCCTTCAGGGGCAACACATATCAGCTTAAAGGCTGCTTATGCAAATGTTGATTTCACAAATGAAATAAGTGCTATTGAATACAGCCCGGTAACGAACTTGCCGATTGATGGAACAAACACACCTGTAACGCTTACACCTGCTGCCGTTCCTGCTGGCACTGGTACTAAGTTTTACCTGTTGCTGATAGAGTTCTTTCAGGAAGTAAACGCTGTACAGTATTCCCTTAAAAACGGCTCATACAACGTTCTGAATATTGTTGAAGCTGCGTAAAAAATGTTCTTTCTTTCAGTTAGGAAATTGCCTCACCTTTTCAGGTGGGGCTTTTTCTTTTCAGCAAAGCCCTAAAAGGGCAATGCTGATAACTGACGAACACCTGATGGATAACGCCAAAGGCAACAACCACAAGGGAGCCGATAAACCCTAACGCCTGTGGGATGCTGGGCAATGATAGCCGACCTGCGAACATAACGGCTATAAGCATGAGGAGAAAGCTGCAAGAACTGATGAAGAACCTGCGGAGTGAAAGGGCAAATGCCTGGATGACTGCCCGAACTGATACGTGGATGCTTGTGCATAATGTATAAATTTTTTATGCCTCTCACAGCATGGCGGATAAAAAAACCAAAAGGAAACGGAATAAAAGATAGCCTTGTGCGTTGGGTCTGTGTTTATGCCGTAGTCTTTTTGTTTTTTTTCGTTGGCTTTGTGCGGTTGCCCGCCATGCTATCTTTGCACATTAAAATTTATCTACGGTACAAGTAGCATCATGTAAAGGGCTGCCCTACACTTTGCTTTTAAAGTGCCGGTATATCATTGCTCTTTTCAAATCATTTATCAAAGCCAAATTTTGACGGATGGATTTTTCTTTTGCCTCCAGTATTTTGACTTTATGAATAGTGCTTTTGTATTCGCTTGTTTGCTTGCTCACTATTTCTGCTTGTATGCCAACTTCATTTTTTAAATCCGAAATACGAATGAACGGAATAACGGAACCAGTAAGGAACTGATGAAAATGCTTTGCTTTCCACAAACCGAAAAACAACCAGAAATAAAAATCTTTTTGCTCCTCATTTTTGCAGATGCAAACAAAGGAATTTGGACAAGGTGCGGTAAGTGGTTTGCCACTATTTAAACCTTTTGAAAGAATGTAAAATTCAAAACCTGTGCTTTGATTTTTTACGCTGTACGTTTGAAACTTTGGACTGTGCATAATGGTAGCTTTAAAATTTACGCTGCTTTGAACCCTTGCCACTGCCCTGCTACGCTTACGCTACGCAACACATATATAATTTGACAAAGAAAAAAAACAGAAAAAAAAAGAAAGCATTCTGAAAGGTGGCGTGGCTAAAAAACCAAAAGGAAACGGAATAAGTCCCGAAGGGTGAAAGGCAAATACCAATAAAAAAATAAACAGATTATTTGCCTTTCATTATGCCGTAGTCTTTTGGTTTTTTTCAAGCGTTGGGCTGTGCCAGCCACCTACCTTTGCTGAACTTTTTATTTTTATTTTTCCTCCTATCATCTTCTTTTCCTGTATTCATTTTTAGAAAAAAGAAATCCTATTTGCATTTTCTCTTTGCTTATCAATCACAATAAAATTTCAATTGGAACTGTACTGTCTTTCGTGGGTTGGCTGGGGTAAACACTTCGCAGAAAAAAATAAAGCATACCGCTTTCTATTGTGCCGATGGAAAAAAGCAAATGCAATTACTGAATGGAATGGAACAAATGCGTTGGTAGGATTGCAGGGGTTTGTGCAATACCGATGTGTGTAGGTATTGTGCCTGGCTTATCGGTATGCCATGACCCTGAAAGCCTGTGAGTTAGCTTTGTGGAATGTAAAGAAGGGATTGCTTTTGCTGTGCGGTGCTGAGGTTGGTGAAATGAACGAAACGAAGTAGTGTAGCGGAATGGAGTGAAACGGAAAGTAGCGGAACGAATGAGAGTAGAGAATGAACCTACCGCAAGCACATTGCCATAATAAAACTCATGCTTTATTTTTTTTCTGCACCATTGAAAGGGTGGAGGGGGGTGTGGTTCTTAGGGTGGGTGCTGTGGGAAAAGAACGGCTTCATACCAATAAAAACAATACCATTAAAAAATCAACAACAGATTGTTTTTATTGGGATGCTGTGGTATAGGCTATTTAACATAATGGCAAATTATGTGACAGCCACTGCGGTGGGATGCTTGCATAAGCGTTGGGTGGCTGTGCGTAGCGAACACATAATACTGCATTATGTTATTTAGCTTCCGCCAATTTTTATACTGCCATAAGCGAAACGGTGGTGGTGGTTGGAGTGTAGCGTCTTTTTTTTGGTGTGGTGTGGTGGCACAGCTCTTTGCTACCGCAATGTAGCGATAGCGAAATGAGGATAGCAATGTGCTGTATGCGATGGCTCACACCAAACAAAAAGTATGGCAGTTAAAAATGGCGGCTATACCACAGGTGCAGTGGTAGCGATGGCTTTGTGGGAAGGGCACTGCACAAGCCGTTCTTGTGTGCAGGCTGGGTGGGTGCAAATAAATTCGTGGCATCGCCACACCGCTTATTGCATTAGGGATTGTAGTGGAAATCCTTTTTTGTTTCAAAAAAGATTGTAGCGGAAAGCCCGACCCGCAGGGGAATGCCCAAATAATTTCTTTTAATAAAACATTGCTTTACAAAAACCACAAATTGCTCTTGCCAAATTCAGGTAAATTTTCGTTTTCAAAATGGGGGTAAATTTCTGCGACCATCTCGGGGTACTTGGTTGTTACTGGTAAGTTTTGTTGGCTGATGCTTTTCCAATACATACGGCTGAACTGATACACCTGGTCTATCAACTCTCTAACTACTTCTACGTCCTGCACTAATTCTTCTTTTGTGGCTGTAATAGATACTTTGATAGGAAAATGATAATCCCTTGCCGATAATTTGCTTTCATCTGCATACCGGGTATTGTTGAATAGTAAGTAAGAATTGAAACCGACTTTTACATATCTGCCACTTCGAGGCATTTTGCCTGCACTGCCCAAATCAAAACCTAATAATTCTTTGCTGTCTGTTTTATTGATGGTAACTACAATTACTGGCAAATCTTTTTCACCTAAATTATCTAACATTTTAAGGATAGGCTGTAACTCTTTTTTATCGGATATTTCTTTGTAAAAATGTATGATTACTCTTTTGGCTTCTTTGTTCTTTTCAATAAATCTTTCTACTGCGTTGCTTATTGAACCTGCCAACATTTCTGTTTCCTCTTCTCTGAAGCAATCGAAGTTTTCAAATACACCTTCGTTACTAAAACAAAATGCACTGCCTACAAATCTATGTGCTGAACCCTGCGGTTTAAATGCACCTACACCTATAATTATTTCATCTTCTTTTACTCTTGCCAAACGCCACGGAATACCGCCTATCTTAGCCAATAGTGCTACATAAATATTGGGTATGAAGTAATAGAAATCTTCTTTGATTAAATGCTCCTTAAATAATACCTGTGAGGATATGCCTTTATTCAAAAGCAATTCTTTGATTTTGTAATAGGCAAAGTGTTGTGGGTGTTCTTTCTCCGTCTTTGCAATCGGGCTAATGTATATGGCTACAAATCTTGAACTGGTATCGTTAAACTCTTTTAATTGCTCTGCCACTTCCTCAAAGATGGTTTCCTTGTTTTCAAAAACTATCCTTTTTGTTTTATCAATACTTAGTGTTTGGTTGATGTAGTTTTGAAGATTAGCTAAATGTTTATCTACCTTGTTTACCGGCTTGTGCCAACCATTTATAAAGTATTCGTACAAAGTATCTTTAATGTATTCTCCATCGTCTTTGTGATAGATAAAAAACAGTTTAACGTGGTCTTCTGTAAATGCTTTTAATGGCTTGTGTTTCCAAATACCATAACCGGGATTTACTTCTGTTTTACCATCTTTAAACTCCAATAGGTTTGAGTTTTTGTGTGTTTCAAATACCTTGTTGTTTGGCACTTTGTAGAAACCATCTTTATTGAGATTGAACATTGCTTTGAAAGCATCGGTATTGAAATAAGTATTATAGAAGTTTTCTAAATGCTTTAAGTAAATCGGGAACCGATTTTCTTTTTTTAGTTCCTCTTTTTCTATAATAAATTCTTTCTTTAGTGAGTTGCTTAAAACAGGGTATAATGTCTCCTGGTTCTGCCTTAAATCTTCCGGCATTTTTTCGTACTTGTAAACTGTACCATTACAATTGACAAGGTTGTATTTGGTGGTATCAAAGTCTGTAATTTCTGAAATGCTTTTGTGTAATATTTTAGATGTGCCATTGTAAGCTAATACAAATTCATAACCGTTTGTTGTAACCTGGTCAAACTGTACTTTGATGGTAAAATTGTTGTATAGCTGATATACTTTGTTTTTGTGTGTCGGGTCTTTAAACCATACTTCAATATCATCTACATAGTTTGGAAATACTATTGCCCCTTCAATGCTTTTGAAATAATTAAACACTAAATGGCGGAAATGGTGAAGTGAAAAATTGATAGCTTTTGCAAATTCAATTTCTTTTGTAATTGCTCCCTCTCTTGGCTCTTTAAAATCGGTATAATAATTTCTATGCTTTGCTTCTCTGCCTTCGGGGAAAGTTTCCAAAATTTTACCCCAATAGATAGGTGCAAAGCCTTTTTGCTTTTCTCCATAAAATGAGAAAGTACCTTTGCTTACTACTGGTGTAAATGGAATAATATTTAATTGAATTTGCTGCATTGACTACTTTTTCTTTTTATCAGATTTGGTGGGGGGAGTTATTTTTTTTACTTCCTGTTCAAAATCACTTACAAAGTTTTGGTCTTGTATTACCCTGAATTTTGCATACTCTTTCTCTACCAATTTCATTGCTACTTCGTGGCTTACTTTTCCTGCATCTTTTAGTATTTGATATTCGTTGAATTGCAAGAAAGCATCTAAACGGCTTGTCCAATCTGCCATCTTCATTGGTATTTGTCTTTCGGCTTGCAGTTCTGCAAAATCTAAATACATTGTAACGATACGTTCCAACTCTTTGATTTCTTTTTCCTGCATATAGTTTTTTGCTGTTCCTATATCGCCTTTTAATACTTTGCCTTTGGGTGCATTTTTCCAAGTGGTTAAACCCATATTGGGCTTACTGGCATCGGCTCTTTGTGCTATTAGTTCTGCTGCTGTTTTGCCTGTAATAGCCCAATGCAATTTGTTTTGAACTGTTTTAAAAAACTTCTGTGTTATTTCTGCATCTTTATTATAGTCAATGCTGCACTGCTCGTATATGTCGGTAATTTTGAGGTAAAAGCGTCTTTCACTGGCTCTTATTTCCCTGATGCGTTCTAAGAGTTCATCAAAGTAATCTTTGCCAAAACGTTTGCCTTGTTTCAGTCGTTCATCGTCTAATACAAAGCCTTTGATAATAAACTCCCGAAGGGTTTTGGTAGCCCAAATACGAAACTGGGTTGCCTGATAACTGTTTACCCTGTAGCCAACGGCTATAATGGCATCTAAGTTGTAAAACTTGGTTTTATAATTTTTGCCATCGGCAGCAGTAGCCGAGATTTCCTCGGCAACTGAATTGGGGTCTAACTCCTTGTCTTTGAAGATGTTTTTGATATGCAATGAAATATTATCGGTGCTGCACCCAAACAATTCTGCCATACGCTTTTGGGAAAGCCAAAAGGTTTCATTATTATATATTACTTCAATGTTTACATTGCCCTCCGGGGAAGTGTAAAATATGATGTCGCTATTTTGATTTTTTTCTGCCATTGTTTTTTATATATCATCAAATTGTTGGATTATGTCTTGTGCTGAAATGGTAGTGCCTAAGCTGATGATTGCTTCTACTATTTCAGAAAGTGTTTTTTGGTCTTTGATACGATAGGCTAATAAATGCAATAAAGCATCCGAACTTAACAGCACAAATCGTTTGATGTCTGTTTTCCAAGTAACATCATTTATAAACTCACTAAAGCCTGATTTGAAGGCGTTGCTTACAATGATAAAACCTATTCTTTGTATGCCTTCTTTTTTAAGTTTTGGGCAATAGTGGTTAATGTATTCTTTTATTGCTCTTTCATCGCCAGCACCCATCATATAACCATTGCATAGGCTTTAGCATCTATTATAAAGGCTACATTTTCTTCTTTATAAATGGCTATCAAATCGGGTTCTCTGCCTGTGCCTTGTCCTAAATTTTGCACTGCAAAACCTAACTGTTTAATGATTTCACCAACTGTTTTTTCGTACTTACTTCCTTTGGCTGAACTGGATGTTTCAGTTTCGCTGCCTAATTCAATAAGATTGGCTATTACTCTTGGGATGTAATCGTAAATATCAAAACTGGCTTCTGTTAATGCAGATATTGGAGCTTCTTTGGTGGGTTCAATCTGCTTTTGCTCTTTTGGTTTTACTTCCTTTTTAGGATATGCCGTTACTTTTCTGAAATTCCAAAAACTATGCTCCGCTTCCCAATTGGTAATTTTTCTGCCTGTGTGTTTAGATAGAATATTTTTAATTTCATCATTGAGATTGTAAAAGGTTTCGTAACTCTCTTTATGTGATTTTGGCTCTTGCCACAAACCAATTTCTGCGAACGAAACAATCATTGAACTGTACATTATTTGCCATACTTGGTTGTTGTGAATTTGCCAGAAGTAGGAAAGAAAATAACACACAGAACCCGGATTGGGTGCTTTGCGTTTATCAGGTGCTTTGCTGAAAATGACTGAAACATATTTATCCAATGCTTCAATTTTGTTGAGTGCATCGGTTAAGTCTTTAGGCTCTGCGACACATTGCTTTAGTAGCTTGTTTAGCTTTTGGGTTTGTTCTTCTGTTTCGCTTGTTTTAAGCAATAGGTTGAAAAACATTTGCCCTTTGATTGATGTAAAGCCCCAGAGATTGTTTTGCTTATTAAAGCTGTCTATATCGGTTTTAAACTCTGCTATGTCTATTGCACCTGTAATAAAATCCTGCACAATAATTTTGAGGGTTTCAATGGCTTCTAAACGCTTACTGTCTATATCTTCTAAATCATTGCCTTTGGTATCAACTACCTTTTTATTATCGGAAATGTATTTATCCCAAATGGCTGTGATTTGACTTTGTATGTTTTGTGGTATCATTTTTTATATATCATTTGGTTTCAACACGATTTCATTCAATTTCCCAAGCAGTACTTTAAAATCTTCCATATCTGCCGGTACGCTTGTTTTGCAATGATTGGGCAAAGCCTCTGATTTTATCATTTCGCTTATTTTTGGAAAGTTCTTACAAGGAACATTTTCAGTAAACTTTGAATCAATTATTTGCTTTGACAATTCAATTACTTTTTCCTTTTTAAAGTAATCCTCTACCAAAAACTCACCGTCTTGTTTGTCCGCTGTTTTGTGAGGTATCATTAAGTAATAAGTATTTGGAGCATATTTCTCAACACTTATGATTTTCTTTTCTTTAAAGTTCTTTTTTGGTGGCACTAATGGAAATAGGTTTTTATAAACCTTATACCCTGCATCATCTCTATCAACCACAATAATTATCTTACGGTTAGTGTTAGTCTGAATTTTATCAAGCAAGTTTTTAATATTTTCATCATCTGTGCCACCAACTCTTAAAAACTCAAAACTTAAATTGGGATACTCTGCTGCAAAATGTTCTATTGCTTTGCTGATGTATAAATCATCCGTTTTCCCTTCAACAATTAAAATGTGTTTATCTGTAAACAACAAACGGTAAATGTCTTTGTCGTTCACAAGATATTTGGAAGCCTCAAAAGATGTTGCCAGTTCTTTTTTTGTTCCATTCTCTAAAAGCACAATATTTTCTGATGGAAATAACTTTGTAAGCGTTGGGGAGTGTGAGGTAATTACAATATGCCTGCTATTTAGATAATCGGGATTGCTAATTATATTGTAAATAGAACTTTTGTTACTTATGTGGATATGAGAATCGGGTTCGTCAAATAAAAACAAGGAATCTTCTTGCCCTGCAAATTCTAATGAGGCTTTTACTAATAATTGCTTTTTCTGCCCTTCGCTTAAATGACCTACTAATAGACCATTGTTGAATTTGATTACTACTTGTGATATTAATTTATTGTCTTTATCAGTAAAAGCTAAATAGAGCTTTAAAAACAAATCAGGGTCATTATTAAACTGCTCTTTAAATGCCTCAAGTGTATATGTTGCTTGTAATGAATCAACAAATGCTTTAATAGTGCTGTTTGCTTTTGGTGGGGTTGTTTTCGCAAAAGTTATTTCTTGAACCGAAGTAATGCCTAATGTTTTTTCAATAAATTCTTTTACATCTGCTGCATCTGATATTAATAAACAAAGTAAGGATATTTCCCAATAGAACTTATTTAGATAAAGCATTTTAGGAAACTCAATAGCTGCACTTTTTAAAATATCATCAATATACTTTTTGTACAGTTTCTCATAATACATTTTCCAAAGTCTATCTTCTTCACCGCTATATACTGCTACTACTCTTTTGGGCAATTCAGTTGCTTTGGCTTTGTTTGTAATAGTAATTTCTTTAGCGGCAAAATCAGTGTATTTGATTTCATATTTTAGTTTCGTTTTTTCATTTTGAAACTGCGTATAAAATATTTCACTTAATGCCTCTAAAAAATTACTCTTTCCGCTTGCATTATTACCAATTACCAAACTAAGCCCATTATGTTTGCTTACATCAATAGCCAATTTGTTGAGGTTTTTAAACTTGGTAATATTTATAGATTGTATTTTCATTATTTACCCAAATATTTGTTTTTCAAATTCTAATTCAGCGATAGAAGTTAATTTTTCAAATTCACTTTCTATTAATTTTACCTTTGATTTTAAATTACTATAGTTATTAATAATTTCTTTTTGAATTTCTTTTGGAGGAATAACTACATTGTAATCTTTAATCATTTGAGCATTTAGATTTGGTTGATTATTTCCGCTTGCTAACTCTCTTAATCTATTATACTC
Source organism: Chitinophagaceae bacterium (assembly GCA_031546985.1). Taxonomy (GTDB): domain Bacteria; phylum Bacteroidota; class Bacteroidia; order Chitinophagales; family Chitinophagaceae; genus JAVBJN01. Next base: position 20,681 of record JAVBJN010000114.1, read on the forward strand.
ACCCATTAAGTATATCCAGAGAAAATCCGTTAGAACAATTTCGTTATTTATGTTAAACAATACAGCACACGCCTGATTTGTAGATGCATCAATACCTAATTTTGCCGTTCTGCCTCTTGTTAACCCTTGCCCATACATAGCAATAATTAAACTACCCTTAGGGTATATTTTGGCACTGCTATTTTCTATTGCCTCTTTTGTGATTTTTTCTTCTGTATCGTAAATAACATCATTTACAACTTCACCCGTTTTTATCCACGGTATGTTTCCTGTATAATATTCCTTTCTATCTCTGCTTGGTGTGCCTCCGCTACTTACTGTGCATATATCTTTTATTTTTTTTACATCGTATGACTTTGTTAAGGTTAAATTATTAGAATTGTTTTGGTCTGCTCCCCACTTGTCAATAACTGAATAATCAATTAGTCTTAGATAGCTACCTTTTTGCTTAGAAGCTATTGAAGAATTAATCTGATAACCTAAAGCATCAAATAAATATTTTTCTATTTCTTCTTCTAAGCTCCCAGTTTCACTTTTAGTATTTTTTGCTTTTTCTATTTTTTGTATGTAAGCATCAATTATTCTCTCTTGCTCTATAAGACTCGGTAATGGTATTTCAATATCTAAAAATTCATCTTGCTTAACCCTTGCTTTTGAGATGCCTGATGTTTTGGTATTGAGTAGTTTTTTAAAAGCATCACTACGCAATATTTTGTGTAAGAACTTTCCGCTTATTTTGCTTTCATCAAACGTATAGGTTGGATATTCAGAACTGACACCAAAAGGTGTTTTTCCTTTTTCGTGATAGTAAATACAACCGTGCCTTACATTAATTTTTGAATAGATAATTGCGTTATCAGGAACAAGATTTACATTTCCTTTATAGGTATTAATCTCTTCGAAATCCCTTAGAAATAATTCACCACCAAAATTGATTTTAGAAATGATTTGCCATTTATTTTTTATCATTTCTGCTTTAGTAACTGGCTTTCGATAAGGTATTAGAATATCAGCTAAGGTTACTACATTTTCAAAATTGTGATTTTCTTTATTGTAATAACGTTTTACATCCCAAAGGTTAAAACTTGAGAAAGGAATAAACTTTATATATGTGCTTACAGCTTCTTGCATTTTTGGTGTGGGATTATTTGCCATAAAATATTTCAGGTTCAGAAACTATACTGGCATCATCTGAAACAGGTATGCGGTAAATTTTCTCATCGTCTAAAATTTCATAGCTAATTTTTGAAAACTTCACTTTCCATAATTTCTGCTCCATTCGGTAGGCTTTAAACTCATTAGCCAATGGCACTAATTCGTTTTCGATTTGAGCACCAGTAGTGCTTATTCCTGCCTTTTCTACTTCGGCTATTGGTATTTGGTAGTTAAACTCCTTTTTTACGGTTGCTTTAACTTCTGCTGCAATTTTTTCTTCAATAGATTTTAATTCAGCCCTTAATTGCTTCTTTTCTTCTGCACTGGGAGCTGTTGCACCTCTTAAGTCTAATTTGGCTTGTATAGGTTTTATTTGTGGTTCGTATTTCTTGGCAGTGCTTTTAAGTGCTTTTGTTGTGATGCTATGCCATTGTTTAGCTTCTTCCTCTGTAAACTTTTTAAAGAATAATAGGCTTGGTTTTACTGTAGCACCACTGGCAATAAACACATCTTGAGGAATAGAGGTTATCAACAAGATTTTTGCTTTGCTTTCTACAAAGTCTCTTATCTTTTGCAGGTTAGCATTATTTAATACGCCTTCCGGCAATACTATTCCCATTCTTCCTCCTGGC
>JAVBJN010000059.1:0-85608 GCA_031546985.1 Chitinophagaceae bacterium
CTGGTACCATTACCTACAATTTCTTCAACAAGCCTACCCGTGTTACATTGGACGGTGGCAAGTACATTGAGTATGTGTACACCGCTACGGGGTCCAAGCTAGAAGAACTGTATTTTGATGGCAGCAACAAAAAATCAACGCAATACCTGGGTGGTTTCGTGTATGAGAACGGAGATCTTCAATACATCAACCACGCCGAAGGCCGGGTACGGTACATTCGTGGTGGCGCATTGCCAGAGCGTTTTGAATATGATTTCCAGGTAACCGACCACCTGGGTAATGTACGCACCACGCTTACCAAACGCGACTTGTATGTAAGAGAATACCTGGCTACCCATGAAATAGCAGCCTATAATACAGAACACCTGGTATTTGATAACCTGGCTTATATCCGCGCGCACAAACCGGGCAGCACGAATACCCAGGACGCGCAGGCGGCTTTATTGGAGGGTTCCGATCCGCAAAAAAGAATAGGCACAGCCATGCTTATGCATGTGATGGCAGGCGACAAACTAGAAATAGCCGCAGATGCTTTTTATGATGGCAGTCAGGTTGCTTACCAAACGGTAGATCCTACCACGATGCTCAATAGTGTGGTGAGCGCACTTACTGGCTCCATTGACCCTAATAGTGCCGAAGGCGCACAAGCCATTGGTGTGGTAAACAACACGTTTAGCCAGCAGAATTTCCTGGGGATGTACCAGGATATTAAAAATCAGAACACCAATCCTGAATTACCTCGTGCATATCTGAACTACCTGGTGTACGACGAAAGCATGAACCTGGTGCCGCATCTGAGTGGCGTAGTGCAGGTAAATACCCCAGCTTGGCATATCTTACAGGTGCCGGAACTGACCATTGACCAGGGCGGGTATATCTCCGTATTCATCACCAATGAATCCATGGGCATCCCTGTTGCCTTTGATAATATTTGGGTGAAAGTAACCAAAGGTGTATTGCTGGAAGAAAACCATTATTACCCCTTTGGGCAGGTGATACGTGGCTCATTAGATGAAACGATACAACCCGTAAATAAAGAATTGTACCAGGGCAAGGAGCTCAATACCAATGCCACGGGCAAGGATAACGATATTCTGAACTGGTATGACTTTAGTGCACGCCAGTATGATCCGCAATTGGGCAGGTTCACGAGCTTAGATCCTATGGGCCAGTTTGCAAGTGGTTATGTGGGTATGGGTAATAACCCGGTATCTGGTGTAGACCCTAGTGGTATGTGGGTGAGTGAAGGCGCCATATCCAGAGTACCAGGAACATTGACCAACCAATGGGGCGGTAGCGAGGGCAATTACCTGGAACACCGATTGACCTGGTATTTTAATGCAGAGGATAAGGATAAATTTTCGACTTGGATAGCTATGAGAAGGAGCGTGGGCTCATTCGATACCTATGCAGGCGATCAAACTGCTGTTGATTTTGATGGCATTTTTCTTAAGGGACACAACGCGAGCATGGTTCTTACTGCGGCAAACCAAATAAATAGGACTGCACAATTAATATCAGATTTTAATGACTACAAAGATTTTGAAAAAGCGCTGAAAGAAAAGAAGGCATCGGAAGCTTTAGCAAAAACACTTTTTGCAAGTAGAACACTAGCCAATATTGAAAGAATAAAAAGTAAATTAGGTACTGGAAATATTCTAACTGCTGGTGGCGATGGGCCTGGGCCTGTAAAAGAATACGGATGGATGGAACAAGGTTCGTACTCCTATGCATTGGCAGATGCGATAAATCAATTTAATCCATTATACCATGCCTATAATTTTGGTTCTGGAATCCTTACCTCCAAGGATATTAATGGGAATCATATGGGCGGTGGGCATATTGGCAGTAGTGCTTTAATGACAATCTTACCATTTTTATCAGTTGAAGGAGGGGTTGTTAATTTTGCTGGTGCTCAAATGGAAGCAAATATATGGAGGGTAGGCAGCTATAATGAATTAAGAGGAACTGTAATAGGGTTGGATGCACACCATGTTGGTCAAAAGGCTTTAATGAAGCAATTTATATCTGACTATAATCCGAACACGGCTCCTTCAATTCTTGTCCCATTCTTAGGTCATACAAGATCACTTGCACCAGTTGGAATTGTTTCAAGGCAAACTCTAGGATTTACCAGCGCTAGGCAGGTACTAGCCCGGGACATATTTGAACTGAGAAGAGTATACGGACCTTCTGGAATTCCGAATAGTTCGCTACAAGAATTAATAAGACTAAATAAAGCAATGTACCCCAAAGCTTTTTAAATTTTTTAACTTCATCTTATGAAAACACAAATGTTGACCGAAAAAAAATATTCTGAGGCGGTTAAGGGGATTGAAGCTAAATGGGCATTTTCATTTACTGATGATTGGTATAACTATATCCTCGCTCTACCAAACGATTTACGAATTACCTACCTTATAATTGTAATGGATAGCCAAGTACAGAATGGAGGATTTGATCAGTATTTTGTTAATAGATATGGGCAATTCGCTAATGAGACAATTAAAGCATTAGAAGTAATAAATGCAATTCAAAAATCTAAATTGTTAACAACAGCATTGGCAATAGTAAATAAAGAAGGGTTGCCAGAACCGTTGTTTCGAAAACTATTGTTAACAAAAAAAATAAAATCACTTTATGGAGATAATCAAAATAAAACTTCTGATTCATTAAACGAATTAGATAATGAATATTATTCCGATTCAGAGAATGTTGCTGAATTACTTGAAGATTATCTAAAAAAAGAAGGTTGATCTTTAGTGAATATTTGTTTCTTATACCCTCAGAGATCCTATTCTATTGGCTCTTTGAGGGTTTATAATTGAGCACTACGAAACTACAGCAACAGGGCGTAACTGAACTGTACAATTAAATAGGTAATCTCTGATGATCTAACCAACCAACTTATAAAGCAATGAAAATTAAAATCGCCCTGGTCGAAGACCATGCAAAGCTGCGCGCAGCAATAGCCAGTGTCCTTACTGGCTTTGGCTTCGCAGTAATGATACAAGCCCATTGTGGCAAAGAACTATTAACCTGTTTAGAAACGGCAAATAAGCTCCCGGATATTTGCGTGTTAGATTGCAGCTACCGGGAAGGATATTAATGGCGACGATATGGGGGCTGCCATATAGCAAGTAGTTTAATTATGGCGATTCCTGTAGTAGGTTGGGAAGGGGCTTTTATAGGAACTTCAGGTAAAGTTGCAATAGGAGTAGTTAAATCACTGGAACAACAAGCCGCTGGGTTAGTAATAAAAAATGGAGGGAAGAATTCAATAACTTTAAGAACTGTCTCAAAGCAAATACGTTATGATTTGGCAGGAAAGTCTCATTTTGGTGTACCTACACCACATATGCAAGTTTACATCAAAAACTTCTTTAGCGGGGAATTGAAAAGTATCACTAGGGAGTCTAAACATGCTATTCCAATGACTCAACAAGAAATCAGAACAATTCGTAAATATTTAGAAAAAATAAGCAGATAGAATGATTAAGTATGAAGATATAGAACTGTTTAAAAATCTGGCAATATTTGATCTAGAAGGAGAATATGCAGATCTGCATAATGATTATGACTGCCAAAGAGTATTGCTAGAAGACGATATGTTATTATTTATTTTTAGAAATACGACAAACGGGTGTTTTTTTTCTTTAAAGTTTGTTAACGTTGAGATTACTAAGTTGAAATTTTTCAATACTGCTAATGTAGATTATCTAACGTTAGACAATACTTACCGAGGTAAGACTGTTGTTGGAGAGAATACTCTTGAAGTTTCTGCAAATGATAAAGGATACTTTTATTTGGAATTTTATGAAGGTCAAACTTTTGAGTTTTGGGCAAGTGGTTTGGAGTGGCTGAATAAGGATGGAAGTGTTACATAATGCTCCCTGAACTATGAACTTAATGCGACAAAATCTCGATAGGTTTAATACATTCATATTAATGTACTAATAAATGGGGTACCATCACTTGGAAGGCTTGCAGGGTTTTATCGCCTTGCAGGCCTTTTTTAAGTGTGTCTCGAAAAAAACTATAAGGATATCCTAGGGTTGTAGGCTCCCCATTTTCAGTACGTGTTAACCCGCAAAAAAGAGTGGGTACCGCCATGCTCATGCATGTAATGGCCGGCGATAAGTTAGAAATAGCCACCGATGCCTATTACGACAATGGTTATACGCCCCCCAATGCGGTGGACGCGACAAGTATGCTCAACAGCATTATTAATGCTTTCCAAAGTTCCATTGACCCGCATAACCCCGAAGCTGGCCAGGCGATGGGTGTGGTAAAGAGTGCTTTTAGCGATCAGAATTTCCTGGAAATTTACCAGGACATTAAAAACCAGAATACCAACCCCGATCTGCCACGTGCCTACCTCAATTACCTGGTGTATGATGAAGGAATGCACCTGGTACCTCACCAGAGTGGTGTAATACAGGTAAACACACCTGACTGGCATATCTTACAGGTGCCGGAACTGACCATTGACCAGGGCGGGTATATCTCCGTATTCATCACCAATGAAACAATGGGCAAACCAGTAGCTTTTGATAACGTATGGGTAAAAGTGACCAAAGGTGTGTTGCTGGAAGAAAACCACTACTACCCCTTTGGGCAGGTGATACGCGGATCGGTTGATCCAACTACCCTTGCGAACAAATACCTGTATCAGGGTAAAGATCTGAATGAGGCTGCCACAGGAAATGAGAATGATATCCTGAACTGGTATGACTTTGGTGCAAGACAGTATGATCCACAATTGGGCCGGTTTACCAGCTTAGACCCAATGGCCCAGTTTGCGAGTGGTTATGTGGGTATGGGTAATAACCCGGTATCTGGTGTAGACCCTAGTGGTATGTGGGTGAGTGAAGGTGCACTTTCCTACGTTCCGGGAACAACCTATAACCAATGGGGCGGTAGCGAAAGCAGTTACCTCGATCACCGGATAGCCTGGTGGGTTTCTCAGGAGGACAGAGACAAAATGTCGATGCTCAGGGGCTTTAAAAATAACAACTCTATAATGGATACTTACGCAGGCGATCAAACCGTTGTAGATTTGGGCGGGGTGTTATTCCGTGGCCATATGGCAAGCATGCTTGTTGATGCAGATAAACAAATGAATAAGACAGAGGCTGTATTAAAAAATTATAATAAGTATAACGAAAACAAAGCCTTTGAAAAAATGTTAAGTGAGGCGAAGTCTGCCCATATTGCTGCTATGACGGTTTATTTTGCAAGTAAATTGAAAGAAATAGAAGAAGCAGAAAATAGCCCTGGCCCGCTTATGGCAAGTATGGGTGATGGGCCTGGAGATGTAAAAGAGAAGAAGCAAGAAACAAACTGGTATGGACCTGGTGGACGGGGTAATTGGCTTTTGGGAAGTTTTGGCGTAACACTTGAGCAATCGTTCTCTTCAACATATAGATGGACTTCCAAAGCTTATGGGATTTCACCCTGGGTATACCCCGGAGGAACTGCCGTTACTACAAATTTTACCCAACGTACAGTATCAAGTCTCGGGAAAGGAATTGGGATTGCAGGTGGAGGTCTTGGGCTTTTAATGGATAGTTATGGAATGTATATTTGGTTTAAAAACCCATCGTCAGATAACGCTGTGCATCCTGCAAAAGCAACATTAAACACTGGAATGTCAGCATATGGAATTTGGGTTGCTGGACCAGTTGGACTATTATATTTTGGTGTTGATTCTTTTCACCCAGGGGGATGGCCCGGATTTATCGAAGCAATGGGCAAAATGAACTTAGATTTGCAAAAATCTTATGGACCTGGTTTCCGCCTTGTGCCGCATGGACCTAAATAATTTATTATGGAGAAGTTGAAAAATGCATATTATTATCTGTTTTATAAGATATATAAATTTTCCGAAGCTGCGCCAGCAAAATGGGGCAGCGATTGGAAAGCTGGAATAAGTATAATAGCATTAGAAATTTGGTTTCTTCTTGCCTTGATTTGTTACTATAATGTACTTGTCGATAGGTATTTTCAATTAAGAAAAAGCCATTTCATAATTGCAGGTATGATCATAATTGTTAGTAATTATTTTGCCTTTTTTTATACTGATGTGTGGAAGGATTATGTAAAGAAGTTTGATGCATTACCAAAGAAAATAAATAGAATTGGAAGTTGGATCGTATTTGGAATAGTGATCTTGGTAATAGTAAATTTGGTCTTTGCATTTTATTTGATGAGTCAGGTAAATTGGAGTCTGTATAAATAGAAAGTATCTGAATGGATAATTGATCAAAAAGGCTTACAGGGTTATTCATAGCCTTGTAAGCCTTTTTTAGTGATTGAGGAATTGGGTAAACCCAGTTTTCGGAATGTTATATTTGGTGTGGAGGCATTTTATCCTGGCGGGTGGCCTGCAGCGGCAGATTTTATTGATCAAAATCAAAGAGCTAACCAGCAAATATTAGGACCAAACTACAAAGCACTTCCATTAATTAAATTCTAAAAACAAACATCACAACATGTCTATAATCAATTTCATAAAACAATCTTACTACTATTTTTTTTATAGGTTATATATGTTATTTGAGGCAGCATGTAAGCATTGCTTACATCCATCATTGTTATACGTCCAGAATCATGTTGAATAATATTACAGTCTCCTTCGAGTACGTTTAAAAAATGAATTGTCGACATATTAGTTTATAATTAGTTTGGTGTGTAATGAAGTGTCGGTATGTAGGCTATCGCATAACGTTTTCGGGCTTTGCGTTCGGGCGGGTTTCGGAGCACAATGTTTCAATTTATTACTAAAGTTCATTAGAAGCACAAAGCTCCAAGTTCGCACGTCAGCCCGCCTGACGCAAAACCCGTGTTACCAGCAGTATTATTCCATGAGTCTAAACCAGTCTTTCACTGTAATTTCTAATCTAACAATTTCATCTTCTGCTAAGGCACAACAATGTGCTATTGGTCCGCGTAGTAGATTTAGACTAGTCATTATTTTTTGAAATGCTCGAGGATTTTTGAATAAATCATCAAAAGCGTCCCAATTGCCAGAAACTATCTGACTTAATTCTCCAAAAGTTGTATAGTCAATTTTCAATTCTGACCTCTGTGTAAAACCAGATTCAGCTTCTCTAGCCATATTATTATCTACATTGGTCTTAATTGCAGGAGCAACTTTTAAATCCCACCAATTATCTCCATATTCTTCTTTCATAAGTTGAACAACCAATGCTCTAATTGAACGCTCTAAGCAGTAAAACACTTCATAATGTTCAGCCATTTCTTTCGCCTCTTTTCTGAAATCTGCACTAAATTGAAGATAATAATCCTTGCGTTTAGCTTCTACCAGTTCCTTTCTACCTAAGTCTAAGTTATGTTGAGCTTCAACTTTGTCAAGGCTATTTTCAGTCAATGAATTGGCAAGAGTAAATAGCTTAATCTTAGATTCTAAGTCTGTACTAGTCATTGAGAAGATTTTCTTTTAGTGATTTGAAGATGGCGTTGAATATTGCAGGGTCATCCGTTTTGGGCAAAACAAGATTAATTGTATAACTTAAACCAATTGTCCGTTGCTTATGGAAAGTAGTTTGGCTACTTGGCTGAGACGATGTTTCATCCTTTTTAGTGATGTCAACCTTCTCTTTGTGTTCAGAATCCTTGCTTTCACTTACTCCTTCAAAGTCTGCTAAAGCTTTAGCATTAAAGAAAGTAGAAACGATGTTTTCAACCTTTTTTGAGTCGTGGGCTTCACCAGTTGCTTCCATAACAAGCCCCTTAAAGGCCTTCTTGTCAAGTTCATGACAATATTCATTTCTAGAATAAAGTTCACTATATGCTTGTCTTAAAGCAGTTGCTAAACTTTTAGAAGAAGTTGAAGGGTTTCTAAATCGCTTGTACAAATTAGTGGGAACTCCCTCACTTGTTACAAGTCCTGCTTTTTTAGCCCAAGGAATAAATGTTAAATAGTTTCCTCCATTGAAACCAAGTTTAGTTTTCAAAAAATCCTGACTAAAGGTTTCAGGTGTACTAGCTTCTTTTATTTTTTCAAGAATTTTTCCAATTGAGCCTGGAGCATTTATGTACGGTACGTCTGTTGGCATAATATTGTCTGTTTATGTTGTTTTAATATTGCTGGTAACTCAAAAATAGACGTAAGTATAGAATTTCCAAAAATATTTACATTATCGCTTATATGGTGTATTGTCAAATAATTGCGTAAATAGTACGCAATGCGTATTTTGTATAAATCATTATAGCAAAACAAATAATTTTATTTACTTTGCGCCATACGCATTTTGCATAAATCTATGTCGGATATCACCTATTCATTTGGTAAACATCGTAATAAAGATGTTATCTGGGCCCGGTTCGATTATAACCCGGAATTAAATAGACAAATGACCGCGATTGCTGCTCGGTGGAGCGCTTCTCAAAAAGCCTGGTATGTACCTGACAATGCACATTTCAGGCAGTTATTGCAACTGCCATCATTGCCCCCGGTCGGCAAGGTTGTATGCTCAAAAATAGCCCCTGTAAATGCCAATGCAATGGAAGAGTTGCGCCGGGTTTTGGTTTTAAGGGCCTACAGCCCCAACACACAAAAAACCTATATGACGGAGTTTGCCCAATTGCTATATGTTTTAAATGATGTTCCTGTACAAAGCCTGGATGCAACGAGGCTTAAAAGCTATTTTCTGTATTGCATAGAAAAGCTCCGCATTTCTGAAAACCAATTGCACAGCCGCATCAATGCGATTAAGTTTTACTGGGAACAGGTATTGCACCGACCTAAGATTTTTGCTGAAATTCCGCGCCCTAAGAAACCTTCTTCACTGCCAAAAGTTTTGAGCAAAGAAGATATCCGGAAAATGCTCCATGCGTTGGAAAACCCCAAACACAAACTAATGCTCTCGCTCTGCTATGGCATGGGATTACGTGTAAGCGAAGTGGTCAGCCTTAAAATAACGGATATAGACAGTAACCGTATGCAGGTGCTGATTGAAGCTGCCAAGGGGAAGAAAGACCGGTATGTAAATCTGCCGGAATCCATACTGATGGATCTGCGTAACTATTATAAATCCTTCAAGCCTAAAAAATATCTTTTTGAAGGGCAGCATGGAGGTCAGTATGCAAAGCGCAGTGCGCAGGCTGTCTTTAAACAAGCCATGCAAAAGGCAAAAATCAATAAAGCTGTCGGCATTCATGCTTTGCGCCATAGCTATGCTACGCATTTGCATGAATATGGCACGGATATTTCGTTGATTCAAAAATTGCTTGGACATAATGATATAAAAACAACACAACGCTATACTCACGTGAGCAATCAGACACTAAGTCATATTAAAAGTCCGCTGGACAGGAATTAACCTTATCGTGCTGTTTTCTTATTTCAGATCAATCACCACCTGATACTTCGCGGGTACTAAGTGTTTCGTTCTAAAGAAGTATGCATAGATCGCACCCATGCTTGCGCAATCAACTTAAATGGAAGTAACCATATTAATATTGAAGCTTGCCACAAAGAGCTTTCAGAATTGTCATCATTTGGTTCGATAATGTTCCGCTTGGGGGCACCAATTAACCCTGTAAGTCATTGATTTACAGGGTTATTCATTTTGTGTCAGTGCATGATTTTTCCGGTTTCCGCCTTTTTTGACTGAAAAATGACTGAAGGAATGACATAAAAGTTTACGTCGCTCTCAAACAATGTATATCTCAGCACCATTTATCACTCTCAATACTTCTATTTACGAGTTGCTTATTTACTTTTTGCCAGTAATTCTTTTTTTATTAATTCTAATTCCGCCAGTTTTTCCTTACTCACTTTAGGATATTCCAAGCCAATAGAATCAAGCGCATTGATGATAGCCGATGCTACTACAACCCGGGTGAATGCTTTATTATCTGCCGGTACTACATACCATGGAGAATCTTTGGTTGCCGTATTTTTTATCATGTCTTCGTATGCATTCATGTATTCATCCCAGTACTTACGTTCCTTTGCATCCACTGCAGAAAATTTCCAGTTTTTATCGGGGTTATCAATACGCTCCAGGAATCGTTTTTTCTGCTCTTTTGCTGAAACGTTCAGAAAAAATTTACAGACAATTGTTCCGTTTCTGTTGAGGTATTGTTCAAAATTCCTGATGTCTTCGAACCGTTCTTTCCAGATGTTTTTGGTAACCAGCTTTTCAGGAAGTCTCTGGTTACCGAGCAATTCTTCATGCACACGAACTACCAGTACTTCTTCGTAATAAGAGCGATTGAAGATGCCTATGCGCCCACGCTCCGGCAAATGTTTCATACACCGCCATAAGTAATCGTGATCCAGATCTTCTGGCGATGGAGCTTTAAATGAACTTACCTGGCAGCCTTGCGGGTTTATGCCAGACATTACGTGTTTAATAGCACCGTCTTTTCCGGCTGCATCCATAGCCTGGAAAATTAAAAGGATTGACCATTTGTCCTGCGCATACAAAACGTCCTGCATGGTAGCCAGTGCATTTATACCCAATTGCAGGGCTTCTTTGGCCAACGGTTTATCGTCCTGCCCTAAACCGCCGTCTTCGCTGGGATCATAATTCTTTAGCTTGAAATTACTGCCATTAGTGATGCAAAATTTTTTTGAGAATTTTGCTGCTGTTTTAACAAGCTCTTTCTTACTTAGTTTGTTCAGGTCCGTCAGGTTTTCTTTGTCTAATTTCATGAGGATTGATTTTAGTTTTTAAAAAAGCGTACACTACATCTGTTTTTTATTAACTGTCATCCTGTATGCTCTGCTTTGAGCTGAAGAGAATTTTACGGGACAAGCGTTTGAGGCAACAGGCGCTTTAAAAGAGATTACCAATTATATATACAACTGGCATTATGCTTTTGTTCTTACTTATTAGATATTTTGTTTTTCATCATTGCCCACATATTCCTCCACTGCATCATTAATAAAAACCCTCCGGCTTATATGGCCAATATTACCTTCCATACCTTGTTTGCGTAAAATATCCCTAACGTTAGACAGTGCTTCAACCACTCTTAGTTTAACGCCTTTTTTTTGTAATTGACTTAGTAATTCTACAAGCATTTTTGAACCTGAAACATCTACTGAAGGTGAGGCAGACATGTCCATAATTAAAAGCTTAAGATCACCCTCATATGCGTCTGTTTTTTGTATGATATTACTGTAAATGTAACCAGCATTGAAATAAAAAATGGAAGATTCTATGCGAACAATTAGAATACCGCTTATTGTTATATTGTCTGGATGACGCTCTATATCCGAATAGTGTTTTGTGTCGGCTATGCGCCCAAGTACAGCTACGTTCGGGTAAGCGGTTCGCCTGATTAATAGTGCCATAGACAGTACAACTGCCAGCATTATACCCTTTAAAACACCAAATATCAATACGCCTGCAAATGCTATGACTGCTACCGTAAATTCAATTTTATCTAACCGGTACAGCAGTTTAAATTCTTTTATTTTTATTAAGCCAGATACTGCATACATGACTATTGCTGCCAGTACAACTGAAGGAAGGTTTTTCAGCAGCCCGGTAAAATAAAGCAATATAATGGCAAGTACGGTTGAGCAAATGATAAGGGATAGAGGTGTTTTGGCACCACCTTTTTCATTTACCGTAGACTTTGATAAACTGCCAGATACCGCGTAACCGCTTGTAAATGCTGCCGCTAAATTTGCCGCGCCAAGCGATAGTAATTCCTGCCTGGGGCTGATGGTGTAATTGTTTTTTATGGCAAAGGTCTGTGCTGCCGAAATAGTCTCTATATAGCCCATTAAAAAACAAGCGAAAGCTAATTCCATCACACCGTTTACATCGCTTAATTTTATGACCGGGCCTGCTATGGCGGGTAAGCCCTGTGGTATTTCGCCTGCTACACTAATGCCATAAGATGATAATTGGGTTACCGATATTAATATAATGGAAATTATAACCACCACTAAGGATACCGGCCTGCCGGGAAAAAATTTACCGCCTGCAATAAACACAACAAGCGCAACCATACCAAAAGCTACTACAACCCAATTGATTTGCGGATATTGTTGAAAGAACATGCCCAGCCTTTCGAAGAAATTGCTGCCTCCGCCTTTTACGCCAAATAACGCGGGCAATTGTGTGGACATGATCGATAGAGCTGCGCCTGCTTTAAAACCCAACAATATACTCTCGCTGATAAAATTTACAAGTGAACTCAATTTTAGAATAAACGCTATAAGGCAAATGCCTGCTATGACCAGCGCTGTGAGCCCTGCTATGGCTGCCCACCGTTGCGGATCGTCGCCTGAAAGAATAGCTACGGTTGAGCCTACCATTAACGAGATAGAAGAGGTGGGCCCTACAGATACATGGCGCGATGTTGTAAATATAGCAAAGAGTAAACCGCCAATAAGGCTGCCATATATCCCAAAGTAGGTGGGTACGCCGGCAATTGTTGCATAAGCCATAGATTCCGGGAGTATAAATGTTGCCAGGGTAATGCCGGCAATTATATCCCATTTAAGAAATTCCCGCTTGTATTGCGGCAACCATTGTGTAATAGGTAGGTGTGATCGTATGCTTTGTATAATGGATACTCTTTTCACGCAAAAACTTGGTTAAAATATTGTATCTGTCATGCATTATAGCAATAATTCATTTAATATGAAAGTTTTTCTTAATTAGTCGATCTTTCTGCTTGCGTAAAAATGCCGCATGGTAAATGCGAAAAGGGCATTCTTAGGGTTCTTTTTAAAAAAGTGACCGCCTCAGGATTTCCCCAAAGCCAATAGAAACAATAGCACTGATGAAAAAATATAGTAATGCAGTAATGGGTAGTAAACGGAAAGGTACTGATCCGGAAACCGTAATTTTTCTGTAATAGCCAGGTTTCTACAAGCAAAAAGCTTGCACAATATTGTGCAAGCTTTTTGTGTAAGGACATTTGCCTTATTCAGAACGAAATAGGGGGGATATGCCTTAATATTACATTTATTGAACAAAAGTCACATTGCCAGTGTAGGTTTTGGAATTATTGCCATTATACAATTTCAGTTCATAGAAATAAACTGCAGGGCGGTTTACATCAACACCTTCGTTCGTTTTACCATTCCAGGTAATTTCTCCATTCTTGAATCCGGTGCACGATGTGCCATTCTTATAATAAACAATACTACTCAATCCACCCGATGCACTACCACCCCAGCGATCCCATATTCTCAGCTCATAATAGGTAGCATTATATGCAGGTGCGGCTCCAATGCTCGTTAGTGTATTATACACTATAAAGGGATCTGAGACCTTCATGCCAGAAGAAATAAACAAGTTGGGAAACGCACCGGTTAATGCGCGCGTGGTCATAGAATAGGTATTGCTTCCACAGGGAGAGGTGACGGTAACAGAATAAGTATTGCCCGTCGTCATATTAATGTTGTCAGTAGTAGCGCCGGTATTCCATTGGTACGTATAAGCTTTTTTGGCAGCCTGTAAATGGAAATTGTAATCAGAAATCAGGTTCGCGTCGCCACATAAGCTCACACCAGGGTCGAATGAAATATTACCATTACCAGTGTAGCTTATACAACTAAAGCCGCCAGGAATAGCATACTTCATCATGGTTACATATACCCACTGTTCATTTTTGCAGGTACCATTATCAAAAACGACCCGGTATTTCGTAGATTGGCTGGGTGTAACCGTTAGCAGGTTTGCCATTATCTGTAAGGGGCCGCCAGGTCCGCTAAATGTAGGATTTATAATATAAGACATGCCTCCGTTGCCCAAAAACGTTCCTTTTTCATCGTACCATTTATAGTTGCTTACTACACCCGCACCGAGAAAGTTGCTTATATATGCCATCAATTGTACGCTGTTGCCACAACAAATAACCTTGTTAGTGGTCATGATCGGCGGGTAATTAATATACACAATTTTGGATGCAGAAACCCACTGGCCGCTGCAGTTCCTTACGCTGAGTGTAACCAGGTAATAATGGCCGGCTTGTCTATCTGCATAGGATTTCAGATTGTATGGTTGTACAGGTCCGTATACCGGTGATGTAGAAAAAGAACTGGTTCCAATAGGAGAGCCGTAAGCATTGCATTCTTTTACCGACCACATAAATTCTGTGCCATTAGTAGTACCCTCACCATCATAAATCAAGTTGTCGTTCATGTTACACGTACTTATCGTTGGGCCATTAAGTACAACGGTTGGCAGGTTCGGCTTACAAAGCCCATCTATATAGGCATATCCAAAATGCGATCCTTCTGAGCAATCAGCGGTAGCAAAATAGATGGTAACGGTTTGTCCAACATAATTAGCCAAACTGGGCACACATTCATTTTGCCATTCTTTGTATACTACCAGCTCGCCATTATAAAAAGTGTTCTTATAGTAAGGGTTTGTAAAATCGGCTACAAACTTCTTCGGGGTAGTAATCAGGTTACCGGGCAAAGCGCTGGTAGCCAGATTGGAGCTGGTACTGATCCAGTAACTGAAAAACGGTTTTTGAACAAGGGAATGACTTGTTGGGTCTTGCAATACCATTGCATAACGAAACGAGAAATTGCTTGGTACAGTAAATGTATAAGAAAGGATCTCCGCCTCTGCAAGCACATTATTATTACCAAGTTTGAAGGCATAATTGCCTTCGGGAACAAGAGGTATTGCACTTCCTACTATAGGGTCAACGCCTCCGGCGGCCACAATGGAATGCCTGCCAGGCACCAACCCGGGGGTGAATGTATTGAGATTCAGGGTGCCTCCCAGTGTACCCGAAGTAAATAGGCCTGTATAACCTTGCCAGTTGGTGAAATTATTCATTTCGGCATCGCCATTCGGACATTGGGCAAAACTATAGATCGCACTAATAAGTACGCAAATCAGTAATGTTAACTTTTTCATGAGATTTTGTTTAGCGGATGATTAATTTTTGAGACACAGAAACGCCATCATTCGATGTAAGGTTTACGAGGTAGGTGCCAGATGCAAGTTCTACCTGGATGCCACTTACATGGCTGCCGGCTTCAAGTAGATTGTTAGCGAAAACAGTATGCACGGTTTTTCCACTCATGTCTTTAATGTATAGTGCATAATGGGCACTTTTAACCACACTATAGCTCAGGGTAACATGCTTATCTGCAGGGTTTGGAGCTATCAATAAGGTGTTGATGGCATTTGCCATGCTTCCTTTTTGAACGATCCTGTATTCTGTACGCAGGAAATCGACGGTGTTTTCTATATAGGAAATAGTATAAGCAACATTGCCATTATGGTCTTTGTAGAGAAAATAGGTGTTGTGGTACTCAAAAGCGCCATTTACGGTTTCCTTTCCTTTTAGCTTGTATTGGTCAGAAATAACATAGCAGGTCATGTCGTTCAATACTTCATCTCCAATGCGCACATTTACATTGTTGTAGGTCTTTGTGGCATATTCGTGCGGCATGGCAGGATTGGCCACGCTTTTTATTTCATGATTCAGGAATAACTCTGCCGGGAAGTAGTCTTGCCCGGGAAGTAATTCTTTTGCTGTAGTAATTTCAGTGCCTTCAACCATCTCGAATGGTTTGCTACCGGAACTTCCGGGTTCAAGTAACAAGCGTTCCATTTGTTTGATTTCACTTTTAAAGGCCGATGGCTTAATCATCGCCTGTTGCGCTGGCTCTGCGTGCTGGGCAACTGCAGGTATCGCTGCGGCTAATAGCAACAGGGACATGGTGTGTTTTTTCATGATGTATGATTTATATGCTGAATAATGAAAAGGCAATAATGCTCTGCTTACAGGTTTATGTAATTCATCTGGAAAAAAACGGGGTTCGAGATAAAAGGAGATCAATAAAATAGTCCTGCAATAATCTCATATACCTGTATTGACCAATAAGGCAGGGATGAACCTTATATGGCTGGTAATGCTGCATACTGGGGGATCAATATGCTGTATGTGTATAGTATAAAAGTATCTGGATTTACTTTGCCCGCTGTAGTAATTGTACCATTATGCAGTTCGAATTTATGGCTACGTCGTTTTGCTGTATGGTTACGATCATATTGCAACGCACCAACGCAGCGCTTTGGATACATCCTTGCGGTCACCATTCTCAATGTGTTAAATACCGGTTTATTTTTGTTGCAAGTTTGTTTGCGATAATTTGTTTTTTTTATTGATTTCATTAGATTTGTATATTCCCGCAACCCGCCGTGCATATATCCTTTAAGACGCGTTAGGCCCTCCGACTTGCCTGCTTTTGTCTTATTGGTGGTGCAGGTATTTTTTGACTGGCCAGTCAAATCCTTTTTCTTTTTTAACAACAAAAACAATTATGAAACAAGTGACCAAAATCATGTATGGCATTGCTATACAGGTAAGTTGTCTGCTTGCTATGGGCCAGGGGGCCTGGGCGCAAAGTGGGAAAATGAGCCAGGAGCAATGGCTGCAGCAAATGCACAATGAAGAACTGAAAATTACAGAATATGTGAACGGGCGCATCAATGATGCCAAACTGAAGGGCAGCCTCAAACAACAGCTCTTGTTGCAGGATGTAATGCATGAAATTCCCCTGGCGCAGCAGGATGCCTTCGTAGACAGGCAGTTCCGTGGTAGCCTTCGCCAGGCGTATTTTACAGCGCATCCCGAAGCGGCCCGCAGGTTTAACCCCGGGCAAGTGCAGCTTAAAACGGCTCCTGTGCTGAACAAGCTGGGCCCCGAGGCTTTCAGCATCATGTGCGACGATGGCGATTTTGAATCGGGTACAGGTTCTTTTGTAGGTTACGACGATCCTAATACCTACAACCTCGGCACGGCCAGCGCGTGCAACTATATACCCCTTACGAATGTAACGTATAACAATGTAGGCTTTTCCAATCCCGATAACCTGGTGCTTACCAACCCGGGAAATGATCCGCTTACGCTGAACAATGTACCGTATACAAACAATGGTTCGCAGCACGCTGTTCGCATTAATGCGCCTACTCCTTGCATTACCAGCGGTGGGGTAAATATGCTACAGAAATCTTTTACCGCTCCGATAAACGGTAAAGTGAAAATTAACTTTTCGTATGCCCTCGTGATGGAAGATCCTTCTCACGGGCAGCGCAACCCGTTCTTCCTGGCCAGGGTAGTCAATAGTGCGGGCACCGAAGTAGGGCAGCGTATTTGCAAAATAGCGAACGCCAACGATCCTTTTTTCAATAAGGTTAAAGTCACTATTTGTGATAGGGTGAGCTCTACGATTGTATTCAGCGAATGGACCTGCGATTTTATCGACTTCGATGCACAGGCGAATGAAACATATTCTCTGGAGCTGTTTGCTGCCGACTGTGCAGAGGGTGGCCACTTTGGGTATGCTTATGTAGACGATATCTGCGCGCAGATATCCTGCTGCCCTTCGGCTCCTGTTAATGTGAAATGCACCTATACCGGTACGGGCAATAAAATAACCTGGGATCCGGTACCCGGCGCCGTGCGTTACATTTTCACCCTTCACAGTAACGATGCCAATTGCTGCAAAAACACCACCGCGCCATTTATGTCCAGCTGGGATGTTTATGGCACCGAGGTTACCGTGCCAGAGACCTTTACCAAGTGTTTTTCTTATTATGTAAATACGGTGTGCAAAGACAGCTCGGTGAGCCAGACGTTGCAGAAATTCTGCTCCTGCGGATCAGAATGCCAGCCTCCGGTAAATCTCGACTGCCAGCAACTGGCCAATGGCAGCAGACTGTCATGGAGCCCGGTAACAGGCGCACAGGGTTACAAACTTACTATCTACAGCAGCGATCCGTTCTGCTGTGCCAATAGTAATTTAAGCTTTATGAGTACCTGGAATGTTAGCGGTACCGATACGATTGTGCCCAGCACTTTCTCACAGTGTTTCTCGTGGTATGTAAATACGGTTTGTGAAGGCGGACTGGTATCCGAAACCCTTCAGAAAAAATGTTCCTGCTCGCCTGCGCCGCCTCCGTGCAAGCCGGTAAGCAGCCTGAGGTGCACACAGGTTACCAGCGGTAGCAAAATATCCTGGACGCCGCCATCTCCGGCAACGAACGTAGATCATTACGAAGTGGTGATTTATAACAATGACCCGTTCTGCTGCCTGGGTGGTACACTGCCATTCATTGCCCTCTGGAATGTACGTGGTATCGATACCATTGTGCCCAGTACCTTCTCTGGTTGCTTCTCATTCACCGTAAGAACCGTTTGCAAAGACGGGTCTAAAGTAGAAAGCCTGGAGAAAAAATGCTCCTGCTCACCTCCCCGTGGTGGTTCCGGTGGCTCTGGCAGCGGTTTCTTCCGCGATGGCAAAGAAGGCGAAAACCACGTATGGGTTACCGCATCGCCCAACCCGGCTACTACCTATGTGCAGTTTAACCTCTTTGCTACAGAAAAACAAGGTGGCGAGAATGGCCTTATGTTCTACATCTATGATATGCAGGGCCGCGAACTGGTTAAAAGACCGGCCGTTTACAACGGCAGCACCCGCATTGATGTGCAGGCTTACCCCACCGGCGATTATATTTACGAATACCGCGATGCCTCTGGCACAGTGGTACGCGGAAAAGTACTGATCCAGAAACAGTAATTTTCCTGCAATAGCTTAATCAAAATGAAAACCCGGCGCCATCAGACACCGGGTTTTCTGTTATTAAATGGTAGTGATGTGTTTTTGTGATGGGATGCTAGCTTTTACCTGAATACCTTACTCACCAGCAATGGTAAACACTCTATTCCAAAACCAACAATGGGCAATAGCAGGTATATCCAAACCGGGTAGTTGAACCGGGGCTTATCCTGTTGCAGAGAGAGCCGCAATACAGGAAAAACCCGGTGCCGGTAATGATAGAGGATTAGTCCTGTGAGCAGGAGGTAAAAAGACAGGCGAATGGTAAAAACCGATGCCAGGCCCATAAAACTCATATCCCACACCAGAATGTTTATCCAGATGGGAATGGACATGAATGCTCCAATAATGCAGGTGCGGCGAAACAGTAGTAGCCCGCCGGCTATGATCTGGCTTATGCCAATAAATGATTTAAAAGGTTCATGATCGGCCAGGTACCACGATACGCGGAACAGGCTCAGGTCTTTTAACGGCATATTCAGTTCCTGCTCCGTTACGCCAAACTGGTTATCGGTAAGCTTTCCGTATCCGTAATTGATAAGCATGTAAGACAGCCATACACGGGCGGCAATAATCAGGTAGTCGTACAATTGGGCTTTAGAGATATTCAGTTTCATATGCAAGCATTAGGGTGGTTTTGCCGGGCGTTATGAAATTACCTAAATCATTATTTGGTTTTTATAGAATGGGGCGAATGGCGAAAGAAAGAAGATGAATGGTGGATAGTAACATAACGAAACAGGTAAACGCAGATGATTTATCTTAGCAGCGAACCATATCCAATACCCCAATGAAGAACCTTTGCCTTATTGCAGCCATGCTATCTTTGGGTGCATGCCATATGCCCGGTCGGGAGCAGGTCCAAACCTTTACTTACCGTCAAACCGATATTCAAAAGCAGTTTGATACCCTGTATCAAAAACAGCAAACCGATTCGCCTTATTACAATGGTTTTATTGAGCAGGCGCTTGCCGTGTGTCACGACAGTACTAAAAGCAACGATACGGTTACACAACATGTTTTTTCCAGCATGTATTTCAACCAACGCACCCAGGCATATGATTGCGTAACCAATACTGTTTTTGCATTGCCCGAAGGCACCATATCAGCCATGGGCGTTTTTGTATTAATGCCAGCTGATACCATTGCGCCCGATCACGATTTTCCGATCACCGGAGGCTCGCAGGCCTACAAAAACATTTCGGGTACGTACACCCGGCAATACCGCAATGGGGTGTACCATGTTACTTTATCTTATCACCAGCAGTAATGTAAAAAGCCGTATTGTTTTCAGCAATACGGCTTTTTACGATGTTGGTATCAATTGCTATTATCTATTCGAAACTACGAAACGGAGTACCGCTTCTTTTTCTCCCGATACCCTTAACAGGTAAGTGCCTGGTGCCAGTTTTTCTGCCAGGTTAATGGCTTGGTTTGGCATACCACTTTTAACCGCAATGGTTTCTTCATGCATTTTTTGCCCCATTGTACTGTACACGCTAAGTGTTACAGTTTTATCGCCGGGTGTAAACCAGTTGCCGGAAAGTACCAGGTTGCCATTGCCCGGGTTGGGGTACAATGTGGCCGATAAACCGCCTTGCACTTCATTTAAACCGGTAGCAGGGCCTACACTAAGGTATACTTCATTGCTAAAAGCCAATTGCGGATCGTAGCAATCGGTATTGGTCACCTTGCAGCTTACTTTATCGTTATCGCTGGGGACATAAGTATAGGTGGCAGCATTGGTGCCTACGCTGGTACCCCAAATTTCCCACTGGTAGGTAGGGTTGGTGCCGCCATCGGTAACCGTAGCGGTAAGCGTTACAGAAGCCCCGGCAGGCACATTGCTTTGCGATGGGGTAACTGTAACGGTGGGCCTGGCTTTGGATGCAATTACTTTACGGATGCGGTTGTTGCGGCTGTCGCCAATATAAACCGATACGCAACTGGCCGAGGCAGTAACTACCGCAATGCCCGAAGGTTGGTTTAAGTAGGCCGATGTAGCTATTGAGCCATCGCCGGCAAATCCGCCAATGCCATTTCCAGTACCTGCCAGCACGCTAATATTGCCGGAGGGCGTCATGCGGCGTACTTTATTGTAATCGTAATCTACAATGTAGAGGTTACCCGAAGCATCGGTGGCCAATGCCTGTGGCCCACCAAATTGCGGACTGTTGAGCGGACTGGCTACCGTGGTAATAATACCACCGGTGTTAATCTTGCGTACAATCTTCATTACATCATCGGCAATGAAAAGATTGCCTGCAGGGTCTGTAGCCAGGGCTGCAATACCACCCAGTTTGGCCACCGTGGCCGGGCCACCATCGCCATTGTTGCCAAAGCCTACAAAAGTACCATCACCGGCAATGGTGGTAATGGTGCCGGAGGTGTTTACTTTGCGTATTCTGTAATTGCCACGGTCGGCAATGTATAGATTACCGCTTGCGTCAAATGCAATGCCACCGGGGCCCAGTAATTGTGCGCTGGCCGCAGGGCCATTATCGCCGCTAAAACCACCCGTGCCGTTTCCGATTACAGTAGTAATAACGCCGGAGGTGTTTACTTTGCGAATGCGGTTTTCGTTACCATCGGAGATGTAAACATTGCCAGCGGCATCAACCGCCAGACCAGATACGAGGTTTAACCGGGCTTCATCGGCAGGTCCGCCATCGCCACTGTAGCCCGAGAGGGTATCTACACCTGCAAACCGGGTAATAATGCCCGATGCATTTACCTTACGCACCATATTGCCGGCATCGGCAAAATAGAAATTGCCTGCCGCATCGGCGGCCACACAGGTAGGCGAATTGAGCCAGGCAGCTGCAGCGGGGCCTCCGTCGCCACTATAACCAGCGTTGCTGGAGCCGGCAATGGTAGAAATAATCTGTGCAGTGGCAGGGGCTGCATTATAGAGCATGCCAGAAGAGATTGCAAATGCAAGTACGAGTCCAAATTTCATATACCAGATTTTGGTTGGTTTAGGGGTTAGCACAACTGTTGCTACAGCTATAGCATGTATGTAATAATTGTTTTGCCCCGGTTTTGAATTGGTGACTAAGGTATATAATATGATAAAAGCAGTCAATTATAATTTGCTTCGTATGACATCCTGAAGCAATGAATTGCATACCTGCTTTTGTTCCTTCATGCCCGGAATGTATCTTAGCCGTTTAAATCAGTGAAATTTAAAACAGAACTAATCATTCAAAACTATGACAAGTAAAACTTCAGGCGCTTTTGTAGCTGCATCTTGGGTGGCATTAGGAGCCGGATTTGCAGGCTATTTGGTTGGGCTTTCGAGAGCAGAAATGCAATTAAATGAAAAAGGCTATTACTTCACCGTGCTTATGTTCGGCTTGTTTGCAGTAGTGTCGCTTCAGAAAAGCGTAAGAGACAGGCAGGAGGGTTTTCCCGTTACCGATCTCTATTATGGCATATGCTGGTTTGCCACCATTTTATCAATCGTATTACTGGCTGTAGGGCTCTGGAATGCAACCATCCTGCCCAGCGAAAAAGGATTTTATGCCTTTGCTTTTCTGCTGGCGCTTTTTGGGGCTATTGCGGTGCAAAAAAATACCAGGGATAACCTGGCTCATAAAAACAGTTCAACACAATCTTAACCTTATTTAAAAGGCTGTCCCCCCAAAGGACAGCCTTTTGTTTTTTCGATAGCAAGCTTACTTGGTTTTCTCTTCCTCAATTGGTTTTAACTACCTTAAACGACTGCATCTGTAGCGTTTCTGCAGCGCCGATCCTTACCAGGTACAATCCGGCAGGTAGTGTAGCTACCTCATCCAGGGTAATGAGCTGGGTGCCTTTCTCCAGGTTTATATTTTTCTGGTACGCC
Source organism: Chitinophagaceae bacterium (assembly GCA_031546985.1). Lineage (GTDB taxonomy): Bacteria > Bacteroidota > Bacteroidia > Chitinophagales > Chitinophagaceae > JAVBJN01. The sequence continues at coordinate 22,437 of JAVBJN010000059.1, forward strand.
AGTCTTCCTTCGTTGTTATAAATCGAAACGGTAATACGCTGTTCGGTAGCGCCAGATAATTGCAGGTACAGCGCCTGTTTAAATAAGGTAGGGTATACGGTCCATTCGGTTTCGGTTGTAGCAGATTTTAGCCTGATTATGCGGGAGTAGCTTACTGTTCCGTCAAACTCTGTGGCTTTAATCCGGTAAAACAAATCTTTGCCCAAAGGCGCAGCCGCATCGGCAAACTGGTACATGCCTTTGCCATTGGCCAGCACACGGCCAGCAGCTGCAAATGTTTTTCCGTCGTTGCTTCTTTCCACATCATAAAACCGGCAATGCTGGTCGTCATCGCTTGTCCAGGTTACCGTTGGTGTGCCGTTATAATCATAATAAACATGCATGCTGGTAAAGTTAATAGCCAGCGGCACCGCCATAACAAGCACCTGAATGCTGTCCTGGCATCCTATGGCATCGGTTACATAAGCCTTGTATGTGCCAGGCATGAGCGCCAATGCTGTTTGAGTGGTTTGGGCGGGGTAGTGTTCCACAGGAAAGTAAATGGAGGAATGCCTCCCGCAGCAGTAACCGTGGCGTTGCTGCAACCACCGCATGAGGTACCGGCAATGGTGGTGACAGATAGTTTAAAGGAGTCGCTGATAAATACATTGATTGGCTTTACCAGCGATTTGCAACCGGTGCCTGCATTGGTGCCTTGTATAAAATAGGTGCCGGCGGTAACTGCTGCAGGTGTGCCGAGTATAGCTGTAGCGGCAGGATCGGTGTAGTAACCGAATGAAAGGCCCGCATCGCTGCCGGTGGTTATATTGGCCGCAGTGAGGTTTATTTCCGGCGCTGGTCTCCGTTAACCACGTACAAAAAAGTCCCGCTCAAAACCATGAGCGGGACCGGAGGATTTTTTTGAAAATCGTTATTACTGACGAATCAGTTTTTCTACATGGCTACCTGTATTGGTCTGGATGCTCAGCAGGTAAATACCGGCTGTACCAAACGCTTCGGAAGGCAGCACGGCATTGCCATTCTGGATTTCTGATGCAGTAAGTACTTTGGTGTACGTTGTTCTGCCAGATATATCGGTAATAACCACTTTCGCGGTATTAATGGCTTTGTCGCGGATATTCAGGTTTACATCTTTGTTAGAAGGGTTAGGATATACGGCAATGCCAGCGTTTTTAATCACTTCTGATACGCCGGTAGGCCATGCGCTCACACCCATTTCATCGATGTAGAGGTTGTTAGATGCGCTACCCGGTATATACCTTAAACGGAACATGGTAGAGCTGGTTAATGCAGCAGCAGGAATTTTGAGATCCTGTGGTTTCCAGTCGTATTGTCCGGCAGGTCTGAAGCTGTTAGGCTGGAAGCCCATGTTCTGCACCTCAAGGCCTTTAAGAATACCTACGTTATTCCATGTTTTGCCACAGTCTCTGGAGTACTGCACAATTATGCTGTCTTGTGCCACGCCAAACTGCGAGGTAGAAGCACCCGATGAGAAGAAGTTAAAATGCGCTGCACCCGACTGGTAGTTAGACAGGTCAAATACCGGAGTGTAGATATCATCCCAATCGTACATAGCATTACCGCTGGTGTTTAACGGGTAAGGCCTGTCGTCGAAGCTGTTGTACATCATACTATTGGTGCTGTAGTAGCCCGCGTTGGTTACCAGGCTCCATTTCCACTGGTTGCCAAAGGTGTTAATGGTAGGCCATTCTGCATTTTGCGCAGGGTATTCAAACGAGTTGATGTACGTTATTTTAGGCGTAGCATCGGCCACATACAGGTAATCGGCGCGGTTAAGGGTATTGGCGCCTGCATTGCTGGTAGCGGTAATGCTTACGTTTTTCCAACCCGGTGTGGTATAGGTTATATTGGCAATAGCCGTGTTGCTGGTGAGGCCGTCGCCAAAATCCCAGCTTCTGGCAGATATGGTATCGCCATAGCTAAAGTCTTTAAACTGCACTACCGTGCCCGCGCATACATAACGGGTAAAGGTGTTAAAGTCTGGCGTAGGGGCCACATCCTGCACCGGCAGGTTCATGCCCGCTTTGGCATTGGCGGCTGCAGATACCAGCACGTTTCTGCCCGCAAAGGAGTTTTGCAGGGTGATAAGCATCCTGTCTTTTTGCCCGTTGGTAAACATTACTTCGGGACAGTAAGAATACTCCATAAAGTTTTGAATATTGGCCGTATCCACATCAGGCTTAGGGGTACAGGCCGAGTCTACCGGGTATAGCGTAGGGCAGCTTTTGTGTCCTTTGGTGTGTGGGGTATCTTCCACACCATCATCGCCGCATGCTACTTCGGGGTCGTTGGTATCGCCCCATACGTGCGAGAGGTTAAGGCAGTGGCCAATTTCGTGGGTGAGCGCCATATCATACAAAGGCTGGCTGGTACCAATGCCCGAAATATAATCGCTTCGGATGAGTACGCCATCCCAGAAGCGGATCGCATCTGCATCATCGGGCTTGTAGGCATAGCCCGCAGCACCACTTCCGATGTCGTTGCATATCCACACATTCAGGTATTCGTCTGGCGGCCAGTAGTTAAACTTGGTTTGGTTATCGGCCCGGTAGGTTTTGTAAGAGGCAATGCGCTCAATGCCTGTAGTGGGCTTGCCATTGGGGTCGAGGCGCGCCAGGCGGAACTCGATGCCCACATCTGCAATAATGGGTTTGTATTTGGGAATAACCAGGCTGGTATCGGCATTGCGTTTAGAGTAATCTTCGTTGAGAATGCGCATCTCGTCGAAGAGCTGGCTGTCGGAGATGTTTTCTAAACCGTAGTTGTGAATCACGTGAAAAACAATAGGGATGATGTATTTATCATCTGCTGTTTTTTGAAGCTTGCTAAAGTTGAGCTTCTTCATAGATTCGTTTAGGGCAGCAGCGTTTCTGGCTGCGGCTTGTTCCAGCTGAGGAAACTGTTTGTATAGTTCGTTGCGGGCTTGTACGTTGCCGCATCCTCTGTTGGCCCCGGTTTGGGCGTAGGCCGTAATACCAGACCCGGCCATCAGGGTCATTAATGCGATGGGTAAGCAATTTTTCATGGATAAAATTTTATTTATTCCCAGGTTGCCATTGAGCCGACTTGCCCGCACCGATAATGCTTACCAATGCAAGCGCAGTATTTCCACATATGAAAATAAACTATTTGGGAGTATAAATAAACAAGTAAAAGGTTATGTGCTTTGTTTGAAATATAAATAATTTCTATGGGTTTGGTTAGCGGGAATAGTTGCGGCCGATTTGTACCTTGCGGCCACTAACCGTTAAAAAATCAACTTATTATGATCGAAGAAACAGCCGGTGTGCAAGCACCTGTAGCGAAGGTATACAATGAGCGAGCCATTCTCGTAGCTACGTTTATTGGTGGACCTCTTGCCGGAGCCTACCTGATGGCCGAAAATTTTAAAGTGTTTAACGAGCCTCAAAAAGGCAAAATGGCCTGGCTTATTGGAGGTGCAACGCTGTTTATAATTTTGTGTATGGCTTCACTGTTGCCAAATCAGATCACAGAAAAAATGCCCAATGCATTGCTGCCGCTACTTTATGCCTGGGGTTACTATTACCTGGCTCAGCATTTTCAGGCATCAGCCTTAGCTACACATATTAACACCGGTGGTGAGCCGTATAGCTGGTGGCGCGCTGTATTAGTAGGAATTATTGGGGGTGCGGTTACATTTATTCCCATTTTCGGAATAGCGTATTTATACTTCATGTTTTGCGGCTAGTAGGATAGCACATTTTTTACAAGGTACTGTTTATACACTCCGGCCATTGACCGGGCAAAAAGTAAGGGGCTTAAATGTAGCTGGTAAAGATTGGGTATGAAACGGCAGCACGGCTTTAAACCGCTGCGCCGATGTAACGTTTTTAATAAAGGAGAAAAGGTTATTGCCCGCATGGCAAATGCCCGAAGAAAAATCGGTGCAATAAATAGGCATTTCGCCATTGTGCAGCACCTGCCGGGTATCCCAAAACAGAAAATCGCCGTTTTCGCTGCGGGCAAATGGCTCGGCATGGGCTACCAGCTCGGGGTAGCTCTCATCTTCTTTAAATAAATACAGCGATTTTTCGAGGTAGTGTTGAAACAACTTGCTTATGCGCTGCCGCTGTACAAACCAGGAGTCGGGGTGGTTCTCATGCCCGCCATCTAAAGGCAGGTATACGATAAACAAATTACACAACAGGCCATAGCCCTGCTCCTGCGCATACTGGCGGTAGCTCTCTGGTAATGCACGCCCGCCTTTGGTAAAGATGGTATCCATATCTGCCAGGGGCAGCAGGGTAGGTGTAGCAGTGCGGGTCAAAAGCTGATGATAAAACATAGCGATGAATTTGGTATACGGCTAGCCACAAGTTTGGGGCCAACCGGACTAGCAAAGTTACGGGAATGTGATAAAACGTGAAGCGGGTAGTGCAGCGGCGGGTAAAACGGTTTTATAAATGCATTGGAGGGGTAGCATTTGCGAAGCTGGTTAAGCAGATAAAATAGGAGTGAGTCTGTTGTAATAGGCACAGATAAACATAAACCGCAGGTGGTCGTAATAAGATGGTTTTGTGCATGTTGAAATTTATGAATTTAAATTTATACATACATTCATGGCAAAATAAATATTTTGACATGAAGCGGGTTTGACTGTTATAAAATCCACTGATAATGGTTATTTTGAGCGCATTGAACAAACGTTCGCGCACCGCTGGTTCGCGATTTTAACCAGAACGGAATTTCGTTTTCGTTTTATGCCAGTCAATCCTATGAGTTTATCCAATAACGACGTATTTACTTTCCCTATGTCCTATGCACAACAACGGTTGTGGATACTGGACCAGTACCAGCAAGCGCAGGCAACTTACAATATTTGCGCGGCGCTGCGATTTAACGGCACCTTAGATACAGAAGCATTACAGCAGAGCATCAGCTATATTACCGAAAGGCATGAGATATTAAGAACGGTATTTGCCCTGGAGAACGGCACTGCGGTGCAGATGATCCATAGCAGTATGCCGGTCGATTTTGCTGTGACGGATAGGATGCCTGAGCTGTCTGTTGAGGAACAAACCAGCCGGTTTATTTCAACTGTTTCTGCGGCGCCTTTTAACCTGGAACAAGGACCATTATTGCGGTTCCGGCTGCTGCGGTTGCAGGAAGACGTTTGTGTGCTGGTCATTGTAATGCACCATATTATCTCCGACGGTTGGTCGTTGGGCGTACTGGTAAGGGAAATGACCACTGTTTATACGGCATTGAAACATGGTGAGCCGGTTTGTTTACCTGAATTGCCCATTCAATACGCTGATTATTCTGAGTGGCAACGCACGCATCTGGCAGAAGGCCGTATGGCACAACTGATGACATACTGGAAGCGGCAACTGGACGATATACCCGCACTTGTGACCATTGCGGGCAACCGGGAACGGCCACTCACCGCCAGCACGGCAGGTGCGGTGCACCAATTTGCATTAGACCTTGAAACGGCAGAAGACTTACGAATACTGAGCCGCCGGTCTGGTTCCTCTTTTTATATGATTTTCCTGGCTGCGTATGCTTTGCTGGCTGCATCCTACACCGGAGAAGAAGATGTGCTTATAGGCTCACCCACAGCCAACCGGGGTATGGAGGATATAGAAGGGTTGATTGGTTTTTTTGTGAATACCCTGGTATTGAGGGTTTCGGTACGGGCAGGTATGCCGTTCCGCGAGCTGCTGCAACAGGTACAGGAAGTGGTGCTGGCCGCGTTGGAACACCAGGATATGCCTTTTGAACAATTGGTAGCAGAGTTAAACCCCACGCGCAGTACAGCACATTCGCCGTTATTCCAGCTTTTCTTCGCTTTTCAGAATGTGCCGCGGGAAACCGTTGTACTGCCTGGTTGCACCGTGCAGCCACTGGAAGCCGAAAGCCATACCGCCAAATTTGACCTTAGCCTGTTTATGGAAGAGGATGGTATTACCTTCAAAGGCAAGTGGGAATATAATACAGACTTATATACACCCGAGGCAATTGCCCGGCTGGCCAAACGGTTTGTGACTTTGTTGCAGGCCATTGCTAAAGATGCAGATGTGAAACCTGGCATGCATACCCTGCTTTCTACCGAAGAGCGCCGCCAGGTATTAACCACCTGGAATAATACTTACAAGGCTTACCCGGAAGCGGAGTGTGTACATACTTGGTTTGAAAAGAAAGCGGCATTATGCCCCAACGCAATTGCCGTGGTATGGCAGAAAGAGGAGCTTACCTATGCTTTGCTCAACGAGCAGGCCAATAGCGTGGCGGCCTGGCTTCGGCAAAATAAGGTAGGAAACGGGAGCCCGGTAGGTATATATATGGAACGGGGTATGGATGCAATGGTCTGTATGCTGGGTATCCTCAAGGCGGGCGGGGCGTATGTGCCTATGGATCCGATATACCCGGCAGATCGCATTGCGCATATGATTACGAATGCGGGCATAGGTATCATCCTTACATCTGCATCCTTACAATCTTCATTGCCCGGTACAGGACAGTATCAAATAATTATTGCAGAAGACCTGCGTGCGTATGACCTACAGGATGGGCAGCACAACCCGGTACCGGTTACCACACCAGCGCAGCCGGCGTATATTATTTTTACCTCTGGCTCTACCGGTAAGCCCAAGGGTGTGCCCATGCAACACCAGTCGCTTGTAAACCTGCTTGCCTGGCAGCTCGAGCAACCTCATTTTGCGGCTGGCGCCAGGGTATTGCAATATACTTCGCTCAGTTTTGATGTTTCCTTCCAGGAAATACTTTCGACCTGGCTATCCGGCGGTACTTTGATACTGATTAGCGAAGCCCATCGTAAAGATCCTGAAATGCTGGCACGCTGTATTGCAGACCAGCAGATAACCAGGCTGTTTGTACCCTATATTGTATTACAACAGGTAGCGCTGTTTGCAACAGATCATAAACTGGTTATGACCGGCTTAAGGGAGGTGATCACTGCCGGGGAACAATTGAAGATAACACCCCCGATACAACATTTCTTTACCCACTGCTGCCCATCGGGCACATTGGTCAATCAGTACGGCCCCACGGAGGCGCATGTAGTAAGCAGTTATGTACTGGCTGCGGGTACTAACTGGCCGGAGTTACCGCCTATTGGAAAACCGATCAGCAATACGCAATTGTATATCCTCGATAAACAGTTGCAACCTGTGGCGCCCGGTGTGCCAGGTGAGCTGTATATAGCCGGAGCCTGCCTGAGTCCCGGTTATGTGAACGCACCGGAACTGACCCACGAAAAATTTGTATTCTGTCCTTTTAATGAGCAATACCCGGTGATGTATAAAACCGGCGATACGGCCCTGTTCCTGCCCAATGGCGATATTGCCTACATAAGCCGAAACGACGACCAGGTAAAAATACGTGGTTACAGGGTAGAGCCGGAAGAAACAGAACGGGTGCTTCGTGCCTGCCCTGGTGTACGCGATGCCGCCATTGTGGTTAAAAAGAATGGTGCAGATAAATACCTGGCAGCTTATGTGGTGGCAACAACTAATGTTGCAGCTATACATGAGCAGTTAAAAGGTGCATTGCCGGCGTATATGGTGCCAACCGAATATGTATTTCTCGAAAGCCTGCCGGTAACAGTAAATGGCAAGATCGATAAACGAACACTGCTAAGTTACACGGGTGTAGGTGTTGCAGCCAATACCAGTACAGCTCCTGCCAATGATGTTGAAAAACAGTTGTGCGATATATGGGAGCAATTATTAGGCAGGCGACCTGGTGTGTGCGACGATTTTTTTGAATGGGGCGGCCACAGCCTGGCGCTTACTTACCTGAGCCACCATATTTATACTGCTTTTGGTGTACAATTGGGTTTTGGATTGTTATTGGAAAATCCTGTGCTCCAGCAGCAGGCAGCGTTAATTATGCAGCATACAGCTCAGGTGGCAGATACCATTGTACCGGCACCTTTTGCAGCAGCTTACCCGGCTTCGGGCGCGCAGGAACAGATCTGGATCGCCTGCCGCGATGCTGCCCAGGCTACGGCATATCATATTGCAGGCGCACTGGAGATTACCGGTATGCTGGATGCAGCAGCTCTGGCAGCAGCATTCCTGGCCTGTATAGACCGGCATGAGATTTTACGTACCGCTGTATATATGCATACCGGCGGCCAGCTCCTGCAGCAGGTGCTTCCTGCACATGCTATTGCTTTTGAGCTGAAGCGGGTATTTTGTAAAGATGATAATCTGTTGCCAACCCTGTTGCAGGAAGAGGCTGCAATGGCGCTCGATATTGACACGGGGGTGGTATTACGTGCCGTGCTGTATGAATGCGGCAATGGCAGGTATGTGCTGCAAACCATTCTGCACCATATTGCAGGCGATGAATGGTCGGTACGCATTTTACAATCGGAATTGCTGCAATTATATGCCGCGGGGGTAAACAAGCAGCCGGCAACTTTAGCACCATTGCTGTTGCAATACAAAGATTACACGCATTGGGAGCAACGCTACCTGGCCAGCGACCGGTATGCGGCCGATAAGCAATATTGGAACGATCGTTTTCTTTCCATGCCTGCCGATTTGAAGTTGCCCATTGATAGTGTACCAGATACCCACAGCGATGCCGGTGCGCATACCTCCATCTTGATACCCGCAGCTGATGCTGAAAGTCTGCGTGCACTTACCCGGCAATACGGCATATCGGAATCGGTATTGTTTATGACGGCTTTATATGCGTTGCTGTATAAGTACACCGGGCAAACCGAGCTGGTAGTGGGGTTACCGGTTGCGCAACGCGATCATCTGCAATTGGCCGGGCAAATGGGGCCATACATAAACATGCTTCCATGCCTGCTAAAGTGCAAGTCTACTGCTACAATGCAAGACCTGGTAGAGCAGGTAAAAGATACCATGCAGGAGGCTTTCCTGCATATGCGTTATCCTTTTCATGAAACAGCGCAGCAATGGCGAACCCATAAAATACAATCCTTACAGGTAGTGCTCAATGTGCTGAATAACGACTATACGGCATTGGCAGATCCTGCATTGCCAGGATTAACCTTTACCCCTGTGAACAGTGGGTATACGGGTAGCAAATTTCCACTTTGCCTGTATGTGTATATGCAGGATGGCGCGTATCATGTAAAGCTGGAATACCAGGCTGCTTTATTTAAACCGGGTACCATCGACAAGATGGGGCAGCGGCTTAAAAAATTGTTGGTGCAGATGCCGGGAGTGATGGATAAAAGCCTGCTTACATTAACCCTGGATGAAAAACCTGTATTGCCTGCATTTGGGAAAATAAAGCTGTAAGCCGCCCATTATAAAGCTGCCAGCACCTGGTTCAGGGTATGAACATAACCATCGGCTATTTGATGTATGAGCGCGTCGGAGAAAAGGCATTTTCGGTACCGGAACTGTACACCCCAGGCATTGGTGTACCGGGTTATATTAATGGTGAAGTCTGACCGCTGGTTCCAATCCATATTGTTAAAACCCTGCATGGAGAGGTCTGAGATCTCCAGCGGCGATTCCATGTAAATAATGTAATGGGTAGTAAGCGGCAGCGCCCAGGGCCGACGGGGTATATCCAGGTCGGTTATAATATCATTGATCTGGTAATACTGGTGTTCACTGGCGGTGGCATAAGTAGCAGCTACTTGTTGAATAAAATCGGGAATGGGCTGCCCGGCATGGTGAGGGCACCGCATAACGATAAGGTTGGCAAAGTAGCCAATCATACGCTCCAGCTCTGGCTTGTTGCGGCCACTTACCGCGGTGCCTATTATTAGGTCGGTATTGCCGGTGAGCGGTATAAACGTGAGATACTGTACTGCCAGCAACAGGCAAAAAGGGGTAATCCTGTACTGCGCTACCTTTTGTTCGAGCCTGGTTTGCTGCTGCGGAGTCAGGAAAAACTCAAAGTATCTGCCGCTGAAATCGGGCAAGGCTTGCTGATTGTAATCAATGGGCAGGTATTTTGTGTTTTGAATATGCGCCAGTTGCTGATGCCAGAAACGGCGGTGTTGTTGCATGCTTGCTGGTTGCTGGTATGCATGCATAGTCCAATCACAAAAATCATAATACTGCAAAACAGGGGGCTTGAGCGTATGCACAAGCCCCGTTTTAATGTTCTGGTAATAGCGCGCCACTTCTTCCAGCATAAGCTGAAAACCAATGCCATCTACAATAAGGTGGTGACTGCTGATAAGCGCTGTATAATGATTGCCGTTCCGGATCAGTTGTGTACGAAAAAGCCCGGTTCCATTTAACAGGAAGGGTGTTTTTTTTTCCTGTGCAATAATTTCCTGTAGCGCATCTGCCGCTGCAGCATGGTTACTGAGGTCGGTAACGGGTATCTGGATTGGGGCAAACGGCAATATCTCCTGGCGTATACCGGCACCTGTTTTTACAAAACGGGTGCGTACCAGGGTATAATGCGAGCGAAACAGGTTAATGGCCTGGCTATAACAAGCGGTATCAAATCCTTCTGCAAACACCGCCTGGTGAAACATGTTGCCAAACAACCCGTCGTGTCCGTCCAGGTAGTCCAGCCAGTAACGGTGTTGGGTAGGCGAGAGTGGGTAGCTATCCTGCGGTGGTGCCGCGGTGATGCCCGGTTTCTTTGGGGCCAGTGTTGTGTTTAGAAAATCAATAATGCCGGATTTGTGCTGCTTTAATGCCAGCAACAGATCGGGGGCAATGCCCGCCGCAGGTGCAGATATAACCAGCTCATCGCCATCTGTTTTAAGTTTAATCCCTTGTTGTTGCAGTTTTTTCAGCAGTTCCAGCATAATTGATCGGATAGTCGTGTAGTTATTGTTTCAGGATGCCCAACAAGCCAGCTTTAACCTGCTCTGAGAGGTATTCTTTTTGTGCGTCTTGAATAAAATTGTACAGCGGGTTTTTGATTTCCTGCACATACAGGCCTATAATACGCAGTGCATCTGCCTCGTTCAGCAATTCGGCAGAGTTCAGGTATCCTATATTCATCAGCATATAAGCCTTAGCCTGGTTTACAAGATTCCAGCGTTTGGCTTCCTGTTTTTTAATACCATCTGCAGGGTCGTATATTTTGGCTTTAACCACAGAAGTGCCTTCTGTGCCATCTTCGAGATACCAGGTGGTTTTACATTCGTGTTTTACAATGCTTACATCGAACGGGTCGCGGTAGTAGGTATAGGTTTCCGATACTGCCAACCCATCAAACTGGTTGTTTTCATGGCTGTGCGATAAATAGTACTCTATGGCTTTGAGGTCGCCGGCATGATAAATGCTGCGCTCTACCAGTTCCATATTGGTGTGGTTCAGGTGTACCGGCGATTCTCCGGAATTGTTTAACAGGTACTTTTTCATGATCCTTGAGATTAGCGTTTTTATGTAATGATATATTTTACCGGTAGGGTATTAATACCTGCAGGCGTCCTGCAGGAGTTGTTCCAGGGTTCTGTTGCTGAAGTTGTTCCAGGTATCTTTGCCTTGTTGGTGCAGGGTTGTTTTTAACCGGGGATTATTGCCTATGCCCAGGAAAGACATCGATAGTTTTTGGGCTGTGAGGTAATCCCAGATGCCATCGCCGAGAATGATCTTATGCTCAAAATCTTGCTGGTTATAATACTGTTGTGCTTTTTTTACGGCTTGCGTTACAATATCTTCCCGGCTGTCAATATCATCCGAGGCGGCCAGTCGGTCGGTTACGTCATCGATCTCGAAACCGGCCAGTTTTTGTAATGCAGGCTCAAGGATAGAACCGGTGGCAAATACATAAGGTACCCCGGCGGGGTTCAGCACATGGCTTATAAAGCTGCGCGCGCCTTCAATCTCTTCTACCTGCTGGTCGATCACCGAATGGTTAAATTTTGAACTAATGTGTGTATAGAACTCCGCAATATGCTCTTGGGAAGGATACTGGCCAATGCGTGCATGGTATATCTCGCGAAAAATATAGCGGTCGGTATGGTGCAGGTAATCAGAAAAATTATTGCGGGCCTGTGCTACATCCATAGCTTCCAGGGCCTCCTGGTAGCATTGCTGGTGTATTTGTACAGAGTTGGTAAGGGTGCCATCTATATCAAATATGATGAGGTAGTTTTTCATGTGTATTGGTTGTAATCGTTAAAGCGCTACGGCGATCTTTTCGCCCATTTTTACCCTGGTTTCGATATGCCGGGCAGCGTAGTTCAATATATCTTTATCGAACTGTACCGTGCCTGGTTTAAATAACAAAATAACCGTAGACGCGCCAAATTCAAAATATCCTTTTTCCATACCCCGTTTCATTGGGCCGCCATCCGGCATGTGCTGCTGTATACGGCCTACTACCAAAGCGCCCACATCGATATGCACCACCTCGCCAAAATGGTGGGTATGCAGGGTGCATATCTCCCGGTAGTTGCCATCAAAAACCGGGATGTTGTGTTGCAGTGCAAAGGGGCTTACCGAATGAAAATGTCCGCGTACCCGTGTAATGGGCGATTGCGTGCCACTATCAATGAAGCAGAACCGGTGGTAGTCGGAGGGGGCCAGTCGAAATACAGCGCAAACTCCTCCTTGCCACATAGCAGGGTTGGCATGTCCGGCCAGTAATGCGGCCAGGGCTACCATTCTTCCTTTAATCGGTATGGTCAGGTCTTCTTGTATAGGAAATACTCGCAAGCGTGCATCGGCAGGCGATACCAGGTGTGCCGGGGTTTGATCTGCGGGGCGTGCATCCGGCTTTAACCGGCGTATAAAGAAATCGTTAAAGGTAGGGTAGTGCGTTGCGGGTTGCTCTGCCTCATCCATATTGATCTGGTAGCGGGTAATGAAGCCAGGTATCTTATGCCTGCTTTTAGCTGTTTTTTGAAAATGCCCGTACAACCGGCTGAACCATTTTCTTTTAATGAACAGCTCGCCCAGCAACAGACCGGGTTTGGTGTTGTAAAAAGTGCGCATAAACCGTTGCTCAAAAACCAGCTCATGCTCTACCGTTTGGCTATGCCTGTTGTACAGTTTTATTTCCACAGCGCAAGGTTTATTACGATAACTGTAATCGCCAGGGTTACGAAAACAATATAGGCAAAGCCACGGGGCTTAGGCACGGGTACCGGTGTTATAAACAGGACGGCGACAGCCAGGGGCAACCACAGCATAAGTTGGTTTAGCCAGGTATTGTCCAGATAGTTAAGCAGTGTAAACATAACCGGAAAAATGAGGGCCGCAAAGGTAACCGGAAGCCCAGTATAGGTAAGCCTTCCATTGGTTTCGTTAAGGCCATGCACGTTAAAATAAGCCAGGCGGATAATGCCGCAGATGTTGTAAAGTACAGTTACCACCAATGCCGTTGTTTGTTGCTCATACCGGCAATACCACAGTATAGAAGGGGCTACGCAAAACGCTACCACATCGGTAAGGGCATCCAGCTGTTTACCAAAATCGCGTGCTTCGGGGCCGAGCGATAATTTACGCGCTACAAACCCGTCAAACATATCGGCAATGCCGGCCGCAATAAGGCAAACCACAGCATAAACCGGCTGCCCGGTTATGGAAAAATGTATAGATACCAGGCCCAGCGCTATAGCCAGGAAGGTAATCAGGTTGGCAAAGTTGTAATATCCGATCACGATTTAACCAGCTTGTGATTTTAACTTACCGAGATACAGTAAGAGGTTAACGAAATAATGTACTGCCGTACCAATAAAGATGAGCATAAAAAAATCGGGTACAGAAATGTTGCAGAACAGCAGCAAGGCCAGGGCGCAACCCAGTACAGAGTCGGCCTGGTCAATAAATACAAACAGGTATTTGACCATGCCTTGCCCGTTTTTGCCCGGCGCTATGCCAATGCGCCGTTTAATAAAACTATTGGGCAGTTCAAACAATACGTAAAACAGGCCCAGTACCGCTCCATAACCAAACGGCAGCCACCAGGAAGAATCGGGCGGTGGTACCAGCGCACTGTTGATACTACGGTACACCGGCGTTGCATACTGCAACAGCAGCCATGTAGCTATGCCGGTAAAGATGATCATGCCCCAGAAACCTTTCCAGGTTTTGTTGTCGCCAAATAAGCGATGGCCATCTCCCAGCGTTTTACCTTTGTCTATAGGCACTGCCAGGGTGTGGAGCACTGGTGTTTTAACAAATACCATATTTAATACGCCGCCTATTACAACGGGGGCAAGTATCAGAAATAAATTAGAGAGCGGACTCATGGGCAATGGGGGTTATGATGCTGCAACATGTTCTACCTTAACCAGCACACCTCCTGCTTGCATACCGGAAGTGCCCAGCAGGCAGGCTTTATCTCCGGCAGCCAGCACGCCATCCTGCACCAGATCGGCAAGATTTACCAGCCCGTCTATACCAATAAGGTGGCCATAGCGCTTCAGGTTTCCTGTAAATAGTTGTTGCTGGTCAAAACCGCATAGCATGCGGTACAGGTTCATGGTGGGCATGTTGGTGTTTTGTGTTATGAATTGTTTCATTGCCGCCTTGTTTTCCTGCGCAGCTGCAAAAAAATCGATCATGAAATTGCGGATGGTACTGGTTTTGGCAGAAACATATTTGCTGTAAACCATCTGGTTATTTTCATCGAATGCAGGAGCAATATCGATACTGCGCAAGGCGTGGTGCTCAATTTTAATAGCCGTACCGGCTTTGTGTTGCTGCGATAAAATAAAGGCCGCCGCACCATCGCTTTCAACAGAGTTGTCATCGGGCAGGCGAGGTAGCAAACCCGCTTCGGTAGATACCGCAGAGAACAATACCAGTACATTACTAACGCGGCCTGCGGCCATATATACCGCGGCCAGATCTATTGCTGCAATGAAAGAAGTACAGTTATAAAATCCCAGTCCAAAAGGCGTGGCTTTGGTGAGCGATAGATTTTTTAGCAGCCATTTAATGTCTTTTTGGGCATCGGAATACTTGCCCACCCAATTATTTTCTACATTGATGATGGGCTCAATACCATAGATCACCATATCAATATCAGCCGCTTGCAGAGCGCTTAGCTCCAGCGCTTTTTGGCCGGTAGTAAAAGCATTGTCAAAAGCATCGGATTCCGTTTCGCAGTAATGGTGCACGCCAGCTGCTTGCAGCAGTTTTATTTTTTCGGCATCTGCAGCGGCCAGTGTTTCAATAGGCTTAATGGTGCCGGCAATATAATTAAGACCGTTAATGTACATGGGGTGGGGTTGCATATTGGTTTAAAAAATCACTTCCTGCATGGCGTTCCAGCCTGGCATTGATTACCGGATGCAGGGGGCCAAAAACAATTTCCTGGGTAAGTTTATTCAGTATATGTCCTTTAAACTGCGATCGGGCGCCTATAATACGCCTCACCTGTTGCACAATATACTCGCAGGCATCTGGTACCTGGTATTTTACTGCGCCCGCAGCAGGAAGGTTGTCTGTGAGCCATTGGGATATATTGTGCCAGTTGGCTTCATTGAGTTTGTAACCGCCAAGCGAGGTTATACTCATGGCCCCATCGTATTGCAAAACCAGCCGGCCATAATCGGTAATAAAACCATCCATTTGCGCAAGTATGGTGCCTTGTTCGTTGTGCACCTGGTTCAGGAACCGGGCTCCTTCCTGCATGGCACGAGAGGCGCCGCCGAGGTATGGCGCCATAGCCATATAGCTGAACCAGATACGGGTGTACAGGTGCATAAGATCGGTATCTGCAGCCTGGCCAATAGAAAATACCTCAGCAGGAGTAAGCAGCAGATCTTTAAATACCAATTGGCGGGTGTCTGACTCCTGCATGGCATTGTCGAACAGTGCTGGTCCTGCGGTAATATGCGGGTTGTTCTTCAGCGGTGCAAAGAACAGCCCAATGCTGGACTGGTCTACTACAGCCGAAAACAGTAATATATCTGCCTCTGAGGCGTTGGACTGGAAATGTTTAACACCATTAAACAAGTAAGAACCATCTGGTTGCGTGGTGCAAACCAGCGCGTGCGATGGCTCGCTTTGGTGCTTAACCGGCTCGTCAAAGCTCGATACGGCCAGCATGAGCCGGTGGTTCCGTATCATTTCGGTAAATGCCTTGCGTTTATGATGCAACACATCATCTGGCGGCAAGGGGAAAGTGGCTATAGCACTCAGCATATACTGGTTCATGCACAGCCCTACCGCTACAGGCAGGTTGTAAGCACCCAGCGTATGGAGCAGCTGAAAACCGTAATTAAATATTTCCCGGTGGCTCAGACTGTCGAAAAAACAGGGAATATGCAGCAGGGTAGTGCCACGGAGATAATTAAACAGTTCCTGGCTCCCGGGCTGTATTTGTGCCAGGAAGCTGGTAAGCTGTTGCAGGTCATCTGCAATCTGCGCTTGTATGGTAAGTTCCTTTAGTTCCATAGTTCGCTGGCAATAACCTGGAGTTTCATAATGTCTTTTTCATCGCCCTGGATAGACAGCTCGCCCATAGCAAGCGCAATAGCCGGGTTTTCATTGCCGCTGAATACCGCCTGTATCACCTCTGACTTGCCCGAGAAACCAATCAACGGGTAATCGGTAGCCTGGCCTGCCATACCTATACTGTTGTTCTCAATAAGCAGGTCTATATTCATATTCAGATCGGTTAACGATACGCGGAATATGCGGTTCCAATCCTGGAGCAAATCTTTGATCTGAACGTTTTCATTGAACTTTACCAGGAACGATCCGATAAGTGATTGCAGGTTGGTTGTATTTTGTTGTTCCATAAGGATAGTATTGGGGGGATTAGTGTATTTCAATTTCGCCGGTTGTTCCGTTAATGGTGATGGTAGCGCCATCTTTAATATGGCTCATGGCATCTTTCACTGCCAGTATAGCGGGTATGCCAAACTCTCGTGAAATAACCGCAGCGTGCGATAGTACACCACCATTTTCGGTGATAACACCTTTCAGCAGCCTGAACTTCAGCGTCCATCCGGGGTCGGTAAATTTGGTCACAAGAATATCGCCTTCCTGTATGCGGTCTGCATCAAAAATATCTTTGATAACCCTCGCAGTACCTGTTATTTTGCCGGTGCTGCAAGGCACACCTTTGAGTGCTGACTTGTGCTTGCCATTGCTTGTGGTTTGCGTGGCAAAGTGGCTACCTATCTCCGGTGGGTTGCTATAATTGCGGAACGCGTTATAATAAGCGGTGTTGCGTTTGATGATATTACTAATGTCATTTACCGTGAGCTTATTTTTATTAAAGTCGGTAATCTGGTCCAGGTCCAGGAAAAAGATATCATCGCGCTGGGCAATCACCCCGGCCTGCAGCCAGCGGTTGGCCACTTCCAGGGTAAACTTGCGCACATAATAGTAGAAGCGGGTAGAGAGATCGCGGTATTCTTCCCGCCACCATAAAAACTGGCGCAGGCGCTCTGTTTTGGCGATTACCGGGGCTGCTTTACGCGCCGGTAATACTTGTTTTATTCTTTCGATTTCGCGGAGGTACACCTGGTGTTGTTCTTCATTTTTCTCTACCGGGCTTTTCTCATCGGGCGCACTGAGAAAAGATTTCAGGTTTTCGATCACAAAATCCGGTGCTTCATCATACCGCCCTACGGTAATATCAAGTTCACGTGTAGAGTGGAATTTATATTGCTCTATATAGGCACGGAAAGCCTTAAATCCATGCTGGTTTTCTCCGGCATGGTAGGCTGTTATAAGGTTTGCGGTAGGCGTGTTTTGCCAATGGGCAGCCACCGCCGCATCCTGTTTAAAAGCAGAAGCCAGTTCCCAAAGCGATTGAATGCCGCGGATGTGCGAAACATTTTTAAGCCCTATAATGAGGTTCAGAAAGTTGATCTCGGCTTTTACCTTTTTCAAAAAATCTTTGAAGATGGTGTTGTAATTGCTGTTGTCGAAGATTAGTTTAAAGTAGCAGCTTTCATTGTAGAAATAGGCTTCGCGCATGAATTGTTCGTAGTACAGGAACAGGTCTTCATTGCTCAATACGGACACATCCCTGGCATCCAGCTGCTCCAACTCTTTTTCCTGACGGGCACGAAATGCGGCAGTACCGGCAAGGGTGCGGGAAAACGATTTTTCCAGCTTGCCCAGTACCCGTATACCATGAATAATGGTTTTGAGGTTAAATCCTGTTTTTACACCGTCGCCTTCGTAGGTTACTTCAATGCCCAGATCCTGGTCGAAATCGCGTTCGCAATAACCGGGCAGCCGCTCCACACATCGTTTAATGGCAGAAAGGTTCCAGTAGGGGCGTCCAAAAAACATATCGCTCCATACAATGCCTTCATTCTTTTTCAGAAAGGCAATACTGAGGAGGTATTCCGGCATGGCATTATCCCAGATGAGTTTGTAGGCCGACCACATGAATGGCGAGCATACGGAAGACGATACGCCACCATCTTTAAAATCGGCGGTGGTCCATTCTTCGGTATAGCCCGATAAGGATATGGTGGTAACAGGGCGCGCCTGAAATACAAATAATTCTCCGCCCAGCATGCCCCATTCTACATCTACAGGTTTGCCAAACATATCCTGTATAGCGGTGGTAACCTTTGCGATCTGCAATAATTCCTGATCATTAAGTACCGGCTGACTCACCTGCGCTGGCGCCACCTGTACCTGCCGGGTAAACGGCCATTCTGCCGCACCGGTAATTTTATATTGTTTTTCTGCTACATGCCGCTGGGTTATTTTATTATGGTACCAGTCCACGCTGTAACTATCCGGCGATGTAATGCCGGCTACCAATCCTTCGCCAAGACCATACGCGGCCTCTACCAATATTTCTTTATCGTAACCGGTTACCGGGTTTACCGAAAAGGCTACTCCGGCAATGTCGGTATTCACCATGCGTTGCAGCACCACGCCCATTTTAAGCTGCCCTGCGGGTATCTGGTTTTGCCGGCAGTATTCCTGCACCCGGCTGTTATATACAGAGAGCCAGCAAAGCTTTACTGCCCGTATCACCTGGTCAATACCTGATAGGTTGAGATAGGTGCTGTACATACCGGCAAAAGAGGCATGGTTCATATCTTCCATAGCGCCACTGCTGCGTACTGCAAAACTTTCGCCGGGGTGGGCCGCCATAAACGCTTCGATAAGTGTGTGCAGTCCGGGAACAAACATGCTATGGTCTACCACATCAATGGGTGTCTCTTCGCCTTTGAACTGCTGCGCCAGCGATTGGTTCAGCTCAAGAAAAGCCTGGTGCGCGTCGTAGCAGATAAAGGCTGCCGTGGGAATGTTAAAGCCATGTGCAGCCAGCACACGCAGCGATTCTGCTTTATTTCCAATATTGCCCTTGCCCTGCGGGTCGTTATAGTGGAACAATAGTTGCCGGGCCGGTTTAATTTCCTGTGTAAGTTCCATAGCATTGTTTTGTTATAAAAAGGGTACAGCGCCACCATTCAGTACAATCTGCTGGCCGTTCATATAGTTGCCAAGCGCACTGCAAACCGACAGCACGGCTGCAGCTACATCTGCAGGGGTTGCCAGCCGTTGTGCCGGAATATTCTTTTTAAGCATTTCCAGCTGCATGTGGTTAAATTGTTTGGTAAGGTCTGTTTCTATTAATGTGGGTGTAATGATATTGGTGGTAATGTTATAAGAGCCAAACTCTGCTGCCAGTGCCCGGGTGAGGCCCTGCAGGCCGCTTTTGGCGGTTATGTAGTGGGCATGCCCGCGTACCGGTACATGAACCGTTGCAGAGGAAATGTTGATAATGCGGCCAAACTGCCGGCTCATCATATGCGGTATAGCAGCCTGGCAGGTGTGAAAAGCACCTTTTACTATAACATCCAGATCTTGCTCCAATTGCGCGGCGGTTAATTCGAGGAACGGAACTTCCAGGAAATTGCTCACTGCGTTATTGATCAGAAAGTCGATCTGGCCAAAGTTGTGAATGGCATCTCCCATCATCTGCTTTACCGCCACAGCGTCGGTTACACTGGCACTTGCGGTAATTGCCTTTGCGCAACCGTTATGGTTTATTTCTTCGGCAATGGCCTCGGCTTCTGCCTGGCCCTGGTGGTAGTTGAGTACCACATTGCAACCACTGGCCGCCAATGCCTTGGCTATGTATGCGCCAATGCCGCGACTGGCTCCGGTTACCACAGCCGTTCTGCCATTGAGATTGGTCTGTGGGATGGCTGTTGCTACAACCGGTAGCTGCGGTGTAGCGGTTTGTTTATCGTTTACCTCGCTTGCTATTTTGCCACGGGCCCAGGTACCGGCAGCTGTATTTATGGTGAAGTCGCTTTTGATGATATGGGTAAGTGCCGACCGGAATGTGACTGCACCTTCAAAATTGGCTTGCGAATGTGTACCAGGTAGCTCATCATAATCGATTGTGATATCGAGAATGGTAGCAAACTTTCCGGGGCGGTACATGCCGGTATAGGTAGAGGCCAGGCACAGGGGCATTAATTGCATAGCCAGCGCTGTATGTAACGGCATGGAATGCGCATGCGGAAACCCACTGCACAGCAGTTGTTTAAAACTGTTTAACTGGGGTGTGCCTAACACAAACGGAATATTTACAGGTGCATCCGGCACTTCATTAAAGGTATAGGCGGCTTCGGTTAGGTGGTGTAGTACCAATGCGCTTTCTGCAGGTGCATCCGTAGTGGGCAGGGCCAGGTCTGTTTCTCCGAGTTGAAGTGTGCCGGATATAACCGTGGTATGCCCGTGTTTAAAACTAAAATGAATTTGTTTTTCGACGGGGCTGTGCCATGCTAATTGCAGCACATCGCCTATGCGCACCGGTTTTATGAAATTGATCTTCATGCTGCGAATGCACTGGTTGCTTTCCAGCGGCAGAAAAGCCAGGTAGCTTACCGGTAGCATACCATGTGCTATGCAGCTTCTGAACTTGGTGGTGCGTGCATAGTTTTCGTCTGTATGCAGCGCGTTGCAATCACCGCAAAAAGCGGCAAAGCGCTGGATAAGCGTTTGTGTAGGCTTAAGCGTGATGGTTGTAATGGTTTCTGGCTGCAGCATATTATTCATGTAAAATAAGCACTACTTGTTGAAAATGCTAATGTGTGAAGGCCTGGAGTTGGGTATGTTTCTGCAAACTCCCATGTAAACAAGGTATCGCTTGCCTTGTTTAGGGCCGATGCCGCGAGTGCCTCCAGGCAAGGCGTATTTCTTTCGGTGGGTAAATACGGAAAAGCAACCGAAAGGGCTTCGTGACTTTGGGCTATATTGATTAATGTGGCAATAAGCGTTTGTTCGATGTGCCTGCCCAGTATGCGGCAACTCATTACAAAATCGGTAATGGTGGCCAGGCCATCTGCAATCTGCAGGCTTAGCACAGCGGTAAGGCCATAATTGCCAAATTTGTCTTTGACCACTGCTGCATACATTACATGACCAGGTTGTGCCAGCCATTGGGTTAGTTCATGCTCGGTACGCCTGCGGGTTTGCAGGTTAAACTGGTTGGTTTTGTTCAGCAGTTGTGCCACACGCGTTACCTGTTGTGCGCCTACTGGCTCTACTGTTATCTGTATCTGCATATCGCGGATGCAATCTTCGAGAAAAGCATGATGGGTTTGCTGCTTGCGGCGTTGCTGCTCTGCCTGGTATAATGTGGTTTTGTCACGGTCTTCCTGTGTGGTACGGTGGCTATCGAACCGCTTAAGGTTTAATATAAAACTGCTTAAGAGGAGTGGCGATGCCGGAAAGTCTGGTACATGAATATCCGGCAATGCATGTTTAACCATCGCCCTTTCTGCCGGCGAGTCGTCTATAAAGATTACATCGCGGTCGCTGATATTGATCTCATCAATAATGTCGCGGATATTAGTGGCCTTGTCCTGCCAGTTGATGCGCCAGGTTACAAAATCGGCAGGCTTTAACACCATTTCAGGCAATTTATTCATTGCTTCCAACGCCAGCTGCTCGTCGTTTTTAGATACAATAGCCAGGATAAGCCCGTTTTCTTTAAGCCGTTTTACTTCTTCCTGGAAAGCACAGAATGCCTCACCGGCAGGCGCGCCGCCACCTAATTGCAAATGCTGGTAACCATCATCGCCCAGCACGCCACCCCAGAGGGTATTGTCGAGGTCCAGCACCAGCAATTTAGCCGATCTTCCTTCCAGTGTGTCTATGGCAAAAGCAATGTCTGCCGAGGCCGCTTTAAATACCTCATTGGAGTAGGGAATTCTGCCCATATACCACAAGGATTCATTCTTTTTATTCAAGGCTGTCCAGGGCGCGCTATCGAGCATACATATGCCAGCCTGCCCAGTCAGCGCCTCTGCCAGCATATTGTTGGCACAAGCTACCTTGTAAGTAATGCCGGCACCCGGCTCGTAATTCAGTAGGCTAAAGGCTTGCAGCCGCGCCGGTACAGAAAAACTAACCACAAAAATGCCTTTTACCAAAGCCTGGTGGGCATTAAGCGCCTGGGCGAAATGGTCTATCTCTTGTTGTAAAGCGGCTTTAAAATCTTGTGGCGATGTGGAGCTGCCAGGGGTTATGCTGTGAAACAGTTGTTGCGGCTCTGCCCAGATTACAATATAGTCGATACCCGATGTGTTGTACAGCGTATCGAACCGCAGCAGGCTGTTATAGATATCGCCCAATGGTGCTACCTGCACTTCCAGCCCGCTGGTTTTTAAAAAGCCCTGCAGGCTTCCTATTGTAAAATTGGAAAGCAGCAATACTTTATTTTGCTTCATGGCAAACTGTTTTTTCCAGGTAAGCTGCCAGGTGCGCCGGGGATGCCAGCAGGTTGGGCTCGGTGCCAATGGCCTGGGTTATACTATCGGTAATGAAAATTGTATTGCCATATTTTTCACTTAATCCTTCTTCCAGTCCTACCAGGAAATACACAAAATCGAGCGATGAGAGTTGCCCGTATTTGGGGTCCAGCGGCATGTCTTCAGAAAAAAACAGCGGATCATCCGGCCGGTAACTATTTAGTTTTTCGATGGCCTGTGCTATAATATCGGTTAGTTGGGCAGTGGTTGTCATAAGCTACTTTGCATTTTGGGCTGGTAATAGGTAAAGCCGTGTTTTTTGGATATGTCCAGTATCTGGCGCACCTGTGCTGCGTTGATATTGCCATAGCTGAATGAGGTTTGGAGGTTTTCCAGCCCCAGCAGCAGGGTTTCGCTCATGCAGGCATATGCGGTGCCTTCGGGCAGGCTAATGCCCGCGATCTTGAAATCCGGGGTTTTCGGCAGTTTTACGATACCACCCTTAATTACAGTTACATCTGGCATAGCGGTCACCGTTTCGTGCACATCGGCCGGTACGGCAATATCGCAGATGAGCACAGGGAAATGACCTATGTGTTGCGGTAAAATGAGTGGTTTTACATGGTTGCTGGCACTTACGATAATATTGGCTTTTTTAAGCTGGTCAAGATCGGCGGTTACCTGAATGGGGAAACTGTTTTGCAGTGCCTGCCGGGAGTCATGGTATTGCTGCGTCCACTCTTCTTCTGTCCATGTATCCATACCGGCATAACTAATGCCCGCTACAGCGGCAGCATTCAGCAGTTGCCGGCCTATGGGAGTGGTTTGCCCGGCGGGTTTGAGCAGGTTGTTCCGGAATATATGGATGGCTGTTTTATGCACCGGATCCAGGTTTCCATCTCTGCCGGTGAGTATAACGGTATGTACTCTTTCTGCAATAATCTCGCTGAAAATGCTGCATATGTTTCCGGCTGCGCCTACAGCGGCAAATACAGCGCCGGGTACATCAATCTCCAGTTCTGCGGCTTTTTTGAGCAACGATACAATGCCAATGGCTGTGGTGAATGAATTACCGGTTGTTAAATGCACGCCATTGGTCTTAAGCGCCCTGCAATTGTTGGAAATGATGGACGTATACCCACCAAAGCCCATGGTGCTGCAACCCAGTTCGCGGGCCAGGTCTACACCTTCCTGCAATTTTTCGCGTATGCCTTCGATGTTTCTGCTGCGGAGGCCATCTACCATCATTTCGGATGTCATAGGCAGGCCAATGAAATTAAGTTCTACCTGCTCGCCGGTGGCAGAAATAACCCGTTTTTTTTCGCTGCAAAAGGTTCGGGTTACCGGCGCTATTTTGCTGAGAAAACGGCCTATCTCATCTGTGGAGAAGGCATTAAAACCATCGTCCCAGCTGGTGAGGTCCTGTGGATTAATGAAATGACCTATAAAAGCTACTTTTTTACTGCACGATCCGGTATAGGGTGCGATGGCAGGTTTGCGGTAATCTGCATTGCCGGTATAGGGCAGGGCAGGTACAGGGTGTATGATGAAGCGGGTTAGCGCATAAATGTCCTGGCGGGAAAGAATATCGCAAAGCAGGTTAAACTTACCAATGATGGCATTACATTCCTCTGTAGTAATATAGGCAGATGGCTCCAGCCGTATGGTGTTGCTGTTGGAAAGGCAGGGCAATACCCGCACTTTTTGCTCGTGCAGCAAATGACCTGATATGACGAAACCCAGTATGTCCAGCTCAGAGAGCATGCGCAGGCAGCCCGATCCGGATTGGTGCTGTGGCCGGAATTCAATTCCTATCATGAGGCCGGCGCCTCTTACATCTGCCATCACATCCGGGTATTTGTCGAGGATAAGCCGTAACCCTTCGAGCAGGTAAATGCCTTTGTCGCGGGCATTGGTCATTAATGCTGGGTTATGCTGCAGTATATCCAGCGCGGCTTTGCCTATGGCGCAGCTATGATCGTCTTCTGCAAACGTTGAGGAGTGAAGCATATCGAACCGGCTGTCGTACAGCTCTTCGGCAATACAGAGTACCCCGGTTTTGCTGAGACCACCGCCCAGGCTTTTGGACAATAAAATATAATCGGGTTTTACACCCAGCTGCTCTGCAAATACAAAAGTGCCGGTACGGCCAATACCGGATTGTATTTCATCAAATATAAAGGGCACCTGGTGCTCGTGCGTAAGTGTGCGCGCCAGTTGCACATAAGTTTTATCTAAAATCTGGATGCCGCCTTCGCCCTGGATGGGTTCTATTATAAAGCAGGAAATAGCACACATGGTAACGGGCTCCAGCGTGGCCTGGCCTCCTGTGGTACGGATGGTATAAAGCGTAACCGTATGGTTGCTGAAGGTTGTGGTAAGCAGGTCGTTATTGCCTGCCTCCAGGTGCAGCACCTGGTTGTCGGAGTCTATTACATCCGTTTTGAAGCCCTGGTAATGGGTTACATGCAGCGCTCCTGAAGTTTTGCCATGATAAGCTTTACAGAGTGCCAGCCGCACAGGTGGCGCCGATAGCAGGTGGTGGTTATGGCGTTTAACCTGGTCAATAAGCATGTTTAGAGAACCTGCAGGTGCGCCCAGTAAATGCCCGGCTTGTTGCAATAGTTCCGGGGTTTGCTGCAAGGGGAGCATGCTGGCTTTTTCCAGGGCCTGGTCTATGTTGTGGCGTATAGCTTTAACCCTGGCGGCGTAGGCCAGGCGGGCGTGTTTAAGGCTTGCCTCTACGGTTTCTGTACCGGTGTTGCAAAAAGAAAACAGGTAATCGCGTTGTAGCGACGATTGTAATACCGAGCGTAAAGCCACCGTAAGGTCTGCTGCTTTGGAGCTGTAGCTTCCCTGCGCGGCAAATGGCCTGTCGCTGGCCAGTAACGACTGCGCTACCGCAACCAGCTCCGGATGGTTATGCCCAAAGAACAGGGAACCAAACCCTCCTATCATATCTTTCACTTCATGCTCCTGCCCGTTGGTATCATAAAAATACAGACTGTCGCCTTTGGCCCTGTGGTATTCAATATCGAGGTTTAACGCCTGCATCATCTGGTAGACGTTAGGTTTAAAATAGCCTGGTGTTTTCTTGGTTAAGGTCATTTTCACGGTTTGTTTAAATACGGATGGTCGTATTCTGGTCTGCCTCCTGGGCTGGTTCCTGGTTAAACCATTGATCCAGTTCTATCAGATGCGCCAGGTTGGCTATGGTACTGTTTACAAAAAAGTTCTTTAACGGGATGGCCGTATCGAATACTTCGTTTACACGATTCATTACACGGCTTACTTTAAGGCTGTCGCCACCCAGCACAAAAAAGTCATCGGCTACACCAATGTTTGTTTTGTTCAGGATCTCCTGCCATATAGCCACCAGCTTTTGCTCTGTATCCGTTTGTGGCGCTATATATGCTGTTCCTGTGCTGGTTTCGGTTTCCTGTGGTCTGGGCAATACGGTTTTATCGGTTTTGCCATTGCTGTTTAACAGAAAACGGTCTACCTGGATGAAGTGCGCAGGTACCATATGGTCTGGCAATATGTTTTTGAGAAACAACCTTAATGCACCGGCGGTAAGCTGGGTATTGGCTGTAAAGTAGGCGGCCAGTTCTTTTTCTGATTGCTGGTTTTCAATAGCCAGCACTACGGCTTCGTTAATGCTGGTATGTTGCAGCAGGGCTTTTTCTACTTCACCTGTTTCGATACGGAATCCTCTGATCTTTACCTGGTTGTCTAACCGGCCTATATATTCCAGCTCACCAGAGGACAATACCCTGGCCGCATCTCCTGAACGGTACAGCAGGCCGGGCCCAAAAGGATTGGCGATAAATTTTTCTGCGGTAAGCTCCGGACGGTTCAGGTACCCTGCAGAAACGCCGGCCCCGCCTATCCATAGCTCGCCCGGCACCAGTGGTGGCAATATGTTGCCATGCTCATCCAGTACGTAACAGGAGAGCGTGGGTATGGGGGTACCAATATTGCTGATGCCCGATGCTATTTCTACATCGCCTATTTCTTTATAGGTAACATGCACGGTGGTTTCTGTTATACCATACATGTTAATAAGACGTGTGCCGGGGTAGTGCTGGTGCCAGTCTCTGAGCCTGGCAGGGTGCAGCTTATCGCCTCCGAAAATTACCCGGCGCAGCGCCACTTGCGGTGCTGCCAGCCAGGGTTTGATATGAAGCAGGTTATAAAAAGCAGCAGGCGTTTGGTTTAATACGGTTACCTGGTGCTGTACCAGTATTTCCAGGAAGGCTTCTGGTTGGGCGGCCACGTTTTTGGCAATCACAATTACTTTACCGCCAAAGAGGAGTGCGCCATACATTTCCCAAACCGAAAAGTCGAAACAATAAGAGTGGAACATGGTCCACACATCTTTATCGTTAAAGTCAAACAGGGGTTGCTCATTTCTAAACAGGCGCACTACATTGCCATGTGTAACCTGCACGCCTTTGGGCATACCGGTAGAGCCGGAAGTGTAAATTACATAAGCGATACTTTCTGATGAGGGCACGATCTGTGGCGGGTGCTGCAGGTGGTTGTCTGAGGTCTGTTGCTCAAAATCTGCAATCAGCGCGGTATCGATACACAATCTGGCATCGCAGTCGTGGCGTATAAATTGTATGCGCTCTTCAGGATAATCAGGATCTATGGGCACATAAGCGGCGCCGCATTTTAACACCGCCAGTATGGCTATGATCTGCCATTGGTTACGGGGTAGCAGCAGGGCCACAAAATGCCCCTGGCTTATATGGTGCTTCTGTTTCAGGTAAGAGGCCAGTTGGTTGGCCAAACTGTTCAGTTGGGTATAAGTGCATTGCCAGTTTTTAAATACCACTGCTGTGTTTGCCGGGTAGCGGCTTACCTGGTCGTGAAACAGGGAAAGAATGCTTTCCTGCTGCGGCCAGGCCAGGTGGGTTTTGTCGAGCTGCTGCAGCAGTAGGTGCCTGGCGGCATCAGGCATATTGGGTAGCTCACTTACACGGCAATCTTCATTCTGCTGCATATAAGTGAGTATAGCCTGGTACTGCGCCAGAAGCCGGTCAGCAGTGGCGGCATCGTAATACCGCTGGTTGTAGGTAAAGTAAATATGATAACCTGTATGCTCTTTTACTACCAGCAGGTTGTAATCGTACTTGCCCAGCCCCTGGTTGGTTTCGATAAGGGTGTAAGGCATGTTGCCAAAAGTATCTGCCCCTTCTCCTCCTCGCTCTTCGTATTGGAACAATACATCAAATAAGGCGGTGCGGCTCATATCCTTTTCTGGATTAAGGCAGGTTACAAGCTTGTCAAACGGAATGTCGGCATATTCCAATGCCTGGTTGCGGCTCTCCTGTATTTGCGACAGTAGTGCAGCTATAGACTGGTTGCGGGAAACCTCGTTTTTAAGGACTACCAGATTGGCTACAGGGCCTGTCATCTGTTCCAGCCCTTCCATATGGCGGTTCTCAGATATTATGCCGGTTACGATTTCCTGCTGCTGTGCATACTGGGCCAATAGCAGGTGGAAGGCGGTAAGAAATATATCATAATGGTTATGCGCACTGGCTGATATGTGCCTGGAAAGGTCTGCCTCCAGCCGGGCGGTTTTCAGCGCTGCTTCGTACACATGCACTTTTTCACGTTCGCGGTCGGTATAGAAATTTAAAGGTTGAATCTTACCGAGGCGGCTGCGCCAGAACAACATGAACTGCTCCAGCATTTCGTCGGTAAAATCTTTTTGCCAGGTCGCAAAATCGGCGAATTGGCTGGTGTGTGCTGGTGTTTGCAGCGCCTGTCCTTTGGTGAGCAGGGTATATTGCGTGGCTAATGTATTCAGCCACAGTTGCATAGTGCGGCGGTCGGCAATGATGTGATGCGCTGTAAAAACAAGGTAACAGGTACCACCGTGGTTAATAAGTGCGATACGCCATAATGGACCTGCATCGAGCTTAAACGGATGTTGTATGATGCTGTTCCATAAACCGGCACGTTCGGTTTCGGTGCAGTTCTCCGCAAGGGTATAGGTAGCAAGTGGTACTTCTGCCAGGGAGTCTTGCACCACTTGCACAATATGTTCGTTGTGTAGTATAAGATTGGTGCGCAGCAGATCGTATTGCTCGGCGAGCGTTGCCATACTCTGTGCCAATAGTGCGGCATCGGGCAGGCCGGCTATCTGTACAATAAGAGGCAGATTATGGTATACCGGACTATCGGAGTATAAGATGCCTTTCTCAAAATTATCGATAAACCAAAGCCGCTCCTGGTGATATGATGCCGGAAAGATTTTCATAATGGTGTGTGGTTATAAGCGATTGGTGATGCTGCGGATTTCCGGTTATAGGTTGTATAACACGATTGCGTGGGTAATCCGGAAAGTAGTATTGGTTATAGCCTGCTACTCCGGTCTTCATTTACCGGTGTGGTATGCTCATAAAGAAGTTGGGCATGACGCAGGTGGACGGGCAGGTATATGCTGCAGACTTGCCGGGTATTGAGGAACAAATGGTATAAAAACTTAACAATAATACTTTTCATAACTTGATCTATGGTAAAATCAAATCGATTTACATCGATTTAAAAATAATATCAAATAAAATTAAAGATAAATTTACAAAGCATGTACATAAAAAAATGTATGATACTGTATATATTTTATGTGTATATCATAACGGAGGATCAGGATTTCGGGCAAGGCAATGCCTAACCCTGCTCGTGGGTTAGCATTGCGTTAAATTGTTTTACAGTTATGCGTCAGGTTCTTTTTACCCGTTCAATCCTTTTGATTTTTGGTGCTGGTGCCGCATCTGTTGTAGCCGCATCTGCAATAAGCTGGCTAAGACCGGCTATTGTTGCGTTGTTGAATAGTGCCGCAAAAGGCAGCTCGGTATTGAACTCGTTCCTCACCCTTGATATAATGCGGGCTGCCATTAAAGAATGTCCACCCAGGCTAAAGAAGTCGTCATGCACACCAGCCTGTGTTATTTGCAGTACCTCGCACCATATCCTTTCCAGTCTGCGTTCTGTATCATTACGTGGCGCAGTATAGTTTGCAGTGGTATGGATGTCTGTTGTAGCCGGGTCTGGCAGTGCATTCCTGTCTGTTTTGCCACTGGGGGTAAGCGGAAATTTGTCTAGCCGAACAAAATAGGCGGGTATCATATATGCTGGCACCTGCCTGCCCAGTTGCTCGCGTAATTGAACAGGCTCAAGGGGTATATCGCTAACCATATAAGCTACCAGGTATTTTTCGTTGTTTTTTTCGCATGCAATAACCACTGCTTCTTGTATGCCGTGGCAGGTGAGTAGCGCTGCTTCTATTTCACCAGGCTCTATGCGGAATCCCCTGATCTTGACCTGTGCATCTTTGCGGCCTATGTATTCAATATTACCATCGGGCAGCCATTTGCCTATATCGCCTGTGCGGTACATTTTCTGTTCCGGGATAAAAGGATGGTCAACAAATTTTTCGGCAGTTAGTGCTGGCCTGCCCAGGTAGCCGCGTGCCAGACCATCGCCTGAAATACAAATTTCACCGGCTATACCTACAGGCAGGTACTGCAATTGCGCGTCGAGTATGTATAATTGGGTATTCCATATGGGACGACCAATAGGGATATTGGTTTCCTGCCCGGAAGTGGTGTAATAAGAAACGTCTACCGAGGCTTCGGTGGGGCCATAAAGGTTATGGATGGGCAGGCCAGTAGCCTGGTACCATTGCCGCGCCATATCTGGCATCAGTTTTTCGCCACTGGTCA
This sequence comes from Chitinophagaceae bacterium, assembly GCA_031546985.1. Classification (GTDB taxonomy): domain Bacteria; phylum Bacteroidota; class Bacteroidia; order Chitinophagales; family Chitinophagaceae; genus JAVBJN01. Next base: position 52,794 of record JAVBJN010000059.1, read on the forward strand.
TCACCTTTTGTAAACTGCCCATCTGACGAATATTCAGCGGGTCGTTCAGCAATTCTTGTATAAACACATGCAACAAGCTGGGCACAAAATGCAGGCAGGTAACCTTGTAGGTGTGTATCAGTTGCAGAATGCGCTCTGGTGAGCCTGTATCTTCGCGCTGGCACAAAACCATTTGCGCGCCATAGCAAAGCGGCATAAATATTTCCCATACAGATACATCAAAAGTGTAGGTTGTCTTTTGCAGAATCACATCGGCAGTACTGTAGCCATAATGCTGCCACATCCATGCTATGCGGTTAACTACGCCCTGGTGTTCAAGCATACAGCCTTTGGGCTTTCCGGTAGAGCCGGAAGTATAAATAACGTAGGCCAGGTGATGTGGCAGTACTGCTACGCCGGGTTGATGGGCGCTGAGGGTGTGCGCAATGTTGCCAAACTGTTCCATAAACAGGTTGTCAATCATAATGCTGCTGTTGCTGTCTTGCCGGATGTAGGTAATCCTTTCTTCAGGATAAGCAGGATCTACAGGCACATATGCGGCACCTGATTTGAGGATAGCCAGCAGCGCAACAATCATTTGCTCCGATCTTTCCAATGCCACGCACACAAGGTCTTGTGGCATAACCTGGTGGGTATGGATAAGGTAATGGGCCAGCCGGTTGGCCTGCTCGTTCAATGCCTGGTAGGTAAAGGTGTTGCCAGCAAAAACGAGCGCTGTTTGGTGCGGCGTTTGAGCGGCCTGCGCCTCAAACAACGAACTGAGCGTGGCAGTATGGTCATAACCTGCCATTGTATTATTAAAGGAAGCCAGCAGCAACTGTTCCGGCTCGGGTATGAGATTTAAAAGAGCTACCTGGGCATTTGTTGCCGCAAGAATACTGTGCAGTAAAGTAGTAAAATGTGTGCCTATCCGCTCAATGGTTTGCGGAAGAAAAAGGTCGGTATTGTATTCAAGATCGAGCAGGAGCTGGTCGCCGCTACCTGTAAAGTTAAAGTACAGGTCAAATTTGCTGGTGCCCGTGCCCGAAGGGTGCCGTGTAAGCTGGAGGCCGGTATCCTGTCCGGCTGCAGCCAGTTCTTTTTCCATTGCCGAATAATCGAGCATAGCTACCAGTACATCAAACAAAGGGTTGCGGGATGAATCGCGGGGTACGGCCAGCTCATCTACCAGGCTGTCAAATGGGTAGGCCTGGTGTTCATAAGCAGCAATAACGGTCTGCTTGGATTGCTGCAGCAGTTGTATAAATGAGTTGTCCGGATCAATGCGGTTATATAACGGAATGGTATTTACATACAGGCCAAGCTGGTTTTCCAGCCGGCGATGATTGCGGCCGGCTACCGGAGTGCCCATTATAATATCCGTTGAAGCGGTATAGCGATGCAGTAAAATACTGACCACCGTAATGAGCCCAATAAATGTTGTTGCATGCTGCGCGGAGCAGAGCTGGCGAAACGCCAATGCATCGGCAGCCGGCAGTTGTACACGCAGGGTAGCGCCATTGTAAGTCTTAAGCTGTGGACGTGCAAAGTCGCATGGTAGTTGCAGTGGGCTGATACGGCCCGACAAAGTTTCCTGCCAGTATGCTCTGCTGTGGTTAGCCGCCTCACTTTGCAGGTAGCGGTGCTGCCAGGTGGCGTAATCTTTATACTGAACCTCTGTTGCTGGTAACGAAGGCGACTCCTGCCGGCTAAATGCACGATACAGGAAAAGCAGTTCTTTCAGCAATACTTCCATTGACCATGCATCGCTGATGATGTGGTGCATAACCAGCACCAGCAGGTAATGATCGGTGTTGGTATGTATAAGTGTAGCCCGTAATAATGGACCCTTTTCGAGATCAAAAGGTTGTGTTTCCAGGTTGTTGACCAGCGCTTGTACAGCGCCGGGGGATTGGTGCCGGCAATCCATTTGTTCTAATTGAAACAATGAATTGGGTGCAATATGCTGGAACGGAATACCATCGTGTTCAATAAAAGTGGTACGTAACGACTCATGCCTGAGGCTTACTGCATGAAAACTCTGCGCCAGCGCCGGTACATTCAGCTTGCCGGAAAGCGCGGTTACAGATGGCATGTGGTAAGCTGCTGCACTTCCCGGAAATTTAGATAACACCCAAAGCCGGCGTTGTGCGTGCGATAGTTCGTAAAACGGTGCTTCTGCTACCGGGGTGATATCGTTGTAGTGGGCAAATTGTTTTTCGTTCAGTATCTGTGCCAGCGCTGCTACGGTTGGGTGGTGAAATATCTCGGCCAGTGTAAGCCCTGCATGCAGGGTTTGATGCACACGCGTTAGCAATTGCATGGCTTTAAGGCTATCGCCTCCCGATTCAAAAAAATTATCGTGTACGGTAACGGCGGGCTGGTCCAGTACCTGTTGCCAGATGTCAAGCAAGGCTTGCTCATGCTCACGGGTTTCTGCCTGGGTAGTACCTTGTTCCGTGGCTTTTTGCCAGGGTAGGTCGGCCAGTTTTTTCCGGTCGGCCTTGCCATTCAGTGTAATAGGAATTTCTGTTACTACCGCGTACCCGACCGGAACCATGTGCACCGGCAGTTGTTTTTTCAATTGCTGGTGTATCTCCGTGAGTTGTGCACCTTCTTTTAATTTCAGAATGCCTACCAGGTAATGTTTTCCGGAGCTGTCCTGCCGGCAGGAGATAACAGCTTGTATTACGCTGGGCTGCTGCAGCAGGGTGTTTTCAATTTCGCCGCACTCTACCCGTATGCCGTTTATTTTTACCTGGCTGTCTTTACGGCCAAAGAACTGAAGGTTGCCATCGGGCAGGCAGGCTGCAATATCTCCGGTTTTATACAGGTATTGGGTTGCTACTGTGGCTATAGGATTGGGTATAAAAACTTCGGCGGTTTTAGCTGCATCGCCGAGGTAGCCGGTGCCCAGGCATATGCCGCCCAGGTACAGATCGCCAGGTGTGCCTTCTGCTACTGGAGTAAGTGTTTCGTCCAGCAACAAGGCTATAACATTGTCGATAGGCTGGCCAATGGGAATGATATCGGGAATGGTTTCGGGCACCTCATAAAATATAGTGCCGATAGATGCTTCTGTAGGGCCGTAGGTATTGGTAATGCCCACCGCTGGATGCATACGGCGAAAACGTTTTACGGCGCCGGCGTTCATAGCTTCGCCTCCTATGAGCAACTGGCGCAGTGTCTTTACTTTAGCCGCATACGCCGGCGCAGTTTCGAGATAGTCTACAAACAAGCTGAATACAGAAGGTACAAAATCGGTAATGGTTACCTGCTGGCGGGCAATAAGACCGGCAATCTCGTGGAGGTCCAGACCATAAGTATCATCGGGTATTACCATTTTGGCGCCGTTGGTAAGCGGCCAAAACATTTGCCATACCGATGCATCGTAGATATGACGGCTGGTAAACAGGATAACATCCTGCGTGTGACAACCGTAAACTTTATTCATATATGCAAAACGGTTGTTGATGCCCTGGTGCAGGTTTACCGCGCATTTGGGAATGCCTGTGGTGCCAGAGGTATACATGCCGTATATGGGATCGCTCGGTTGCGCAATAAAAGTGGTTATAGCCACGGTAGTTGCTGGTATATTGTTGTGGTCTATCCGCATGCAGGGAATGCTGCCAAGGGTGGTGTACCGGTCTTCATTTACCAGCACCAGCAACGGCGATAACTGCTCTGATAACAAGTGCAGCCGCTCTTCGGGCCAGCCGGTATCCATTGGTACAAATGGTGCGCCCAGTTTCATGAGTGCCAGTATGGTAAGTGGCAGCGTTATGGATTTGGTCATGAGCACGGGTACAAACATGCCAGGTTGTACGCCCGCCGCTTGTAATTGAGCCGCCAATGCATTAACCTGGTTTTGCAGTGTACCGTATGTTATTTCATCGATACCGTATACGATAGCGGTGTGCCCGGGTATAGCTGCGGCCTGCTGTTCAAAAAGTTGAATAATGGTAGGAGGTTGTACCACTGCTTTTGTGCCGGTTGCAAACCTGGTTCGTTGCAGTAGTGCTTCCTGCGATAAGATCTGTGCAGCAGGGTTGGTCCATACCTTAAAATCCGGTTCTGCCACACTTTGTAAAAGGATCTGCTCATAGGCTTGCAACATGCTGTTGACACCATTGGGCGAGAAAACTGCCTCTTTATAATCGAGCCGTATTTGTATCCCCTCATCATGCTCCAATACATACGTATTCAGGTCGAGGTTCATATCCAGTCCAAAGTTGTCGGCGAAAGCTTCTGCGGCCATACGGCCATCCTGTTTGCCTATGAATCCTAATCCGTTGAAGAATACAGAAGTAAATGCAGGTTGCCCTGTGCTGCCAGTCATGTTAAGGTCTTTGGCCAGCATATGCAATGGATATGACTGGTGCTTAAGTCCGTTGAACAAAGCAGTTTTAACCTGGGCAGCCAGTTCCGAAAAAGTAGTATGCTCGCTTGCCTGCAAAGGCATCATGATGGCATTGATGAAAACGCCGGGCATGTGCTGCGTAGCTGTGTGTGTGCGGCCAGAAACCGGGATGCCAATAATGATCTCTTTTTTGCCGCTCTGGCGAAACAGCATTACTGCAAAAGCAGAAAGCAGCATAACATAGGTAGTACTGCTTTGCTGTAGGGCGAGTGCGTTTATCTGCGCGGCAGTAGCCTGGTTTATATGTAACAGTGCTGTGCGTCCTTTGCTGCTGCCGGTGACCTGTGCAGCCGGGTCGTATGAAAGAAAGGGGGTAACCCCGTTGGAAAATAGGTTGCGCCAGTAAGCCGCCGAGGACTGACTGCCTGCCAGCGCCTGATTGGCCCAATGCGTATAATCTTTATACTGCCAGTCTGGCAAGGCAATGGGTGTGGAAATTTGTTGTTGTAAGCTGGTGTGCCGGTGTAGGAGCTCCTGCACCAGTTGCAGCAGTGCTGTGCCATCGGCAATAATGTGGTGGGCTATGATAAATAGCTTGCATGTGGTGTCGCTGGTCTGCACAATACCCGCGCGCAACAGCGGTCCTGCAGCCAGATCGAAGGGCAGGGCGGCTTGCTCGCTGATAAAGGTTTGTATTGCTTCTGGTGTATGGTAGCGCATGTCTGTTTTCTGCACCGCAACTGGTTGGGCCCGGGCTACTACCTGTACCGGCTTGCCATTTTGTATAGGGAAGCTGGTGCGCAGAATCTCATAGTTTTCGATCAGTTCATTAAGAGCGGTATGGATAAATACTTCATTCAGTGGCTCGTGTATCGTAACACACACCGGTATCTGATAACTATTGCTCCTGTTCTTAAGTTGCTGGTCGAACCAGATGCCGTGTTGGGTTGGGCTTAAAGCATATGCATCGGCCTGTGCAATGGGTTGCAGCAATGGTGCAGTAATTGGGGTAGCCTGCAATGCTTCAATTTCTTGTGCAATAGCACGTATGCTGGGATTTTCAAAAATGAAATCCATAGAAAGCGCGATGTCGAACTGTTCGTTCAGGTGCATCACCAGCTGTGCCAGTTGAATAGAATTGAGCCCTGCTGCAAAAATATGATCCTCTGGCCGGGCCTGTACGGTATTGGTAAGGGTGGTTAGGAGCTGGGTAATCTGTGCTTCAACTTCTGTAACCGTAACGTGAGCACCGGTCGCTGTTTGACTGGTAGTGGTCCATTCTGCGGTTACAGATAATTTACCGGCTTCAAGTGTGGCAAGGCAGGCATATCGTTGTATTTTTCCACTGGTGGTTTTAGGAAGGGTGCCTTTACGGATGAGCGCTATACGGGCAGGTGCAATGCCAAACTCTTCAAAAACGATTGCTTTGATCCGGGGTAACATTTCTTCAGGAGCATAGCCGCTTTTCAGCTCTGCTATAATTACGAGTGTCTCCTGTGTGCCATTGTCCTGCGCCACTGCAGCGCAACCATCCGGTACCAATTCGGGCAAGGCATCGGTGAGGGTAGATTCAATATCCTGCGGGTAATAGTTTCTGCCATTCAGTATAATAAGTTCTTTAAGCCTGCCGGTTACATACAATTCGCCATCTCGGATAAAACCAAGATCGCCAGTGCGCAGGTACGGACCATTGCCGCTGGAGGTATAAAAGTTAAACACCGCTTCTGTGAGTGCTTTTTTTTGCCAGTAGCCCCTGGCTATGCTTTTCCCTTTTGCCAATATTTCGCCGGTTGCTCCATCTGGCAGTTCATGTCCTTGCTGGTCTATGATGCATAGGTCAAAATCCAGGGCAGGGCCACAGCTTACTACATGTTTGGTGGGGCTACCGGAGGTTTCGTTGCCGGTAGGTACCAATGCTGTTTTGACCTGCTTGCCCGGCTGGCCTGCGGTAATGAGCAGGGTGGCTTCTGCCATCCCGTAGCAGGGCTGAAATGAGGTTTCATTAAACCCAAACGGCCGGAATGTATCCGAAAAACGCTGTAGGGTAGCGTGCCTCACCAGTTCGGCTCCGGTAAATGCAACTTTCCAGGCAGTAAGGTCAGGAGCTTCAGTGGTTGCTGTAGACGCCGCATTGGCGCATAATTCAAAACCAAAGTTGGGGCCGCCGCTGGTTGTAGCCTGATACGTACTTATGGCCTGAAGCCAGCGTATGGGTTTTTGTATAAAATGTATGGGCGAGAGCAGTACACCCCGTGCACCCACAAACAGGGGCACCAGTATACCACCCACCAGGCCCATGTCGTGATAATAGGGTAGCCAGCTTACAATAGTGCTGCCAGGTTGCTGGCGAAACACGCGCGCAATAAGCGCCACATTTTCCAGAATATTTTCATGGGTTACTTCCACACCTTTCGGTGCGCTGGTAGAGCCGGAAGTGTACTGTATAAACGCAGTATTGTGGCCGGCGGGCCTAAAAAGGTCTGCCGGTGCTTCCTGTGGTGGCAGGCTATTGGTGAGCACCAGCCGGTAAGTACCCTGGTGTGTAAGGTTATTACGTTCTTTATCACTTAACGAAGTGTGCGATAGTATTACCGCCGCTCCGGCATCTTCCATAATGCCATGCAGGCGTTGTACCGCACGTTGCGATTTAGGCAGCACCGCGGGCACTGCGATTATACCCGCGCAGAGGCAGCCGTAAAAGGCAGTAATAAAATCGATGCCGGGATGAAAAGCCAGAATGGCACGGTCGCCGGGTACACATATGGTTTGAAGATAATGGGCAATCTGTATGGCTTGCTGGTGCAGTTGCGCGTAAGTAATATTCCATTCTTCGCGCTCGCCATCTACCAGAAAGGTATAGGCGGTTTGGTGCGGGTGAGTGTTGGATTTTTCGATGAGTATATCTGCAAATGATCTGCTGGTTGCTTTATCATAAATGCCCTCATGTGGCATAATAAGAGATTGGTCCATAATTTTCATAGTTCGGATTGGCAGGGAGGCTGTATGTATTGCTTGCTATAAGGTAATGCATGGCAATATAAATAATACCGATGATTATTTATATACTTACAAGCGATATAGTGTTAAAATACTAATGTTTAATTTGCACTTCACCGGTATTCAAACGCTTGGATAAGCGTAATTTTACCTGTTTGTGCAGTGGTTACACCAGATATGGATATTGTTATGGACAAAAAGACGATGCTTGTTTTGTTGCCATTTGCCGGTGGTAGCTCATTTTCTTACACCCAGCTTAACGGTGGGCTTGCAGCAACGTTCGAGGTGCGGGCGCTGGATACCCCCGGTCATGGCAGGCGTATGAAGGAGCCTTTGCTGAACAATTGCGATGCCATGGCAGAGGATATTGTGACTAGCCTGCAACGCATAGTGCCACCAGATCAGCCTTATGCCATTTATGGGCACAGCATGGGAGCATTGCTGGGTCACCTGGTTATCCGGAAACTGGTGGCTGCCGGGCAGCGATTGCCCGTGCATTTCTTTGCATCGGGACGGAGCGGGCCTTCTTTTGACCGCGAACGGGAAATAATGTGGTCACTGCCAGGGCCTGCGTTTCGCGAGCGGCTTAAACAATTAGATCTTATGACAGATGAGTTGCTGAACAATGAGGTGTTAATGGAAATTTTTGAGCCTGTTTTGCGATCCGATTTCCGGGCGGTAGAAACCTTTGTGCACCACCCGCAAGCACCTTATGCGGTGCCGGTTACGGTGCTGAACGGCACAGAAGATGATCTGAACGAAGCTGCTGCCGCTGCCTGGCAAAAAGAAACCACACTGCCGGTGAAGCTGTATTGGTTCGAAGGCGGGCATTTCTTTCTTTTTAAACACATACAGGCGGTGTGTCAGGTAATGATCCAAACCCTGGGCAGGGTTAATGCCGGTACAGCGCTTTGATAAAGGTGTATTATACCCGGTTTGCAGCGCCTGTGCCGGAGCCCTTATGGATGCATATGTTAAACATGCTGCCCCAAACGATGCAGCATAACATCCTGCGGTATAAACGATGGGAAGATCGCCACGCATCGCTGCTGGGTAAACATTTGTTGCTGAAGGCCTGGAGCCAGCGTTATAATGATGTGCCAGCATTAGACCGGTTGCAGTATACAGCGTACAACAGACCCTACCTGGATAGCGGGGCCGATTTTAATATTTCTCACGCGGGGGAGATGGTGGTATGCGCTATAGCCGATAATGGTCAGGTGGGTATAGATATTGAAGCGGCAAAACCTCTGGATATACTGGCATTTCAATCGCTTTTTAATCCCGAAGAGTGGCAGCATATCCTGGATGCGCCGGATCGCCTGCTGCAATTTTACCAATACTGGGCGTTGAAGGAAAGTGTTGTTAAAGCCGATGGGCGTGGCCTGTCGGTGCCTTTAAAGGCTTGCGTAATTCATGATCATAATTGGGCTATGCTTGAAAATAAGCACTGGCAGGTGCAGGAATTACACCTTGCCAGTGGCTATACCTGTTTTGTAGCTTTTGACTATATGCAGGAGATTCAACTTCATGCGGTAGACTTTCCGGCACAGCCATAATTTAATATTGCATAAGCGTACCGTCTTTCTTTCCTTTCTTTACCGACCAGTTAAAAAATGCAATACTCAGCGGAAACAGCAACAGGCCAATGCACAGTAATGTAAGGATACGCGGCCACAGCATCGCTATACTGTAATGTTGCAGCATAGCCAGGCGCAGGGCTTCCAGTGCGTGCGTAACCGGCATCAGCACCGAGATGTATTGCAACCATTGCGGCATTACACTTACCGGAAAAAAGGCGCCGCCGATAAGTGAACTGAATCCGCCAAAGATCCAGCCAAATGGTTCTCCCTGTTTAAATATAATGGTGCCCGCGGCAGAAATAATGCCCAGGCTTACAAATATGAGCAACGACAGGGCAAATACAACGATGGTGCTGGGCAGGTTTACCTGCGACAGATCAAAATGAAGGAATAGCACCCCAATGGAAAAAACCAGTATCAGCTGTATGCCAGAAGATATAAAGCTGTACAACGATGACATGAGCACTATGGCTGTAGTACTGGTTTGCGAACTTAAAATGGCCTCGAGGCACCCGGCCATCTGAGAGCGGCGCATGGTGCTGGAAAACGTGCCTACAGCAAGTGTAAAGTAACTGGTAAATGCAATGCCTACCAGGGCAAACGAAAAGTAATTGCCGCCATACCTGGCCAGGCTATCTGATTGGTTTACCAGTTTGCCCACAAAAAAAAAGGACAGGATAGGAAACACTGCATTCAGTAACGTAATGGCAAAAGCCATTTTGTATCCAGACTCTATGAGAAAATCTTTACGAATAAAAGCAGCGGCCTTAGTATAACTCTTGGTAAGCATGTTGTGAAGCGTTGATAGTGGAAGTATAAAAATCGTACAGGCTGGCATAAGAGCGCATTGCCTCATCTACAGTAGTAAGAGCCATAATCCTGCCCTTATTCATTACGCATACTTTATTGCACAGCGCTTCGGCCTCTTCCAGCCGGTGGGTGGCAATAAGCAGCGTGCGCTCTGTTTGCGCATGTATCTTGTTTTGAATTAGTTCTTTAATATCTTCTGCTGCAATAGGATCCAGTGTGCGTGTAGGTTCATCAAGAATCAGTATGCTCGGGTCGGAGAGCAGGCCACGTGCAATGGCCAGTTTTTGTTTCATGCCCGATGAATAGCCGGCTACCAGTTTTTTACCGGCATTGCCAAGCCCTACCAGGTCTACCAGCTCCGCAATCTTATCCTGTAGCTGCTGCCCAAAAAGATTGTCGAGCGCGCCAAAAAATTCCAGGTTTTGAACACCGGTAAGGCGCCAGTAAAAACTCCTTTCTTCATTCAGGATAAAGCCAACCGATCTGCGGGCCTCGATATTGTGTTGTAAAGTATCATAACCGTTAATCACAATGCTGCCTTGTGTGGGAAACAGTAGGCCGCCTATCAGCTTTAGTAAGGTGGTTTTGCCAGCGCCATTGGTTCCCAGAAACGCGATTTTATCGCCAGGTTCAATGGTGATGTTAATATTGGTAAGTGCTTGCGCATATTCTTTTTTCAGAGGTTTGGTAAACAAGTCTTTATACCTTCTGGGTACCGGATAAGACATGTGAATATTGCTGATCTGCAACATATTGTTATTGGTAATAAGTTATACAAAATAATAAAGCGGTGTTTAACGTGCAAATAAAATCTGCATAGTGCTAAACAGTGCGGCATTTACTGTACAGGGTTTCATGCTGCGTTATAAAATCTTCGGTACGGTGGTGGGTGGTTACATAAGCCTTACCTATCGCGCCAGTGTCTATTCTCAATTGTTCATCCCGCAATAGCGATAATATGTGTTGGGCTGCCTCCTGGTACTGCCCTGGCCGGAACAAATACCCGTTCTGCCCCGGAAAAATAAGATCGGTATTGCCAGGTACGGCGGTAGCTACCACCGGTATACCAAAGCTCATCGCTTCCAGCAGGGCATAGGGCATGCCTTCCCAGATAGAAGTATGCAATAAAATATCGGTAGCGCTGTACAGGCATGCAATATGGTTCATATGGCCGGTAAGGGTTACCCATTGTGTTAAGCCATATTGCCTGATCTGTGCGGATAGAAGATCATGCGCTTCGCCACTCCCGGCCAGCACAAAATGTACATCGCTGCGCTGCAGCAATACGGCTTTTGCTATGTGTATGAAAGCCGACCAGTCTTTTTGCGCGGTAAGGCGCCCCACACCGGCAATGATGCGGTGCCCGGCAGGTATGTTATAGTGCTGCCGCAGCTGCTGCACCTCTGTGGCCCGGCAGCGTTGCGCGGCAGGTACTACATTCCGGATCAGCATGGTTTGCTCCTGGCGGGCTATACCTTTTTGTAATGTAAGCGCCTGCTCGCTCTCCGAAACCGTTACCTGGTAGTTGGTAAGGTAACCTGCCAGTTGCTCCGGAAATACAGACAGAAAGCGGGCAAGGCCATTTTTGCCCTGGAAGAAATAGCTGTGTGGCGTGTGAATTACGCTGCACTGTTTATGAAAGATTGCTGCTATGCGGCCAATGAGCCCGGCTTTGGAGCTATGGGTATGTATAATGTCGAATTTTTTCTGCGCAATAAGCCTGTGCAATGCCAGCAAAGCGCGCATGTCGGCAAGTAAAGATACTTTTCGTTGCATGGGCATAAGGCGGCACTGTACACCTGCGCGCTCAAGCATAGCGATATCGGCCTCGCAACCGGGATTGCGCACAGGCGATAGCACCACCATTACATTAAACCGGCTTTTGTCGATATGGGTAGCCAGTTGCAGCACATGGCTGTATGCACCGCCCGTAGTGGCTTCCAGTACGATCAGTAGTTTTATGCGTTCTTTCATGCCAGGTTGTTTTGGTGAAAAAGTGCATATAACTGATCTATACCATGATCCATACTGAACTGTTGTATTACTTTCTGCCGCCCGTTGCGGGCCAGGTGCGCATACAGTTCCGGATCCAGGACCAGTGTTTGAATAGCGGCAGCAATCTCCGCAGCGTTTTTTTCCTGCACCAGTAGCCCGGTTTCGCGGTGGGTTATCAGCTCCGGAATGGCCGATACCGGAGTGGCAATGACCGGAATACCGCTGGCCAGGGCTTCGGGCAGCACATTTGGCAGCCCGTCGCGGTCGCCGTTATCTGCTACCAGGCAGGGCAGTACAAACAGGTGATGGCTTTGGTACAGGGCTTTTACTTTATCCTGTGGCCACGCGCCGGTAAAGGTAACCTGCTGTTGTAATCCATGTTGGTTTACATACTGCAACAGTTGTTTCTGCAACGGCCCGTCACCGGTAATGGTGCAATGGATGTCCAGTTGTTCGCGTAGCAAAGCAATGGCTTGCAGCAGGTATAAAATTCCTTTCTTTTCTACCAACCGCGCCACGGTAAGTATGCGTATGGGACCGGTGGGGTTGGGGCTGTTTCTTACAATGAAGGGCCAATCCTGTATGGCAAGCCCGTGGTAAATATGATGCAGGCTGTTAGGATCTGTTTTTGCTGCCAGAAATTTCTTATTGGCGGCGGTGCAGGTAACCACAAACCTGGCCTGTTTTATTTTATGCTCCAGCAGGGAATCGGCAGTGTAAATGTCATGCGCATGCGCGCTGATGCTGTATGACCGGTTGGTAATGGTGCCAATAGTGGCTGCAACTGCGGCTGGTGCCGATGCGAAATGCGCATGAATGTGCCGGGCAGGTTCATGGCGGAGCGTATAGGTATAAAAAACACCTTTCTGAAAATGTGCCAGCATGCGTATTGCTGGTAGCGGCCGGGCAAAACACTGGCGCAGCGCTGTAATATAACCGCCAAAATGTGTGGTAAGGCAATACAGGTGCGCCTGTAGGGCGCGAATAAAACCATGCTTATAATAAGTTACCTCCTGCATTACGGTTGCTGTGCCAGGTATGCTGAATGTATTGCCCTGTGGGCGCTGGAGCGCCAGTATGCGCAACCGTACCTTGCGTTGCTGCATGGCCAGCAGCTCTTGCAATATAAAGTATTCAGACGCGGAAGGGAACTCGCCCAGCATGTAAATAATGGTCATGATTCCTCCTGCGATAAACTGTTTTTGAAATAGGGTTTCATGCGCAAGAAGTAACAGGTGGCCAGGTAAACGATAATACCCGTGCTGCTGCAGAACAGAAATAGGGCCTTGCTACCGGCCAGTACAGGTATTAGGCGGCGGGTCTGTAACAAATACCGGGCTATTATAAGGTAGGCGGCCAGCACCAGCGTAGCCAGCAGCACTTTGGTGAGAAATGGTTTCACCTTTTGCCAGGCCGTTGTGATCCGCTTTCTAAGCAGGTACGAGAGTATGCTTATTTTAAGTGTTTTGGAAATAACCAGTGCCACTGCAATAGCCAGGTAGCCAATATGGGGAATGAGCAGTATGGTTATAAGAATATTGATCACCACGCAAATGATGCCTGTGATAATGGGCGTTCTTGTATCGGCAACAGAAAAGAAAACCAGTACAATAATCGTTTCCAGTGCAAAAGATACCATGCCCAGGCTGTAAATAGCCAGTGGCCGGGCAGTTAATGCGGTAGAGGCAGCATTGAATGCACCACGCTCCAGCAGAATACTGGTAAGTTGGTGGGCAAAGGTAAAAGACAGTACAGCCAGGGGCAGGAATATGAAAATGATCCACCCGGTTGTGTTGTGATACAGACTGGTAAGTCGCTGGGTATTTTGTTCTACCGCAAATTGTGAGAAATAGGGAAAAACCACAATGCTCAACACATACGGAAAAACAATTACCGGCATCTCCGCTATTTTTTTGGCATATGCCAGTGCCGCAATAGTACCATCCTGCATATAAGATGCAAACATATTATCGACCAGCAGATTGGTTTGTGAAAACAGCATGCCCAGGAGCAAGGGCCAGGTGAGCTTCCATAAGGCTTTGTAATGGGCTGGATCGGTATGGCTGGATTTAAAAGAAACCCTGCGCCACAATGCTCCCAGGTGCAGGAGCAATTTGCCCGCGGCGCCTGCTACCAGCCCTATACCAGCCCCTAGTATTCCATATTTAGGATATAACACAATCAGGAAAAGGAGGGTTGCCATCCGGAATATAATATCGCCCGCAGCAGGTAGTACAAATTGTTTTAACCCGTTTAATGTAATGGCCGTAAGGTTAGACATAGACATGAATATCACTGCTGGAAAAGCGATCTGCACAAGCTGAATGGCCAGTTGCCTTTTATCTGCCGTAAAACCTGGTGCAAAAATGTCGATGACCTTGCCCGGAAAAATGATACCGGCCAGAAACACTGCCAGCACCGGGATGAAAAGGATGCGGCCGTATGTATTAAAAAAGCGCCATGCCTCATCTTCATCTTTATGCCTGATCTTGAGAAAGATATTCAGAAAGCCAGGCTCTATAAGCTCGCGGAACAATACAAACAAACTGAATACAATGCCCGATACGAGTAAGAAGACATCTACCGATGGCCCGGTGCCGTAATAATATGCCAGTATCAGCTTTTCGGCATAGCCGAGCACTTTGAGCAGGGCGCTTATGATCATAAGCGCCACGGTTGATTTTATAACAGAGTCTTTTTTAAACATTCCCGATTGTTGAATAAACATGCAATATATCTGCCGCCGCTTGCGACCAGCTGAATGTTCTGGCTCTTTCCAGTCCTTTTGCGGTAAGTGTATGCCGCAGCTCCTGGTTCAATAATAATTGCTGGATAGCTGTTGCCAGCGCATCTGCATCATGGGGAGGTACAAGCAACGCCGCATTGCCCGCTATTTCGGGCAGGGCGCCTGTATTGCCAATAACCGCAGGCGTGCCGCATGCCATAGCCTCGAGCACTGGTAAACCAAAACCTTCGTACAAAGAAGGAAATACAAAAAGGGTAGCGAGGTTATACAAAGCCGGCAAGTCTTCATCGGGCACATAACCCAGAAACTGCACGGCATCTGTAAGTCCAAGCGTATGCACGGTCTGGTACACACGCTGGTACTTCCAGGCCTCACGGCCGGCTACAACAAGTTTTGCCGTTGTGCCGCTGCGCTGCCGGAGCAGGGCATATGCCTGCAGCAGCCCCTCCAGGTTCTTGCGAGGCTCCATATTGCCTACAAACAGCAGGAATTGACCGGGCAGCCGGTAGCGTAGCGCTACAGCCTCTAATACCTGCGGGGCATGGATGGGGCGAAAACCTGGTCTTATGCCATGATATACCACATGTATTTTGCCAGGATGAATCGGGAAACGATCCAGTATATCCTGCTTTACCGTTTCGGAAACGGCAATAATGGCTTGCGCACGTTTTAGTGTTGGTGGCAGGGCCAGTTTGAAATAGGCTACAGACTCGCGCTGGCTCCATTCCGGATGCTGTAAGGGCACAAGATCGTGAATGGTGGCTACCATTGGTCCCGGTGCCCAACGGGGCAATATATAACCGGGAGAATGGTAAATGCTTTTGGGTTGTTTCCGTTTAAGGTAAACAGGCAGCGCTGCCTGTTCCCATAAAATGCGTTGCAGCCGGTTGCCACAATTAACACGTGTAACAGCGATATTGGTCTGTTCCAGCATGCCGGTATAGTGGCGGGGCAGCAGCGCTTCGAAACGATACGGCCCTTCTGTTTCGCCCAGTGCTTGCAGCATATGGGCTATAGAATGCTGAACTCCCGAGAATTGCCCGCTCAGCAGTAAACCGTTTATCACTACATTCATTGCGCAAGTATTTTTTCATACACGGTTTCAATAGCACGTACATGTTGTGGTATACCAAAATGCTCCTGGGCATAACGTTGGGCTTTGGAGCCAACGAGGTTGCGCAAAGGCGCGTTTTGCAACAATGCGAGTAAATATGCTGCCATAGCGCCGGTATGGCCCGGCTCGGCAAGATACCCGGTAACCTGGTGCGTTACAATTTCTGCAGGGCCGCCTTTGTTTACGGATACTACTGGTTTGCCCAGGCTCATAGCTTCTATAAGTACCCGCCCAAAAGGCTCATTGGCTGCAGGGTGAAATAAAATATCGATATCCTGCAAAGCCGCAGCGATATCGGTAATATGTCCGGTAAAGAGAAAGTAAGATTCCAGATGTTTTTCCGAGATCAGTTGTTCCAGCTCCTGCTGGTATGACGGATAGGCCTGAAAAAGATCGCTGCCTATAATAATGAACCGCACATTGGAGAATTGCTGCACTACTTTTTCTGCGGCAAGTATAAAATGGCGATGGTTTTTCCAGGGAATGAGCTGGCCAGCCTGCGCTACCAGCAACGCATCTTCTGGCAGATGAAAGGTTTTACGGATATAACCGGTATGTTTTGCAGCCAGCTGTATACCTGTTGCATTGGGTATAATGTGTAGCCTGGATGATGCAGCCAGCACTGCCGGGGTAACAAACTTAGATATAGCTATAATGCCGGCGCTACGGGTTTCGAGCGCGCGTACCGGTATTATGCCTGGTACCTCATCGCGTATATGCCATACGCAGGGAATGCCGCTAAGCAGACACGGAAGGTAGGCATACAGGCGCGCATGCGTTGTGTTGGCATGTAGCAATGCTGCACGGTACCTGTGTGCGAGAATAAAAATACAGCTGCCACAATATAATATGCTTGCCAGGTATGCCAGCCATGCAAATGGATTAAGGGTTCGCTTCAATCGCATAAAAGGAAGCGCCTTACAGTGCAGCCCGCTTTGCTTAAGTAAAGCACCCAGCTGCCCCTGGCCGGAGCCATACAATACCACCACCCGGTACAGATTGGGATTAAGGTGCCTGGCCAGCATTTTCATGCTGATCTCTGCGCCACTTACCCTTGCTGTATGATGTAAAAGGAATATGGTTTTCTTTACAGGAGCGCTGCGCAATGGACTTTAGTTTTTAACGGTAGTAGTGTCGGTAACAGACATTTGTTGAAGGCTGGTATAGTTCTGCATCAGTTGCTGGGCTATAACTCCCTGGGCTTTTTCGTTGTAATGCCCGTCTAGGTCATGATGCATACTTTTATCCTTAGGGATATTCAGAAACAGTGATTTAAAACCGTTTTTATCCAGTATCGATTTGTATTGTGCATCGTCGTTATAATAGTATACAACCAGGCCGCAATGAATATCGTTTAGTTTTTGTTCTGTTTCCTTAAGGGTTGTGATGGTCCTTTTTACGGAGTAGGGCAGCATGCGGATGTCTGGCGACTGTAACCGTTTTTCTACATAAGCCGTAAGGTTAAGTGCGTATATGCTGCTGTAATGGTACATGTAGTGCCGGCATGCAGCTCTTACAATATAGGAGGCTTTGTAAAGGGTGGTAAGTATTGTATGTCCTTCAATATAGTCGATCTTATTCTTGCACCATTGTTCCGATTCAGGATTGTTGCCATTGTAAATGATTACATAACCTTTGTAGGTAGATCTTCTGTATGCGCTTTCGACAAAAGGAATATTTACATTGAGCAATACCATATCCGGCGAATATTCGATAATCCGGGAATTGATTAAACGTACGTTATTTAGGTCTCTCATTTGCCCATCCATAGAAAAATTAAGGACCTCGGCATTGATATGCTGCTTATCAAGAAGTTGCTGAAACTTGATACAAAAATTCTCAAAGCCATTTAGCCATATACCGGATGCTTCGGAAGCACCAATAATAGCAATGCGGAACTTGCCTGCAGGCTTGGCCTTGCTGAAGGAAGGACCATAAAAGCCATTTTCGTTGATGCTGAACTTCTTGTGTATACCCGGTTGGCTGATCTCTGCCTGGGTATTGGGGATGTAGGTAAAGCCCAGTAATGTATCTGGTTGGTAGATCAACGGGTATACCCGGTTGCCCAGTTGTTCTTTATAACGAATGCGTAGCGTGATTTCTGTAATGAGCGTGAGTGCGCATAGGGTGCCAAAGAAAATGAGGAGCCTTCGCTTCCATTTATTTTTAGTCATAATCTTAACGATGGAGGTTTGAAATGGTGTGGTGCTTATACAATCGTTTACAGCATGTTTTAAAAGTATAAAAACAAGTTTTAAAATGCAATTTTTTTCATGTTGAAACTATTGTAATACTATATTTTATTAGTAATGAATTGTTATGCGTCGTTCTGCTGGGATGCAAGGTTTAAATCTAGCATCCGAAAAAAAGATTCCCGGTTCTACTTATAGAACCGGGAACAATAATGGAGGTCAAATGCGCACTATGGCGTAACGATTGGAGTGACAGGAGTACCCTGACCACTGGCAAGCGAACCGTAGTTCAATGAGCTGGCATAAGACATCAAAGCGTTGATGGTTGCATTTTGGTTGGTGCCATCTACAACGAGTGCATACCTTGAATTGATCAGGAGCACAACCATGCCGGTTTGGCTTTTGCTGTCAAAAACTTCCCAGCCTGCTGCATCATAGTTTGTTCCGATAGAAGAAGCTCTAACGAAAGAACCAGGAGTGGTAGAAAGTGCTGTACTGAACAGGCCTGTTGCGTTGCTGAACCCTGTGAAAGTGGCCAGTTGAACAGCACCCATTCCAGTAAATTGGCTTATTTCAAAACCATACTGTGTGTTAGCAGACAGCAGCAGCGCAGTTGGAGAAACAGTGGCAGATACCAGGTTGTAAGCACGGCCTGCAAGGAAGTCGGTCTTAACCGCATCAGACAGGTTTGCCATGTCGGCGAAGGAAATCGACAATTTGCCTCCGTCAGAACTGGTATAGAATTTCGTCATTTGAGGAGCATTGCCCTCAGAAGAAAATACTGAACCGCCCGATTTGTAGCCAGGAACACCGGCACTCAGAAACTCGTTCATCTGAGCTTCGGTCATCAGTTGCGATTCCGGAACATCTGCGCTTACGCGAGCTTTGGTTGTGTCGTGAAGGGGTGTCATTTTCTCCTTCTGACAAGATGCAAACGTGGCTCCTGCCAGGAACAACAGCCATAGGTTTTTCTTCATGGTCATTTTGTTTAAATTGTTAAAAAATGTAAA
Source organism: Chitinophagaceae bacterium (assembly GCA_031546985.1). Lineage (GTDB taxonomy): Bacteria > Bacteroidota > Bacteroidia > Chitinophagales > Chitinophagaceae > JAVBJN01. The sequence goes on from JAVBJN010000059.1 coordinate 71,580, forward strand.
CAAATGTAAATGTTTAGATTTGATAAACATAAAATAATATACAATTAATAATTTTTTAACTATTTATAAGTATGAAAAACACTTTAGTTGACTGAAAATAATCACTGTATTACAAGTATTTCTAGAACGTAGCTAATATGGATTGTGCATTTTGATACATGATCTGGTTAAACGATTGGTTAGAAAAGCCCGATTCTGCATGTGTTGCAGCAAGGATATCGATATGGTTTTTTATGGGCTTCATTACATTGAACAATGGCCAGTCGCTGCCATATAATATTTTGCCGCTTACCGCTGGGTTAAAAATTTGTTGCAGCATTTGTTTAACCTGCTGGTCGGTATGGTCGAGGGTTTGAAATCCTGTAATATCGAGGAATACGTTAGACATGCCTGCAAGGGTTTGCACCACAGGATCGTGCAGCCTGTAGCCCAGGTGCGCCAATACGAAATTGATATGCTCGTGTTGGGTCAGCGTTTTGATATACCGCTCTGGCTGGGCAAAATCATTGTGCAGCACTGGCAGCGACGGGCCGGAATGGATTAATACCGGCAGTTTATGCCTGCCGCACAGATCAAAGTAGGGTAGCAGGCGCTCATCGTCTATTGCATAACCCATGGGTGGGTAAAGCTTCATGCCCCGGAAACCATACTCATGAATGCCTTTGCTGAATAGCTCAAACCCGGCAGGGCCACGGCGGGGATCTACACCGCCAAACACAATAAACCGGTCGGGATGGGCTTGCAATACCTGGTGGTGCAGTGTAAAAATCTCTTCGAGGGTTAATGCGGCCTCGCCCAGGCCTATACCGCCATCTATAATGAGCAGCACCGCTTTGTCGATACCGGCCTGGTCCATTTGCTTAAGAAAATTGCTGCAGCTTTTATCCTGCAACAACAGATTTACCAGGCTGTTGACCTTCGACGCATCGGCGTTTTTAAGACCGCCCAGCATACCAGCCATATAGGCCTGGGGATATATTTTTCCATAGCCGATATGGGCATGAATGTCGATATACATTTTTTACAGGGGTAAGAAAGGTTGTAAATGATATTGTTCGATAACTTTTTTTCTCCGCACTTTAAGGCTGCCGGTAAGCATACCGTTTTCGGGGGTAAAGGGAACCTGCACAAGAAAGTAATGACCGATCTGCTCATAGGCAGCGCCCTGTAGGTTCACGTTTCGGATAAGATCTTCAACGGTTAGGTTGCCAGCCAGTTTGCGGGTGTCCACATCGAGAATTGCAGCTAGTTTATGCTCGTGAAGAAAGACCACAGCATGCCGTATAGCTTCGTGTTTGCGGAGTTGCTGCTCTATATGGCCGGGAAATATTTTTTTACCATTGCCCAGTACCACTACATCGTCTATACGGCCTTGCAAAAACAGGAAACCGTCTTGGTCAATATACCCCGCATCGCCGGTATGGATATACCCGTCCTTTACCTCCAGGATATGTTGGTTGCGGCCAAATTTTTCTTCATCGTATTTAAGCAGCACCTCCGACTCATCCGATATTTTTACATCGGTGCCAGGCTTGCCTACACTGCCTATTCTGAAATGCTTTTCGGTATTTATAGCCAGTATAGCTGTTTCGCTTTGGCCGTAGGCTTCGTATATTTTAACCCCTATGCTGTAAAAGGTTTCCAGCACCTGGCGGTCTATAGGCGCACTGCCGGTAATAAAATAGTCGGCGCGGCCACCATATACTTTTTGAATGTCTTTAAAGAGCGCTTTGCTCCAGAGCTTTTTAACCAGGTTGCGATTAGACAGGCGGTGTATGCCCAGTTGATGATACAGCTGCATGTAACGCTTACGCTGCCCGGTTATCTTTTGCAGTTTTTCGTCTATTCTCTTGGCCAGTACTTCGTAGAATACAGGTACAGAAACCATGATGTTGGGTTTTTCGGTAATGATATGCCGGATGCAATCTGCCGGGCCCGACAGCACAATATTGATTTTACGGAATAGGGCATAGAGTACAAATGTGCGTTGTTGCAGATGCGAAAACGGCATAAATATGATAAGCTTATTGTCTTTTCTGCTCCAGAAGCTGGTTTTGTAAGCATAGAGTTGCCCAAGCAATTTAAGCCTGGCCAAAAGGCTTTTGTTGGCGGGTGTTTTATGAACGGGAAACGCGAGGGTTATTTTTTTGGTTTTATCTGAGGTGCCCGATGTAAAAGCTGTTCCATATTGCATTTGCACTACATTCTCCTGCGGTAGCAGACCTGTAGCCGCCAGGGAATGCCAGGCATTGGCAACAGTATGGTCGCAGTTAAGATAATAGTGCGGTATAGTTGCGGCACAGCGGTCTTTTACAGCATAGTCGGCCAGCAGCACATCTGCATCGGCCAGCACGGTGGCCATTTGTTGCTCGTCAAATGTTTCCGGAATGGCAATGGAGTGGTAGCCCCCTTTCATACAGGCCAGATCGGCCACCATCCAGGCGTAAGAAGTAGGGCCGCACAATGCCACCGTTTTGCGGGGCAGGTCCAGAGCACCCAGTTGCCGTATGCAGGTATCAATATCTGCCGAGAGCTCTGCAAATGTTTTGACCACACGCTTATTCTTCTCATAATACACTACATAGTTGGTCTTATTGGCAGGCAAAGCCTTGAACAGCTCATATACCTTGTTTCTCATAGGTTGGGGTTTATTTACCGGCCAGTTGGTTCACGATGTGGTTAATATCGCGTATGGTGCGAATGGAGGTGAGGTCTATTTGTGCCATCACGGTTTCCAGGTCGCCTTTCACAATGTCTTCGAGCGAGAGCAGCAGGTGTATATATTTAATGGAGTCGAAACCTATATCTTCCAGCACCGTATCCATTGTAAGCGGCGTATTGCGGTCTTTTTCGTCCAGTATATTCCTTATTATTTCATACAACTGCGCTGCATGGTCATGGGTAATGGTTTCCTGCGGTTTGGCTTTTTTAAATAGTTTACTAAACATAATGGTGATGTAGTTTGCTTACAGTCTCTGCAATCTGTTGGGTTAAAGGTGTGGTATCGGTCATCTCCAGTTTGTCCCAGAAGGTGGGCACAGGCACATCTATACGGCTAAGGGTATTGGCGGGGCCATGTTTATCTGCAAAAGCGGTGTATTGCTTGTTAGAAAATACGTGCTGCACTTTGTACAGGAAAATATGGTGCCCGGCCAGAGGTGTATCCAGCGATTGGATGCCCTCGATATACCTGAGCTGCGAAGGGGCCATCAGATAGCCTTGAAAATCTTCGTAGCTGAGGCCGTTAACAGCTACCTGGTCATCTGCCAGCATGCCATTGATTTTATGAAACATTTTGCGGCGCGCGCGCTGCTCGGTAAGGTACCGGGCTCCGTTAAAAACCGGCTCTATCAATAATAATGAAGCCGCGGTGTGGGTGGCAGCCCATTGCATAGCCACATCGGCTCCCAGCCGTATGCCAGCCAGGTGCAGTGCTGTGCCCGGGTATTGCTCCATAATATAGGATACCAGGGTATCCAGATCTTGCAGCATGGCATTGTGCTCTGCCTCATAGCTCTGGCCGGTGCTATCGCCCGTGCCAAAATAATCGAAGCGGAATACGTGAAACCCCTGCTGGCAAATGGCCCGCGCGGTTTGAGCCATAAACTGCTGCACCCGTTTTTTCTCGTCAAAAAAAGGGTTTAGCAACAGGAATACGCCATTGGCGTTTTGCTGGGTATAATGGGCGTGTACAAACAATGCTCCCTGCGGTGCAGGTAAAAAGAACATTTGCTCGTTTATGCTATTTGTTTTTGAGTCCATTGTACAATATGGTTACAAACGTGTTGTTTAAATGTCCAGCCAAAGAAGCTGTGATCGGCACCGTTTATGATCTGTTCATTATAATATTCCTGTGGCCATTGGCGGCTGGCTGCCAGCCAGTATGCCTGATTGTCTTTGAGGGCCGCATCTTTTTCTCCAAAAATGCACAGCACTTTTACTGGCAGGGTGACGGCAGGCGCTGCTTTTTGTGGCACAGCCGTTTTCTTTTTGCGGGGTTTAATAATATTGCGGATCACTTTGCTATAACTAACCTGGAGGGTAAATACTTTTTTCCAGGTGTGGGCACGAAAAGCTTTGTAGATATAGCTTTTTACATTGCGGGTATCTACAGCAGCGGTTTTATCGCCAAAGTGATTGGGCGATAGCAATATGGCGCCTTCGAGCCCTTTGCTGCGGCAATAAGCCAGCACCGGCAAGCACCCTACAGAAATGCTGCCTATCATGAGCCGTGCCGCCGGAAAATGAGTGGTAAGATGCGCGCATGTTTTGTCGAGATAATAAGCATAGCGTGCGTACAGGCGCTGCATATCATCTTCCGGAAAAGTGGGTTTGTGTATATCGTAGCTATCGCCCGCCGGTGGAAACTCTATGCACAGGCAGGCAATGCCGGAGGCTGCCAGCTGGCGCGATATATCTACATAAATATTTTGCGGCCCTATGCGGGTGCCGGTAAGCGCAGGCGTAAGTATTACAATGCTGGTATATGCCTCGGGCATACGCATAATGCCATACAGCGCACAGGTATCATCTTTAATAAGTACCGGTATTTCTTTTATCTCGTTTGTAGTGCGCAGACTATGTTGTATATGATCGTACACCTGCCGGTACCAGAGCTTATATACCCCAAAGTGAAGCGCCCGCTCCAGGTTGGGGTGCGAGCGGTAGGCCGTTAGCTTTTCCAGGTCTTTGGAAGTATATAACCGCGATGCAGCAGCAGGAGCATCTATTACTTGCACACTACCATTGAGAATATTATGCAGATTGTCGCAAAAGATCTGCTGGCAGAGCTGTAGCCCTTTGTTCATCACCGATTCAAAATGATCGGTGGCGGTAATCGGAAATTTACGAATGCTTATACACTTACCCGTGTCTATGCCCGCCTCTATACAGTGGAGCGAAACGCCGTATTCTGCCTCATTGTTTAGCAAAGCATATATGATGCATACCAGCGGCAGGCCTCTGTATTGCGGCAGGGGGCCATTGTGTATATTATAAAACCGGAAACCGGGCAGCGCAAGTATTTCGCGGTTAAAGATCCATCCGTTATTGATAGAAAAAACAATTTGGTCGGTGGCCACCTGGGCCAGGTGTGCTATCTCATTATTGATATGCGCTGTAATACGAAAGGGAATCTGGTTTTGCTCCAAAAAAGGTACCAGCTCTGTGCCGGGGCAGTACACCATATCGATGGTGCATTGCTGCTGTAATGTATACTGAAGCGCACTTTTTAGTAAGGCGCCTTTACCAACAAATATCATAAAGCATGATGGTTAGGGTTATGGGTGGCTTGCGTTTAATGGCTGGCCACTACATATTTGAGGATGTATAATTACTAAAATTATACAGAAAATTGATTTTTTGCATTTGTTTCTTAAAGTGTGGCAGCAAAGTAGCTATTACAAGCTGCGGCTTATGGCCTATTAACAGGCAGTGTCTTAACCGTTGGTGCGCGTGGGGATGGCGATGGGCGGAGGCAGCGTGCGGGTATAGCAGTACCGGTTAAGACACTATAGGTTTACCCGATTTAAACAATACCAAATTGTCTTTTATTGAAATAGGGTATGTAAATTAGTAGTAGAACTAAATCATACTGTAATGAACAAAAACAGAATTTCGGAGAGCATACCCGCAGCGGTATTGGCAGAGGCTACACAAAAGCTGAACGAGGTAAGAGCCGCACTGGCGCCTTATTTAAAAGCGCTAACCGTAGATGAGCGGCGCGATCTGCCCAAGATGAGCAACAAGACGTTTAGCTTTGTATCTAAAAGCACCGAGTATTGCCAGAGCTACCCACAGTTTGTACCCGGGTTTTTAGATACGGCAGAGCTGAATCGCGATTTTACCACCACGCTGGCCCTGCGCCCCATACTCGAAGCCTGCACGGCGCTGCAAAGCGATGTAGACGATACCGTAATGCTGGCGGGCAGCGAGGCGCTTATGCAATGCCTGGTGTTTTATGGTACGGTAAAAACAGCGGCCAAAGCCGGCGAGGCATCTGCCAAGCCTATTTACGAAGATTTGTCGGCAAGGTTTCCGGGGCGGCGCAAAAAGAGCGACGAAGGCACGGCTACCTCTTAGGCCCTGCAATCCTATTAATTACAGCATCCTGCCCATTGGGGCAGGATTTTTTGCGCCCGGTGGTTAATTTGCTGCTTTTAGCTGCGACTTTGCAGCTAAAAGCTTCGAAACCGGAGCAAAAAGCGGAAACATTGCTGCTCTGAGCTGCCAATTAGGAGCAAAAAGCCCCGGCGCCGGAGCTAATAGCTGCCACGTCAAAGCTCAAAGCTGTAAGGCCAGAGCATAAAGCTGCGGTGCCGGAGCTAAAAGGTGAAATGTTAGGGCAATGAGGTGTGAGGCCGAAGGTGAAAGCGGGAAATAGGAAGCTTTCCTATTGATTATTGCAGTTTCGCAATTTCTTCTTCTTTTTCAAAGAAATTCGCAAGATAAATTTTTAAACTATCATCATCTATAGATTCTGATATCTGAGTCATTTCTGTAGGTCCCCAAATAAAGTTACCAACCCAAACGTCTTTCTTGATTCCTGTAGAAAAGTCTGCGTGATCATTTACAAAATGATAAACTATCGATTCGTCTATAATTATATATAATTTTCCATTAGATTCATCAAAACACTTTAGGTTAAACAAAAGATCTTTATCTGCTTTTAATGAGGAATTAACATTCTGTGGTGGGGTAGATTGGATAAATGTTGCTATTCGGCAAATTTTAATGGCAATTTTATTATGGTGAGACTGATGGATTACTTCTCCCTCAACCTCTCCACCTCACTCGCTGGCAAGTCTGTATATTTCACAATCATATCTACTGGAAGTCCGTCTGCAAGCATTCGTTTTGCCATTTCAACCTGGGTATTGTATTGTGCCTGAGCGGCCTGGGCGCGCAGCCGGTCTTGCTGGGCAAAGGTGAGGTCGAAGCGGTTTTCTTCTTCGAGTTGCTCCATAAGGCCGGTATCGGCAAAGCTGCAGTAGCTTTTTTCGGAGATAATCAGATGATCTACTACCGGCACATTTATAAACTTGCCTATGGCGCGCATTTTATCGGTAAGCATTACATCCATGCCAGAGGGGGTAAGCTCGCCGCTGGGGTGGTTGTGCACCATTATGAGCCTTACCGCCCGTTTTTGCAGCGCAAAGCTAAATACATCCATCGGTTCTACAATGGTGGCATTTACAGAGCCCAGGCTTATAAGCTCTATCATTAAAATCTGGTAATTATTGGCCAGGCATACCAGCCAAAAGTGCTCTTTGTTGCGGTCAATCTTGTTTTCGCGCAGCAGCACCTGGCGCATAATGCTGTACAGGTCGTCGGAGTTGAGCACCTTAATTTTCTGTGATTCGGTTAGTCGCACATTCATACTGCCGAAGATACAAAAGTGATTTAAGATGTATGTGGGATTGAGAAGATTGTCCGTTTGGGCAAATAATGGGCCGAGAGGCCAATATGCCAATGAATTAATGAGCTAATCTGAAAATGATTGTGATACCTGCAACGGCGCAGCCGCCTGCTCTGTCTCATGCGGATACACGGCGGAGTTTCGCGATGGAAAAATCTGCGGCATCTGCGTGGCTTTCGATCTGCGCAATCAGCGGGAACTGGTTCGCGAAGGGGCATTAACGAGCTAATGGGATTTATTTGCGCAACGCGCGTGGTTTTGATCTGCGTATGCTACAATTGGTAAAAGTCCAGATTCATTTTGAAAACTGTATTCCGAAAAAAAGGGATTGCCGTTTTGCGACAGCAACATCTGTGTAAATGATTTTGTTCCGCACCGGATAAGCAAAACCTTGAAACTATCCATCCGTTGGCATGTTCAATTTTAGTTCTTCGCTTGTCTCTTTTACTTCAGGGGTTCCTTTTTTCTTTATTCCTTATTTATGGATTAAAGGTTTAAACAGCGTGTGTGTTTAAAAATATTTTATTTTTAATGTTTTTGTTTTTTAAATATATTTAGATGCTATTATCTATTTTTTTATAAACCCCCAAATGAAAATGAAAAAAGTATTACTATTCAAAAAGAAAGCATTGTCTTTGAAGCAGCTGGGTCTGCAAACCGCTGCATGTAAGAAAACCGGCATGGCCATAATGGCATCTGCATTGCTGGCATCTTCGGTGTCGGATTTAAAAGCCCAAACGTTACAATCGTATGATTTTGGCGCGCGGCTTACGCAAGGTTATAGCATTACGCCGATGCGCACAGGAGTCGATGATGGTGTAGCCATGGCCGGTACAGACATGATCGGCAAAACGGGCACTTCTGTTCATTTTATGACAACAGACCCGATGGGAGTGCTTGGTACCAGTATTGAGATGGCTTTTAACGTAAAAGATGTAAGGGCTATTGCTATACAAAATATCACTCCCAATACATTTGTACTCGTTACAGAGCTGCATGAACCCGGAAAACTGAACCGCATTGGTATAGTAATGCTGGATGCGACCGGCAAAATTCTGAAAACAATGGAACTTGGCATCTCTGATAAGGCTAAGATGCAGAACCCGCATGCGTTAAATGCAATTGTCTGGAACAAAAGAGTGTTTATCTGCGGTTACGCAACGGAGAAGCCTGAGTATCCTAATGATCCCAGCTATCAGGATAGCAGGTCTTCCTTTATTGCACGGGTAGATCTGGTTACCCAGGCAACAGAGGTGAGTTTGTTTAACACCCCAATTTATACCGGTTCCATTCCTATTCCTTACCCCGGCGGATACAATGACTATGATATGGCCACCCGCCTTAAAGTAGTGAATGGCAAATTATACCTGTTGGGAAGTGTAAATGGCATTTCTCAATCTGTTACAGACAATGCTACTTTGGTATATAATGTGGCTGCCAGTAAAGCCTGGATCGCCACAATAAATCCTTCTACTTTACAGATCGCCACCCAGACTGTGTACGGTAAGTACCAGGCTGCTGGTTATACTACGCCTATTACGCTGGATGGCCTACATGCACTGGATATTATTGAAGACAAAGAATATCCCGGTGAATATTATGCTTTGTCTAACTCGCTCAGAGGTGAGATCTGGGGACTGACCCATATGGATGCCGCAATGCAGGTAAGTATGCCTGTAGCAGGCTGGGGGTCTACCTCCTATGCCGGAGGGCCTTATAAAGTGAAGGCTGCAGGTGTATTCAATTCGCCGGATGGCTCTTCTAATGTGAGTGTGTATGGTGTAACCGGCGATGAGTTGCCTCTTGCCAATATGTCTGCATATGGTACCACCATCGAATCGCCTATCAATGGGGCGGTGCCGTATGTGATTAATATGAACGTTAATTACGATCCGATCTATGGTGTAAGTATCTCCTCAGAAAAAGGGTATCTGCATGGTAATGCTATGGGGTATGCTACGGGGTTAAACTTCCAGCAACCCTTTTTTACACAGGCTGCCATGGGAGAATGGTGTAATATTCCGTTTGGAATACAGGTCAAAGATGCCAATCATCTGCAACTGATGGGTCATGTAAAAATGAATCCCGGCACTATGCAACCGCGTTACATCCGGAGTGCAGCAGATGGTTATCTGAATGGCTGCAATGCTGCCGAGCCAATGGACCTGAGCCCGATGGGTGGTTTAGGTTTAGGTAATATGGAGGTTGTGGCCGAAGGTGGCCCTGTTGGTGGCTTTGTAATAGAAAGCAGTGTCAAAGTGCAGAAGCGTACCTTGCTGAACCAGTATGATTGCAGCAGTACTAATATTTACCGTACTGCCAAACCCGGAACTGCATTGGAAGAAACTTCCGTAGTTAAGGGTTTGTATCCCAACCCTGCTACCGATAAAGTAACCGTTATGCTGGGCAGCGATGTGGCAGCGGGCGATGCTGTTAAAGTGGTTATTACAGATGTTGCCGGAAGGGTAGTGCTGGCGCAGTCTGTTGCCGCTACCGGTAATAGCTTGCAATTGGCCCTGCCACGCCTTACCGCAGGTCTGTATCAGGCTGCTGTAAGTGTAGGGCAAAACCCTGCTTCGGTGTATAAACTGGTTATCCAGTAATCGTTTTTTAGATTGAAATAAAAGAAGCTGTCTCAAAAGCTAATTTTTCAAACATATCTAAAATCAGAACAAATAATGCTCATTCGTTTTGTTACGAATGAGCATTATTGTTTACTTAAATAAGTACGGAATCTTCGCTTCCCTATGACATGGCGGAAATGCTCGTGAAGGAGATCTGCGTGATCTGCGGTGTTTTTCGATCTGCGGAAATCTGCGGGAAATAGAATTGCAGGTTTTACGCAGGGGCGCTGGAAAATTTCATTCACCTTTCGCTTTTGACTTCTCACTCACAAAAAAATCCCCGGAACGATAACCGTCCGGGGATTTTTTATAGTATGAATTAGAGTTTAGTTCTTTACTACACGCTTGGTAACCGTTTGGTTATTGCCCAGCAATACTTTTACATAATACACACCTTGCTGCAAGCCAGAGAGGTCTACCTGCGCGGTGTGGCCATTGCGTACCTGCTGGCCCAGTATGTTAAATACCTGCACGGTTTTAATGGCCGCGCCAGATTTAATGTTAAGCACATCGGCTACGGGGTTGGGGTATACGACCACATTGGCCAGTGGCTCGGTAGCTTCGCTTATGCCCAGTATACCAGAGGTTTTGCCCTGCAGGTACAGCGATACGGGGAAGTAACCTTCCTTACCTACAAACTGTGCATCGGGTACGGTAAGTTTAAAGGTATGGTTGCCGGCAGGTACCGCGCCCAGGCTTATTTTGCGGGTGTCTATCACATCGCCTGGGCACCAGTTGCTAAACGATTGCCATTGTGCATCGGTACGGGGGCTGCCGCTGTAAATACCATTGCCCTGTGTGTTGTATTTGCGGAAAGGCTCGCAGCTGGTGCGGCCAGGCTTATAGTTGTAAATAAGGTTGTTGTCGAAATACACAAAGTGATCTCTGCGGTTGTACTCCTCGCCACCCTGGTTGGCACCGTGGTTAGAGGTGATGAGCACAAACATGGCATCGGTAAGGTTGTTGGCCACATCGAACGAAATGCTGCGAATGGTTTTGCCCACCGTATCGGTAGCTGTGGTATCGTAATTGTTCAGATTTTTCTTAAACGACAGCGGTATAAGCACATTGTTGTTGTCAGATGCGGTGCTGCCATCGGTCTCAAATTTGAGGGTACCGTAAAACACATCGTTGCGTCCGGTACAGCCTGCTACCTGCGTTTGTGCTGCGTAGGGTACGCCAAACACTTCCAGCTCTGCCCAAATATCGTAGTTGTTTATTACGCTGGGTTCTTTAAGCAGGTGCGCTACGTTGCTGATGTTGTAATGGTAAGGCACCGTATCTGGCTTTACATTCTTGTTCATAAACGGGGTAATATAGCGGCCTATTTCGATACGCTTTACGCTATCGGGGTTATAGGTGGTGGCGCCTTTGGGTACCAGCGCCAGGTTTACATTGCCTATACGGTCGTAGTTGTCGCAAGCGGCTTTAATGGTTACCGTCATGCTCAGGTTGGTACCTATCGATTGTAATTCCTGGGTAGAGAGCTGGCGCGCATACAAATCGTTGCGGTGGCGGATAACGCCTGCAGGCACCGGGTGACTCACAACGGGCGCATAGCCATCGTAATACAAAATGGTATCAAAAACGGTAATGGTGGTTTGGGCATATGCCGTTTGGCCAAAGGTTGCACACGCACCCAGCACGCCCATGAGTAATAATTTCTTCATCTTGTCTGTTTGCAGCAAATGTACACCGCGATTCATAAGCGATGCAAAAAATATGTATGAATAGGTTTATGTCACAGCTGTAGGCTAAAACCCCCTGCTCAAGCGGCAAAGCGCATGTTGTACGGTATGATTTTACCCGTTTTTTAATACAATCGCTTATTGTTTGGTTAAGGGTGTGGCAGGGTGCGGCAAATTGCAAAAATAAGGGCGCCCCTTTCGGAACGCCCTTGCACAATTTAAAATACGACTAACGGATTATTGCTTCACCAGCTTGCCACGGGTAAGCACACCATCTACACTAATCTGGTAGAGGTAAGTGCCTGCAGGCAGCGTACTGATGTTAAAGCTGTAGCCAGAGCGGATATCATCCTGCGTAAGCACTACTTTGCCCAGGATATCGACGAGCACAATCTTAGCCGTTTGGGCCTCGGTGGGCAGATCTACCTGGAAGTGGTCTTTGGCAGGGTTGGGATACAGGCTTACTTCGGTGGTGGTATGTGCGTTGATAGGCACAATACGTGCACCGGCACCATTTTTAAGGCCATTGTTGGCAATGCGGAAATAGCTCTTTTTGGTATTGGTGCAGCCGGTAGAAGTTACCACGGTTACCTCTACACAATATTGCTTGCTGCTGTAGCTGGTAAGCAGGGTATTGTCGTAAGCCCATTTGTAGTACTCTCTAAACCAGTCTACATCTGTAAACCCAATAGAAGAATCTACGTAGTACGGCGGCTTGGTGCCATCGAAGGTTACCGTTTCGTTGTTAAAGTCGATAAGGGCATTGGTAGCCTTACCGCTAAATGTTTTCCGGTAAATATCGGGCGCGTTTACCCCGCCGGTGTTTTGGCGTTTCATCAGGGTATCCATCCGGCCCAGTGTGGTGTTGTAAAAGATAGAATCTTTGGCCTCATACACTTTGCAGGAATAGGAGCCGCCTATGGTATTGGTATTAATGTTGCGAATACCCATAGTGGCATTGGCAGTACACCAGCCCACTACCAGGTCTACCGCTGTTTGCAGATCGGCAGGCGATGTGGTTGTACCCACGGGCATGGCAGCGGTGATAGGTATGGTGGTTTGCAGGTTCTTTTCCATTTTTACCCCACCGTTGTATTTAACGGCTTTAAAGTCGGTAAACGTGTTGGTATTGCCCTGGAAATTATAGATCATAGAATAAGAAGCATTGCCTCCGCAACCAATAGCCGTAACCGTAACGTAGATGTACCCTGTGTAAGAATTAAGGTAAGACAGGTAATCCATCATATTGGTAGAATGGCTTGTGGCAGTGTTGGTGATGCTGTACGAGGTAATAGCCGGTTGCGTAAGGTTGTAGAGAAACATCCATTTGCCCATGGCGCCATCGTAATAAGCCGAACCTGTGCTGGCGGTAACGGTGTACCCAGTGTGCACGCCCGGAATGGTTACATTGATGGGCAGTGTGTTGTTGCAGATATAAAGATCGGAGGGCGATGTGGGGGCCGACATGCCAGCTATGGTAAACGATGGTGTGGGAGCCATGTGGGTAGACATGTTGTAGTTCTCACCATCGATCTGCCGCTGTATCAGGTAGCTCCAGTTATATTCTACAGTATTTACATTTACCTGGGTGGCCCCGTTGTTTACCGGGTTTACCACACCGGTGGCAGGATCCATAGAGCAGAGTTTGCCCACATCGCCAGACAATACATAGGTAGAGGTATAGTTGGGGTGATAGGCAAAGTAAAGCTTGCCATCTTTAGCGCGCTCTATCTCTGTATAGCCATAACCATACTGTGCCGTACTGGGCGGTATGCTGCTTAAAGCGGCGTTCATGGTGGTAGGCGCGCTGGTGGTTACATAACTGATGCCTGCCGCGCCACCGGAGGTATGGAAGCTGAAATAAATACGGTCGCCACCGGAATAGGGTACGTACTCAATACCAGAGATAATAGTGCCCGCAGGAAACGAACCAATGGTGGTAAAATAGTTGCCGGTTACATCATATGCACTGGCGAAATTGCCCAGGTGCACCATCAATACTTTGCTGCCATCGGGCGATACTTCCATACGAGTGCGATTGTCTACCTGTGCAGGCAGGGTAGCAAGATTGCTTACCGCGCTCCTGGTACCATTGCTGTAGATGGTCATTAGCTTTAACGTGCTGTTATCGGCAATGTAAATTTTGCGGCTGCCATCGGCTGCCAGTGGTGCTACGGCAATGGCGCCTGTATGCATGCTGGAATCCAGGATGATCACCGTCGACCTCGGGGGCGTCCCGATCCTTAGGGATGTTAGCCTGACCCTTGCGGAATGCCAGTTGCTCATGGTGATCGGCCCCA
>JAVBJN010000093.1:0-2885 GCA_031546985.1 Chitinophagaceae bacterium
GCAAGGTCAAGATGATCTACATCGATCCGCCGTACAACACGGGCAATGATTTTATCTATGAAGATGATTTTGCGGAAAATTCAGACAAGTTTCTGTCTCGATCACTTCAGAAGGATGCAGAAGGCAATCGCTTGGTGGCAAATACCGAGAGTAATGGGCGCTTTCACTCCGATTGGGTCTCGATGATTTATTCACGCTTAAAACTGGCAAGACATTTACTCAGAGAAGATGGTTTGATTTTTATTAGTATCGACGATGGCGAAGTCGCAAATCTACGTAAATGTTGCGATGAGATTTTTGGTGAAAATAACTTCATTGCGCAGATTGCCTGGGAAAAAAGATACACTCGTTCAAACAATGCAAAGAGGTTTTATTCTTTAAAAGACACTATCCTGGTCTTTAGAAAATCTGAATTGCTTGCGACAATCAAAGAGAAAAGAACAGAGAAGGCGGATTCGAGCTACCGCAATCCAGATAATGATCCCAAAGGACCGTGGGCGACATCGTCATACGTAAATCCGGCGACAAAAAATGCGCGCCCCAATTTGGTATACGGCATTACAAATCCATTTACAGGGACGGTGGTAAATCATCCTACTCACGCTTGGAAATTCGGCCTTTCAGAGCATAAGGCACATGTGGAAAGCAAGCGGTTGTGGTGGGGAAATGATGGCACAGCAGATTTTCCTCGCTTGAAGATTTACCTGTCTGAGCAGACAGAGGGTATGGTGCCTATTGATGTGTGGGATTACAAGTCGTCAGGGACTACTGATGACGGTGGGGCCGAGATCAAAGAGCTGTTTGGTGCAGCAGTTTTCGACACTCCGAAACCTACGAAACTTTTGAAGCGCATGCTTGGGGTTGCAACAGAAGTCTCCAGCAATGACATAGTTCTCGATTTCTTTGCGGGATCATGTAGCACGGCCGCTGCCGTTATGTTGCAAAACGCGGAAGACGGGGGGAATCGTAGAGTAATATCAGTTCAAATTGCTGAGCCATGCTCAAAGGGCTCCATTGCTGAGAAGGAAGGGTTTGTTTCAATCGCGGAAATTTCAAAAGAACGGATGCGACGGATAGGGACTCAAATTTTGAATGGACAATTTCATGAAGACTGGAATAGGGATACTGGGTTTCGCGTTCTAAAAATTGATTCAACAAATATGGCTGACGTTTACTACTCACCAGATGCTTTAGATAAAAACGGCCTCGACCTGTTCGTCGACAACATCAAACCCGATCGCACGCCTGAAGACCTGCTGTTCCAGGTGATGCTGGATTGGGGCGTCGATCTAGCCCTGCCAATTACCAAGCAGTCCATTCAAGGTAAGGACGTGTTCTTTGTCGATGGCAATGCGCTTGCCGCCTGCTTCGACGCCAGCGGTAGCATAGACGAAGCGTTTGTGAAGGAGCTGGGCAAGCACCAGCCCCTGCGCGTGGTATTCCGCGACGCAGGTTTCAAGAACAGCGCCGTCAAGATCAACGTCGAGCAGATTTTCAAGTTATTGTCGCCTGCCACCGAAGTCAAGTGCATTTGAGGGACTGGCGATGAAACTGAAATTCAAAACCCAAGCCTATCAGACGGCTGCTGTGCAAGCTGTGGTGAATTGCTTTAAGAGTCAACCTCCCGCCACTGTGGCAGCCATTAAGTACACCATGGACCCCGGTCGCTCTTCGGTGCCTGTACAACGACGTCTAGACGATGACAGTAGCGGCAATGCATTTAAAAACGCCGACTTAGCTCTAACTGATATTGCTCTGCTAGAGAACATCACCCAGATTCAGCACCAGCAGAACCTGCCGCTATCGAGTTCATTGACTGACTTTTATACGATCAATGGTAACCGTGAGCGTATTCCGGCAACGACTCAATACAAGGGCTCCGCCAAAGCTGTATCTCGCCTACACCTCGATATCGAGATGGAGACTGGCACAGGTAAAACCTACTGCTACATCAAGACCATCTTTGAGCTGAACAAGCAGTACGGCTGGAGCAAGTTCATCATCGTGGTGCCCAGTATTGCCATCCGCGAGGGTGTGGCCAAGTCGCTGGAGATTACAGCAGAGCACTTTCTGGAGACGTACCACAAGAAGGCACGCTTCTTTATCTACAACTCTAAGCAGTTGCACCATCTGGAGAGCTTCTCGTCGGATGCGGGAATCAATGTGATGGTGATCAACGTGCAGGCGTTTGCTGCCCGTGGCGCAGATAACCGGCGCATTTATGAGGAGCTCGATGATTTTCAGTCGCGTCGCCCGATTGATGTGATTAGCGCCAACCGGCCGATCCTGATTCTGGATGAGCCACAAAAAATGGAGGGTGCGGCAACCCTGAAGTCCTTGGAGGAATTCAAGGCGCTGATGGTGCTGCGTTACTCGGCCACCCACAAGACCACGCACAACAAAATCCACCGACTGGATGCGCTGGATGCTTACAACCAGAAGCTGGTGAAGAAAATCGCCGTGCGCGGCATCTCGGTGAAGGGCCTCGCCGGAACCAATGCCTACCTGTATCTACAGTCCATCGAAATTTCGACCAAAAAGCCACCCGAGGCGCGTGTCGAGTTTGAGCAGAAGCTGAAAAGCGGCGAGATCAAGCGCGTGGTGCGCAAGCTCTCCAAGGGCGACAATCTCTTCTCCGATGGCTTTTCAAATGAGCTGGATCAGTACCGTGGCTATGTGGTCGCGGACATCAATGCCAATACCGACACCTTGAGCTTCACCAACGGCGTTGAGCTCTTTGTTGGCGAGGCTACTGGGGACGTGAACGAAGCGTCGTTACGTCGCATCCAGATTCGGGAGGCGATCAAGGCGCACTTCGACAAGGAGCAGGCGCTGTTTCAGCAAGGTGTCAAGGTTTTGACTTTGTTTTTCATCGACGAAGTGGC
>JAVBJN010000038.1:0-3109 GCA_031546985.1 Chitinophagaceae bacterium
CTTTTTTTTTGCCCTTTTCACACTTGGCACTTTACAAGCAACAAGCAGTATGCTAATCTGTGCGAAAGCATGTTCGGCGAAAACATGTTCGATGTTCGGTGAGGCGTGAGGAGGACTGCGAAGTTTTTCTCGCTCCTGTGAACCGCGATAAGCCCCAAAGGGGCGTAAAGAAACAGCAATGTGTTGCTCGCTCCTGTGAATGACATAAGCCCCAAGGGGGCGTAAAAGGAACGACTAATATTTCGTAAAAATGTATTTTACGAATTGGCCCGCAGGGAGCGTTCTTTGCGAGCGAGGACACATTTCGTAAAATGTACAATTTTTACGAAGTATTAGGACTGTCTTGCACTCGGTTAGTTTCGTTAGTTCAACGCGACGACGGGCAGGCTCGAGGATGGAAGGAGGGCGAATTAAACGGAGAATACAAAAGAATGGTGGACAGCGTGGATAATTTCAAGAGTAAACATCAAGGCGGCTAGAATCATAAACGACGATGGCCTGTTAGAGCGAGCAATAGAATGCGCCATAGACGATGCGACAGCGGCCTTAGATTTTATTCAAGCGATAAATGACGAGCTGAACAACGAAAGAGCGATAGCGGAGTCCGTGAGGGGCGTTATTGAATCAAACAGACGCATGACGCTTAGAGAGAGATCGATTCGGCTCATGAGTGAAGAGGTCGCGGATCAGGCGATCGAACAAGCACTGTTGAACGCAAGGGAGGAAGGTCGATTGCTGTGTTATTAGAGCATCCAGAAATAACGCAAATGTTGAACGATGGGGAACTTGATCGGACGCCGTGTCACGATCGCGATCGCGTCGATCGACGTTGCTGTGCTTGCAAGACGGAAATAGCGTCATTCGAGGGTTACTATGAGTTATACGACGAGACTGTCTGCGAGGAATGTGTCTTGGACTATATGCGGCAGTTCTACCACGACGGATTGTGAAGCAATTAGACTCGAGGGGCGACGGTTACGCCTCCGCTACAAGCATTCGCTCCGTCTTGTTCTACTCGGCGTATCTCTAGAGACTGCGGCTGAACCCCTCTCCCCCCTAGCCGCTCCCCCAGACCCCCTAGGCTGACCCCCCTCACCCCAATTAATCGGATCATTCCAACTGGGGGATGCTCATTAGGGGGGAGAGGGGTTCATTATGTCAGCAAGTTCAGCTGACACCGCCGCAAAGTTACCTCAAGGGCGTAAAAGGACAAAGGCAAAGACAAAGGCAAGAGCAAGAGTAAGAGCAAGAGTAAGAGCAAAGACAAAGGCAAAGGCAAGAGCAAAGGCGCGAAAGACTGGCGTGAAGGACGCCTCGCTTAAAGACAAAAAGAAAATCACTCGCCGTTGGGCAGGTTTGCATTTCCAAAAGGCAAAATGCAAACTGCATCCAGTGTAACGAGTGCGTGATCGTCAATAGCTTTCGCGGCATAAAGCGCAAGAAAGTCGCTTGCGTTTATTCCACGGTCTATTGACTTCAAGATACGCGAGAGCAAAGGAGAGAGGTAGTAAGAGTGAGTAAGGCGAAGAAGAAAGTAACCGAGCGAGAGAAGAGAGTCGAGTATGATAAAGCTATGGCTGATTCATGGAAGGAGAGAGATGCGGAGCGCGAGCAGGAAGCAATTGAACGAGCGATCGCCGAAGGCAGATTTGAGGTCAAGCGGCATATAAAATTCGATTGAGGGAGAGGGCTTTTTGCCTCTCTCTTTTAGATTTATTACATACATAACAAGTTGCCGCCCAAATCTTGACAAAAAAAGAACTCCCTGCTATAGTTTCAAGTGACTAAACAATCAACCAGACAGCAAGCACACACATCGGCACAAAGGCACAAATGAACGCACAAGGGAGAGTTCTATTTATGGACGATTATAGCAAAGGCAAACCAAGAATTCAAGAGGTAAAATATATACGGTTGCGCAAGCACCAAAAAGTACGGCTCATACGAGAGGGTAGACGGTTCGCGGAGGTGGTTTTCATGGGCGCAAAGCCAAAGGTCGGCGTAAGGAAGTTGAGCAAGGAAGAGTACGTCGTGCTTTCATCTGGTGAGATCATGAAGTACAAGGAGCAGGACGCGAAGGCAGTCGCCAACATGAAGGTCGCCTTCGAGAAGCTGAAGCGGCTACTCCGTACAACTTTCGACAGCTAAGGAAGCAATCAACTCCTGCTTACGCTCACGTACCAAGAGAACATGCAAGACCCCAAGCGACTCATGCGAGACTTCATTGCCTTTTGGAAGCGAGTTAAACGCAAGCTGAAGCAACATACATTGGAGTACATAGCCGTAGCCGAACCGCAAGAGCGCGGCGCGTGGCATTTGCACGTCATGGTCAAGTCTGATCAACCGATCTTGTTCATGGACGAAGCAACATACAACAAGGCTTGGTGCGAAGTGATCGGCGGCGGCGGCTCCTTTGACGCAGAGCGGTTGAAGAGCGACGACATGGGGCTTTATTACATAGCGTATTTCACGGACTTGACGACGGAGCGACCGATCGACACGTCCAACGATGAACCGAATCAAGAAATGAGCAAGGCTCGCAAGAAGGGTATGCGGTTGCATCTGTATCCAAAGGGGATGCGCTTCTATCGGTGTAGTGACGGGATAGTCGAACCCAGCGTGAGCGAAGAAGTATACGGCGACGTGTTGAAAGAGTTCGGCGCGCCCGTGTACACAACAACGTACGAGTTGATCAAAGACGGCGAGCATGGCGAAGAGGTATTGAATCGGATCCAGAAGGAGACATTCAAGAAAGTGGACAAGCCCAAGCCAAAAGCGAAGCCGAGTAAGAAGCGTTGTCAACAGACCGTGGAATAAATTGCGAAGTGTCTTTCTTCGCGTTCTTTTTATGCCGCGAAAGCTGTTTACATCGCGGACATTTGATTCCAAGCTCCCGAAGGGGTTGCATTTGCGCTTTTCAAAATGCAACCCTGCCCAGTGGCGAGCGACGTCTTTGAGTCTTTGGGCTCTTTTTTTTTGCCCTTTTCACACTTGGCACTTTACAAGCAACAAGCAGTATGCTAATCTGTGCGAAAGCATGTTCGGCGAAAACATGTTCGATGTTCGGTGAGGCGTGAGGAGGACTGCGAAGTTTTTCTCGCTCCTGTGA
>JAVBJN010000039.1:0-67539 GCA_031546985.1 Chitinophagaceae bacterium
TGCGTGGTATAATGCAAAGCACTTTCATACGCGCCACGCGCTACGCCCACAGCCTCCCAGGCTACACCGGCACGGGTCATGCGCAGCACTTTGGCCGTGTCTTTAAAACTATTGGCCAGTTGCAGCCGGTCGCTTTCGGCCACTTCGCAATCGGTAAGGGTTATAATAGCGTTCTGCACAATGCGCAGCGCCATTTTATCCTGTATTTTTTCGGTAGCCAGCCCCGGTGTGCCCCTGCGCACCAAAAAGCCTTTTACTTTCTGATCGGCCACATCGGTCGCCCAAATCACTATCACATCGGCAAAAGTGGCGTTGCCTATCCATTTCTTTTGGCCGTTGAGCACCCATTTTGAGCCTTTGCGTTCGGCAGTAGTAGTAAGTCCGCCCGCTGCGGCAGAGCCTACCTCTGGTTCCGTAAGGCCAAAAGCGCCTATTTTTTTCATCTGCTGCATATCGGGTAACCATTCTGCTTTCTGCTCTTCTGACCCCAGCAGGTAAATGGAGCCCATAGACAACCCGCTTTGCACACCAAAAAAAGTAGCGATAGAAGCATCTACCCGGGCCATTTCCATAGCTATCATACCTTCCATTAAATTGCTCATGCCGGGACAGCCATAACCCTGGTAAGTGGCGCCACACACATTCAGTTCTGCCAGCATAGGAATCACTTCGAACGGAAACTCTGCCTTGAGCCAGTATTCATTGATCAAGGGCTTTACCTGGTTTTCCATACAGTCTCTTACCTTAAGCTGCAGGGCACGCTGCTCTGGTGTAAGGGTCTGGCTGAGGTCGTAAAAATCGCCATCTACCGGGGGTATCGCTTTGGGTTTACCGCCCGATTTAAGCATTTTCAGCAATCCGTTCAGTTGTTTATCATTCAGATTTCCAACCTGTTGCATTACTTCGTTTAAATCAATTTTCTCATTTAATGCAGCCAGTTTCTGAAAATCGGTTTTGCGGATAAATTGTACCGCACCTTTGATATTACTAAGCCAGCTCATAAGCATTGGGGGATTGGGGGTAAAGAAAAAGGCGCCCGGAGGCGCCTTGAAAAAGCAGTTGTTTATTTGAGGTAAGACCTGAGCATCCAGGCCATGTTTTCATGATCGCGAAGCAGACCGGTCATAAAATCTGCAGTGCCCACATCTTTGTATTTGTCCTGCACGGTACCAATGTGCTCGCGCAGGTTGCGGATAATGGTTTCATGATCATCCAGCAGCGCCTGGATCTGCATTTCCTGTTTATCGGAATTCTGGTCTTGCTCCAGGCTGCTCAGTTTTACAATATCCTTCATCCGTCCGCTTACAAAATGGCCCAGCATACGGATGCGTTCGGCAATCTGGTCAATTTTTTCTGCCAGCGCAGCATATTGGCCTTCGTAGAATTTGTGCAGTTCCATAAAGTTGGAACTCTCAATATTCCAGTGCGCGTTTTGGGTTTTATTATAGAGTACGTAGGTGTCAGCCAGTACAGTGTGCAAAAGGGTTGCGGTGGCTTGCAGGTTTTTTTCGGTGATGCCGATGTTTGGTTTCATATTTATTGATTTAAATGATGGGTTACACGAGAAAGGTATGTTATTGTAATTTACAAAAAATATGCCCAACTAAACTTATCACAAAAACCAATGGTACATTTTCTTTTTCAACGATAGCATACTTGTTTTTCTTGCAGGAACCGCTAACCTATTTCCGCTTTTGTTTGTTGTTTTGTTGCAATACTTCCAGCTGGGCAATCAACGCTTCTTTTTGCGCTGTAGCTAATCCGCTTAACGAAATGGCTTTACTTTTCAGCAGTTCGCCGTTTACTTTGCGTATCACATACAGGTCATTGACCATGCCCCACCAGCCGCGGTTCCATTCGTAACCGAAAAATTCGGAGGCGGGCATCATCACCTGGTTAACCATAGGCTCATACCGCAGGCCATAACTACGGCTCCTCATGGTTACGCTGTATTCGAACATGAGCATACCATTGCGAAGCGACGCCCGAAACTGGCGTGCTCTTACCCAGGCGGCACCCGTCAATAAGGTAATCAGTGCCAGTGGAAGCAATATAACTGCCATACTATTGTGAAAAGCATAGTAGCCTACGGCTACCCCCAGGAGCAGGAGTACAACTGGCAGCAACACCCATTTTAATTTGCGGAAATACGCGTCGTTCGTAAAATCGCTTTCTATAATAAAATCCATGCTATCCGATTATTTGTAGAACCAGTATGCGACCAGAATAGCGCCGATTAAACCTGCTATATCTGCAATCAAACCACATATTACCGCGTAGCGCGTCTTTTTGATATTGACACTGCCAAAATATACGGCCAAAACGTAAAAGGTCGTTTCTGTAGATCCCTGGATGATAGAAGCCAGTTTGCCCACAAATGAGTCTACACCATGTGTTTTCATCACATCTACCATCAGCCCACGCGCACCACTGCCACTCAGGGTTTTCATCAATCCAACGGGCAGGGCAGGCACAAATTCGCTGTCCATACCCAGAGCGGTAACTCCTGCAGCTATACCGTTTACAATATAATCCATGCAACCGGTGCTGCGGAATACCGAAATAGCCACCAGTATGGCAATGAGGTAAGGAATAATTTGTATGGCTACGCCAAAGCCTTCTTTGGCGCCTTCGATAAAGGCATCGTACACGTTTATTTTCTTAAACGCGCCAACGGCTATAAAACTAATGATGATAGAAAAAATAGTGATGCTGCCCAGCAAACCAATATACTGCGCCATTACATCGGGCGGATAGTTGTGCAACCAGGTGTACAAGCCAAACATAGCAGCAGCAAAACCTGCCAGGAACAACAGGATCTGCCAGCGAAACAGGTTTATGCGCTGGTACAATGCCACGGCAAACAAGCCGGAGACAAACGAAATAAAGGTACCAATGAGAGTGGGCAGAAAAATATCGGCGGCGTTGAAGTTGGTCAACCCTTGTTCTACTGCCATCGTTTGCCGGATGGCGATAACCGAAGTTGGTATAATGGTAATGCCAGCTGTATTAAGCACCAGGAACATGATCATGGCGTTGCTGGCTGTATCTTTTACCGGGTTTATCTCTTGCAGCTCTTTCATGGCTTTAAGGCCGAGTGGGGTAGCTGCGTTATCGAGCCCCAGCATATTGGCCGAAAAATTCATCACAATGCTGCCCGATGCTGGGTGACCTTTGGGAATTTCGGGAAATAACCTGCGGAAAAAAGGTGCCATTACTTTGGCGAAAAGCTGTATCACACCTGCTCTTTCGCCAATCTTCATGATGCCCAGCCACAAGGCCATTACGCCCACCAGCCCCAGCGAAATATCGAAACCGGTCTTGGCCGTTTCAAAAATGCCGGTCATAACCTGCGAAAAAATGTTCATGTCGCCCATGCACAGTTTTACAAGGGCTACCACGAATCCAATCAGAAAAAAGCCAATCCAGATATAGTTCAGAATCATAAAGTTCGTATCGTAGCAACAAACCTAAGCTTTTAAGCTAAAAAAGTAAACCCCGCATAGTGCGGGGTTTATAAAGAAAATAGTACAATAAGAAATTACAGCTTACGCTACAGGTTCAAACGTACGGATCTCGTTGTAAAAAGTATCGCGCTCAACCGGCTCACGGCCTACCGCTTTTATAAGATTACAAAGCTCATCGGTCGTCATCGAAGGGTTTTGCTCCTCAGATCCTGCCATGCTGTAAATTTTGGTGGTATCATCAATGGTACCATCCAGGTCGTTTACGCCAAACGACAACATGAGTTGTGCACTTTGGCGGCCCAGCATAGGCCAGTAGGCTTTCATGCTTCCGAAGTTATCGAGGAAGATGCGGGCTATGGCGTAAGTCTTAATGTCTTCAATGATGGAAACTTCTTCCATATGCGACATCTGGTTATCGCCATTGCGGAACTTGAGCGGAATAAAGCAGTTAAACCCATTGGTTTCGTCCTGCACATCGCGCAGGCGGCTCATATGATCTACGCGGTGCCAGTATTTTTCTACATGGCCATAGAGCATGGTAGCATTGGTAGGCATGCCTAAGCGGTGCGCCGTAGCATGAATGTCTAACCAACCGTCGCCATCTACTTTATCTTCACAGATCTGTACACGCACTTCGGGGTGAAAAATTTCTGCACCACCACCTGGCAAGCTCTGCAATCCGGCTTCGTTAATTTTACGCATGCCTTCTTCGGTACTTACTTTCGCTTTGCGGAACATATAGTCCAGCTCCACGGCTGTAAAACCTTTCAACGCGATGTCGGGACGGTAATCTCTGATGGTTGACAACAACTCACAGAAGAAATCGAGGTTCATTTTAGGGTGTACACCACCCACGATATGCACCTCTGTAACGGGTTGCCCGTCGTATTTCTTTACCATGTGCATCATTTGGTCGATGCTCAGTTCCCAACCTTCTTCGCGGTGCTTGTACAAGCGGGAATAGGAGCAGAACTTACAATCAAACACACACACGTTGGTAGGTTCGATATGAAAATTCTTGTTGAAATACGTTTTGTTGCCAAAACGTTCTTCGCGGATATGATTGGCCAAAGCACCGAGGTAGCCGATTTCGCCTTTCTCGAATAAAAGAATCCCTTCTTCCGAAGAGATTCTTTCATGTGCTAAAACTTTTTCCGCAATGTTTTTAAATGAAACATCCAGGTTTTTATCGTTGAGTATCGCCTGAATGGATATATGCTGTTGCATTTGCCTATTTATTTACAATCACTTTTTCGGTAACGGTTCCTTCGTCAAAGATACATTTAACAAAGTACATTCCATTAGGCTGGCGACTGATATCGATCATGTTATTCATGGCAGACAAATCGTTTCCATTGGCACGGAATATTTCTTTGCCCATACCATCTACTACCATTACATTTTTAAGGTTATAACCACCTTTTACCTGCAATACAAAGAAGCCATTGCCCGGGTTAGGAGAAATGTTCAGGGAATGATCGAGCGCAGCGGTTTCTTTAACACCGGTTGGCGCCATTGGTGTAGTGAGTTCCGGGTGAGAGAACAGCTCTGCACGCGGACCGTTGGCAGCAAAGGTTTGTTGCATACGGGTTACCTGACCCTGAGAGAACATGTTCATGCAATCGTCATTGGAGTAATCCATGAAGTTCATAAACATTACACCAGGAGAGGTGGTAGTACAGGCATCAACCAGCGGGAAGGCAGGGCAACCGTTGGTTGCAGCTTCCTGGTTAGGCGTATCGCCAACAAAATCGGTACTGCAAGCGCCATACACACCAAAAGTGTGGTACAGGTTAAAGAAGTGACCACTTTCGTGTGTAAGTGTACGGCCACGGCCGGCAGCAGGATAAAACGGACCTACTACCTGGGTAGCGCCTTTTTCGCCAAATGCGCGGTAATCAAGCACCGTACCTTGCTCAGCCTGAGCAAAGGTAATAAGGCTGCCTGCAGGTGGTGTAGCTACACCTAATACAGAACCACCGGTGATAGGAGCGATGGTGCAAACCCAGATGTTGTAGTAACGATCGGGATTCCAGATATCGATACCTCCCGAAGAGGCGTATTTGGCATCTTTACAAGCACCATTGGCATCGAAATTGGCACCGTTGGTGATAATTTTATAATCAAAGCCTGGCGTAGCATTGCCGTTGGCATCTACAGTAGCCAGTTTAAACTCAATACCCGGATTGCCTACCAATGGCATGAAATCGGCCGGCACATTAGCATTATCGGGGTTCAGACGCTGGTAATCTTTATTAAGAACAGCGAGCTGACTGTTAATACGGGCTTTAATACCTGCTTCGCCACCCATACTGTTAAACTGGTATTGGGTAAGCAGTAAGTGAAACACTACGGGCACTGCACTCTGGGCAGTTGTTTTTTGTCCTGCCAGTGGCAGCATTGCAGCATCAGCTTCGGCTTTGTAAAGCCTGGTCATAAACGAAGGATCGTTTTTAACCGCTTGCTGAATCATTAACTCCTGACCACAAACCTTTTGTGATTCCTGGGCATAACTGTAAGCGAACATACCCATAGACGCGAAAAGCAGGAAACTTTTTTTCATCAATGTAATTTTTTGTGATTATGTAGCAAACCAGAAGCCAAAAACAAGGTTTGTATACAAAATCTTTTGGTGGGCGGTTTTTTTAGGCCTCCCGGGTTATACAAAATTCACCCCAAAGTGTTCGGAAAATCAATCCATTACTTTGCAATGACTACCTTTTCGGTGATGGTGCCACGGTTAAAATGGCACTTCAGAAAATATACCCCTTCTGCGATATCGCTTACATTAAGCGCATAACCGCCGTTGAGGGTATTGGTTACATGGATTGACAGGATGGTTTTGCCCATTACATCAGACAGTTCAATGCCCTGAATGCCATCGGCTCCACGGTTGAACTGGATGTTGAGTATATTCTTTGCAGGATTCGGATATACCGACATACCTGTTTCATAAACTAAGTTATTTAAGCCCAGCGGCGAATTACACACCTGGCTGTTTTGCACCAGTCCCGAGCGACCTCCCGAAGCGGTAAGGGTAGCACGCATACGGTTTACCTGGCCTTGTGTAAACATCTTCATGCACGCATCATCTACATAGTCCATATAATTCATGAACATGGTGCCTGGTGCATTAGGCGTACAACCATCGGTTTGCGGGTAAGAAGGGCAACCGTAGTTGCGATCAGACTGGTTAGGTGTATCGTTTACTTCGTCGGAACCGCTGCAGTTGTTATTGCCCGATACATCATCATCATCGCCCCAAATATGCAGCAGATTAAAATAGTGCCCTGTTTCGTGCACCAATGTACGGCCTCCGGTAATATCGGGAATAAAATAGCCACTCACACCCGCATCTGTTTTGCTGCCAAAAGCACCAAAAGTAATAACAGCACCTTGCTCAGCATCCGGAAAACCCGGGAAGAAATAAGGTGGGGTAGCTACACCCAGCAAACCATTGGGCGTAATGTTACAAATCCATACATTATAATATTTGCTGGGGTTCCAGGCATTGGCACCGCCGGTAGCAGCATATTTGGCATCGCTGCAGAAATAGGTAGATCCGGTGGTTCCGGTTTCTACATCAAAGCCTTGTTTGTTGGTAGTTACAATTTCGTACCCGTTGGTATAATTGCCATTGGGATCGGTATGCGCGGGACAAAATTCGTATTCAGGATTGCCGATAGCACCTTGAAAAGCTGCAGGTACCGTAGCAATATCGGCATTGAGTTTCTGATAATCGCGATTGAGCACTTTCAATTGAGAGGCTACACGCGCGGCAATGCCCGAGGCACCACCAATCTGCGCCTGCTGGGCGCTGGTAAGTACAATATGAAAAACTACGGGCACCGTTACCTTAGCCGTTGTTTTATACGCCATGTTGCCAGCTTCCGCAGTCATTTGCGCCTGGTATGCCGCCCACTGCGCTTCGTAAGCGGGATTCTGATGTAAAACTTTCTGTACGATATCAAAACCGCATTTTCTTTGGGTCTGCGCTTCTGCACTCACCACACCACACAGCACGGCAAGACCCAATAACCATTTCTTCATCCTTATGACGTTTAGGTTGATCATTCTTTTTTGCGGCTATCCATTTCACTACAAATGGCAATAGCCTGCTTATAGTCTTCCTGTCCGAGTGCCTGTTGTAACAGGCCATTTAACTCTTCCAAAGATAAGGTATTCAGGTCATCATTAACGCTGGCAGTCACCTCCGGCGGCAATGTTTTTTCAGGGGTAGGTTGGTCGGCCGTTTCGCCCGGTTTTGTACTGCTAAAATCATCGTACATGGCGGCGGCTTCAAGAATATTTTCGTAGGTATAAATAGGGCAGTTGAAACGTACAGCTAATGCAATGGCATCGGAGGTACGGGACTTAATTTCTAACCGCCTGGCATTATACAAACATACTAATTTTGAATGAAAAACACCTTCATCCAAAGCATAAATTACTACTGCTGCTAATTGGAGTCCTATGGTTTGAAAGGCATTGTGCATAAGGTCGTGGGTAAGGGGCATTGGGGGTATAATCCCTTCCAGCACCACTACAATGGCCTGAGCCTCAGCGGCTCCTATCACAACCGGCAAACGCCTTGCGCCACCCAACTCACCCAACACAATAGCATAATTGTTTTTTTCTATATTGCTATGTGCAATAAGAATAATCTCAAGGCCTATTTGGGCTGGCGCTGCTGCAGTATGCTGCAACTTTCCTACCACGCTTTTAAGCCAGCTTTTCATGGGGGTAAAACCGGGTACTTTATTTTGTTTTGCGGCTGTTGATCTCATCGCGGATAGCGATGGCCCGCATATAATCTTCCTGGTCGAGCACCTGTTGCAGCAGTTTGTTCAACTCATCGAGCGACAAGGCTTTGAGGTCATCATGCCCGGCAGAAGTCGTAACAGATGGCGTAGTTTTTTCAGGAGTGGTTTGGGCTACTGCCGAAGTTTTTTCGGGCTTACCGCTTTCATCCATATAAAGCCCGGCGGCTTCCAGGATATTCTCGTAGGTATAAACAGGACAATTGAAACGTACGGCCAGCGCCAGCGCATCGGAGGTACGAGAATCTATTTCAATTACTTCGTCGTTATGCAGGCACACGAGTTTGGAGAAGAAAATGCCTTCTTCCAATTTATAGATCACCACTTCGCGTAATTCTACGTCAAAGATGTTGAGCATATTCTTCATCAGGTCGTGCGTAAGCGGACGGCTGGGTTGCATCCGTTCCAGGGCTACCGCAATAGCCTGAGCTTCAAATCCTCCGATCACAATAGGCAAACGGCGCAGACCGTTTAATTCACCTAAAACAACGGCGTAAGAATGAGTCTGTGTAATACTGTGAGACAACGCTACAATTTCCAACTCTATCTTTTTCATCCTGGAACTTAATGGGTTAACATTGAGGAGTGAAGTTAGAAAAATAATATTGTTTTATACAACATTTCGTGTGTCAAAAAACAAAAAGCCACGCAAAATAAATGCGTGGCTTTCAGGATTTTAAAGTATTCTATTGCTGTGATGCTTTCAATTTCTTGAGTGCAGCATTCAGGCGTGGCACTACTTCAAACGCATCGCCTACGATTCCGTAGTCTGCAGCTTTAAAGAAAGGCGCTTCAGGATCTTTATTAATCACTACAATATATTTAGATCCGTTTACACCAGCTAAGTGCTGGATGGCGCCGGAAATACCTACTGCAATGTACAGGTTAGGGCGGATGGTACCACCGGTTTGGCCCACGTGCTCGTGGTGATCGCGCCAGTGTGCATCGGCTACCGCACGGCTACAAGCCATAGCAGCACCAATAATATCGCCCATTTCTTCGAGCATACCCCAGTTTTCAGGACCTTTAAGACCACGGCCACCGGATACCACCAGTTCGGCTTCGGCCAAAGGCACTTTACCGCTGGCTTTTTGTACTTCTTTCACTTTTACGGTGAAATCGGCATCGCCCAGCTCTACGTTAAACGCAGTTACCGGAGCAGCAGCACCAATCTGCGCAACTGCAAAAGTGTTAGGTGTTAAGGCTACCACTTTAATGGCAGAATTTACACCTACATGTGCAAATGCCTTACCGGAAAATACGCTTTTCTTAACCACAAAACCATTGCTGGTATCGGGCATACCTACAGCACCTGCAACCAGACCAGCTTTGAGGCGGGCAGCTACACGGGGAGCAACCGCTTTACCGGTTACGCTGTTGGAGAAAATTACTACAGAAGCATTTTCTGCCTGCACCGCAGCTGCTACAGCTTTGGCGTAAGCACGTGCTTCTAAATCATTCAGTTTATTGTTGGCTACATGCAGCACTTTAGCAGCACCGTATACACCCAGGTTGGCCAGCTCATCGGCAGCCACATCGCCCAGTACCAGCGCTACCGCTTGCGTACCCATCTGGGCAGCAATTTTGTTAGCGTAGTTTACGGCCTCGAGAGATGATTTCTTTATTTTACCATTGCTTTGATCAGCAAATACTAAAACCATGATAAATATGTTTAAATACGATTGTTAAAGATTGAAATTCTGTCCGTTGTCCAATTAGATTACTTTGGCCTCTTCGTGCAGCAGACGTACCAGTTCTTCTTCATTACCGGCTTCTACATATTTGCAACCGGCTTTAGCTGGAGGCATTTCATAACTTACAATAGCAGTAAGCGCTTCCACTGCTGAAGGCGCAACCACTTTCAGGGGTTTGGTACGGGCAGCCATAATACCGCGCATGTTAGGAATGCGGGGCTCAGACATACCTTTCTGGCAGCTGATCACCAGCGGCAGGGCGCAGGTATCTACTTCTTCGCCACCTTCAATCTCACGGCTCACCGTTACTTCGGTACCGCTTACATCCAGTTTGGTAGCCAGGGATACATAAGGCATATCCAGCAGTTCGGCAATCATACCACCTACAGCACCATTGTTGTAGTCGATAGATTCTTTACCGGTAAGGATAAGATCGTAACCGTTTTGTTTGGCATAATCTGCAATCAAGGCAGCTGTAGCATAAGTATCGGCAGAGTCGGCATCGATGCGTATCGCTTCATCACCACCCAGCGCCAGCGCTTTGCGGATGATAGGCTCTGCATCGGCTTTACCTACTGTAATCATATGCACATCAGAAGCCACACCAGCTTCTTTCAGTTCCAACGCACGCACCAGTGCATACCATTCATCATACGGGTTGATGATGTACTGTACGCCAGCTTCGTTGAATTTAGTATTGTTGTCCGTGAATGTTATTTTTGTGGTAGTGTCCGGAGCTTTACTGATACAAACTAAAATCTTCATTGTTATAGAATTAGAGTATTTAGGGTTATAACAAAGTACCTGCAAATATATAACATGCGGGCATAAAAAACACTTTATGAACAGGAAAGAACAATTGATAGCACTTTTAACCGAAAATCCGGCCGATAGCTTTGTGAAACACGCGCTGGCACTGGAATGGATAAAGGAAGGAAATGACACCAAAGCCAGGGAGACATTTGAAGAATTGTTATCTGAAAACCCCGGTTATATTGGCTCTTACTACCACCTGGCCAAACTCTACGAGCGCATGGAAGAGACCGATCTGGCCGTGCAGACCTACGAAAAGGGGATGGAAAAGGCCAAACAGGCAGGGGAGCGCCATGCTTACAATGAATTACAATCAGCTTTGGAATTCCTGTTGTACTAATGGCAGCATCTAATTCTTTTCCCGCACAGGTAGCCCGTTTTGTAGCGGCGCAGCAGCTTTTGCCGCCGGCCAAACCCGTTTTGCTGGCCGTTAGCGGCGGCGCCGATTCTATGGTGTTGCTGCAGGTGTTTCACCAATTGGGTTATCGTTTTGCGGTAGCGCACTGCAATTTCCAGCTGCGGAGCAATGCTTCTGATAACGACGAGGCCCTGGTTACCGGCTATTGCAAAGACCGCAACATTACCTGCCATACCATCCGCTTCGATACCACAGCTTATGCTGCCATGCACAAGCAATCGATAGAGGAAGCGGCACGTAACCTGCGGTACGACTGGTTTCGCCAGCTTTGTACCGAACAGAACTACCACAGTATTGCCACTGCGCACCATGCCGATGACAGCATTGAAACCGCATTTATGAACTTTTGCAAAGGCACCGGTATTAGTGGCCTGCACGGTATTTTACCCAATGCCAACCAGGTGATACGCCCTTTGCTCTTTGCCAGCAAAGCAGAGCTGCTGGCTTATGCACGCGATAACAATATTCCTTTTCACGAAGACGCCAGCAACCAATCGGCCGATTATACGCGCAATTATTTCCGGCTGGAGGTATTGCCTGCCATTGAAAAAACGATTCCCGGTTTCCGGAAAAACATGCTTGCCAACATTCGCCGGTTTAGCGAACAGGAATGGTTGTACCTGCAACAAATAGATATGCTCAAGAAAAAACTGGTAGAACAGCGTGGTGCCGAATGGTTTATTCCAGTGCTGAAACTAAAACAATATCCCGTAGCCGAAACGTTGCTGTTCGAAGTTCTTAAACCTTTTGGTTTTACCCCGGCCCAATCGGCCGAAGCCGCTAAGCTTGCAGATGCGCCAACGGGCAAATGGATGGTATCGGACACACACCGGCTGCTGAAAAACCGTAATTTCCTTATCATCAGCACGCTTATTACAACAGCAGCAGAAATGGTTGTAATAGAATCGGGCAACCAAACTATTACTTTTGCCGAAGGGCAATTGCAATTGCAAACGGTAAAAGAAGCCAACCTGAACGAGGCCAATGCCAATACGATCTTTGTGGATGCAGCAGCGCTAACCTTTCCGCTGATACTCCGCAAGAAGAAAGAGGGTGATTATTTTTACCCGATAGGCATGAACCATAAAAAGAAAAAGCTGGCCCGTTTCCTGATAGATCAGAAAGCTTCCTTGGTTCAAAAAGAAAGGGTATGGGTGCTAGAAAGTGATAAACGCATTGTTTGGGTAACCGGCATGCGTGCCGATGAGCGGTTTAAATTAACACCGCATACCAGGCAGATCGTGTGTATTACGTTGGTGCCCGGATAAATGCTCCTCCTGCGGGGGAGATGATGAGATTACAATTGCTTGAACCTGGGAGGACGCTGCACCTGACAGGTTGGAGAGATCCTGTATCGACCCTTCGACAGGCTCAGGGGCCGATACAGGATTTGACTACGCCTGCAGGGCCTCTACGAGCGGATTATGATTTACCGGAAAATTGACGGAATTAGCAATAAAGCACATTTTGTGTGCTTCATCGTGCAGCTCCAGGGCTTTATCGATCATCGAAATATCTGCTACAATAATCTTGGGATGCAGCATTACTTCTATAAACTTACCGCTGCCATTGTGCACCACTTCCATTGTACCAATGGCATGATCTACATATTGGGTAACAATTATACCCGCATCTGCACATAAGTGCAGGTACCACAGCATATGACAGGAAGATAGCGAGCTCACCAGCATATCCTCCGGGTTATAATGCTGTACATCGCCACGAAAAGCAGCATCGGAAGAGCCATAAATAATAGGTTTTCCATTGGCCTGGATGGTATGGTTGCGATCGTATTCGGCATAACCGGATGTTCCCATGCCTTTATTGCCGGTCCAGGTAATCGTAAGATGGTAATGGTGCGCTGTAGACATACCCTTAAGTAACGAAAAATTACGCAGATTTACAAACACAATTTGATTGTACCTGCAACGAACTTCAACCTTACCAGGTTTATTTACCGGACTACTCTTATCAAAAACCAAAGGATAAGACTAGCCACCGAAAACATAAGCAGCACAGAACCGCGATTGCGGTCTTTATCTGTATAGCGCCATACACTAGTACCATCGGCCAGTGTTTTTTTTGTATAAGCGATGTGCATACCAACGAGTACCCCCAACAAGCCACCAAATAAAGCACATATATACCCCACAAGCCATAAACTTTTTGCCGCGGGTTCAGGTGCTGCCAAAGCTTTGCTCTGTTTACGCTGTTTAGAACTTTCTGTTTCGTCGCCTATGTTCACACCCCTATCATTAAGAAGTTTTAAAGCAAGTTCATAATCCAAAGGGCCCCAATCTTCCCGATGATGAACAATATCAAGCAGCTCCTTATTCGAAAATTTAAACAAGTAATAATCGGGCTCTATACTTTCCAGCATTTCTTTGTAATAAGCCGACATGATTTTGTCTGCCCTTTCAAAATCACCGGGAACCAGCATCACACGAATCTCACGGTTCAATGGGTTTCCGGAAAAAGATGGATCAAAATACTGTTGGTTGTCTTCAATCTTGATGGAAATTCCTTGTTTCGTTAACTGTGTAGCCAGCTCATCAGCCAAAACCTCATCATTAAATTTTTGGTAAACCTTTAATTCCATATCGTGCTAGTAAATGATTGCCATCTAAGTAACAAAACATACCCTTCAAAAACAACTGTTATGAATAGTAGCTTGAACATTAAAAAGCCGCACCAAATGGTACGGCTCAAAGCTGGAAGCGACTATATGCTTCAGCACAGGGTTCTTGAAATGTAGTAATGAGTAATTCTACAAAATATAATAAGCTGCTCTTTCTACTTTTACCCGCACGGTGCGGTTGGTAACGGGCGATGGTGCAGGAGCGTACTCGCGCAGCATCTGGCGCAGATCCGATTCAATGTTGCCCGAAATAGCCGTCATAGGCGTATCCGTAGGTTTATTTTCGAACGGATCTTGTAGGTGAATCGCCATTTTCTCGATCAGCAAAAAAGATGCGGAGATGGCTACTACCAATGGAATTTCAAAAAAGCCTACATACTCGATCACACCAAACGGCAGCAGGCCTATAAACAACAACAGTGCAAAATGAATGTACAGGCTATACGTAGCAGGAAACACTGTGTTCTTAATCCGCTCACATTTACCCATTGAATCGCACAGGCGGCTGATGGTTTTATCGATCTCTACTTGCTGGTAGCTGTTGAGCCAACCATTGTTAAGCGCTACGCTCAGGTCGCGGCCATGCAGCTCCAGCATAGCAACCGGCGCGTTGGAATAGCGGGCTACATGCTCGTAATCGCGCTTGCCCAGGTATTTATCCATACCCTCTAAAGCATCTTGTCCACGCAGTTTGCGGCTCAGGCTAAAGCACCAGGCCATTTGGCGGTGTATAAACCGCTGCTGGAACAATGCCAGGTCTTCCTGGTCGTAAGAAACCTGGGTAAAACTCAGCACCTGGCGGGCCAGCGAGCGCGAATCGTTTACGATAGCGCCCCAGATATGACGGGCCTCCCACCAGCGGTCGTAAGCCTGGTTAGACCTAAACCCCAGCAATAATGAGAGCACCGTACCCAAAACCGTAGGAATGGCAATGGGAATGGAGATTTTGGTCACATGAAAGTTGCTGTACAATAGCTCGATAACGAGTGCATACACAGCGATCAGCAAAAGCTCTGTTTTGATTTTGCCGAATATGTATTGGAATGGTATATTCTTTTGTAACAGCATAAGGATGATTTAATGGGATCAGGTAGCCTGCAAAACCCTTTTTTCGCGGGTAACGGCAAAGCTGAAAGTGGCTGGTGAACGGAAAGTGGTAAGCAAAGGCATCTTGCTTTTGGCAATTAACTTACCGGGATGAATGCTTTGCGGGTGTGTAAGCTGCAAATTGATGCTTTCCGGGTACACAATCATATCTGCACCGCAGGCAGAGAGGAAACTCCTGAAAACAGCCCGGGTATCGCCATACACATACTGCACTGTAATGGAATTGATGTTAAACGTGTAGCGCTTCTTTAACGCTTCGCATTTGGCCATAAACTGGTCGGTCATGAGCCGGGTATGGTGAATGCTTTTGTTTACAAACAGCAGATCGCGGATGCCGGAGGGCATATCAAATACATGAAACAAAATAATGTTCATGCGGTCTGCATTCAGTGTTTCGGCAGTTTGCTCCACCAGGTCGAGGGAGGAAAGACTAAAATCGGTTGGTATCAGAATTTGTTTCATACTAAGGCATTTAAACGTTACATGGTAGTACATGCAAAGTTGGATGCCGGCCATTAGAACGGCCTAATAAACGCCTTAGAATCGGGTTAGAAGAAGATTAGAATCAAATTAGAGACCCGCTTGTCTGTTTTCCTGAAACACCGGAAGCATAACTACCACACGGGTTCCGGTGTCCTGCACCGACAATACGGAGATATTGCCGTGGTGCAATCTTATAATATTCATACTTAGTGGTAAGCCAATGCCATACCCCCGGTAGGTTTGCACATTCGAAGCCCGGAAGAATGGTGTAAAAATGTCTTTCAGTTCTTTTTCGGGAATACCAATGCCTTTGTCTTCAATAATCACCTGTAGTTGTGTACCATCGGAATGGATGCTTACCGTTACCTGTTTATTGTCGGAGTACTTGCAGGCATTGAGCACAATATTACTCACTGCCAGTTTCAGCAGATCGGCGTTGCCTTCTACTTCCAGGAAAGTTTCGTCCTCTGGCAGGTTATCGAGTACCAGCTGCACATTGTGCCGGTTGGTAATGTTTTCTACATTATGTTTTACATCGCAGAGCAGTTCATCGATCCGCAGCGGTGTCCATTGTTGTTTTTTACCGTCAAATCCCGTTTGAGCCAGGCTCAGCAGGCTGTCGATAATAAGTTTTAGTTTCTCTGCTTCATGCAAGATGTTTTGCATGGCTTGCTTTAGCTCAGGCACTGTACGCTCGCCGGTAAGCGATAAATCGGCTTCGCCCAGGATAGTGGTTACGGGCGTGCGAAACTCGTGCGAGGCATTGCTCACAAAATTCTGCTGCGTTTCAAATGCCGTACGCAGGCGGTACAGCATATCGTTAAAGGTATTGGTTAGTTGTGCTATCTCATCCTCGCCACGGTAAACGGGTAGCTCTACTGCAAGGTTTTCGGCATTAATGGTTTTAACCTGGCGAATGATGTTGCGCACCGGTGCAAAAGTCTGCCGGGAAAATATTAAACCCACTGTAAACACAATGAGCATGGCTGAAAAGAACCCCGCTATAAGCAAATACCGGAGATTGCGCAGGGTAGAAGTAAGCGGCTCGTTACGTGCCGATAGCAGCACGATAAAATTGCCCTGGTTATCTGGGTAATAAATAGCAGTATAGTAAGTATCGCCGCTTTGGTAATTGGCTACACCGTGGTGCACCACCTGTTTGTAGAATTTTTGTGGCAGGTGCAGGGTAGAAGGTTGCGCCTGCATGACTTGTGTATCGCTTACTTCTATAAAAAACTCTTTTTCGCCCTGCAATACTTCCAGGTGAGCTTTGCGAATGTCGTCGTATGCCGTTACAGAACTTTCATCCTGCTCCAGTTTTACCCTGGCGGCTACAAACGCGCGTATCTCCAGGCGCTTATAAAAATCTGTGGCGGCAAAGCGGCTGGTGAGCACATATACAAACATACCCAGCGCCAGCAGGATAACCCCGGTAAGGATGGTATACAGTAAAGCGGTTTTTGTTTGTATCCTCATAATCCGTTATGCTTCTTTAACCATATAGCCCATGCCTACCACGGTATGCACCAGTTTAGACTCAAAGCCTTTATCAATTTTCTTACGCAGGTAATTGACATACACATCTACCACATTGGTGCCCATATTAAAATCTACACCCCAAACCTTTTCCAGCAGGTCTAAGCGCGACAGTACCCGGTTCTGATTGCGTAAAAGACATTCCAACAACCGAAATTCTGTGGCAGTGAGCACAATATCCTTACCATTGCGTGTAACGGTTTTGGCATCGAGATTCATTTCAAGATCGGCCACTGCCAGCATTTCTGCCGCGGGTAGGGCATCTGGCACACTCCGGCGCAATAGCGAGCGGATACGGGCCTCCAGCTCTGCAAAGCGGAAAGGTTTTATCACATAATCATCGGCACCGCTATCCAACCCGGCTACAATATTTTCGGTGGTGCCCAATGCCGTAAGCATGAGTACCGGTGTATCTATATTTTTTTCGCGCAGCACCCGGCACAATTCAATGCCATTCATGCCCGGCAACATTACATCAATGATAAACAGCTGGTATTGCCCGTCCAGCGCCATTTGCAGCGCAAGATTACCATCGGGTGCCACACTTACCGCATATCCTTTTTCAGATAAGCCTTTGTGCATCATCGATGCTACCGAAGGTTCGTCTTCTACCAACAAAATTTTCATATACATCTCCTGTTTAAGTGAGGGCCTTC
Organism: Chitinophagaceae bacterium; assembly: GCA_031546985.1. Lineage (GTDB taxonomy): Bacteria > Bacteroidota > Bacteroidia > Chitinophagales > Chitinophagaceae > JAVBJN01. Next base: position 17,633 of record JAVBJN010000039.1, read on the forward strand.
ATTTACCTGAATCAACAAATTTAATGGTTCGCGCTTATTTAAATGAATCTCCGGCCCTGTTTAAGACAAATGAAATGCTAAAAGGTTGTGGCAGGGGGCTGTTTTATGAAAAAAATGCCAATGAAGAGATCCTGCTTTCGCTCGTACCTCGCGCTGCAGGATGACATACAAGAGGATAAGCATTGCATCACAAGCCTATTCAATCACAACAGTTTTATCAGAGATAAAAAAAAAGTGCCGGAGAGTCCGGCACGTTCATAGGTTGGTTTGGTGAGGGGTAGGCGTCAGGAGGCGGAAAGCACGTTGCCTAAGAGCTGTACTACACCGGCTTCGGCAACTTGTACACTCAGGCTCATAGCGCGCTGATAGGTAAGCGGGTAAGGCAAACCAATGGTTACCGTTTCGAGGGCTGCGCTGCTGCGAAATACTGAAATACCATAGGAGTTGTGGGTGGTTAGCCCCTGGTTGAATAACGCGGCCACTGAAATATTCACTACGTTTTTACCATCTATATCGAGAATGATAAACGTAAGATCGGTATTACCGCCTTGCTTGGTTACTTCGGCAGAGAGAAAAAGGCCGGGGCCTTTTAATACCACCAGATCGTGTTTGGAGTTCAGGGCCGGGTTAGAGGCCAGGCCCTGTGTGCGTACAGGATTAGTTACTGCTCCGATTAATGTTGATGCCATACCAGTCGATTTAGGTTAAGGATTGCGTTGTTATTTGGTAGTACAAACCTACAACCTGTATGGCCTCTGCCCATACGTTTAATAACGGTATTTTATGGTTTTTATAGCGGTACCCCCGCCGGGCGCAACACCCTGTAAACGAAACAGCCCCCGCAGTGTTGCGGGGGCTGTTTATGATATTAAATACTTATCAATTAAGCAGTAACAGCTTTCTGAACCAGTGCAGCAGCTTCGCTGAGCAGGATAGCAGATTGTACTTTCAGACCACTTTCTTCGATCAGTTTCTTAGCTTCTTCAGCATTTGTACCTTGCAGACGAACAATGATGGGAACGTGAATGTCGCCAATGTTGTTGTACGCATCGATTACACCTTGTGCAACACGGTCGCAACGAACGATACCACCAAAGATGTTGATGCATATCGCTTTTACGTTAGGATCTTTCAGGATGATGCGGAAACCAGCTTCAACGGTTTTAGCGTTGGCAGTACCTCCTACATCGAGGAAGTTAGCAGGCTCACCGCCAGCCAGTTTAATCATATCCATGGTAGCCATAGCCAGACCAGCACCGTTTACCATGCAACCAACGTTACCGTCCAGTTTTACATAGTTCAGGTTGTATTCGCCAGCTTCAACTTCGGTAGGATCTTCTTCAGATTTGTCGCGCATGTCGGCTTCGGCCGGGTGACGGTACAGGGCGTTGTCGTCCAGGTTCATTTTACAGTCAACCGCGATGATTTTCTCATCAGAGGTTTTGAACAGCGGGTTAATTTCCAGCATACCGCAATCCAGACCTACGTAAGCGTTATATAAATTGCCAACGAATTTTACCATGTTTTTGAAAGCCTCACCGCTCAGACCCAGGTCAAAAGCGATTTTGCGTGCCTGGTAACCTTGCAGGGGAGAACCAGGAGCTACCCACACTTTGAAGATTTTCTCCGGAGTGTTGTGCGCCACTTCTTCAATGTCCATACCACCTTCGGTAGAGTACATGATTACGTTTTGTTTGGTAGCACGATCCAGCAGGATAGAGAGGTAGAACTCTTTAACCGGGTTTTCGCCAGGATAGTAAACATCCTGTGCAACCAGGATTTTGCTTACTTTTTTACCAGCTTCGCCAGTCTGGATAGTCACCAGGGTATTGCCCAGGATATTACCAGCGATGCGTTTTACGTCATCGGCGCTTTTAGCAACCTGCACACCACGTTGCTCGGGTACTTCAATCATGCTGCCTTTACCGCGGCCACCAGCGTGGATCTGGGCTTTAACAACAGCAAAATTGTTATTGGTTTCAGCAGAAATTTTATTGTACGCTTCCAATGCTTCTTCAGCAGTGCTGCAAGCGATGCCTTCCTGAGTAGGTACATTGTACTTCTTCAGCAAACTCTTGGCCTGATATTCGTGCAGATTCATTTTTTAAAAAATTTGGGCCAAAAGTAAGGTTTAGGAAGTTAAAATCAAAACTTATAGGCATTACGGTGATATTAAGTCTCATATATATTCTTTTTTGACCTGGATGCTGCTGTTAAACACCCTGGTAGCGATCACTTTTTTCTTACCTATCCACCGTAAAATGGATAGGCAGGTTGTAAATAATGTTACTCCATTCGCCTTCTTCTTTGCCCGGTTTCCAGTTTGGCATAAGCTTTACCACTCGCAAAGCTTCGGCCTCCAGTATCGGACTCACCGGCCTTACCACTTTATAGTTGCTAAGCCTGCCATCTGTATTTACTACAAATTGTATAATTACTTGCCCCTGAATATCATTATCTCTAGCCATTGGAGGATAATGTATGTTTCTGCCAAGAAAAGCCATCATTTCATCCTCCCCGCCCGGATATTCCGGGGGTGCATCAGCTATGAAATAAGGTATTTCATGCCCGGTTGAGTCATAACACTTACCCCAATCCATAACATCAGAATGGTACATTTCTTCCCGGCGCAATTGCCCACTGGGCCAGTATCTTTTGAGCAGGCCATTTTTTTGCCCTTTGGCGTACACACACGTTGTTCGTATTTTACCATTGGAAAAAAACACCACGCTCTCCCCATCGGGTTTCCCATTACTGTAATATATCGAATCCTTTATAGCGCCTTCTGTAGTCCAGGTCCTGCATAAGTCGACTAATTTACCGTTTACAAAAGAAGCTTGTTTTTCTTTAATACCACTTTCATAATACCACGTACCATTGCCTTCCTGAACATCATAATACTGGGATACAGGATCTACATGCGACATCAAAGATTGCCGGTACAGGCTATCGCTCATATAATAATCTTCGACAATAAAATACGGAGACACTTCCGAATCCAGGCTTACCACCCGGTAATATTTGGCACTTGCCTTTTGGCATACGTAGAACAACTCGTTGTAATAAAAAGTAACTTCCCGCTCCTGCGCCTGTGACGTCTGACCACAAAGAAGCATCAAAATACAAACAAAAGTTTTAAACTTATTCATATTCAAAAACCCGCAAGGTATATAAATCGCGATTATTTAGAACGATTAATTGCATTAAGTAAAAACGCTCCCGGCATACGCCGGATTTTTACATCCTCAGCGGTTATCTTATCTTGGTGGTTTATAAACCAAGTAACATGAGCACATATCTCGATACGATAAAAGAAACCCGCACCTTCCTGCACAGCAAAACCAAACGCCAACCCGAAGTGGGCATTATCCTGGGCAGCGGATTGGGTGGGGGACTGGTAGAGCAGATGACCAATACCATAGAGATTCCTTACCAGGATATTCCCAATTTTCCGGAATCTACGGTAGAAGGCCATTCGGGCAAGCTGATCTTTGGTACCTATGGCGGTAAAGATGTAGTGGTAATGGCGGGTCGTTTCCATTATTATGAAGGTTACAATATGCAGGAAGTAACTTTTCCGGTGCGGGTTATGAAATTATTGGGCGTACACACCCTTATGGTGAGCAATGCCTCTGGAGGTATGAACCGCAATTTTAAGGTGGGCGATCTTATGCTCATTCACGATCACATTAACCTGTTTCCCGAGCATCCGCTGCGGGGCAAAAACATCAGTGAGCTGGGGCCGCGCTTTCCGGATATGAGCGAGCCATACAGCCTGGCTCTAATTGCTAAGGCCAAACAAATTGCAGAGGCAAACAATATTCCCGTGTACAGCGGTGTATACATTGGCTTGCAGGGCCCTACTTTCGAAACCCGGGCAGAGTACCACTACATGAATGTAATTGGCGGTGATGCCGTGGGCATGAGCACCGTGCCAGAGGTTATCGTAGCCATCCATATGGGCATGAAGGTATTTGGCATAAGCGTAATTACCGACATAGGCATACGCGAAGATCTGAACACCATTACCCACGAAGAAGTGCTGGAAGCCGCCCGCATAGCTGCACCTAAAGTAGCATTACTCTTCCGCGAAGTGATTGCGACACTGTAAAAGATGAGATAATCTTATTTATACCGCAAGCAGCATGAAGCCCGGCATATGAGGTTTTGTGCTGCTTTTTTTGCCTGCCAAAAAATTATCCGGCTCCGGTTTCATCTAATATTCATTCTTTAAAGCCTATACTTTAACTTTGCCGCCACCACAGCGTTATGGATTTTACCAGTCGCCAGGTGGTATCATCAAAAACCGTAACACATTGGTGCACAGGATTAAGGTACTTCTGATTATTTCACTGGCTATTGGCATTCCGTTTCTGACGCGGGCACAAACCCCGGCGCCAAACGACGATTCTTTGCACAAAGCACAGCACAACCTGTATGTGAACCAGTTTGCCAAAGTTTACGCCACCAAGGCCAACTCGCTTAAAAGAATATACCCCGATACGAGCCTCACCACGTTTTTCCGTTACAATCCGTATAATTTTCTGAACAAAGACCTCGGCAATGTAGGTTCGCCGCTTAACGATTGGTGGTTTAAACCTTATACCCAGCCAGGTCTTACACTGGGCTACACTGCTTTTGAACCTTACCGCTGGAATGCCGATAGCCTCGATTACTACCAAACCAACAAACCCTTTACGGTATTCAATTACCTGTTGGGCTCCAAAGCAGAGCAGGTGCTCAATGTGCTGCACACGCAAAATATTAACTCCCGGTTCAATATAGCCGTTCAGTATAAAAAGATAAGCTCACCGGGTGTATACCTGGCCCAGCGCACCATTCACGACAATGCTTCGCTTACCACGCATTACGCTTCTAAAAATGAACAGTACCAGCTTAAACTGGGCGTGGCTTACAGCAAAATGCAGAATTATGAAAATGGTGGTATACGTAATGAAGGCGATCTGGATAGCGCCATTTATACCGACCGCCGCATTGTGCCGGTAGTACTGCCTTACGACAACTCTACTTCCAATGCCCAAAAGAGCAATAAATCGTTTACCCTTAACCAGTACCGCGATTTTAGCATAAGCCTGGAGCACAGCTACTCTTTTGGTAAAAAAGATACCATACTCCAACCCGATTCGGTACACAAGCTGTATGTATTTACCCCCCGGTTTTCGGTAGTGCACCGGTTCAAATGGTCATCGGCCAAGTATCATTACCTGGCTAAAAGACCCGATTCGCTTACCTATGTGCGCTTAGGTAATTACAGTTTTAAGAGCACCGATAGTGTAGAAGCGGCCCAGTATCTCAATAAGATCGACAACTTCTTTGGTTTGCGCACCACCATTGGCAGCAATGATAAACCGTTGCTGGTAGAGGCGGGGATTGGTATAGAGCAAAACAGCACTATCCTGGATGCCCGTCGCAACAATTACTCTTTGCCCTATGTAGCCGGCAGATTGCAAAAAGAAGCATTGGCGCAGGGCCAGTGGGGCTATGGCGCAGATGTTAAGTTTTACTTTGCCGGTATTACAGCCGGTAATTTCTCTGCTAATGGTTTCCTCGAAAAGGATTTGGGCAAAAACTGGGGCAATATTCGCCTGAATGCGATGCAAACCCTTCAAAATGCGCCGCTGATGTCGGAAACTTACCAGTCGCTGTACTACAAATGGAGCAACGATTTTCGTAACCAGAGTTTTACCCGTTTGGGTGGCAGCTATAGTAACCCTAAGTACAGATTGGGCGCTGGCGTACAATCCTGGGTGATGGGCAACTACATTTACATGGATACCAACCTGGCGCCTAAACAAACCGCCACAGCTTTTTCTATACTCCAGGTAAACGCCTATAAAGGATTCTATTTCAGGGGTATAATTTTCAATAACGAATTCTTTTTTCAGCAGGTTACCGGCGATGCGCCATTGCATATCCCCAGCTTTATGGGGCGCCACCAGCTGATGTATGAAGACCGACTGTTTCAGAAAAAACTGCTGTACAGCATTGGTGCAGAGATCCGTTACCATACCCAGTTTTATGCCGATGCCTACAGCCAGCAACTGCAGCAATTTGTATTGCAATACGACCGTAAAACGGCCAATAAGCCCGAACTCACCGCATTTGTAAGCATGCGCATCAAAAAAATAAGGGTATTCTTCTCTGCCGACCAGCTCAACCAACTCATCTGGAAAGAAAATGTGGTGCGGGCCTATGGCTTATACGCACCCGGCATGTCGCCCATTTACCCTGGCACCGACGTACGCCTTAACCTCGGTATCAGCTACCAGTTTGTAAACTAGGCTTCGACAAGCTCAGCCGCCTTTGATTCCTGGACCCTCCTGAAATTTTCTTGGCCACCTCCCTTCGGTGGTGAGCCCTGCATGAGCGGGACAGGCTCTGTCGAAGTCCTCGAAGGATGTTCTTAAGCTTTGGTGGCTGAGCCTGTCGAAGCCTCGAAGCCCCAAAGCCCAAAGTTTTTTCTCCATACCGTTAAAAAACGGTTTTTTACTATTTAATTACTTTTTATGTTTGTAACGCCCAACATTTGTTAGTGTTGTGCGCGTAGTTAAGGATGTTTATGTCGGGAGGACTGTGCAGCTACAGGACATCATCGCCAGACTACGTACAGAACCAGGGATACACCTATACCTAAAACCATAAAGATGAAAAACGACCTCCAGGCAGAGAGCGCCAACCGCCTCTCCATGCTCTTTAAAGACGGCGTGCAGCAACGGGACCCGTCCCTTAAAGCCACCGACAAATCGGCCCTTTTTGCTACCGCACAGGCAGCTGTAAACGTAGAGCTGTTTACCATTCCCCTGTACATGACCTCCCTTTACTCTTTGGAAGGTACCCACCAGATTACAGGAAAAAACAATTTTTACCAGGGTCGCATGTGGCCGGGCATGTCTACAACAGCTAACCCGCAGACCGACAATCAAAAGGCGTTTAATGCCATTTTCAGCGTGTTTATCGCCGAAATGCTGCACCTACAGCTGGCCTCCAACATTTGCAAAGCCATTGGCGCAGTGCCGGACTATACCAGTCCTATGCTGCAAACCGAAAACTATGGCTGGATTTGCTATGGCAACGACCTTACCGTGCTGCCGCACATCCTCGATTTTAAAGACACCAAAGCGCCGTACAGCGACATTAGGGTAAAACTAGGCGCGGTAAACAAAGAGCAGATAGACCTGTTTCTGGCTATTGAAGAAACTGAAGAAAGCGCCAAATCCATTATCCTGGAAGACAAAATGAAGAAGTACTTCCCCGAGGTACCTTATGCCAACTGGAAAGCGACTGATACCGAAGCCGACCTGCCTATGTTTGGCTCTATCGGGCATATGTACCTTTGCCTTTGGGATTATCTCTCCATTCAATATACCGATGGTACTACACTGTGGGATTATGTATTTACCACGCCCAACCAGCAGGAAGACATTTTCAACGCTACCGAAGGCGGCCATATGGCAGAGTACCCGCATATGAGCGCCACCATTCCGGCTACCGATCCTTTGGCGGCACAAAGACAAGTGCTGGACATGATCAACGGTATTACCGACCAGGGCGAAGGCGGCGGTGTAGTGGCCGAAATAAGGGCACGCATTGGCCTGCCTATGCTGCAGGCGGTGCAAGACCAGTTCCAGCCCAGCGATGAGGCATTGCGCAACAATTACCCTTCTTACTCCGATACAGGCAAACAAGTACCTTCTTCCAACGCAGCAGCCCGCTACCACTATGGCTCCATGGATCACTTTGAAACCTTCCAGAGTGTAATGGAATTGCTGAAAAGCGGCAAAATATCGACCTGGGACCAATGGCATGCCGCTGGTAACAAATGGACAGCCGATATGCTCAAATCAGAAGGCTATGACCTTAACAAATATCCTATTCCTCCGGCCGATGATATTGCCGGTGCGCTGAACAACCTGAAGAAAGACCCGGCCAACTTTACCTTGCTGAGCCAGGCTGCCGCAGGTGCCATTGCCGGTGTAACTACCGTGCTTAACACGTTCTGGAATACGCCGGGCGGCTCATTCCCTTATCCGTCTATGTCGGGCTCCGGCGACCGTATGTCTATTTGCTGGGCTATTTTTGGTCAGGCGCCTAACCTGGCTTTGGGTGTGGAACCACGCAACCCAAGCGTGTTATACCATGCCTGCCAGGGCCTCGATCTTAATGCCAACAATACTACCGATCCCAATACCTGTGCCGCACAGGAAGTGTTTCACACCTGCCGTGGCTCCAATACCTGCCGTGCAGAAGGTGGTTGCGGATTTGTACAATCGGTAAATGGCGGTGGCGGCGGATGCAGCAGCAAAGCCGATTTTAGCTTTAAAGGCAAATTTGGTTACAAAGCCCCCGATGTGGTTAAGAGCGGCGGCGTTTGCGGTGCACCCCAATTTATGAGTGCCCCTGCCGATAACAAATGCGCCAGCTTTGGCGGTTGCGCAGTACCTATTTCTGCTTCGCAAATGTTTCCGGCTCCTAAACCCGGCACCGATAAAATGGAACTGTTCGACTTTCCGCCACCCTCACACAAATCACAATCGCTGAGCGAATCTATAACCTATGCCGAAGGCGACCTGGTATATGATATAGCCTGGCAAGCTTATTGCGAGGTACTGGCCAAACGCGGGCAAACACCGCCTGCGCAGAAACCTAAGCCAAGCGATCTGCGTCTGGCGTTTCCACCTTCAACCTAATATTTTTTAAGTCTCAATGCCAACCCCAACTCACCCTCGCCTGGGCCTAAGTAATTTAGGCCTGGGCGTTGGTTTAAGAAACAAACACTTCGCCCACCTGTTGCAAAATCCTCCGGTGGTGGACTGGTTCGAAATCATCAGCGAGAATTTTATCGATGATTACGGATTTGCCCGCCATGTACTGGAGCATGTGCGGCAACAGGTGCCGGTAGTAATGCACGGTGTATCGCTTTCTATTGGAAGCACCGATGCGCTGAATATGACCTACCTGGGCAAACTCAAAGCCCTGGCCGCAGAAATAGAACCCGCCTGGATATCGGATCATCTCTGCTGGACCGGCGTTGCGGATATTAATACCCACGATCTGCTGCCCTTGCCCCTTACCGAAGAAAGCCTGGCGCATGTATGCAGCAGGGTAGCGCAGGTGCAGGATTTTATGGGCCGTCCGCTGGTGCTCGAAAACCCCTCCACTTACCTGCAGTTTAAAGCCTCGGTAATCCCGGAGTGGGAATACCTGTCCGAACTCGCTACCAGAACCGGCTGCGGCTTGCTGCTCGATGTAAACAATGTATTCGTATCGGGCCACAACCACGGCTTCGATCCCGAAACCTATATACGTGCCTTGCCGCATAACCATATTGTGCAGATTCACCTGGCGGGCCCTACCGATTGTGGCAACCTGCTGGTAGATACCCACGATCATCCGGTACCATCCGAAGTATGGAAACTATACCAGTTAGCACAACAACTAACCGGCGGTGTAAGCACTTTGCTGGAATGGGATGCCAATATTCCCGACTATCCCGAGCTGGTAGCCGAGCTGTTTAAGGCCAAAGAAGTTTTGAAAGGGTACCTGCCCGATATTCCGGTGCAGACCAGCACCGCGCAAACCATATCCAACCCCGTGCATTTTCAACTGCAAACCAGCCATGCCTAGCCAAACCGCCATTCTCCAGCAATGGATGAATACCATGATTACCACTTACGGACCACTGCAACACAAATTGCAGAGGGCTAATGATGCGTACCAACTTAATGAACTCGATATTATTGACGATGAAGGCCCTGCTTCGGTACACGAAAGGCTCAATGTATATGCTTCTGGCTATGTATTGCGCCTCACAGAGTGCCTCGCGGCCGATTTTCCGATGCTCAAACAATGGATGGGCGATGATGTTTTTTTTCGTTTTGCCAAGGCCTACCTGCTCTACCAACCTTCTACTTCATTCACTTTATACGACCTGGGCGCTGGCTTTGCCACCTTTCTCACACAAACCAAACCCAAACAACCGCTGGCAGATGCTGCCGTGCAAGCCTCGTTGGATTTACCAGCTGCTATAGCGGTGCTCGAAAGAGCCAGGCAAGAGAGCATGCGCGCCAAAGGGCTCGAAAAAGAAGGCTTTGCAGAAGGCATAAGTCTCGAAACGTTGTTGTGGCAACCGGTTATCATTACCCAACCGCCTTGCTTAAGGCTGGTAGCCTCTCCTTTTAACCTGCTGCCATTTTACGAATCGCTGCAAAAAGGTGAAGAAGGCGATTGGCCACAGTTCCAGCCTTCGTTTATAGGCATAAGCCGGGTTAATTACCGCCTTACTATGCTCACGCTGGAACCCTGGCAATATTATTTTCTGCAGGCAGCGGCGCAGCCCATTAATGTAATGCATGCCGTAAAACAAGCATCGGCCCAAAGCGATATAGCGGTATCGGTATTACTGGCCGAGCTGTATGTGTGGTTGCCGGTGTTTCAGCAGAAGGGAATGATAACCGTAAGCGAATAAGCCCACCCGGTATCTACGGATTTTTACGCCTCGTCTCCACTTTTCCCGGAATGGTCTAACCATGGCCGCAGATCCAAACCAATAATGCAATTTTTGTTCAAACTGTAGTATTGGTGAAGCATTTTTTTGGAATTATGGCGGTCCTTTCCAGCGCTACGGCTCAGGCCCAACTGATTAAAAAATCGGTGCCTAAGCAACACAGCCCGCTGGATAGTATTCTGATCAATGAAAAGTTTAGCCTGGAGCCATTAGACAAGGTGTACAACCTGTTTCATGAGAAATACGGCATGACCATTCTGTACGATACCGCTTTCTGTAAAACCCAATATTTCTCTTACTGGTTTAACCAAACGCCCGCCTCACTGGCGATGGAAATTACGAGCCGCGATCTGGAGATCAGCTATACCATAGATCCCTTCCAGATTATACGGGTAAAGGCCAACCGTATTTTAACACCAACAAATGAACCTGCACCCACCGTAAAATATGCCGGGGAGCCCGAGAAGAAACAATTTACCTTATCGGGCAAAGCAGTCGATTTCTTTACCGGCGAGGCCTTGCCCTTTGCCACTATTGGGGTAAAAGGCACCACCAATGCCACTACGTCTAATGCCGATGGCTTTTTTACACTGGGCAATATCGCATCCGATACAGTGGCATTACTGGCCACTTACCTCGGTTACCGGGCACAGGTGATCTACCTCAATCCCCAATCCGATATTCACCATTTCAGGGTAGAGCTTATGCCCGAGGCCAATACCTTTAACGAAACCGTGATTACGGCCAACCGCGACGATCTTATGAAACTATCGTCGGCCACGCTGGGCATGGTTAAGCTATCGCCTGCCAAACTTTCGGAGCTGCCCAATGTAGGTGAGAAAGACATTATGCGCGCTTTTCAACTTATGCCGGGCATTAGCGCCGCCAACGAATCTTCGTCGGGCTTGTATGTAAGAGGCGGCACGCCCGATCAGAACCTTATTCAGTACGATGGATTTACCATTTACCATGTAGACCACCTGTATGGTTTCTTCAGTGCTTTTAATGCCAATGCCCTTAAAGATGTGCAACTGTACGAAGGCGGCTTTGAGTCGAAATACGGTGGCCGTTTGTCGAGCGTAACAGAAATAACCGGCAAGGAAGGCAACAGCAAGCAATTTAACCTGGGTGGGGAAGTGAGCCTGCTCAGCGCCAATGTGTTTACCGAAATTCCCATTACCGAAACCCTTACCCTCGTAGGTGCCTACCGCCGCTCCTGGAAAGGGCCCATCTACAATTGGATCTTCGATAAGTTCAATAAAAAAACAGAAGAAGAACAAACCGCGCAACCCACTGGCCCGGGCCGCAACCAGGTAGCCAGCACAGAGGCCACTTCTTATTTCTACGATGTAAATGCCAAACTCACTTTCCGCCCCGGTAAGAAAGATGTAATGGCGTTCAGTTTCTTTAACGGCAGCGACAAACTCGACAACAGCTTTAACCGCACCGCGCCACAGGGTTTTTCCGGTGGCGGCACCAATACGCGCTTTGGCACCACCGATCTTACCAATTACGGCAGCACGGGCATGAGCCTGCGCTGGTCGCGCAAGTGGAGCAACAACTGGTACAGCAACACCGTAGCCAGCTACTCCAATTACCACAGCAACCGCGACCGGTCTAACGAGCGTATTATTCTTGCAGCCGACAGTACAGAGAGCACTTTAAAATCGGGTGTGCTGGAAAACAACGACCTGCGCGATTATAGTTTTAAAACCGATTACAGCTGGAATATACTGCGCAACAATGTGCTGGAGTTTGGCGGCTTTGCCACGGCCTACGATATTCTGTACACCTATAGCCAGAACGATACTTCTTATCTCTTGTACAAACACGATGTGGGTTTGCTGGCCGGCGGTTACCTCCAAGACAGGATTAAACTGTTTAACAACAAGGTGGAATTTAAACCCGGTGTAAGGGTAAGTTACTACGATCGTACCCAGCAAGTGTATACCGAGCCCAGGGCCGCATTGAACATTAATATTACCGATAAGATAGCGTTAAAGACCGCTTACGGGCAGTTTTACCAGTTTGCCAACCGCATTACCCGCGAAGACATTCTCTCCGGTAGCCGCGACTTCTGGGTACTTTCCGACGGTAAGAATATTCCGGTGAGTCATGCCACACACTACATAGCCGGGCTGAGTTACGAAACCGACAGGGTGGTGTTCAGCGCAGAAGGGTATTACAAAATATTAGACCAGGTAAGTGAATACGCCCTTCGTTTTAGTGGCACGCGCAGCAATATTACCTACGAAGAAAATTTCTATACCGGCAAAGGCGATGCCAAAGGAATTGAACTGTTAATGCAGAAGAAAACGGGTAAACTAACAGGGTGGGTGAGCTACACACTGGCCCAGGCCCGCAACCAGTTTGATGTGTACGGTGCAGATTATTACCCGGCCAACCAGGATGTAACGCATGAATTTAAGATTGTGGGCATTTACAAATGGGGCAGGTGGGATTTCTCTGCCAATTGGATATTTGCTACCGGCAGGCCCTACACTGCACCAGCAGGCGCTTACAGCATTAACCTGCTCGATAATACCAGCCTCGATTATTTTACCGTAACCAACAAAAACAGTTTGCGCCTGCCCGATTACCACCGCCTCGATGTAAGCGCCAACTGGCATTTCTATAATGAGCACCATAAAGATATTGGCTATATAGGACTTTCCATTTTCAACGCATACAACCACACCAATATCTGGTACAAGCAGTTTGAGGTAAGCAGCGGGCAAATACTAGAGACCAATGTAAATTATATGGGCATTACGCCCAACATCACCTTATCGCTTAAAATCAGGTAAATGAAACGTGTTTATCATATCGTTACAGTGTTACTGGTGGCCGCATCTACATTGCAGGCTTGTAAAAAAGACAGCAGCAAACCTGCGTTTGATGACCAGCCGGTGGTAGAAGGGTACCTGGTAGCGGGCCAGCCGGCGCGCATCACCATCAGCAGGCAAATTGCTGCTTCGGCAGCCGTGCAATACGCGGCAGACGACATTAATAACCTGGAAGTATACCTCAAATACGGTAACCAATCGTACCAGTTGCGGCCAATGGGTGCAGGCGTTTATGCCGATACCACACTTTACATACAAGAAGGTGCAACCTACACCTTATCGTTTATGTACAACAATAAGGAAGTTAGCGGCACTACAACCATACCATCCAGACCAGTAAATTTTACGCAATCGGTTACCGAAATATCGGTCGACAAGATAGACAGTACTACAGGCCCGCCAGTAGGCGGCTTTACCCGTCCCGATCCTATTGAACTAAGCTGGCAAAATGTCAATGCATCTTACTACATGATCGTAACCCAAAATATGGAAAGTGCGCCTGAGCTGATTCGCGATACCACCAACCGGCCACTCAGGGTATTTCGCAACGAACCCGGCATCGATCAGCAATACGAGATCAACAGTTTTCAGTTCGCGTTTTTTGGGCAGTACCGCATTGTATTGTTTCACCTCAACCCCGATTATGCCCGGTTGTATTCCTCCAACAGCAACAGCTCTCAAAATCTCAGCTCGCCCGAAACCACTTTGCAGAACGGTTTAGGTATATTTACGGGTATGAGTACAGACACGCTGTTTCTGAAGGTTAATAAAAAATAGAAACCTTATGCAAAAGAAATCCTGGATCACACCAGTCATTCATATCGTAGCCTGGGCCCTGTACTTTAGCTTGCCTTACCTGCTCCGTCCCGATAAAATGGGAGGTGGGGGCGGCACACCACCCGTACACAGAGGTCCACGCCTGCCCATGTTCGAAATCTCCATGATCAGCAATATGCTCATGGTGCCGCTCTTTTACTTTAATGTAGCGGTATTGTATCCTGCATTTGTACGCACCCGCAAATTTGGCTTATTCCTGCTCATACAAATCGGCATTGCGCTTATATTGTATTTTGGCATGCAGGGTATACTGGTATTGATCTGGGATGGTGGTTTCCGTCGTTTGCCTTTTGGCATACCGTTGTTCAGCTACTCTTTTATTCTGCTGGCCGCGTTGTGTTATGCACTCGTGCGCGACAACATAAGAACCGAACAATTGCAGCAGGAAAAAGAAAACGAAAATCTTAAGTCGGAGCTGCTGTTTCTGCGCTGGCAAATCAGTCCGCATTTTTTGTTTAACGTACTCAACAACCTGGTGGCCCTGGCCCGTATGAAAAGCGATAATATGGAACCCATGCTTATCCGCCTATCCAGCCTTATGCGCTATATGCTGTACGAAACCGACGATAAAAAACTGGCTATTGAAAAAGAGACCGATTACCTCGAAAGTTATGTAGCCTTGCAAAGCATGCGTTATGGCAAAGAGGTGGTGGTAAATATGCAAGTAGATGAACAGTTACCGCGGCAATCGCTTATCGAACCCATGTTGCTGATTCCCTTTGTAGAAAATGCTTTTAAACATGGCACAGGTATGATAGAACAACCGGTGATAGATATCCGGTTGCATTACCACCAACCCTGGCTCATTTTTGAGGTGCGTAACAAGTGCCTGCCACAGCCCGAACATAACAGCCCGGATCGCAATCATGGCATTGGTCTTGCCAATGTAAAACGCCGCCTTAACCTGCTGTATCCCGAGAAACACAAACTCAGCATCAGCACAGAAAATGGTTGGTACATTGCTTCACTCCAAATCAATATCGCTTAATGTTACGCTGCATTATTATAGACGATGAGCCGCTTGCGCTCGACCTGTTAGAAGACAATATCCGCAAGATTCCTTTCCTTGAACTGGCAGCCCGCTGCCGCTCTGCGCTGGAAGCATTGCAGGTATTGCAACAAGGCAATATAGACCTGGTTTTCTCCGATATTGAAATGCCGGGGCTCAATGGCATTCAACTCATCCAGAGCCTGCACACCAAACCCATGTTCATTCTCATTACCGCTTATGAGCAATTTGCCATGGAAGGATACAACCTCGATGTGGTCGATTATTTGCTTAAACCTGTTTCGTATGAGCGGTTTGTAAAAGCCTGCAACAAAGCACTGGAGCTTAGCAGCCTTCGTAAGCTGGCGCAACAACCCGCTACCGGCAATGCTGAGCCGGGTTATATTTTTGTACACGTAGACTACAGCCTGGTTAAGATAAACCTCGACGAAATTGTGATGATGGAAGCCCTTAAAGACTACATCAAAATTCATTTCTCCGGAGGCCGAAAACCGCTACTCGTGCGCATGAGCATGAAAAACATGGAAGAGATGCTTCCTTCCAGCCGTTTTATCCGCATTCACAAATCCTATATCGTAAGCATCGCTCACATTTCGGCAGTACGTAAAAACAGCGTATTTATAGACAAGCTGGAGTTACCGGTAAGCGAGCAGTACAAAGACGGGCTGCTCCGCATTACAAGGGGCAATATATAGCCAACTTCATTTCTTATAGCATCAACCACCTACCGCATCCGGAACGTTCTAAATGTTCCGGATGTTTTGTTTTCCGTAAATTAGAAGTGCAAATCACCATTACCTAAACAACGTATTATGCAACAAAGCAACTGGCAATCTTTTACCCGTCGCATACCCGTGCGTGCCGAAATCGTTGAAGTATACAACGCATGGACTACCGCACAGGGCCTGGAATCATGGTTTCTTCGCAAAGCGTCGTTTGAAGACCAACAGATCGCTATTTCCCCTTTAACGCCGGTTCAAAAAGGTAATACCTATACCTGGTTATGGCATGGCCATAGCGATGGCGCTATCGAAACAGGAGAGGTGCTGGAGGCCAACGACTATAATCTGTTCCGTTTTGTTTTTGGCAAAGCCGGCAATGTAAGCATACAACTTGAAACGCTAACAGATGGACAAACGCTGGTGACAATTACCCAGGACAATATACCCGACGATGAGGTTTCACAAAAAAATTTCTATGTAGGCTGCTCTGTAGGCTGGACATTTTACCTTGCCAATCTAAAATCTGTATTGGAAGGAGGATTGGATCTTCGCAACCGGGATGAAGCTATAAAAGACGTGGTGAGCTCCTGAGATAATCTGTCAAAATAAACCGCATAAAAAAGCCCCCGCAATTGCGGGGGCTTTTTTATGCGGTAATAAAACCGGAATTATTTGCTCACTACGAAGCGGTTGCTAGCTTTAACACCGTCTACAGCGATAGTATAGATATACATACCATTGCTCAGGTTAGAAGTGTTGAATTTAGCGTTAACTTGTTTACCAGCTTCCAGGTTGTTGAAGTTTTGAACAGCAACTTGCTGACCAACCAGGTTAGAGATAGTAACAGTTACGTTTTTAGCACCTTGTTTCAGAGTGAAAGGAACGTTAACTTCATTGTTAGCAGGGTTAGGATAAGCAGAAGCCATCTCAACTTTAGAAGCTACATCGTTCAAACCTACTGGCAGGCAAGTAGTACAAGTCAGTTTCCAATCCATGTTGTGCAGTTCAGCTACGAAGCCAGCACCGAACGCCAGAGAAGGAATGTAATAACCAGCCCAACCTTTGGTAGTATCTTTAGTTACTACAGAAGACATGTTGTTGTCTCCGGTATCGTAGTAAACGAATCCACCAGGACTTGTTTCGTGACTGATCATAGCAAAGTAGTTGTAATTAACCAGAGCATCGCCCAGGTTGTTAGGTCTACCACTTCTGTAAGTAACAGAAGCAGCTACTTTACCACCAGCAGCAACGTTCATACCAACTGGAACAGCCAGAGTGATCAGACCGTTAGGCAGGGTATCGAGAAGGGTAGCAGCAGTCAAAGGTAATTTAACAACTTGTACAGCAGGGTAACCGTTATAGTTACGCTGAGAAATCACGTTGCCTTTACCATAATCAGCTTTGTTGTACAGTTGGATTGCAAATGAATCCACACCATGGTCAGCACCGGTGGTAGCACCATCAGTTCTGCCATAAGAGAAGCTTTGACCACCAGGTACGTTTTCACGGGTAAACGCAAAAATCAGTGTATCTACAGCGGTTGAAGTATCAACACGGCTATAAATACCGCTTACTGCGAAAGAATCCAGTGTGTAAGCATCTGTGTTCTTGATAGCAGGCAGACCTTGGTAGTAAGCCGCGTCATTGAACAAAGGAGCTTGAGGCTGCAATACGTGACCGAAAGACTGGTAGCTGATACCAACTACAGAGTTAGAATAGTACACAGAAGAGTCAGACCACATAGCGTAGATCGCATAGTAAGAAGAACTAAACATGTCGTTCACAGTCAAACCGTTGCTTGCAAACTGAGCTTCAGCGTAGTTGTACCAACGTGAACCACCAGCAGCTGTTTTGTTCAGCTGAGCTGTGCCAAGTTGTTTACCGCTAACCTGTAAATTTCTGGACTGAATCGGCTCCAGGCTGGTAGATGGAGTAGAAACTGGTGAAAAGTTTTTGTACTGCGCGTTAGCAGAAAGAGCTACAAGCCCTGAAGCTGCCACTAACAAAGTAAATTTACTCATTTTCATTGCCATTGTTTTTTAATTGTTGTAAAGATAATAATAATTTCACCACAGGAAACATTCGATTTAGATTTTTTTTATTTCAATAAGTTAGTGCTAAATATTTAATAATGAGACAATAGTTATAATGCGTGTCACAAGTTTGTCTTATTAATTCTGCTACCGTTTTAATAACTTTGTGCACATTTTTTACTTATGCAGCTTTCGTTCGATAACACCCAGATCGCTTTTTCTTACCGTAATAATAAAGAGTTGAAAAAAGCGCATTTCCTGTTCAGCTCTATGGGTTCGCCTTTCCTTACCAATGTAGGTATGTGGGCTACCCAAACCGCGCTCAAAATTGGCCTCCCTATCAATGGCATCATTAAGAGCACCATCTTTGAACAATTCTGCGGTGGCGAAACGATGGAAGAAGCAGCCCAAACCGCTGCAGTATTAAGCAAATACGGCATTGGCATCATTCTCGATTACGGTGTAGAAGGCAAGCAGGACGAAGCAGAATTTGATAAAGCCGTACCTGAATTTGTACGTGCTATTGAATATGCAGCCTCTAAACCCAATATTCCTTTTATTAGTATTAAGGTAACCGGTTTTGGCAAGTTTGACCTGCTCGAAAAGGTTCAGTCCGGAAATGCGCTTTCCGAAACCGAAAAAGCGGCATATGAACGCGTTAGAGAACGCATCAACACCATTTGTGCAGCAGCAGCCCGTAAAAACATTATGGTACTGGTAGATGCAGAGGAAAGCTGGATTCAACAACCGGTAGACGATCTTACCGATGAGATGATGGCACTGTACAATAAAGACAAAGCTATCGTATTCAATACCTTTCAAATGTACAGGCACGATCGCCTGGCTTTCGTAAAAGCATCGCTCGAAAAAGCCAAAGCCGGTGGCTATTTACTGGGCGCCAAGCTGGTGCGTGGCGCTTATATGGAAAAGGAAAGAGCAAGGGCTGCAGACTTTGGTTACCCATCGCCCATACAACCCGACAAAGCTGCTACCGATCGCGATTATGATGCGGCAGTAATGCATTGCCTCGAAAATGCAGATCATTTGTACCTCTTCATTGGTACGCACAACGAAAACAGTTGTATGCAAGCCGCCCAATTTATTGACCAGAAAGGCTGGCCACACCAACACCCACACATCTTCTTCAGCCAGTTATACGGCATGAGCGATAATATCTCCTTCAACCTGGCCGATGCCGGTTTCAATGTATCTAAATACCTGCCTTACGGCCCTGTAAAAGACGTTATTCCTTACCTGATGCGCCGTGCACAGGAAAACACTTCCGTAGCCGGACAAACGGGCCGCGAACTGGGCCTGATCAAAAAAGAAATGCAACGCAGAGGAATGTAAATGCGATCGCTGATTTGTTTTGCGCGCGTAATATCTGAACTAAAAATCCCCTAACAATGCCGTTGGGGGATTTTTAATTAACACCTCAACCTCAGATATATTAAGGCAGTTCCATTGAAGTCATAACATAGCAGCTATTGAATCAAGATACGAACCTCAAAACGCGGTATATCCGGAGGTATCGCTGAGTTGGTGATGTCTGATCGCTGATTTGTCTTGCGTTAGTAATATCCGAAACTAAAAATCCCCTAACAATGCTGTTGGGGGATCTTTAATTAAAACTTCCACTGATAAAATAGCTGCGTTAAATATTGATTGTAAGCGCACTTTTATTTCGCCTTTTGCGCCAGCAAAAGATAGTGGTTAAAAATACTTTCCTTTTTGAGCAACCGCTCGCCATATACCTTACAGCCACGCTCTTCCAGCATAGCTTTGTATTCCTTAAGGTCATACTGGTGCGGGTGCAGCACATCGCCCGGTAAAGCCCTGAAAATGTGTTTTAACGCGCCAAAATTGTGCGCGTCTATACTTTCTACCAACCAGCCGCCGGGTTTGAGCCATTGGGTAAGATTAGTGGTAGCCTGCCCAATATCTTTAACATGGTTAATGGCATTAAGGCAAAAAATGACATCAAACTGCTCTGTAGGCTTAAAATCTTCGAGCGAAGCATTATAAAAAGCAACCGAAGGGTAGAATGCCTTTTTAAAATGCTGCAGGTTGGCTTCATAATTGTCCAGCAGCGGATCAAAGGCGTGCACCGCCGGATATTTGGTGAGCGCTATAAAAATACCTGCGGGCCCACAACCGGCATCCAGAATGCGATGCTCCGGCACTATGGTAAAATATTCCGAACAGATATCCAGCAGTTGCTGCCAGTATCCACGCTTCCATTCGAGATAGGGCAGCACGTCTTTTTCGGCCAAATACCGCTTCCACCATTGCAATTCTGCCTTCTGTGCAATTTTCCACCTGAACAAGCCCGCCATAATTTGTTAGTTTTGTGTGCTTTTGAAAGCTAAAATACAATCTTGCGCATGAAGTTTTCCATTGGAGATCCCGTTTTGGTTAAAGCCACCGACCAGGAAGGCACTGTAAGGGGATATATAGACGATAAAACCGTTAAAATTGAAGTAGGCGGTATTGAGTTTCCGGTAGCAGAGGAAGAGCTTACTTTTCCCTATCTGAAAAGGTTTGCCAAACAAAAAAAGATAAACATAGGCACCACGCCCAAACCTGTGCCCTTAAATATGGACTGGCTGCCCAAAGAAGATAAGTTTTATAAAAAGCCAAAGATTGGCAATGGCGTATATATTGGTCTGCTGCCTCAGTTTAAATTCGATGGCTTTGAAGATGCGGTAGAAAAACTGCGGGTGTACCTCATAAACGAGACACCGCTCAATTACCGTTATGCCTATACCTACAATGAAGGTGCAGAGAACGAACATTCTTCGCACGGAGAACTAAAGGCATTTGGCTATTGTTTTGTGCATGAAATTGCTTTCGAGGATCTTAACAATGCACTGGAGTTTGTTACAGAATGGAGCTTGCTGGAAAAAGATGCTTCGCTGGCAGCTAAAATTGAAGCAGAGGCTAAACTGAAACCCAAAACGTATTTCCAGAAACTGGATAAGATGCAAAAGGCTGGCGAACCTATGTTTACGCTGCCTTTGTTTGAGCAATATCCGCGCAAAAGCAGTGCAGAAGCGGCACCTGTTGCATTTGATGAAGATGTAAGAGCATTTGTACAACAGAAATTATCGGAGCAGCGTATCCTGAAAGATACCACAGAGCCACGCCGTGCGGTTTACGAACTGGATCTGCACATCGAGAAACTGGTGACCAACCTGAAAGGCATGAGCAATATGGAAATGCTCGACATTCAGCTTAAAACCTTCCGGAAGTACCTGGACCTGGCCATTGCCCGCCAGCAAGATGCCATGGTGGTGATTCATGGTGTAGGTAAAGGTACCTTGAGAGAAGAACTGCACGAAATGCTGAAACACACGCCGGAAGTGACTAACTTTACCGCCAAGTACCACCATAAATATGGCGACGGCGCTACCGAAATTTTCTTTAAATACGATTAGCGTATAAAAATAACACTGCAAACCAGGCTATCGCCTCTTGCAAAAGGGGAGGAAAGTCCGGACAGCATAGAGCAACACACCACCTAACGGGTGGGCTCAGCCTCCGGGTTGATACAGACAGTGCCACAGAGAATTACAGCCTTCGGCTCCGGCTTAGTTTTTTACTTTGTAAAAAAGGGTGATGGTGAAAACGTAGGGTAAGAGCCTACGGTGTGTTATGGCAACATAATATGCGGGTAAACCTTGTGTGCTGAAATGCCAAATAGGCCTTGTACGGCTTGCCGGTGTTGCTGCTCGCAGCACGTTAAGCTCCGCTTAACAACAAGGTGGGTAGGCAGATAGAGGTGCCGGGCGACCGGCATCCCAGATAAATGATAGCTATACCTAAACCTGCTCTTAACAGGGCAGATGCAGGTGAAACAGAATCCGGCTTATCGGTTTGCAGTAACTTAAAAGGCTACCCAAATGGGTAGCCTTTTCGTTTTATAGAATTATTCAGTTTTCACCTCTCATCTCTGTCATCTGTAATTTTTACAAACCTGTACTCAGTTGCTGAAGGTCATTTTCTTTTATGCCCTCTCTGAGACCTGACAGGAGCTACATGCCCCGCAGTGGCGGGACAAGCTTTGTCGAAGGCCGCCTCGCACTCCTAATTAGACAAACTATTGGCCACCAAAAAATCGCGCAGCAGGTAACTCACCAGCTTAGCGGTGTTCTGATCGGTATAGCCATTTTCCAGCGTAATGGCACCTTCGGTAAGGTGCACATAACAAGGCAGAAAAGAACTGGCCGCCATACGGATAAAGTTACGTGCATGAATGGGGCTTATACCGCAGGGCGCCATAGCGCTGCTGGCCGTGCGCTCAATACAATCGAGGTCTATTTCAATACCATACCTTCCCGTACCCGCAAAGTCTAATGCATGGCGCACATAATGCTCAAAATTGTATTGCGGGTTCAGAAAAATATCTTCGAAGAAACTAAAACGCACATCGGTATTCTGCCGCAGTTCTTCAATAATATTCTGTGCGTTGTAGGCCTCATGCAAGCCTACAATAGCATAATGTTTTAAAAAACCCTCGGTATAGGCATACCGGAATCCGTTGCCACTGTGCCGGCCTTCCATTCTACGAAAATCGGAGTGCGCATCGAGGTTTACTGTATTAATAGCTGTTTGCATAGCCTTGCTTACACCTTTAATAATAGGGTAGGCATTATTGTGCCCGCCACCTACCACCAAAGGAATCTTGCCCAGCGCTGCAATAGCGTTGATCACCTCCGTTACACATTCGTCAATATAGCTTACCCGCTCGCGCAGCTGTTGCAGGCTCAGCAAATGCAAATCGTTCTGAATGTCTTCAAAATCGAGGTGCCCCAGCACCAGCAGGTTGTCTCCGGAGCAAGCCGTGGTGCTTTGGGTATTCAGAAAGGTACGCAGCGCCGCCGGCCAGAGGGTACGCGTGCCACCACCGCCCAAATTGGCTTTTACACCTACTTCTTCGGGTATACCCAGCAAAACGTATTTGGCCGGGGTATGCATCAGATCGAGCTGCCAGGTGGTAGCATCGGTCAAGGTATGCACCTGCTGACCCATTTTGGTTTCGCCCTCCCGTACGGCAGTCTGGCTTAAAACATATTGCTTGTTATAGACTTTTAATCGTTGTTGCATAAATCGTTTTTCAGATCATCTTATTAATGAGCACCCAGACCTGCGCCTATTCAACTTTCACCTCTTTCGACGGCACAGCAGCCTGCCCCGCCAGATGCGGGGACACGGCGGATGATTATATTCGCTCAGAGACGCAAAGGTGTTGAGGCGCAGGAAATTACTTTTCACCATTCACTATTCATCTTTGACTTTTCACTACTGCGCCGCCCATTTATCCAACTTGGCTTCCAGCACATTCAGTGGCATGCAGCCATCTTTCAGTACCTGCTCATGGAAATCGGCCATGCGGAATTTAGCGCCCATCTGCTCCTGGTATTTGATGCGGAGCGATTGAATCTTGAGCTTCCCAATCATGTAGGACAATGCCTGGCCCGCAATAGCCATATAGCGCTCTATCTCGGCAGTAGCTTCTTCTTCGCTGATGCGCTCGTGCTTGCACATAAACGCAACGGCTTCTTCGCGGGTCATATTTTTGGTATGCAGCCCTACATCCACCACCAGGCGAATGGCACGGTGCATGGCATCGCTCAGGTGACCAAAGTATTGGTACGGATCGGTAAATACGCCCAGGGTTTTGCCCAACGACTCGGCATACAATGCCCAGCCTTCGCCATAAGCGCCATACCATATAAATCTGCGGAGCTTAGGCAAATCTTTATTCTCCTGTTGCAAAGCAATCTGGTAGTGGTGCCCCGGAATGGCTTCGTGCAAAAACAGGGTAACCATACCCACTTTATTAAATTCTTTCGCATCCAGGATGGGCACATAAAAGATACCGGGCCGGCTGCCATCTTCGCTTGGCGGGTTGTATTCCGCACTGGCAGAGGCCGCACGGAATGCTTCGGTTTGCCTGATCTCGAAAGGAGACTTAGGCGTGCGGTGGAACAGTTCTTTCAGGTTAGGCTCTTCCACTTTCAGAATAGCCTGAAAGGTATCGAGAATTTGCTGTGGGGTGGTAAAGGGTTTAAACTGTTTATCGGTATTGATAAACGCAAACATATCCTGCAACGAACCTTTGAAACCCACTTTATCCTTCACCTTATTCATTTCCATCTCCAGGTGTGCGATCTGCTCCTGCCCAATATGGTAAATACTGTCTGGTGTAAGATCGGTAGTGGTCCAGTTGCGCACCAGGTAATTGTACCATTGGTCACCATTGGGAATAGCGCTCATACCACTGGTGGTACGGGCTTTGGCCATATATTCTTTTTCCATAAAATCGGCCAGTTTTGCATAAGCCGGTTGAATGGTTTGTTTTATCAGTCCTGTATACAGATCGGTGTAGCGCTTTTTATCTTCCGCAGAAAAGTCTTTGGGCATCAGCGTTACCGGGCCATAGAAAGGACTTTTCTCCGTAGCATCCGTAGCGATGCGGCGCAGTTGCGGAATCACCTTCTTCACCAATGCCTTTGGCAGCACAATACCTGTTTCCATGCCTTTGCGCATATTGGCAATGGCAGTATCGGCCCAGGCAGAGAACACACTGGCCCGTTTGAGGAAGTTATCGTAATCCTTAGGTGTTTTGAACGGCTGGTTGCCCTGTGCCGAGCCCAGCACCGGAAGCTCCAGGGTAGTGCCCCAAAACTGGTTAATGGGCATTAAATGGCCGGGAAAACGCAGGCCTTCGAGCCCCATGCTCATTTCGCGCTTAAAAATGAGGTAACTGAGCTGATCGTTCTCGTTCAAACCCGCAGAATCGATTTTGGACAGCGCGCCAAGCTGCTTTTCATAAAACGTCATGACCGTATCGCGAAAGCTCTCGCTGATGTCAATATTCATACGGTCATTGTACCGGTTGTCGCCATTGGCAGTGGCTTCAAAAGGAAAAAGTTGCATACGCTCTTCCCAATACCGGTCCAGCAGTTGGGCCAGATCTTTATTCATAGCGGCAGTTTGGGCAACCGGGGTTGCGGTTCGGTCGGCCTGCTGGCATGCTGCAGTAGAGAGCAATAGCGCCAGCGGCAGATATTTCCATTTCATGGTTACAAGTTTGAAGCATTGAAAATACATACCTTTAAATAATTATACGCGACATTTTGCCGAAAGGACCAACCGGCGGAGCAGTGGTATGATGTTCTGTACCAGTCCATTACCATTAATAGAGGTATTTAGGGCTTATTTTTTACTTTTGCTTAACATTACCTGTTTTGTAAAAGTCAATTACAGATATGCTTATTTAGAATTTTTAATACCGCACCAATTGAAATATGCACCCGGAAGAATACATTAACCTAAAGGTAAGCCACGAGCATCCCGAACAATATTCGGCTTTTCTTCGTGCGTTTCCGGGAGCCAGAGCTACCGATACCGAAAACAAGATTATACTGGATTACCCGTTGAACCATTGCGAGGTGATTATGGAGAAGATGGATGAGGGTTTCTGGATTTTCCGGCTGGAAAGCCATTTTCGCGAAAACATCCTGTACGATTGGTTGCCCAACGAAACCTCGCCATACTTCGTGCTCGATTACCTGTTTACCCGCGATGAAATGAATTATACCCGCGATGGTAACCGTTTTGCCATACAGGATGCCGTAATACTGAGCAACAACAAAACGCATTTCCAGATGTATGTAAAGCGAAACGGCCGTCTGCTCAATTACCGGATGGTTTTTACGCTCGATTACCTGACACGCAATACCACACTTACTGATAATTTTCTGGAGCAAACCGAAGTGGGGCGCGTGTTTAACTACAACAGCAGTTTTTACCTGCGTGTACCCGAATGGGAAGAAGAGCAGTTGCTCCAAAGCCTGGTTATGGACCTGATACCTGCCAATGAAGACATTACCCGCAGGCTGCGCATTAAAAAGAACATCCTCAATGTGCTGGAAAAATTCCTGAGCCTGTCTATACAAAGGGAGCAACAGCCGGGTTTAAAATGGCCCGATATACAGCGAATGAAGAATGTTGCCGAAACGCTGCAAACCAAAATACTGGAAGGATTTCCGGGGGTTGAATCGCTCGCGGCATTCAGCAGCGTATCGGTTTCTAAGTTTAAAAGAGACTTCAAAGCCGTGTATGATACCTCGCCGTTCGATTTTTTCCGGAAACTGCAAATGGATTATGCCGAAACCTGCATTAACCAGCGCAAGTTTACCATTAAGGAAATAGCCGCCCAGCTTGGGTTTGAGAACCCCAGCAATTTCACTTCCTGCTTTAAAAAATTTAAAGGCGTTAACCCCTCCGGGCTGGTTCAGGCGTAAAAAACTTTAAAAGGGAGATTTTGGACCTGTACAAGTTCTATTAATAATACTGAATTGTTATCTTTGAAAAAGAATCCAACCTTCAGAAAGCATCATTGCATCGATCCAACTTAAGGTAAAGGATTCCAGGCCATGTATTTTGTCGGGATTTACATGGCCTATTTTTATGTCTAAACGTTTCGTAACTTTATACAAACGCCCCTTGCTATGCGAGGGGCGTTTTGGTTTCCTCAAAGCCTTTATATTGGAGATCCTGCTCCTCGCGGACTCGGGCAGGATGACATCCCCCTTTTAACCGTGGTTTTACAGACATAAAAAAGCCCTCCGCAATGCGAAGGGCTTTCAAATCAGATTACAGATACCAATTAAGGCAACTGGCTATTTTCTGGCTTCAGGTACAGATCAAAGTAATCGGTGATCTTCTGCATCAGGTGCACACGGTCTTTGCCGCGCACATTGTGCGGATGGCCGGGATATACGAAGTAGTCGAGCTGCACATTGTTGTCTACCGCATTTTTCAACAGTTTTACGCTGTGCTGCCATACCACCACATCATCATCGGTACCGTGAATTACCATCAGTTTGCCTTTCAGGTTTTTCGTTTTATCGAGCAATACATTTGTAGCATAACCCTCTGCATTGGTTTGTGGCTGATCCATGTAACGCTCGGTATACATAATTTCATACATGCTCCAATCCAGTACGGGGCCGCCGGCTACAGCAGCTTTAAACACATCAGGATGTTTGAGCATGAGCGAAGTGGTCATAAAACCGCCGTAGCTCCAGCCATGCACACCCATACGCGAAGCATCTACATAAGGCAAGGCTTTGAGGTAATCTACACCTTTAAGCTGGTCGCTCATTTCTGGCGTGCCCAACTGGCGGAATGGTGCACTTTCAAACGCCATACCCCTGTTGCTGCTGCCACGGCCATCCATGGTAAACACCACATAACCACGCTGCGTAAGATAATCGTACCACAAATTGCCCGAAGCCGGGAAACTGTTTTTTACCAGCTGCACATGCGGACCATTGTACAGGTACACGATTACAGGGTATTTTTTAGACTTATCCATATTGGCCGGGGTAATGAGCTTGCCATACAGCGGCGTGCCGTCATCGGCTTTTAAAGTGACTTGTTCTACATTAGCCGTAGCGTACTCCGACAGGGTATTTTTTGCTGCCAGCAGGGTTTGCAGTTTGGCGCCCTTAGCCGGTCTCAGTTCTATAGTTCTTGGATTAGCTTCGGAAGTGTAGCTATCCAGCAGGTACTGCCCATTGCTGCTCACTTCTACAGTATGTGTACCTGCGGCCTCATCGAGCCTGCGTATGGCACTGCTGCCCAGGTTTACGGCATAAGCGTGTTTTTCCATCGCGCTTTCTTTGCTGGCGCTAATGATTACTTCGTTGCTTTTGGTGTTAAAACCCAGCAACTCATTTACCACCCAGGCACCTTTGGTGAGCTGGCGCAATTGCTTGCCTTTGGTATTGTAGAGGTATAGGTGCATGTAGCCATCTTTCTGGCTCCACCAGATAAACTCATCATTTTTGCCCGGCACAAACGATAATGCGTGCTGCGGCTCTACATATTTGGTATCCTGCTCTTCAAACAGGGTTTGAATCAGTTTGCCCGTTGCGGCATCATATTGGTTAAGCCACATATGGTTCTGGTCGCGATTCAGCAGCGCTACGTAGATCTGCTTTTCATCGGGGCTCCAGGTAATGCAGGTATGGTATTGGTCTTTATCGGTTTGGAGAAAAACTGTCTGTCCGGTGCTAACGTTATAAACACCCAATTGCACCTGGTGCGAGGTTTTGCCCGCCATCGGATACTTGATGTTCTTAACCGTAGCCGGTGTTTCGTTCCAGTTTACGATAGGGTAGTCGGCCACCATACTCTGATCCATACGGTAAAAAGCCAGCAGATTGCCTTTGGGCGACCAGAAAATACCCCGGTCGATGCCAAATTCATTGCGGTGCACAGCCTGCCCGTTCAAAATATCTTTGTTAGCCTCGTTGGTTACGGCTACTGCTTTGCTGTTATTGCGTGTTACTGGCTGCACGTACAGGTTATTGCCCACGGTGTAAGCAACCTGGTTGCCCGTGCCGGGTACGGCATACAGGTTTTCAAACCCTTCCTGCAAGCCCAATGCTTGAATGGCGCTTGGGTTGCCATCGATATTGATGCTCACCAGGTTGTTGCCTTGTGTAAAGTAAGCCATGCTGCTGTTGAGCCAGTTGATAGCAGGCATTTTCTTTAACGCAGGCAGACCTGCATTACTAAGCATACTATTTAATTCGCTCAGCTTAAACAGGGTATCAGCTTTAAGGCCTGGCACCGCAAAAGACACCAAAGCATCGCTGTTGGTGCCTGCCTGCTGGGTAAATTGTGTAGTGCCCGGAATCCAGTGCAGTTGTTTGATGTTTTCTACCGCAAGATTACTGGTTAAGCCCAGCACTGCATCCTGCATGGTAAAGCTCTTTTTCTGACTGTAACCTGCCTGGCTCAGTGCCACCAGGACCGGTAATGTAAACAGTAATTTCTTGTACATAATGAATCGATCCGTTAAACTTAAGTGGTAAAAATAGCATTTTCCGGGGGAAGGGGAGGCGAAATAAGCTGGGCAACCCGTTGATAGGCATTGTTTTAGTATATGTTCTATGCAATGATATGACTAACCTTTACGGTTCATCATCATCTTTTTCATATATAAATGAGCTAAGCCTGAAAGGTTTTTAAAACACAACATCCCCCGGTTTTAAGCGGAGGATGTTAGAGATTGAATAGGGTAAATGCGCAGGAAAATCTGGGCTACTCCAAGAGCGAAACATTGTATCGACGGAGTCTTCGACAAGCTCAGACACCTTACAATGCAGGACATTCACTCAAATCAGAGATCAGACATCGTCAAATCAGACATCGCGCTGCTAGCTTTCCATTTCCATGATCTTCTCAAACAGTACTTCGTACTCTTCGTTCAGCACTTTTAGCTCCTGCTCGGCTTGTTGGTATTCCTGCTCGGCCAGTTTAAACTTAGCCGCATCGCTATAGGTGCCAGGATCGGCCAGTTGCGCTTCCAGATCGTTTTTCTTCTGTTTGG
This sequence comes from Chitinophagaceae bacterium, assembly GCA_031546985.1. Lineage (GTDB taxonomy): Bacteria > Bacteroidota > Bacteroidia > Chitinophagales > Chitinophagaceae > JAVBJN01. The sequence continues at coordinate 47,018 of JAVBJN010000039.1, forward strand.
AAACGCCGAGTTTTTCTTCCAGTTTTTTAAACTGGCCCTGCAGTTTTTGTAGTTCCTTCTGGCGCACACGGTGCTCCTGCGGATCTGCTGCTGGTTTCTTTTCTTCTACCACCGGAGCGGCTAGTTTAGCTGCTGACTCTTTTTTTTTACCACCACCGGTAGCAGCAAGCTGTTGCTTGCGCTTCCATTCTTCCCACTCGGGGTAGCCATCTTTAAACACTTTGATTTTATGGTCTACAATTTCCCAGATGGTATTGGCCGTATTTTTAATAAAGTGACGATCGTGCGATACAATGATGTAGGAACCCTGGTATTGGTTCAATGCCTCGATAAGCATGTTTACCGAGTTCATATCCAGGTGGTTGGTAGGCTCATCCAGCAGCAGGAAGTTGGCCTTGCTGATAATGGTTTTGGCCAGTGCCACACGGGCTTTTTCGCCACCCGACAGTACTTTGATCTTTTTAAACACATCATCGCCCGAGAACAGGAAGCAGCCTAATATCTGGCGCAGTTCCAGTTCGGTTTTACCACTGCCGCAAAGCATCAGCTCCTGCAACAGGTTGTTGTCTACATTCAGCGACTCTAATTGGTGCTGGGCGTAGAAACTCGCTTTGATATTGTACCCCTCGCGGCGTTCGCCGTCAAACTCTTCGGTATCGGCAATGATGCGCAGCATGGTAGATTTACCCCGTCCGTTGGCACCGATGAGCGCGATTTTCTCGCCTCTTTCGATTTCAACACCGGTATCTTCTACAATGATGTTTTCGCCAAAACGTTTGGAAACATGGTTGAGCTCGTACAAAATTTTACCTGGCTGCTGCTCAATGGTAAAGTTCATACGAATCTTGGCCGATTCTGTAGTAGGTGCCTCTACACGATCCAGTTTATCCAGGCGTTTCATGGCACTCTGAGCCTGTGTAGCTTTGGTAGCTTTGGCTTTAAAGCGCTCAATAAAACGCTCCTGCTGGCGAATGTATTCCTGCTGGTTTTCGAACTGGCGTTGCTGCAGATCGGCACGAATCACTTTTTCCTGCTCGTAGAAAGTATAGTTGCCACCATAGAAATGCAGTTGTTGCTGGAACAGTTCTACAATTTTGGTTACCATACGATCGAGGAAGAAACGGTCGTGCGATACGATGATTACCGTACCGTCGTATTTCTCCAGGTATTTCTCCAGCCATTCGATAGACGGCAGATCCAGGTGGTTGGTAGGCTCATCGAGCATCAGCACATCGGGGTGTTGCAGAATCATACGGGCCAGCATAACACGCATCCGCCATCCACCCGAAAACTGGCTGAATGGTTTTTGCAGGTCGGCCGTGCTGAATCCCAAACCTTCGAGCACCTGCTCGGAGCGGTGGTCCATTTCGTAGCCACCGGCTACTTCAAATTCGTGCAGGGTATCGCTGTAATCATGGATCAATTTCTCGTTTTCCGGGTCTTTTTCCATTTTTTCGGTAATCACCACCAGTTCCCTTTCCAGTTCCAATGCACGGGCAAAGCCCATTTTGGCCACCTCACGGATAGCCGCATCTGAACTGAAACTCAACAAGTCCTGGTTAAAGAATCCTATGGTAAGGCCGTTTATCTTATCAATGGTACCGCCGGATACGCTGTATTCATTATTGATAATACGGAGCAGGGTAGACTTTCCGGTACCATTTAAGCCGATCAGACCAATCCTTTCTCCGTTTCCGATATGCCAGTTGGCATCTTCCACGATGGTGCGTGCACCAAATTCAAACGTTACATTATTAAGCGCAATAAGCATGTATGTGTCAATTTGCGGTGCAAAAATAGCATAAAGATTTGAGCTAATGGCTAAAAGCTATTAGCAGCTAGCTGTTAGCGAGAAGCGGAGACCTGGCAGGAGCTTAACCCATAACAAAGGAGACTTCGACAGAGCCTGTCCCGCCCCCATACGGGGCTCAGTCGCCTTTGTCAAAAAAAAATCCCGCGCCGGAGCGCAGGACTTTCAAACATACCTGATATATACGAGTGCTAAAACAGGTTGTAAGAGGGCCATACAATACCTTGTTTTTGTATGGCATCGGCCAGGGGATACATGCCATTCCAATGGCAGTCATCGTTAACCGAGCGGGTATTTACCGTAATGGCAATGGTAATCCCGTTGGCAAAATGGGTGAGGGTAGCAAGGGTACCGCTCATGCAACCATTGTGCATCCACCAGTCGCCGTTTACTTTCCAGCCTTTAGCATAGTCGCCCGCGCCTTTGGCCATGCTGATGGTGCGCATCACATCGATGGTGCCGGATTTAAGCACATCGGTGCGGTTGCTCAGTTTATCTACACCTGCGGCAAATTTGAGCAGGTCTATCGGTTTGGCTACCCAGCCACCATTGGCATCCATACGGGTGAGTTTCAGGTCGTAAGGATTGCCATTGTTGTTGTCGGCATAGTAGGTTACTTCATTGGGGCCTTTACCATTTTCGGTATCGGCACCGGTGTACATGCCTGTAATACCGCAGGGTGCCAGGATAGCCGATTTTACATAGTTCTGGTAAGTTTGCCCGCTTTTCTTTTCGATGATTCTGCCCAATAGGAAATAATCGAAGTTCATATACGTAAATGTATCTGCCGGAGCATGGCCTTGAGCATAATTCTTGGCAGCCCATTTAATGATATCGCTGTTGTTGAGCTGGTATTGCTGCCAAACCGCATCCTGGGTCCAGCCGGTAGTATGCTCCAGGCAGGTTTGCACCGTTATTTTTTCGAGATCGGATTTGTCTATACATGCACCATTGGTGGCGCAGATATTGCCCAATATGCCATTGGCGCCAAATACTTTATCCGACAATTTGAGATCGGTTGTTTCTGTCAAGCGCATGATGGCCGCAGAGGTAATGGGTTTGCTCACACTAGCGATACGGAATGTACTATTGGGCGATACCAGTGTACCATCGTTTTTATTGGCATACCCATAGCCTTTGGCCCATACGAGGCGGCCATCTTTCATAACAGCTACAGACACACCGGGAATATGGTAGTCTTTCATGTATTGGGCTACTTTATCCTGTATCCAATCTGCATCTTTGGAAGAGAGTGAACCTCCGGTCCATAAAGCTGCAAAACGCGGCTGACCGTTCATGGTATAACCACAAATGTGTTTCAATTGCATACCCTGGTACCAGCCATTGTCAAACTCTGCCTGGTAATTTTGGTCGGTCATGCGGTGACGGGCATACACGCCTTCGTTCGTTTTGGCCCAGATTGCGGCATACATATCTTTGCCGTTCACTTCAAAAGCACTTACGCGAATGGGTTTGTACCCGTTTTTCCATTGGGTATTAAATTCCTGCTGGTAGGTATCGGCCGACATATCGTGGCGGGCTATCAGTGCAGGGGTAGTAGATTTTTCCCAAACCGCAGCATAGCGTAAGGCACCACTTTTGGTGTATCCGCAAACTTCTACCGGGTGGTAACCTTGTTTGGTCCATTTGTCGAACTCGGTTTGGTATTGTTGCGAGGTCATATCGTGGCGGGCTTCCCAGGCACCAGCCCATTTGTAAAAAATACAGGCAAATACCGGCGTACCATTTACCGCAAACGCGCTGATGCGGTTGGGACGATAGCCTTTGCCCTTCATTTCGGTTACGGCAGCCTGGTATTGCGCTTCGTTCATAGCATGACGGGCAGTCCAATCGGGGCCGGTGGTGGTGCTGGTCCAGATAGCGGCATAGGTAGCTTTGCCGTTCATACTGTAGCCACTTACATCGGCCAGCCGCATTTTCTTTTGTCCTACATACTTGTCAAACTCCTGCTGGTATTCGGTGCTGCTCATATTGTGACGGGCCACATACTGCGCGGTTACTACATAAGGAAATACAAAATTGCATACGATATACAGGATGCTTCGGAGAAATCGATTGGTTTTCATACTGGTTAATTTTCGGGATTTAGAGATCGGTTGGTTAATCCCAGATCACGATAGAGATCGTCTGGGATAAGGTTAGTTTTGTTTGGTTAAAATACTTGCGTTTCATAATAGTTGCGGATACAACGTTTTGGTGTACCAGCGATGCAAAGATAAGACGCATTAAAATAATAACAATGTGATATTGACTGAGTTTTGTCCCGTTAATAGACGGTACTGATCGATTTGCTGATGGCTGATTTTTTGGTCGCTGATTTGTTTCAGAAACACTTGTCATCCTGCGCGAGCGACGCAGGAGCGAGAAATACAATCTTATAATAGAATTACCGCTCACGGCGGCGCAGCAGCCTGTCCCGCCCCATGCGGGGACACAGCGGAATGAAAATGTTTCGCGCAAAGGCGCAAAAAAACAGAGGACGCAAGGGAAACACTTGTCATCCTGCGCGAGCGACGCAGGAGCGAGAAGCAGGATCCCTTGCATAGACAATCATTTTAGGGATACTGCTTCCTTCATTCCTCCCCGCATGAGCGGGACAGGCAGTGCAGCATGACAGCCTATTTGTCTTTGTCATCCTGCGCGAGTAAGGTACGAACGAGAAGCAGGATCTCTTACGAACACAATCATTATAGTTTCCTAAACAACCAATAGAAAAGGATGAAAAATAAATTTTGAGACAAATGTTTTGCATTTGAAAAAATGATACTACATTTGCATCGATAATTGCCTTCGCAAGCTATGGTTTAACAAACAAACACACGGAGGATAACATTATGCTGGTCACTACTTTTACATATCACTTCAATTAACAGCTAGGGGATTTCATCCCTGAAACTGCTCTATTTCATCATTTTTATTGTCCTGAAAATAACCGGCTTTTTGCCTGACGGTTCTTGTATTGCCTTTTGCGCAGTATAATTCCGCAAGCATTACTATTCCCGGCATTCTGCAAAAACTTACCCTTTTATGCAGCAGGGCATTTTATGCTCAATTTTTCCTCATGGGAACGATAAAACTGAAGGTCAAAGACCTTCGCAACATTAATTTTCCTTCGGATAGCGCCAAAAGTATTGCGCTTAAAATAATGCACAAACACTTGCGCTTTGCTCCGAAAGAAGCACAACTGGCCGAACTCGAAACGGTGCTCAACGATACCGAAGCATATCTCGATCACGAATACTGGTCGCCACTGGCCAAAAACATTATAGGCAAAGACACGCTTAAACCAACGTATGAAGTACATATCCTCAAGAAAGAAGGACAGTACAACATATACGGCAGACGACATATTGATGACAGCGCTGTGAAACAAATGGAAACCGCCATGCGGTTGCCGGTAGCGCTGGCCGGCGCATTAATGCCCGATGCCCATTATGGATACGGATTGCCCATTGGCGGCGTACTCGCAGCAGATAACGCTGTAATTCCTTACGGTGTGGGGCTGGATATTGGCTGCCGTATGGCACTCACCATTTGTGAGCAACCTGCCGATTTTGTAGACCGTAAAGCCTACGAAATCCGGAGGGCCTTGCATAAAGTAACCCACTTTGGTACAGAAGGTACGCTGGCCTTTGATGTAGACCACGAAATCATCGAAGACCCTCGTTTTTTTGAAACCGAATTTTTGAAAAAACTCCAGCACAAAGCCTGGTTTCAGCTGGGATCGTCCGGCACGGGCAACCACTTTGTAGAGCTGGGTAGGGTAACACTGCCAGAAGGTAATAACCTGGGCTTGCCCGCGGGGAGCTACTCGGGCATACTGAGCCACAGTGGCTCCAGGGGTATGGGCGCTGCTATTGCAGGCTACTACACCAAAAGAGCTATTGAACTGCGGAGTCTGCCCAATGAAGTAAAAGCGCTCTCCTGGCTCAATATGACCGAAGAAATGGGGCAGGAGTACTGGTTATCGATGAACCTGGCAGGCGATTATGCCAAAGCCAACCACGATGTGATTCATGCCAACCTGGTTCGGGTGATGGGTTTAACACCGCTGCTTAAAATAGAGAACCACCACAATTTTGCATGGAAAGAAATGCATGACGGCCGCGAAATGATTGTACACCGCAAAGGTGCAACACCAGCAGGACAAGGCATTGCGGGCATTATTCCCGGCAACATGGCTGGCAATTGTTACATCGTAACGGGCAAAGGTCATGCGGGTTCGCTGGCATCGGCTTCGCATGGAGCAGGCAGAAAAATGTCGCGTAAAGAAGCGATGGCCACCGTCTCCAAGTCGACGATGCTCGCAAAGTTGGAGGAACATGGCATAACCCTGATCGGCGGTAGCCGGCAGGAAGCGCCAGAGGCTTATAAAAACATAGAAGACGTAATCGGGTGCCAGCAAGAGCTGATCAATATTGAGGGCACTTTTTTTCCTAAAGTCGTGCGTATGCACGGAAGCTAATGAACATGGACAACAAATTATTAATCCAGATCAGCGCGGGTAAAGGCCCTGCAGAGTGTACGCTGGCTGTGGTATATACCGTGGCCGAAATCGAAAAAGCAGTGATAGCGGCACAGGGCAAAATGGTTTACATACAGGAAACTACAGGCGAAGAAAGGGGAACATTGGAATCTGTGCTGTTAGAAGTTACAGTACCTGATACCGCAACGTTCAAAAAACAATGGCAGGGGAGTATCCAATGGATATTCTCCAGCCCTTACCGCAAGGCACACAAACGCCGCAACTGGTTTACCGGGGTGCATATTATAGATACTCCGGCACAACCACCAGCATTTAAACCCGAAGAAGTGCGTTACGAAACCTTACGCGCTTCGGGTCCTGGCGGGCAGCATGTAAACAAAACAGAAACTGCGGTGCGCGCTATTCACCTGCCCAGCGGCTTAAGCATTACCGCATCTGACAGCCGCTCGCAGGCGCAAAACAAGCAACTTGCGCTGCAAAGGCTCCAGTTAAAATATTACTGGCAGCAACAACAAGCCTTACAACAGGCGCAACAGGAGCTGTGGTGGCAACACCATAACCTGCAACGGGGCAACCCAATCAAAGTATTCAGAAAATAATTAAAACCGAATCCAATGTCTGCACATACTGAACAATCTTATTACCTCAAAGCGCTCGACGCTTACCCGATGAACCTGGAAGAGGTAAATGAAGCGTTGGGCTATGCTTTAAGCTATAACCAGGAACATGCCGGAGCTTTATACCTGCTGGGTTGCATGCATTTTCATGAATTGAATATGCCCCGTGAAGCCATTCAGTACTATGAAGAAGCCATGCTGGCCGATGATACTTTTTTGCCAACATACTATGCTTACGCGGTTTTGTTGGTTAAGCGTGCCAACTACGCCAAAGCGACACGGCTGCTGGATAAGGCATGGAACATACCAGGTGTGGATAAAACCAGGATTCTATCGCTCAAAGCCTGGCTGGCCGAAACCGATATGCGCTTCAAAGACGCTTTAAAACTGCTCGATGAAGCCCGGCTGCACTGCACTTGCAATTACTCCCTTAAATTCCTGGATGATGAAACATCCCGGATCAATACCAAAAGGGCTTTGCAGAAAAGGTTAAAAAAGGAAAGTAAAAAGGCTGAAGACCAAACAGAAAGCCACTCCTGATGGAGTGGCTTTTGCTATTCAATATAATCCAGATTTATACTTTACTTCGCAACCGTAATATTAGCGGTCAGTACCTGATCGCCAAACTGCATTTTGAGCAGGTAGATGCCTTGCGCTATGTTATCCGGCAATACAAGTTGCTGTTCAAACTTCCCATTGCTGATACTTATGGAGGTAGCATAAATCAGTTGCCCGATACTCGAGAACAGCTGTACCGGAGCATCCATTACTTGCATACCAGCAGGCAAAGCGCCTTTTATGGTAAACGAACCGTTATTAGGGTTTGGATAAATACCAATATCACTAAAGTTCTTGTCAATGCCATTTAACCCGGTGATTACCGTCATTACGATACGATTACTGGCAGCAACCGGTGGCGCCACGCAGGGTTCACTACTGTTAAGTTCTACTTCAATGGTATCGTTGGTCTGCAGATTGGATGTGGTATAAACACTACCGCCCACGCCTTGATCTACACCGTTTTTCAGCCATTTATACACCGGTAACAAACCTTCGTTGGTTGCAGTGGCAGTAAAAGTAACTGGCACACCAGCCGATACCACATTACCCGGCGATGCTGCTATTGAAACGGTAGGAGCAGCCGATGAATTTACCGTTAGTGTAAGGGTATTACTATTGCTTAGGCTGGTACCGCCGCATGCATTGGTAGCCTGCACTTCGCAATACACCAGGTCCTGATGAATGGGATTGTTATTGGTGTAAGTAAGACTGTTTACCCCGGTGGGTGTTCCGTTCAGATACCACTCATAAGCCATTCCCGGCAAGGGGCCGGTAACGGTTGCGGTGTAGGTAACAGGCGTTCCACTGCACACCGTGGTTCCGGGGGCAGCAGCAATAACCAGGGTTGGTGCCATTGTAGGATAGACCGTGAATGTAATACCATTGCTGGTTACGTTATTCGTGGTAGCACATAACGGATCGGTATAGATTTCAAGCGTTGCTACATCATTGTCATTGAGACCCGATGTAGTAAGCGTGGCATTGTAACCCACCATACTGCCGTTAATCCTCCAATAATAATTCAGTATAGTGCCCTGACCTGTAACATTTGAGGTAAATGTAACCGCAGTACCGGAGCAGATGGTAGTATCGGACGCTGCAATGGTAACCACCGGGGTTACAGATGGTGTGATGGGCGTTACAATAGCATTGCTAAGTATATTATTTACCAATACACAAGGGGCGCTGCTCGTAAGTACGCAAGTCACGGTATCGTTATTAGCCAGGGTAGTGGTGCTAAAAGCCGATTGGCTGGTAGGGGCGCCCGCATTAACCCCATTTATCTTCCACTGGTAAACCGGCGCAGAACCCGTATTCGTACCACTGGCATAAAAAGTAACGGTGCTTCCACTGCATGCCGAGGTAGGGAAAGAGCTAATATTAATACCAGGTGTAACTGGTGGCGCAGTACTTAAATAAAGTGCGGCAGATCCTACAGCAGGGCCGCTTACACATTGGTAACTGCTGCTTACGCTACAATACAAGCTACCACTCAATAGCGCTGCCGGTACGGTATACACCGGGCTGTTGGTGCCTACCGGATTGGAGTTCATGTACCAGGTATAGGTTGGATTGGCACCTGTAAAAGTAGCACTTGCAGTTACGGTAATATTCGTTCCTGTGCATACCGTAGTGCCAGGCGAGGCAACAAGACTTACTACAACAGCACCGTTAGGCAGCACAGTAGTGATCACCTTATTGCTGACCGCCTGTGTTGCCGAAAGACAAAGGGCATTGCTGGTAACCTCGCAGCTCACGGTATCTTTATCCAGCAGGTTATTTACCGTAAGTGTGCTGGCAGCCCCTGTAGCGATAATGGTTCCGTTCTTTTTCCATTTTATAACCGGTGCATCGCCGCCGTTGCTGATATTGGCAGAGAAAGTAATAGAACCGTTCGTACATATCGTATCATTGGCGGCCGAAGAAGTGAGCACCACCACCGGCGCCCTGTAATTGAGCACCCCAAGTACTGCAATACCGCTGTATACTGTATCACCGGGTTTAACCATTACACAACGGTAGCGGCTGTTGTGCAATGTAGTATCGGCAGCAGAGACAGTAAGTATTGAATCTGTTACACCAGCATAAAAGCCACCATTAACAAGGTTATTCCAGTTGCCACCCAACGTATTGCGTTGCCACTGGTACTGGTATCCTGCGCTATTGTTTAAAACAACTTTGAATGCAGCATTACTTCCACTGCAAATAAGGCTGTCTTTGGGCTGCGAAGCAATAGCAGGTGCCGCAGGATTGAGGTTTCCTAATTGATAACTGCCAGGAAAATTGCCCGTTAACCCGGTTATCTGAAGTGTATTATTACCCGCGGTGGTGTTATTTAACGTATTCCAGGAGCCATGCTGTAATACCGCGGCCGTTACAGCCGATGGTGTAATACCAGCATCGGCAGCTGAACTATCCCATTCAAACGATAGATTGCCGGTGCCCTGTACAAATGAAAAATTGGGATCCATGTCCAGTTCAAAATACTGGTTAATGCTCCTGGCAGGCAAAATCGCGCTTGAGTATACCGAAGGATGATCGGTAGGGTATAAAGCACCCCTAACCCCACTATTTGTAAACTGGATAGAACTGCCCCAAAGGCTAACCGGTGTATAATGCTGCATATCTCCAAAAGGAAAAAGGAAATTCAATGCACCGCCGGCATTCACATTATAGAACACCTTGCCTATGAGCCAGCCGGTGTTTTTACCAGCACCATAAATAGAACCAATGCCATTTATAATAAGTGTATTGGCCGCACCGATATTGAGATTGCCGGACACAAAGGTTACCGATGATACTTTAACATCGCCAATGTTTGCAAGTATGCCACCAGCGTTATTATTGATGATATAGGTATTCAGGTTCACCTCACCTTTACCGGAGATCAACTGCGGCGCATAACCCGCCACAGGCAACTGTTTCTTAAATGTTACCGCATCGAAAGTTCTGAACGCACCGCCACTGTCTACATTTAAGTTACCTTCAAGATTCCACTTGCCGCCATAGATCAAACCGGCATTGGTAACACTTATATTGCCACCAATGGTTACTTCATCACATAATACGCCCCTGAAATTGGGTGTATTGGGTGTGCCTTTAACGATAAGATTGCCGGCAATTATTCCGCCCTGCGAAGGAATGGACAAGCTCAATCCCAAAATACCGGGTGCAACGGAAATACCATCACCCAAATAGATATTGTGCAACAGGTTTGCCCGCACCGTAGTAGCAATAGAAGTTCTGATAACCGGCTCATAATTGCCCGTTACAGAACCATCTACAATATGAATATTACCCGCAGAAAGCGTAATAGCCGGAGAGTAAAAACTGAGCACAGCCCCCGGCGCACTTTGGGCGGCAATGCCATCTTTGTTGCCATCGATCACCAGGTCTCCGCCAGTTTGGTTAAAGGCAGAGGTGTTGGTATTATTCAACCAGCCGTTAATGGTAAGTTTACCGCCAGTAAGATTAAGGGTGCCTTTGTTGAGGAAAGGAGGTTTACCTCCTCCTGTGGGGCCTAATGTAAATATGCCGCCAATGGTAATGGTACCACTGTTATCGATATTGGAATCTACGGTAAACACGCCCGAAGGATTATTCAAAATACCGCCGTTTCTTACGGTGAGGTGTGCAGCGTGGCTGTTAGGACTAGTCGTTACGGTGGTTCCTCCGGAAACGATTACCATATCGCCTGCACCTGGCACGGCCCCTACATCCCAGGTAGCAGCGTTGTTCCAGTTGCCGGTTATAACAGATGTAAATACACCTCCGGTTGCCTGCTCTAAGCCTGCGTAGAAGGTTCCGTTCAAATCTGCATTGGAGAGGCCTGCACGTTGCAATGTATAATCGGGATAAGTGCCGCTGCCCGCCAGGTGGGTACCCGGTGCTGCATTCTGCTGCATAATGTGTGCGGTGGCAGGGTTTACCGCTACCAGTAATTCCGAAGCGCCAATTTTACAAGCAGCTACAGGGGATGTCAAGGTAAAGCCATTGCCGGTATTAAATGTCCAGGAAGTATTGGTTCGCGCGGTAAGGGTAGTGCTGCCATCAGGTATAGAAAAACCAGTGGAAAGGCCGGGTAGGGGCGTATGACCGATAGCGAGTGTACCGCCGGATGTAAGTGCCGAAGCTGTAGTCAGGTACATGGCTACAGAACGATTCTGACCATTATACCCCAACGGGAAATACCCGGTTGATGTGCCGGGCGTCGAAGGCAAGCCACCATTGCCTATCCAACGCTTAAATAAGCCGCCATTTATATTGATATACCCCGATACCCACGAAAGCGTACCCGGTGTGCTAACCGAAGCACCCAAAGTAAGTGTACCGCCACCCAGGTTAATGTTGCCACTGCCCATGCGTAAAGTGCCAGGCACCGTGCGGTTGAAAGGAAGCGTTAAAGAGCGGTTGGCCAATATATTTACAGTCAGGTTCTGCGGGCCTGCCTGTGCTGGAAACACAGTAGAATCTGCAACACAATCTCCGGCCGCATCATAGACAAGCGTAGATGCGGTAGGGTCATAAACCAGTTTCAGATTGGTCTTTACCGGATAGGCACCGATAGATGATATTCTCACACCACCTTTGGCATTGATATTAAAATTTGTTCCAAAAGAACCTGTACCGTTCCATTCCACACCAGAAAGATTGCTTACCCTATACATAATAGCGCCAGCTGGCGCACTGTTGCGGAACCAGGCATGTTGCATACCGTTGGAACCTTTAAAATGCAGTTCCGGAACATTATTATTCGTGAGTACGCCAGAGCAGTAAAATTGTCCGCCGGTTTGTACAAAATCGCCTTCCAGGCTCAACGATTGCGGATAAAATCCGGTTCCGTTGGAGAGATCTACCACGCCACCCGTAACCAGGAAATCGCGCACGGTAAAATCCATCGTAACATTGGAGGTAAGTCTGAGCAGACTGCTACCCGTATTTACCACCTTAAACGTGTCTTTTACCATTGGGTAATTGTTCACCAACGTAAGCACTCCGGTTTGATCGGGACAGTCATAAATAAAATTCCGGATGGGTGTATAAGGCAGCTGCAATGTACCGCCAGCAACAGTTTTGCTCACTATAATCCGTGAGCCTTCCATCCAGGTATAGGCATCTATTACACCACCATTCCCGAATTTAAATTCATAAGTTCCGTACATAAGCGTACTTGCCGGATTGCCGGCTATAACAGCGCCTGGCACTGCACCACCTACAGCCAGCACACTTTGGGGCGACATGGTAGCTATACAATTTTGAAAATACACCCGGTTCTGAACAGTGGAATTGGTAACTGCCTCCAGCCGGCCACCTATATAAGCCCGGTGCTGCAAAGGAGAGGAGGTAAACTGCAAGTACAACTGACCCACCTGCCCATTGAAATAAAGGTTACTGCCATAATCTACCTGCAATTCATTGGTAGTGGTATCCTGGTCGTTACCCAAAAACAGGGTATTATTTACGCCCGCTGCACCCTGTAATGAAACGGTAGTGTTATTACCCACTACCATTCTCGAAATATATTGGGTAGGAATATTCTTCACCGTATCCGTTCCTCCGCTGTTGAACTGTAAAACATCGGCTACAGAAGGCATATCGCGGTGCGGCGTCCAGTTGCCGGGCACTGTAAAATCATAGTTTACACCACCCGTCCAGGAGTATATGGTACCAGGAATTTCGATACCAGAGAAAGTAGCATTATCGAGCGGCGTATTTGCCCCATTTATTGCATTCACGTTGTGCAACTCTGCTTCGTAAATACTGTATGGGTAATAAGCGGTGTACGAAGGCACCACATTCCACAATACACTGTTCCAGCAAGCAAGGCTATAGCTGCCATTGCCGGCTTTATCATCATTGTCGTGCGCCAATGCAAGATCGTACTCAAACCCTGCGCCAGGATTGCTATCCGTAAACGACCAATAGCGTTTAAGATAAGTAGCTACAGCATTGTTCTGCGAATGTTTAGTGCCTTTAAGATTTACACCAATAATCCGGTCCTGTACATTATTGCGCACGGTAAGTGTAACCGGTGAATATATTGGCGTTTGTCCCAGGTTGCCCACCGGAAATGTTTTTACCCAGTTTCCCGCTCCAAAATTCAGTTTAAGATGTCCGGTACTGTCTGCGGCCACCATGGTATTGCTACCTGCAGTAGTTGTTGTAACCTGGCTGGCAATGAGGTCATACCCATTAAGTACCAGCACACCATTATCCAGTTTGCAGGATCCCGAGAGTGTACGTGCGCCTGGCATCGCAAGCCTGTTGTAAGGCGCAGTGCCCGTCAATACCAGGTTTAAGTGAGCAGGCCCGCTTAATGCAGGCCATTCCTTATCTGTTGCTGTCACCGGCTGTGCCGATGCGTATATCAATTGCGTATTGCTGCCATAGCTTATAATGCCGGTGCCGCTCCATACACCGGCTTTAATAGTCATGTTCGCTCCACTGGCCAAATACAAAGCACTATTGGCCTGCACGCCTGCCGCATTGTTGAGCACATAACTGATGCGGGCAGCCGCATCGATGGTGCCATTAAGGGTAAGTTCCTGCAATGCAATGCCTTTAAATGTAAAATTGGTCGTGCCCGCTGTGGTCTGGCTTATTACATGCGGTGCCGCCTGTGTTATATTTTTATCGGCTTCGATACCACTAGCGCCGCCCGGGAAAAATTGCAGGACACCACCATTCAACTGTATGTTTTGCTGCGCTTTTATCTGTACAACCTTTAACCAGCCGCCATGCTGCACCAGGTTACCTTTTACCGTTAGCAGGTTGCTGATAGATACAGCCTGGTTGTTGCTCTCTTTAAACACAAAGTTTCCCGCTATAGTTGTATTATACCATAAACCTGTAGCAATCTGCTGACCGGGACAGTTCCATTCCAGGTTACCCAGGGTTATATTAAGCCCGCCGCTATAGGCCGGACTTGTATTCTTCACCCCGGTTACCACCAGGTTCGACGCTGTATCGTATATAAACAACGGAATCTCACCGCCATCCCGGCCATGAATATAATACGCGCCGTTTTTGAGCCTTAACTTATTGGCGCTGGTTTTAAAAGAAGATACATTATATCCGCTGTCTATAAGCGTACCGCCTATAATGCCGCTGGGACTAATGCCATCAAAAATGCCATTATCCAGGACGCGCAGGGTACCATTCATCACCAAACCCGACTGGCTATTAATAAACCGCAATCTCATTACTGATGTACCCGCAAGCGTAAGGCTGCTGCCAGCCGCTACCGTTAACGAATCGGATAAAGCGATATCTCCGCTTGTGCCTCCCTGCAACCACAAAGCAGTATTGTTACCAATGCTTATTTGCCTGGCAGAAATTGCCGGTACATTCGTTGCGGTGCTGTTGCCGCCATTTACAAACAACAAAGTATCACCAGCATTCACATAGGTACGGGCTGGTTGCCAGTTGGCGGCAAGTGTAAAATCGGCAGAACCCGAAACGGGGAGCCATGTGTATTTCCGTGGGCCGGTCGTTTGCCCAATGCCGGTAAGCGCTGTGGTCGAATAAGCCGGGCTACCTATACAAGCTCCTACATTATAGGAATATACAGCATAGTACACCGACGAATTGGGATTCAAACCGGTATGGTTAAAATTATTGGCGTTGGTATTGGCAATCACCGTTCCATTACCCATCACTGTACCTACCGGATAAGACACACCGTTAACCGGGGCAGCATTAACAGGCCCGGTTTGCGATGCAATTACAATATAGCCCGACATCCAACCCGGTACACTAAAGATGCCATAGATTGAATTCGGAGTTGGGGTAAACTGCAGGTTAGTCACTGCAGCGGGCGAGGTACAAGCGGCAGGAGGAGTAAAGGTATACAGCAATCCGGCCGGTGGGTTGTTGCCCGCATAGTAATCAATACCGTAGCTCGAATTGGTGCCCGACATGGTATAGATCCAACCATTGGTATAGTAGGAATACCGGCTGTTGAACTCCTGCCGGGTGTTGCTGCGCAGGCCTACCTGCACCAAGCCTGTCAGGCTATTATTGGCCAGCGTTATATTGCCGTAAGAGATGTCTATTTTATTGGAAGTTTCATACAGCCGGATCTGGAAACTGGCATTAAGATCGTTGGAAGCCGGAATACCAAAATTGCTCCACTGCATTACAAAAACCCGGTTGGGCGTAGTGCCCAGGGTGGCATATTTAAGTTCGGATGTACTTACCGCATGGCTGGCGAGATTGGCATCGAAACCAGAAATAACCCTAAAGCCCGTATCGGGCGAATTAATCATCCAATATCCCGGGCCCGGATCTATGGTGCCCAACGACAAAAAGCCGTTAATGCTGGCATATATATTGGTGTAATTGACATTATCGAAACTAAAGGTAAAGGGTAGGGTAACCGCGTACCGCTGACTGTCAAGCCCCGCACCACTGGCGAGCACGGTACCGGAAGTGAGTGGGGTATAAGTGCCCGAGGTATTCTGACTAAAAGTATATCCTGCAAGAATGCCTGCATTAACCTGCTGGCTAGCGCCGAAGGCAAAAAGCAGCAACAACAGCAATCTGAAAGCCAGTATTGTATTTTTCATCACAGCAGATCTGAATTGGAATTGGGTAATGCGATAAGATAATAAAAATTATAATTCAAAGATAGTTTCCAGATCAGCCGCTGCCTGTTTGAGAGCCGTTACAGGCGAAAAGCAAAGCCAGAAGACTCATGAAAATAATTTATATTTAACTAACCAAATGACATCGGTATGATCCTTAAACAGATAGATCGTGTAACAGATATATCGGCTGAGGATTTTGGCAAAAACTACCTTAATCCCCAAATTCCGGTTGTGGTAAACAATCTCTCCCACCATTGGCCTGCTTTTGAAAAGTGGAACTGGGAATATTTCAAACAGATTGTTGGTGAAGTAGAAGTAGGTGTATACAACAACAGCCGGGCAGGCGCCCGGATACCGGTTAACGGAAATGATGGCTTTATGAAATTTGGCGAATACCTCGATCTCATTTGCCAGGGGCCGGCAGAACTCCGTATTTTCCTGTTCAACATCTTCAACTATGCGCCCCAGATCATTGAGGATGTTCATTTTCCCGATCACCTGACCGGCGGTTTTCTTAAAAAATATCCCATGCTGTTTGTAGGCGGCGCAGGTTCTGTAGCCCATATGCACTACGACATCGACATGTCGCATATTTTTCATACGCAGTTTGCAGGGCGTAAACGTGTGCTGTTATTGCACAACGACCAATCCCCATTCATCTATAAAATGCCCGCTACGGTAGAAAGCGCCGCCAATTTTGTAGACTGGCACGAAAAGCTCGACGAGCAAAAATTCCCTGCGCTTAAATATGCCCAGGCTTACACCACTATTCTGGAACATGGCGATACCATGTTTATGCCCAGTGGCTACTGGCACCATATGCAATACCTGGATAGTGGTTTTGCCCTAAGCCTCCGCGCATTGCCGGCAGGCATCTTACCCAAACTCAATGGCCTGTATCATTTGCTGGGCAAAAGAGGCGTCAACAATATGCTCATCAGATTTTTCCCGGATTGGTGGTACAATTACAAACGCAAAGCCGCAGAAACCAATGCGCAAAAAGCCATGGAAAGGATAGGAGTTTCTGCGTAATTTACTTCCGATTTGGACGCTCCCGGTTTACATCCTATCATTGCAAATCATGGAAGATTACGCCCCATTGTTACAAATGGAAGAGCCTTACCGCAGCCAGTTTGCCAGCAAACTGCAAACCCGTTTTTTAGCCAAAGACGATTATTTTCTCCAGGTAGGCGAAGTGGCGCATTACGCAGGCATTGTAACCACCGGCATACTCCGTACTTTTCATATTGATGCAAAGGGCCACGATACAAGTTTCTTGTTTCACTGGAATGGACAACCCTTTACCAATTATGCCAGCATGCTTACCGGGGAGCCTTCTAACCTCGCCGTACAGGCATTGGAAGACACCGAAATACAGGTGATGCATAAACAGGAGTTGTTTGCGCTTTACGAAACCTCCATGTACTGGCAGCGCTTTGGCCGCCAAATGGCAGAAGCCAGTTTTATTGTAGCCAAAAAGCGGATCGATGATCTGTTGTTCTATACGCCCGAAGAGCGTTACCTCGCTTTGCTGCAAGAAAACCCTGACATATTCCAGAAGATACAGCAGAAATATATTGCGACCTATCTGGGTATTACGCCACAATCGCTTAGCCGTATCCGTAAACGCATTTACCCGCATTAGTTACCTTAAGTGAACGTCCGTAGCCCTGTAGCCCTGTAACTTTGTATCCGGATCAATACAACAGATATGAATATCGCCATCGTAGGAGCCGGAATAGGGGGATTGACTACCGCCATTGCCTTACGTAAAAAAGGGTTTAACATAACCGTATTTGAGCAAGCTCTAGAAATTAAAGCCGTAGGCGCCGGCATTATTATGGCACACAATGCCAACCAGGTTTTTCAGCATTTAGGCTTGTACGAACAGGTAAGAGATGCAGGACATCCGCTAACAGAACTCATCATCGCCAACGAAAAGCAACAAACCATTAGTGCTGTGCATGTCGCCGGTTTTAACAAGCAGTACAATACGGTTACAACAGCCATACGCCGCTCAGCCTTGCATCATATTCTGATGGCGCAATTGCAATCAGAAATCATTCGTACTGGTCACCAACTTACCAGCTTTACCCAACGCGATCATAAAGTTGAAATACGTTTTAGCAACAACGAAACAGGGCTTTTTGATCTGCTGATCGGAGCCGATGGCATTAATTCGGCGGTACGCAAACAATTGTTTCCCGGCAGCGCCACAAGAAACGTACACCAGGCCTGCTGGCGCGGATTATGCACCACGGCTGTTGCCAACACCAATGCATCGCAACTTATCAAAACCAAACCAGCACGCCCTTGCAATACACAAAAGCCCAGCTCTTGCACGAGTTTAAAGACTTTGGCAACACAGCGCTGGGCACATTATATCCGACACGCCGGAACCATACATTTTTAAGAATGATCTGTTTGACCTGCATCCACTTCAAAACTGGCACCAGGGCCGCGTATGCCTGCTTGGCGATGCAGCCCACGCCACCACGCCCAACCTGGGGCAGGGTGCCTGCCAGGCCATAGAAGACGCTTATATCCTGGCCGATTGTCTTTCGCAACAAACCGATCCAGAAACTGCTTTTGCCCATTACCAGCAACGACGTTATGTAAAAGTAAACCGTATTGTACGCTCCAGTAACATGATTGGCAAAATGGCGCACCTCAAAAATCCCATTTTACGGGCATTCAGAAACATAGTACTAAAAGCCACCCCCGTAACGGCTATGCAAAAGCAAAATGCATTTATCTTCGATATCGACTATTAACAACCTATCATGACAGACCTATTACTGCTCATTAATTCGGTAATCTTTCTATTACTGTCCGCGCTTCATATCTATTGGCTCGCTGGCGGAAAATGGGCGCTCCAAAACGCATTACCACAAAAAGCAGGCACATCAGAAGTAATAAAGCAGCCAGGTAATGCAGCCACACTTATTGTAGCGCTGGGCTTAGCCACATTTGCAGTCGTTACATTTGCCAATATCGATTCTGGCACCTACGTTCCCACCCAAATGGCGCGGTATAGTTTGCTGGGTATTGGAATTATTTTCCTGATGCGAACCATTGGCGATTTTAAGTATATCGGGCTAAGCAAACGTATAAACGATACGCCTTTCGCCCTGGCAGATAAGCGGATTTATGTGCCGTTATGCGCATACATAGGTATTAGCAGTATTATTTGCTTTGTTTATGCAGCATAGAAGTTCGTGACCCCGTAAGCTGCCCAAACTTCGGTAACTTCAGTGCATGGAATCAAAAATGAAATTTCACACCCGCAAATGGGTGAAACCAGAAGACCTGAATCCGAACCAGAGCTTATTTGGTGGCCGTTTGCTGCAATGGATCGACGAAGAAGCGGCGCTTTATGCGATCATACAACTGGAGAACCTGCATGTAGTAACCAAGTTTATGTCGGAGATCAATTTTCTATCGGCACCCGTGCAAGGCGATATTATAGAAATTGGGCTCGTAGCCACACATTTTGGTAACACCTCCATGACCATGACCTGTGAGGTGCGCAACAAACTTACACGCCAGAAAGTACTTACCATCGATAAAATAGTTTTCGTCAACCTCGACAAGGCAGGCAATCCGGCGCCGCATGGCAAAACCGAGATTACGTTTATAAAAGACAAGTTCCCGGAGGACTAGTGCTAAATCGTACACTATTTGACCGCTGCTGCATGAAAATTGTAACGGGCAGGGTGCTTGTGAGAACAACTATACAACAGAAGTATGTATTAAGCAGAGGGTTTTACTGTTTATGTTTATTCTATTTAACATAATATTAATTATAGGACAAATCGGCTTGCCGTTAATCAAGCGTTCCGCTCGTAGTCCTATAATGTTATATTATGTCTGCGCTGCGCTTGCCCTTCGGGTAAATAGAAATCACTCTCCGATTCAGGTTCTCGTTATCCAGAATCCTTGCCGCTTAGATTTCTTTCGCCTCAGATGGTAAGCCATTTGTCCTATAATTAGTCATTATATCTCCGCTGCGCTCCGGGCTAAAGCCTAAATAGCCGCTCGGCCAACGCTTTGGCTTATAAAATTCTGCTGCGTGCTGCGCATAATTTACGCAGCAATTTTATGCGCCAAGCCACCGCACGGCCCGCGATTTAAGAATACAGCCTCAAAGGAAAACGCGGCAATCAGAAAGCATACACCAAAGAGAGCAAACAACTGGAACATAAAAATGCCTACGAGCCGTGGTCTGCCGCGGCAGACGAACAACTGGAACTACTTTTTTGCGAAGGCAAAACGGTAGCAGCGTTGGCAGAACATTTCCGTCGCAACAAGGGCGCTATCAACTCCAGCATCAAAAAGCTGGAACTCCGGGAAAAGTACGACCGATAGCATCCCGCTCCATCGCACAAACGCCCACCCACACCAATAAAAGAAAAGAGTAGGGGCGGCTCCGCCGCCCC
>JAVBJN010000034.1:0-48544 GCA_031546985.1 Chitinophagaceae bacterium
CACCTGCCATGATCATGGCGGCAAGGCCAAGAATAAGCATCACAAGAAAACCGTACCGGTATAATGCCGGTCGGGAACCTAGGGGCTGGATTTTCATTGAGGTGGTGGAAGTTCTGCCAAAATTAGGGAGATTGACCCATCAACCAAAATATATATTATTTCAATGTTTATTTGTTTGGGTTTACTTTTCGGTTGGTTAAGGAGGAAGGGATAGCTGCGAAGCAGGTCGGAGGTAAATTGGTATTGCAGTAAAATAACTGTAACAAAAGGCTAAAAGCAGAGGGGATAGAATATTTAAAATCAGAACTAAATAAATTAAACGAAAGACTCTATTTTCCGGTAGTGTTCCAAACGTAGCTTGCAGTAAAATCACAAGCGTAAAGGTTTGGTTCTCTATCATTCATGCTGCATTCAATAGTTTAAAAGCAGGAGGCATAACCTCCTGCTTTTTCTTTTTTACAGCCCAAGCGTTGGTAGTTATTGCATTTTGCAGTTCTTCGTGTTCCAAAAATTACCAGGTAATGGAATGCAATCAATGTGGTACACGCTGTATCAAAAAGGGTATACGCAATGGCAGGCAGCAATACTATTGTAAGACTTGTAGAAAGTACATGCGTGCGGTCTATCGCAACCGGAAAATAACCGAAATAGATCAAACATTAATGTTGAAATTGAATAATGTAGGAGTCTGCATTCGTGGTATAGCAAAAACGCTGTCTGTTGCAGCATCTTCGGTCCTTCGGCATCTGAACCTATTAAGTAGCCGGATTAACCTTCCTCAATATGTGGAGAGCAACCAGGATTATGAAGTTGATGAAATACAAACCTATATTGGTTCTAACCTTGATTGCAGGCGTATTTATATCATGTATGCCATTAATAAACAAACCCGAAAAGTTGTTCATTTTCTTGTGGGTAGACGCACAAAGGAAAACCTGCAACGATTAATCGATAAAATTATGCTGTTAAACCCTCGCCGTATTTATACAGACAAGCTAAATATTTATCGCAGCATTATTGATTCGCGGATTCATCGTACAAGACAATATGCTATTAACCGGATCGAACGTATGAATCTTAACTTACGTACACATCTAAAAAGGCTATCGAGAAGAACCATTTGTTTTTCTCGTTCACAATATATGCTGGAGGCATGTCTTAAGATTTATTTCTGGAGATAGAAGATTGTAAGCATACATTAAAGTAGCGGCATGTGAGAAACGGGTTTTTACGATTTATAACTCATCTGTAGTTATACGCACACCCACCATCACCTAAATATCTTATTTTGTACCCATGAAGCAGGTCTACTTCCGGGGATTAAACGGTGTGCGGTTTATTGCCGCGCTTATCGTGTTTGTCTACCATGCAGAGCTGTTCCGGTCGTATCTGGGCTTGCAGGTGTTTGAAGCGGGTATGAACAGCCTGTTTTCGGGCAACCTGGGGGTGACCATCTTCTTTGTACTCAGCGGCTTTCTTATTACGTATCTACTGCTCGAAGAGCGCAAGCAGACGCAAACCATTTCGCTAAAGCATTTTTACATGCGCCGCATCTTGCGCATCTGGCCCTTGTATTTTCTCATCACAGCGCTGGCGTTTTTCGTAGTGCCCTTTATCCCGGTGTTGCAATTGCCTGTGTATTCCGATGGGGCGTTTACGGCGTATGGTCCCAAGTTGGCGTCGTTTGTATTGCTGCTGGCCAATGTGGCTTTTGTGGAATGGCCTACCATGCCTTTTGCCAATGTGCTGTGGTCGGTAGCGGTAGAAGAACAGTTTTATGCGTTTTGGCCATTGGTGATGAAGCGCAAGCCTACCTTAAAAATGCTGGGCATATTATTGTTACTGCTGGTGCTGCTCAAATGTGGTAGCATTATACTGGCATACCGGGTACCGGCCGATTGGAAACCGGCTATGCTCAAGTGGGTGGAGCTGCTGTACCGTACCCGTTTCTCCTGCATGGTTATCGGCGGCATTGGCGCTTTGCTGTATTTTAACCGGCATAAATGGTTGTCTGCATTGTTTACACGAAGTGCGCAGGTAGCGGCGTTGTTGCTTTTTGCAGCATTGGTTTCGGCCAGGTTGGTGTTGCATTCCAATGCTTACATTTTCTGGGTTATGGACGAGTGCATTTCTTTTACCGTTATGGTGCTTATCCTCAACATAGCCTGCAATCCCAATACATTCATTAACCTGGAGCACCGCTGGTTGCAGTACATGGGCAAAATATCTTACGGCTTGTATGTATACCATTCTTTCATGATCGTGTTAACCATAAACCTGCTCAAATACCTGCCTGTAACGGCGGGTGGGGTAGTGTATACCATTGCGTTATACCTGCTTTCTTTTGCCTTAACGGTATGGGTTTCGGCATTGTCTTACCGCTATTTCGAATCGTTTTTCCTTAAAAAGAAACAACAATATACCAGTCTGCTTACCGGCGATGCCGTGCCGGAAACCAACAATACACACTAATTCTATCTCTTTTTGAAGGCTTACCGCACTGCATTAACTTGCAACAAAACTGTACGGATATGCTGGCTCAAAAGATGCGTATTGCACCGGGTACCCCAATCGTAACCTTTAATGCACCCCGTAATTATGAAGAAAGTCTGGGTGCATTGCCCGAAGGCGTAACCATAACACATGAATTAAGCAAGGCGCAAGATTTTGTACATTGGTTTGTAGTGAGCCAGTCCGATCTGGAGCTAAACCTGTCCAAAGTATTAAAGGCATTGAAGCCTGGAGCATTGCTCTGGATATCTTACCCCAAACGCAGTTCGGGCATGCAAACCGACTTGAACCGCGATAAGGGCTGGGATAGCCTGATGCAACTGAACCTGGAGTGGAAATCGAGCATCGCGTTTGATAAAGATTGGAGTGCTTTTCTGCTCATAAACCAATTGGCCAAAGGCCCAACCAAAGCATCGGCCGATTACCATGCCAACCAGGCCGCGTATATCGATGCCAAAAACAAGATCATCCATATTCCTGCCGATCTGCAACAGGCGCTGGATGCATCGGTTAAAGGAAAAGCCTTTTTTGAACAACTCTCCTTTACCAACCGCAAAGAGTATGTGATGTGGGTAGTGGGCGCTAAAAGAGCCGAAACCCGTACCGAGCGCATCTTAAAATCTATTCAAAAACTGGAAGCAGGCAAAAAGAACCCTTCAGAAAAATAACGTGAAGAAGTTGTTATCCTGCTGAGTGAGGGACGAGCGAAGGCTGGATCGCCATATAAAAGATCCTGCTCCTGCCTGATGGCAGACAACATGACATAGCAGATCATCTTTCTACAAGAAAACCGGGGCATACCAAGTGTTTGTGATTAGTATATTAACAAACCTTTATACCATGTGCCAGCCTGCATTTGATGGCAATCATCTTCGCCTTTCAAACGCTTCATAGCCTTCGGATTAGGTTTGTTCAGAGAAAGTTTACTACTTTTGCAATAGTGACTCCTTATAACACATATCTGACTGCTGAACTTTCGGCGGCTGTTGCTAATTCCAAGATCAACAGCTTCCAGGAGATGATGTGTTTCTGCCGTAAACTATACAGCGTATCCAACTTTAAAGACTTTAATACTTCTGCCCCGGCCTCCTTGTAGGTTCAGGGTTTTTAGAGTCCGGGGTTTGGCCTTCTACTGCATTTCATTTTTTCTTTAAACTGTTGTCATGAAACGGAATCGTAACGGGATTTCGGTCAGCGCGGCCATTATCGGCTTTTGTGCGCTGATCATTGTTATATGTATCTATTTTATCTGGGCTTACCAGGTAAAGATAGGAGCGGGCCTCGTGCTGGCTTCCTTGCTGCTATTGATTGCAATTTATCACCGTCTGCAAACCAAACATGCCGTATTGCGCAACTTCCCGCTGTTGGGGAGCTTTCGTTATGCTTTTGAAAAAATAAGGCCAGAACTCCGTCAGTATTTCTTTGAATCCGACCTGGATGGAAAGCCGTTTAACCGCCGCCAGCGATCGATTGTGTACCAAAGAGCCAAAAATGAAAAACAGACCGTGGCTTTTGGTATGCAGGACGATCCTGCTGCTTCCGGTTTTGAATGGCTGAGCCACTCCATTTACCCCGTGCACGTCGACCCCGGACAGTTGCGTGTGCAGGTTGGTAACGGTCAGTGCGCTCAGCCATACAATGCCAGTATTCTCAATATCAGCGCCATGAGTTATGGTGCATTAAGTAAAACCGCTATTGAGGCATTGAACCTCGGTGCTAAAATAGGCAACTTCGCGCACAATACGGGCGAGGGTGGCATTAGTAGTTACCACTTATCCGGTGGCGATCTCATCTGGCAGATCGGTACCGGCTATTTCGGATGCCGCAACAGCGAGGGTCGTTTTGATCCGCAACTGTACCGCAACAATGCGATGCGCCCCGAAGTGAAAATGATTGAACTCAAACTGAGCCAGGGTGCCAAACCCGGTCATGGTGGTATTTTACCAGCGCAGAAAAATACGCCTGAAATCGCGGCTATCCGTCACGTAGAACCAGGCACTACCGTACATTCTCCGGCCAACCATACTGCGTTTAGTGATGCAGAAGGGCTGGTAGATTTTATAGATGTACTGCGTAATCTCTCCGATGGTAAACCCGTTGGCTTTAAACTTTGTGTGGGCGAAATACGTGAGTTTGAAGACATCTGCAAAGCGATGGTGCACAAAAACATCTACCCCGATTTTATTACGGTAGATGGTGCCGAAGGTGGCACTGGTGCTGCCCCGCTGGAATTTACCGATCACCTGGGTATGCCGCTGTACGATGCACTGGCACAGGTGTGCAACATGCTGAACCTAATGGACGTGAAAAAGCATATCCGCATTTTTGCTGCGGGCCGTATCATTACCGGTTTCGACATTATCAAAGCACTGGCGTTGGGAGCCGATGCGGTGTATAGTGCCCGGGGTATGATGATGTCGCTGGGTTGCATCCAGGCTTTGCAGTGCGATAGTGGTAAATGTCCCGTAGGTGTGGCTACCCAGCAGCCTAACCTATTTAAAGGTCTCGACGTTACCGACAAAAAAGTGCGCGTGGCCAATTTCCACGGCAACACACTTAAAGCAGTGGCCGAACTGATGGAAGCCTGTGGTTTTAAAGATGCTACAGCCATACATCCATCCCGCATCCACAGACGCATTCGGGTAGACCTGACCAGAACCTTTGAAGAAATTTACTTTAACGGTTCCTGGCAAAACACGGCGCCTGTTTCGGGTATCTCGCTGCATTACAACTAATAAACACTATGATATGAAAACTGTAACTAAACAACTGGCCATACGGTCAGATGACTATGTATTGATTAACCGATTCTTACAAAACCCGGGTTGGGATATTAAGATTGACTGGCAATACACCAAAAAATTAATGGCCGAACTGGAAAAATGCGAACAGTTTGAACCCGAGAACTTTCCTAAAGACGCGGTGCGCCTGCATTCTGAAGTGTCGGTAAAGGAAGTGATCAGTGGAAAAGAATACCATTTTACGCTGGTAATGCCCGATAAGGCCGATGTGAAACTGAAGCACGTATCTATTATGGCGCCAATGGGCATTGCGCTCATCGGGTACCGCAAAGGCGATACCGTGCAGTGGGAAATGCCCTCCGGCATTAAACAACTCGAAATTATAGCAGTGCACAATCCATAATTGTGCACCGCTTTTTATAATTTTTTCTCAGAGAAAGACCGGGTGTGTTAGGTGTGGCTTAAAGGCTGGATATAGATCGCCAAGGCGTTTGGTCCCAATCACAGTAGTGTTGTTTTTTAATCAAGGTACCATGCCGAAAACGTGGTGTAATCGTT
The DNA here is from genome assembly GCA_031546985.1 of Chitinophagaceae bacterium. Lineage (GTDB taxonomy): Bacteria > Bacteroidota > Bacteroidia > Chitinophagales > Chitinophagaceae > JAVBJN01. The sequence continues at coordinate 5,811 of JAVBJN010000034.1, forward strand.
TTCGGACGGCTTTTTGGGTTACTTTTTTTCCGCAAAAAAAGTAACAGAAAAATGATAGCGGTATTAAAGCTGCAGTATTACCAGGTTTTTAGCTTGTATTACAGATGCCGGTTGCACCGCTTTTTTCGTTAAAAAAATGTTATGAACTTGAGCAACTGCCCGTGCTTCCGTAGTTTTGCAGCGCAGAAAGAATTTTAAAGTACCGGTTTTAACGCATGGACAGGACTCAGATCAAAAGATGGTTATGGTGCGCGCCCGTATTATTACTCCTGGTAATGGTATGGTGCTCTGCTGTTTCCAACCATTTGACAGAGCCTGCATCTGCGGTTTCAACCTCTGTAATCTCCGGCAGCATCCGCCAAAATACGATTGATAAACTCACGCCCCAGATCCGGCTCATGCTGCTGCATGCCGAGGAAGGTGAAGAGGTAGAAATAGACCATCCCGGCCATTCGCCCAACCGTATGCTGCGCACCCCGCGCAAAAAGAGCTGCTACTTTGGCAATTATTATTCCACTACTATTAAAGAAGAAGTGCGCGAGCAAATATTTGCCCGCATCTTCAAACAACATATTATAGAGCAATACCTGCTCCCATCCTGGTATCATATTCTCTTCCGGTTTACTCCGTTCTGATCGTAAGGTTGCACCTGCAACCGTTACACTTTATTGCCATTCCCGTTTTTAATGAATGAAAATTTAACTGTACAGTATGATCAGAAACTGCACGGTACTTTCGCTATTGGCCATGCTGGTAGCCGGATGTACCTCCTCTGTGGATAAACAACCGAAAGAAAATGTAAGAACGCTGCCTGTGGTGCAGCTTCAGCCCCGCGATACCTTATTGCATACCCAGTATGTAGCCAATATCGAAGCGTTGAAAAACGTAGAGATCCGCTCCCGCATTACCGGTTTTATTGAAGAAATACTGGTAGATGAAGGCCAGGAAGTGCACAAAGGCCAGCCTTTGTTCCGCCTCAGCAATTCCGAATACCAGGCCCAGCTCGACAAAGCGCTGGCCGTGCTCAAAAGTGCCAAAGCCGAGGCCCACTCTGCCCAGCTCGAAGCCGACCGGGTAGAGGTATTGGTGAACAAAAAAATCATTTCATCCTCAGAACTGGCGCTGGCCGAATCTAAGGTGCAAAGCGCACAAGCCAGGGTAGCCGAAGCGCAATCGGCCATCAACAATGCCAGAACATTATTGTCTTATACCTTTATCCGGTCTCCGTTTGATGGGGTTATAGACCGTATTCCACTCAAAACCGGAAGCCTGGTAGATGAAGGTACGCTTATGACCAGCATCTCCGATATTCACGCGGTGTATGCTTACTTCAATGTGTCGGAAAGCGAGTACCTGCGCTATTTTAAACATAAGGACACCGATACTTCGCGCCAGATGGATGCCTTACAGCTCGTGCTGGCCGATGGTTCCGTGTACCCGCACAAGGGCCGTATCGAAACCATTGAAAGCGAAATCGACGAAAGCACTGGTTCTCTTGCGTTCCGTGCCCGGTTCGATAATCCTACCAAGATCCTCAAACACGGTGGTTCCGGCACCATTCGCCTGGCTACCGAAGTGGGCGATGCTTTGCTGGTGCCCCAGCAAGCCGTTATGGAATTACAGGACAAAAATTTTGTGTTTGTGGTAGACAATGCCAACAAGGTTAAGATGCGCAGCTTTGTGCCCAAGACCCGTGTGGCTTCTTTCTACCTCATTAAATCGGGCCTGCAGGCCGGCGATCGCATTGTGTGCGAAGGTGTGCAGGATTTACGCGAGGGTATGACCATCGATCCCGTAATGCCCGGTGGTGCCAAAAGCGCTGCGGCCCGGTTGTAAACAACATTTTATTTGTCTGGCTTTGCTGTGCCCGTATGGGGCATTGGCATTGCCGTAATGCTATAGATCATGGTTGAAACATTTATCAGGAGACCCGTATTGTCTCTTGTCATATCCTTAATGCTCACACTGCTGGGTGTGCTGGCATTGTTTACCTTGCCCGTAACCCAGTTTCCCGATATTGTGCCGCCCTCTGTGGTGGTAACCGCCAAGTATACTGGTGCCAACGCCGAGGTATGCGCCAAAGCCGTAGCCACACCGCTGGAAAGGGCCATCAACGGGGTGCCCGGCATGACCTATATGTCGTCGGTATCGAGTAATAACGGAACCTCGCTTATCCAGGTGTTTTTCGAAGTAGGTACCGATCCCGATCTGGCGGCTGTAAACGTGCAGAACCGGGTAACCACTGTGCTCGATGAACTGCCCGAAGAAGTAATTAAAGCCGGTGTAACCACCGAAAAAGAGGTGAACAGTATGCTGCTGTACCTCAATATTGTAAGCGAAGACGAAGCTGCCGATGAAGAATTTATCTACAACTTTGCCGACATCAACGTGCTGCAGGAGCTCAAGCGCATTAACGGTGTGGGTTTTGCCGAAATCATGGGCGCAAAGGAATACTCCATGCGCGTGTGGCTCAAACCCGACCGTATGCTGGCCTATAACATTTCGGCCGATGAAGTGATTGACGCGCTCCGCAAGCAAAACGTAGAAGCGGCGCCGGGCAAAACCGGTGAAAGCTCCGGTAAGCAAGGGCAGCCACTGCAATATGTATTGCGCTACACCGGTAAATTTTTCCAGCCCGAACAATATGAAAACGTAGTGGTGCGCAACACACCGGATGGTTCGTTGCTGCGCCTGAAAGATATAGCCGATGTAGAGTTTGGCGCGCTCAGTTATGGTATGGAATCCAAAACAGATGGCCGCCCTTCTGCATCTATCATGCTCAAGCAACGCCCCGGTTCCAACGCCAGCGATGTAATTAAAAATGTAAAGGAACGCATGGCCGAGCTGAAGGAGAGTTCCTTCCCACCCGGTATGACGTACAACTTTGCCTATGATGTATCGCGTTTCCTCGATGCGTCTATCCATGAAGTATTGCGTACGCTTATCGAGGCCTTCCTGCTGGTGTTCCTCGTGGTGTTCATCTTTTTGCAGGACTTTAGGTCTACGCTTATTCCCGCTCTGGCGGTGCCGGTAGCATTGGTGAGCACGCTGGCCTTTATGCTTATGCTGGGCTTCTCCATTAACCTGCTTACGCTCTTTGCATTGGTACTGGCTATTGGTATTGTGGTCGATAATGCCATTGTGGTGGTGGAGGCCGTGCACGTAAAAATGCAGCAGGAACACCTCCCCGCTATGGAAGCCACTATTGCTGCCATGAAAGAGATCAGTGGCGCTATTATCGCCATTACACTGGTCATGTCGGCCGTGTTTATTCCGGTAGCCTTTCTGTCGGGCCCGGTAGGGGTTTTTTACCGCCAGTTCTCGCTTACGATGGCTATTTCCATTGTAATCTCAGGTATCAATGCGTTAACCCTTACGCCTGCGCTGTGCGCCATTATGCTCAAGCACCAGACCCATACGGGCAAAAAGAACTGGTTGCAGCGTTTCTTTAGCGGCTTCAATAAAAAATATGATGCCACGGAAAGGGGGTACAAAGGACTTATTACCAAAATTGCAGGCCGCAAAACCATTACCCTGGCTATGCTGGGTGGCTTCTTTATCGCTACCTGGGGTGCAGGCGCTATTCTGCCGGGTGGGTTTATTCCCACCGAAGACCAGGGTATGATTTATGTAAACGTTACCACGCCTCCGGGATCTACCGTAGAGCGTACCGATAAAGTGATGGATGCGATACAGCAGGTAGCGCAAAAAATGCCGGAGGTGGAGAATATTTCTAACCTGGCGGGTTACAGCCTGGTGAGCGAGGTGCCCGGCGCATCTTATGGTATGGGTATGATTAACCTCAAACCCTGGGATGAACGTAAGGCTACGGTAAACGACATCATTAAACGCCTGCAGGACCAGACCAAACATATTACCGATGCATCTGTAGAGTTCTTTCCACCGCCAACCGTACCGGGTTTTGGTAACTCCGCAGGTTTTGAAGTGCGCTTGCTGGATAAAACCGGCCGGGGCGATCTGCAACAGACCGCAGCCGTAGCGCAGAAGTTTATCACGGCTATGAAAGAAACACCGGAGATTGGCAATGCGTTTACCAGCTTCGACCCCAGCTTTCCACAATACCTCATTCATATAGACCAGCAAATGGCCGCCAAGAAAGGGGTAAACATCGATAACGCGATGGGCACATTGCAAACGCTGGTGGGTAGCTACTACGCCACCAACTTTATCCGCTTTGGGCAAATGTATAAGGTGATGGTCCAAGCCCTGCCGCAGTACCGCGCCAAGCCCGAAGACATCTTGAACCTGTATGTGAAAAACGACCGGGGCGAGATGGTGCCATACTCCACCTTTATCCGCATGGAAAGGGTATATGGCCCCGAACAATTGACCCGTTACAACATGTATACTTCTGCCATGATCAATGGCGATGCGGCCGCCGGGTTCAGTAGCGGACAGGCTATTGAAGCCATTGAGCGGGTAGCGAAAGAAACGCTGCCCCGTGGCTACAGCTACGAATGGTCGGGCATGACGCGCGAGCAAATCCTTTCGGGCAACCAGGCTATTTATGTATTTATCCTTTGCCTGGTGTTTGTGTACTTGTTGCTCGCAGCGCAATACGAAAGTTTCCTGCTGCCATTACCGGTAATCCTGTCGCTGCCTACGGGTATCATGGGGTCTTTCCTCTGCCTCAAATTTGCAGGGCTGGAAAACAATATTTATGCGCAGGTAGCCCTGGTTATGCTCATCGGGTTACTGGGTAAAAATGCTATCCTCATTGTGGAGTTTGCCATACAGCGCCGTAAAGAAGGGGCTTCTATCCTTACCGCGGCCAGAGAAGGGGCGGTATCGCGTTTGCGGCCTATCCTTATGACTTCCTTCGCGTTTATCGCAGGGTTGATTCCGCTGTGTATCGCTACCGGCGCGGGTGCTATGGGCAACCGTTCTATTGGTACCGCTGCTGCGGGCGGTATGCTTACCGGAACCATCTTTGGGGTTATCCTCATTCCCGGCTTGTATGTGATCTTCGCCTCCCTGTCCGAAAAGTTGTCGGGGAAACCAAAAGACACCGAACCGGTAAAGGCAGAAGAAGTGGTAAACCTGAATTAGTAACGAAGTAAACAGAATAACATGTTGAGCAATAATAAATGGAGAACCGCTACTGCCGCACTGGTATTGCCTTTGATGGTGATGCAGGGTTGTAAGGTCATGGAAGCGCCTCCGGCCAAAACGTTGGCGGTGCCTGCTGTTTTTTCGGAATCTGCTACAGATACGATGAACCTGGGTAAGCTGGCGCGCACCGAATTTTTTAAAGACGAAGTATTACGGTCGCTGATCGATACCGCTATTCAAAGCAATCCCGATCTCATGATCGCGATAGAGCGCATCAACATAGCGCAGGCGTATTACAAAATTCAGAAAGGATCTTTATACCCTACATTGAGTGTAGGTGCATCGGCCGGGGTGGAGAAGTATGGCGATTATACATTGAATGGGGTGGGCAACTACGATACCAACCTGTCGCCCAATATCAGCAAAGACCAACGTATTCCAACGCCTACACCGGAGTTTTTGATAGGGTTGCGCAGCACCTGGGAAATCGATATCTGGGGCAAACTGCGCAATAAGAAACGTGCAGCCTACCGGCGTATGCTGGCGACCGAAAAAGGCCGTCAGGCGGTGGTTACAGCTTTAACGGCGCAGGTAGCTACGCAATATTATACGATACTGGCACTGGATAATGAACTGGAAATCCTGCAACGCAACGTGCTGCTGCAGGAAAACGCGACCGAACTGGTGCGTGTACTTACAGAAGGTGGCCGCGCTACAACCCTGGCAGTGCAGCAGTTTGAAGCGCAATTGCTCAATACCAAAGCTGCCATCCAGAAGGTGAAACGGGGATTGGTTTCTTCGCAAAATGCATTGAATGTATTGCTGGGCCGTTTCCCGGAAACCATTAGCCGTGGGCCCAACCTAATGGCGCAGGCTATGCCTGCAACCGTGCAGTCTGGTATTCCTGCCGATTGGTTGCACCACCGCCCGGATGTGGCGGAAGCCGCTTTGCAGATGGAAGCCGCTGGTTTTGATATGAAATCGGCAAGGGCGGCTTTTTATCCTTCGTTAACCATTAATCCTTTTATGGGGTTAAACGCTTTCAAAGGCAATTTGCTGTTTACCGCCGCATCGATGGCTTATGGTGTAGTGGGCGGCTTATCGGCCCCGTTATTCCAGCAAAACCAGATCCGTGGGGCGTATAAAATGACCATTGCAGAGCGTGAGCAGACCTTTCAGGTGTACCGCAAAACCGTATTGCAGGGTTTTTCTGAAGTGCAATCCGGGTTGGAAAACCTGGAACTGATGCAGCAGCAATTTAACCTTAAACAGCAGGAAGTAGCGGTATTGCAACAGGCGGTAAAAACATCGGGAGACTTATTCCTGGCGGGTTATGCTTCTTACCTGGAGGTGATAACGGCTCAAAGAAATGTATTGGATGCCGAGCTGGCGCTGACCCAAACCCAGCAGGAGCGTTTTCATACTTTAATAGAACTCTATCGTGCGTTGGGAGGCGGTTGGTCTGGGGACTAACCGCAGTGTGTAAAAACAAGGGTGTTTGCGCCTTCCTGTTATGGGGAGGCGCATTCTTTTTTAGGTCTGGGACAGATGGGTTTGTCGGGAATTTATTTTAACTTAAAGAATGGACCTGAAATCCGGATATCCTTACTGGCTTATACGCAACGGACTGCCGTACAATTATCCCAAACTGGAAAATGACCTTAAAGCGGACATTGTAATCCTGGGTGGCGGTATTTCCGGTGCTTTGGTGGCGCATGAACTGATAGCATCGGGTTATGAAGTAGCTATACTCGATGGTCGCACGATTGGTTTGGGCAGCACTTGTGCCAGCACGGCTTTGCTGCAATACCAGATCGATATGCCGCTGGTAAAACTATCGGAAAAGATAGGCATAGGCCCGGCTGCTATGGCGTACCTGCAATGCGCGGCAGCTGTAGATAAGCTGGCGCAGATTGCAAAAAAAATCGGTTATAAAGATTTTGAACGCAAGCCCACGTTGTTTTACGCTTCGTATAAAAAAGATGCCGTGCTGATCGAAAATGAATACAAGTTGCACCAACAACTAGGTTTAAACGTTGCTTACCTGGATGCAGCTGCTGTGCATAATTCATTTGGCTTTGATGCAGCCAATGCGCTGTACAGCCAGCACAGCGCGCAGATCGATGCATACAGTTTTACCCATGCTTTATTGCAATACAATATCAAAAAAGGGTTAAAGGTGTACGACCGGTCCGAAGCGGTGGGTATTGATCACCGGAAGAATGGGGTAGCGCTTACTTTGCCCAACGGCAGTAAGGTAAAATGCCGGAAACTGGTATACGCCACCGGTTACGAAGTGGTTAAATACATCGATAAAAAGATTGTAGACCTGCATTCGACCTATGCGGTGATCAGCGAACAGTCAGAAGGCCGGACGTTCTGGAAAGACGATTGCCTGATTTGGGAAACCAAAGACCCTTACCTGTACATGCGCACCACATCCGACGGGCGCATACTGGTGGGTGGGCGCGATGAACCTTTCTTTAACCCGGGCAGGAGAGACAAACTTATTAGCAGCAAGGCCAGGCAACTGGTGGCTGATTTTAAGAAACTTTTTCCCGATCAAGACTTTGAGCCAGAATTCCGATGGACGGGCACTTTTGGCACCACCAAAGATGGGTTGCCTTATATCGGATCGTATAAACCATTGCCCAACGCTTTGTTTGCATTGGGGTTTGGTGGCAATGGCATTACCTTTAGCGCTATTGCCGCAGAACTGATTGCAGATGAACTGGCAGGCCGGAAGAATGAAACCGCGGCTTTGTATACCTTTGAGCGGTAAACCTTTTGTGGCTGCTTACCGCATATGGGTTATGTACAGATTACTGTTTATACTATTTTCATTTGTGATGCTGCCGCAAGCGCAGGCTCAGGTAGGGTTGCATAACATGCCACGGCAACTCAATGCTACGCAGGCAGTAAAGCCATCCGTTCCGCAAGCGTCATTGGTACAACCATCTGTAGTGGCTATTCCTGCCAATTATTACACCCAACACCTTAGCTTTTTTTGCCGCCAGGAGCGGATCATCGAAAAGTATGCCTTGCCGTTAAAAATAAGAGCGGGCAGCCTCGACGATTGCAACCGCCTGGAGCAGAAACCGGGCAGTTACATGACTAAGCCTTGATTTTATTGGATATGCGTTTGTATGAATTGTACAGACCGGTCCAGCGCTGTTCTTCCCGCTTCGAGGTCGAGGTCGAACTGGTATTCGTGCGGCAATTTGGGTAAGTAGGCTTCCGGAAAAAACAGGCTGTCTACTGAAACCTGTTTGCCGGATAAAACTTTAGACAGTTCGTAAGAATGCTGGCGCAGCGGATCATCATTACCCACCGATATAAAAGTGGCCGGAAAATGTTCATCGGCATAATGCACCACCGATAACCGGGCAAAGCTGGTATCGTTCATAAAATCTTTGGTACCGCTGTACGACCACAACACCGTATTCAGGAAATTGGCCATAGGGCCTTTTACATCTACCAATCCCGCGTCATAAGCGCCGCAATATAAAATAGCGCCACGCAGTGCAGCCGCATCGATGGCTGGTATTATGTTCATTTGCCGGGCAAAATCAGGTGAGGTGATCAGATTGGCCAGTTGTGCCGCTAATTGTGCGCCGCCGGAATCTCCCGCCAGGAATAATAAATCTGTATTGGCATGCAGCGTATGGGCATTCTGGCGGATATAAGCCAGCGCCTGGTTCGATTGTACCACAGGAGTAGGGTATTTTTTACCCGGTGCCAGTGAATAATCGATGGCAATGACCGTGAAGCCTTTACTGCTCAGTATTTTACAATAATTGGCTACATCGTTTTTACTACCTGCAATCCAGGCACCGCCGTGAATCCATACAATAGTGGGCAGCACGCTATCGGTAGCAGCAATAGCAGATGGATAGTACACATCCAGCAGCGCGTCTTTATCGCCAGGGGCATAGGGTAGGTTCAATTGTGCCGTAATGCCCGGAGGGACGTGTTTTTCTAATGCCTGGTTGGTTATTTTACCACCTTTGTTAAACATATACCGGATAATCATGGCTTTGGGCCAGGGACTAACCCGGAACGCAATTAACACCGCGGCAATTAAGAGTACCAGAAAGCCCAATATCCTGAAAATGGAACGTTGCAAAGGGCGGCCAACGGGCGAAGCTGTCATAATGGTTGGTGGTTTAATGGGTTATAGTCGCTATAAACTACAATGTTTCTGCAATATAAGCCATGTTGTACTGGCTTGGCTACCTGGTGGGTACTTCATTTTTTACGGATGTTGCACAATAAATTCCCGATTTTGAACAGGATTGGTGGCCGCTTGTCGGATTTTTGCACGTCCGGTAACATGAATAAATGGTTAACGCTTCCCATTAGCGATCATGTGGCGGTGGGGTTGCTGTAATTTGCAGCCTTTTGCTGGCCGGGAAAAGTGCGATATACATGTCTTTAAAAAAACTGATCGGAACCATACATCTTTGGCTGGGCCTGGCCTCGGGTCTTGTTGTGCTCATTATTGGCCTTACGGGTTGTTTATACGCGTTTATCGATGAAATTCGTCCGGTGGTGTACCACCAAAGGATGTTTGTAACCGTGCCCGAGAATGCCGTAATGCTGCCCATACAGGAGTTAAAGGCCAAAGCCCAGATCGCATTGGGTGAAAAATACCAGATCCAGAATGCTGAGGTTTCGCGTGAAAAAGATCGCTCCGTATATTTCCGCTCCCGCAAAATCAATAAAAAGGCGCTGCTGTATACCAATTATATGGAATACTATTACCGGGTGTACATCAATCCTTATACGGGAGCTGTTTTGAAAGTTGAAAACACCAAATGGGAGTTTTTTAACCTGGTGATGATGACGCATATCAGCCTGCTGCTGGGGCATGACCTGGGTGGCAGGATCATTGGCTGGAGCGTGGCGGCTTTTGTATTGCTGCTGCTCTCTGGTATCGTACTTTGGTGGCCCAAAAACAAAGCAGCAGCCAAACAGCGTTTCTGGTTTAAATGGAAAGATACCACCAAGTGGAAACGGAAGAATTATGACCTGCATAATATTCCGGGATTTTACGCCATGCTGCTGGCTTTAATGATTTCGCTCACAGGGCTGGTATGGGCTTTTGATTGGTTTAATGATTCGGTACAGTGGGTGGCCAACGGTGGCCGCACTATTGCCAAAGCCAAGCCTGTATTGTCCGACAGTACCTGGACGGGCCTTGCTCCTGCCGATCAGATGTTGCACACTTCCATGCAAAAGACAACCGACTACAATACTTTTTTTATATCCTTCCCCAAAGAGAAGAAAGAGGCGGTATCTATCACCGCCCGTAATGATGATAAGCCCCGTTATAAAAGTGTACGCTACCAGTTCGATCAGGGAACAGGAGCCTTACTGGCTACACAACCCTTTGCAGATATGAACAACGGGGAGAAGATACGGGCCATGAATTACGATATTCATGTGGGCAGTGTATTGGGGCTTCCATGCAAAATACTGGCCTTTTTCGTTGCTTTAATTGCCGCTTCATTGCCCGTAACGGGATTTATGGTTTGGTGGGGCAAGCAAAAGAAAGGCAAGCAACCCGCTAAGGGCAAATCCCAATCTGCTACATCCCGACTTTTGGTGCGCAAGCAGGTAGTATTGGAGAAAGTGTAGATATGTATCGCGAGGATTATCTCCCGCAGATTGAGCAACCGCAGATTTACGTAGATTTTTTCTTCGCGAAGGACTCTGCGCGATCTGCGTGGTTTTTGATCAGCGCGATCTGCGAGAACCGAATCGCGGGTATTATTTCCCGCAGATGTCGCAGATAGAACTGCACCGCAGATTTACGCAGATTTTTTCTTCGCGAGGTATCAGTGCGATCTGTGTGGTTTTTGATCAGTGCGATCTGCGAGAACCGAATCGCGGTATTATTTCCCGCAGATGTCGCAGATAGGACTGTAACCGCAGATTTTTTCTTCGTGAAGGACTCTGCGTGATCTGTGTGGTTTTTGATCAGTGCGATCTGCGAGAATCGAATCGCGGGTATTATTTCCCGCAGATGTCGCAGATAGAACTGCAACCGCAGATCCAAAGGAATAGACCTGTCAGGACCTCCGGACCCCGTAGTGACGGGACAAGCGCTGACAGGTCTGGACTCATATCAGCGATCAGACATCAAAAAATCAGACATCTCACCCCAGCTTATCTTCTTTCGTCAGCTCCAACCGGATGGCTTGCAGCAGCATGTTGCCATCCAGGATTTTGTGCCCATTGTGAATGGCACTCAGGCTTAAATACTGCATAATGTTGAGGATATTGGCCCCGCTGATTTCGTGTTGCTGGAGTAACTGTTCAATGGCTTTGGCATCTTTAACCACCAGTTGTTTAGGCAAGTGTTTGTAGAAAAGGGTAATGCGCTCTTCCAGTGTAGGTTTGGGGAAGTGTATCACCAAATCGAAGCGGCGCAGGAAAGCCTCGTCGATATTGCTTTTGATGTTGCTGGCCAGGATCACCAGGCCAGGGTAAGTCTCCAGGCGTTGCAGCAGAAAAGCTACTTCCTGGTTGGCATAGCGGTCGTGCGATTGTTGTACCTGGGTACGTTTACCAAATAAAGCATCTGCTTCGTCGAAGAATAAAATCCAGTTGCGGTATTCTGCTTTTTGAAAGAGACGGCTCAGGTTTTTTTCTGTTTCTCCAATGTATTTAGATACAATAGCCGAGAGGTCGATGCGGTAAACCGGCATACCGGTGGCATTGCCCAATAGGGTGGCAGCCAGTGTTTTTCCTGTGCCGGAATGCCCGTGAAATAAGGCTTTGAAGCCTTGCTTGTGGTATTTGCTAAAGCCCCAGTCTTCCTGCAAGGTACTGTGGTGCTGCAACCAGAGAAAAAGGTAGTTCAGTTGCTCGCGGGTATGCTCATGCAATACCAGATCGTCCCAATGCAGACCGGTTTTTAGTTGCTGCGCAGGAAACATCTGCTCATTAATCATGGCCGCCTGCTGTACGTTGAGCAGGTTTTGCAACACGTTTTCGTCTACATATATTTTGGCACTGCTGATGGGCTCACCGGGTTGCGGGGCTTCGGGCACCAGCACATGCGTTTGCAGTAGAAAATTGTTTTCAAGGATTTGCTCCAGCGCAGTATTGGTTTTGCGTGTGCCGGAGAGTAGGAAAATAATCGTTTGCAGGGTAGGGAGCATGCCCCTGTATTGCTGGCCTTTGTATCCTCCTATTTCGGGAATATCGGCACCATTCTGAAAGATCTCCTGCACTGTTTTTTCGAACAGGAACGGCGCCAGGTGCGGTGTGAGCACCGTGAGCCAGCAAATGGTTTCGGGTAAGGTAAGTGCACGGCCCAGGTAAGGAAGGTCAAGCGCTTCAAGCTGGTTTAGCAATTGCTCCGGTGTTTCTGTTACACTGGTTTTGCCATCGCTGTATACCTGTAGCAGCCTTGCCCTGAGCAGTTGTTGCAACAGGGGAATGCCATGCCGGGTAATGAGTTGAAGTGGCGTTAGCAGGTCATCAGACAAGGGCTGCATATTTGTTGTAGGCATTGGCAAGTTTGGTATCGTATTGGAATCGTTGGTAATTGGGGCCGTTATACCGGCTGGCAAATCCTGCCCAGTTTTTCTTTTGCAGGTATTGTACCAGGTTGTTTACTTCAATAAAACGTGCAAAAGCTTTCAGGTGCTCGCCTTCGTTCTTCTGCATCAGTTTTACAAATTCAAATACATCTTTATAACCTAATGGCTTGGCATGAAAGCCCATGATCTGAAAAGCGCCCCAGGAGCAGGCCTCGTTGGCTGCTTCGGCTACTCTTTTATCCGGACTAAGGGCTGCTGCCCGGTCAAGAATGCCGTGCTGCTGGTCGGTAGAGGGGTATTTGCTGTAGGGGCTTGCATTTACAATATCTGTATTGCCTGCGGCAAGTGTGTTAGGATCAATGCCTTTTTGTTTAAGTAGCTTCCAGAACCAATGCCGCTCGAATAAAATCTTTACATCACCATTGAGGTAAAAACCTTTTCCGCTGCTTTCTACAGTATTTACGGCTTTGATAACGGGCACTTCTATGCCCAGTTGTGCGGCTACCTGTTGCAGGTCTTTCTCAGTTAGGAATTTGGAGGTGGAGGCCGCTACTTCGGCCGGAGGATTGCTCATGAGCTTGGTCCAGCTTTTTGGGCCTACTACGCCATCTGCTACCAGACCGTTTTTTTTCTGAAAATTCATTACCGCGGCTTCGGTCTGCTTGCCAAAGAAGCCGGTCACAGGCAGTCCTGCGCCTTGTGCATTGAGCATTTCCTGGAGCATAGATACCATTTCGCCTTTACTGTTGAGTTTTAATAACATGATATATCGATTTTATGGGTTAGTTACCACTCCGTGCTTAGCATAAAGGGCATCCAGCGGTGTTTTACCATACTGTAGGTCCACGGTAGGGAAGATAATAAAATATCTATTGCCGCTTTTTCTATGGTTAAATGCAGGCTGGAAGCGGTATCCAGCTTGCCGTTCCGTTGCAGGAAATGATCTCTTAATCCGTCGATACTGTGAAAAATGGGTTTGCCGTTATGCTGCCAATAGTCCATTACATTGTGGAGCAGATCGGTGGCTTCTGCTGTATCGTGCAGAGACAGTACTATGTTCATATCCACCCAACTGTCGGGAGCAAGCCCGCAAAGCACTTTTGGAATAATACTCTGGCTTTCGTCGAAAATATCTTCGCCGCTCGCCATCCAGTAAAGCAGGTGTACGGCTTTGTGCTGGGCCTGTTCATCGCGGAACAAACCTTCTTCATTGAGCAATTGCAGCCCTTCGAAAAAAGCAGGCAGAAATGCCGCCATGAGTACGATGCCTGAATTGGCGCAGAAAATACCTTCTTGTTCTTCTGTGCCACTGCTTCCCGGCACATGAGCATGTTCTGCGGAGGCTTTTTTATCGGGCATTTGCACGGTGTTTTTATCGAGCGCCTCGGTGCGCAGCATTTTCTCTGCTTCGTTTACCGGCAGCAGGTGTTTGGTAATGCCGGCTATGAGTTGCACACATCTTTCCATACCGGTCTGTTCCGCCACCGTAATGTTTTCATTAAGTGCGTAGCCCAATCCTAACGCTAATAGTTTGCGGATGGTAAGGGCTTCGGTACCTGTACTGAGGTTGATACCGATAGAGCCGGAATCGGGTACTGCAATGCCTTGCTGGTGCAGTACGGATTGCAGTATGCGCCAGCTAAAGTCCATAGGCATGGCATACAGGAAGCGGTACCGGGCCACGGGAGAGTGCTCGAGCAGTGGATTCAGTTTTTGCAGGAAACCCTGCAGCGTCATTACCCTGATCACTTCCTGGAGCTTGTCGGTAAAGGTTTCGAGATTGTAATACCCTTGTCCCGGCGGCAATATGCCTTTCATGAGGAAGTGTATCAGGCGTTCGATTAAGGTTGCCTGGTACATGGTAGATACAAAAAGACTTTTATCATCAGATTGCAACAGGCTTTCGGAGGGTGAGCTGAACTGGTTTACAACCGGAAGGATGTTGGAGAGGTGCTGCTCGATCTGCAATTGCACTTTTTCAACGCAAAGGCTTACAAATTGCTGGTTCCAGTTGTCTGTAGTCAGGTTCAGGTCAATATGTATTTTAGGAATAATAAGGTTCAGGTGTTGCAGATCCATGCTGCGAAGCTGCTCTTCGAGGGCATGCATGAGGTCTTCCCGAACCATCCATTCCAGGTCCTGCCGCAATGCGGTAGGATCATCCGCGGTGGGGATATTAATCTCCACCGCGCATTTCCTGATGTAATATGTTTCCTTTTGCGTTGGCATATTAAGCGAATACTTTGGCTAGTACTTTAAGGGTAGCATCGCTTGGTGCGGTACTACTGAGTATTTCGTTTACCATTACAGTCGCCTGGCGTTCTGCAAGTCCTCCTTTTTTAACGAGCGTGGCTTGCAGGAAATTGGCGATTTCTTTGAGTTCAATAACCTGGCTGCTTTCGAGCACTTGCGAACCGCTGGTTGTTTTTAACGTGATGGTTGCACCTTTGGCAGCTACCAGCGGACCCCTGAAGAAGCTGAGCTGCGTGGTTTGTTTTTGAACAGGGGCGGCGGCAGTGGCTACATCCGAACTCCAGTTGTAAGACGACATGCCTGCCTGCACCGCTGTGGCGGTAACAATAAAGCCGAGGTAATCCTTAACATTGGCGCGGGTTACCACCAGCGCTGGGCTTGTAGCCTGCTGGTTAATGAATTTCGCAGAAATCGCATAATTGAAATTGGCATTAGCAGCCAGCGATTTGTCGCCTTTGCTCATTAGAATTTTGAACTCTTCATCTTTGGCAGAAAGTTTCTGTACCTGGTTGGTATACCCTTCATGTACAAACTCCAGGGTATCGAAAGGCACTGTTTCTACGCTGAACTGACCGTTGCCATCGGAGCGGCCAATAATCTTGTTGGCAGCCTGTGAGCTGATAATGGTTTCGGGCAGTGCCGCGCCGGTAGCGCCATCCATTACCATACCCGCTGCCTTAATGGATTTGGGTGGTTCTGTATTGGCGAGCATTACGATAAACAGTTCTACCTCGGTTTCGGTACAGGTACGCGATACCGGGCTGAAACCCGCTCGGGTAAAGTTCAGCGAGGTTTCGGGCAGGGTGTCGATGGTAAATTCTCCTTTGGAATTGGTGAGCACCGAACGGCCGGTTTTAGGCTCCAGCACATTTACATCGCCCAATGGTTGTTGTGCGCTGGTCGTAACACGCCCTTTACGGGTAATGATCTTATCGGCTATCGGTATCAGTGGTATAATCAGTTTGTCCTCTGCCTGGGTTACCACATGGGTAAAGGTGTTGAAGCCAACTTTGGTAAATACCACGCTGTTGCCCACATCTACACTGATGTTGAACTCACCTTTATCGTTGGTGGTGCCTACCGATTTTTGGTTTACACTAAGGTCGGTACCGGGCAGTGTTTTCTGATTCACGCTGTCTACCACAAAACCGGCAAGGGTTACTTTGGTAGATTGCGGGTCGAGTTTAATGGTAAGATCGGTTACCGGTTTGGTCACCGCCAGATCCTGCGGCGCATAGCCTTTGGCAGAGAAAGTAACGGTGCCGGGCTCTGGTACTACAAGATCAAAGCGGCCATCGGCATTGGTGGTGCCTATTACCTGGTTGTTGTAATTGATATTGGCTGCAGCAATGGTTTTGCCGGTTTTGGCATCTACCACCATACCGCTGATCTGTAATGTAGGATTAGGTTCCTGATCAGATTCGCTGAGCACGTAGGTAATAGGTCCTCCGCTGAAATTAACCGGGTAAGGCAGGTAGAAATCGGCAATTACCGTATAGTCATTCAGCAATAAATCTGCCGGCGCTGCCACAGCGGCGGTTAAGTCGATATTGGATACCAGCGTTTGAAACTGGGTAAGCTGTACCTCCGACAAACTGTTGATAAATTCGTTGTTTACTGCAAAATTGGTAGCAGCGGTTTTACGTGTACCGGCCGTAGTTGCAGCTGCTGCAGAAGCGGCAGTGGCGGGCTGCGCCGTACGGCTTAATGATGCGGTAGCGGCAGTAAGATTATTGTTATTGGCCAGCGACAGACCAGGCACGGTAGTAGTAGCCGGATTGAGGTGGTACACCAGGATGAAGGTGCCGCCACGGGTTACACCTGCTTTATGCTCAATGCCAGGGTGCGCCTGTATGAAATTGTTGAACACAAATTGGTTTCTGAACTCTTGCTTGCGGCGGTCGTTCTCTTCCAGTATAGCACCAAAACTATCATCGAGGCAGCAGGCTTTGTAAGCTTTAAAAGCATTGATAAGCGTTTGGTAATTGCTGATCTGTTTCTGCTCCTCTGCTGTCAATCCTTTAAGCCAGGTGTGCATGTTGGTGAAATAATTGTCGAACACCTGGTAGGCCGAATTAAAATCATCGAGGTTGAAACCGCTGATAGCAGTGGCTTTGAGCACATTCGTTACCTGGTCTATGTAGCCGGTAAGCGTTTTAATGTGGTTGCTGATCTGCCCTACGGAAAAACGGTATTGTATGCTTGAAAAGTCGAAGAACAGCGTGGGCAGTATGTTTACATTGATATTGCGGGTGTAATTGGTCAGGTAGTTGGACGATGCCAGCTTACGGGTACCGGAGGTTGTTGCAGCAGTGTTTAACAACGTCGGATTGGTATAGGCCGTCATCATTTCAGAAACGCGCGTGGTCATCGCATCGGAACTATCCCGTTCGGTAGCGGGCTTGGCCATTTGCTGGTTAAAATACGCCACCATACGGTTAGAGTCGCTTAGCGCCAGATCTGCCAGCAGTTGCGTGGTTTTGGGATTGATGGCGCTGCGGAACGTGGTCAGGCTTTCTTTAAGCCTGTTGTTGTTCATGAGGTACTGCGACTCCAGATCGTTGAAGAATATGGCATCCATCAACAGGTCTTTATCGCTGGTACGGGCAGCCAGGGCTACGAGGTTAAACGGAATGCGGTATTTATTGCGGTTTTGCAGAATGCTGCTCATGGCTGTGCGCACGTGTTTGCCCACATGCCCTTCTATACGGAAGAAATTTTTGCATTCGTTATCGGTTTCCAGGGCTACGGCCAGCCGGTTGGTGCCACCCAGGTTGTAACGTGATATGCCGTACCCGCACAGTTCGTCCATATTGTCGTAGTAGAAATGGCGGTAGTTCCAGTATTGCATCAGTCCGTTGCTTTCCTGGTTCAGATTGTAATACCAGGGTATAGCACGATCGCCCAGCGGTGTGCAACCAATGCTGGATGGGGTAATGTAAATAGGATCGTTTTCGCTTTGGTTGTTAAAGATGGCTTGTGGCAGGTTAAAGGTATTTACCAGTTGGTTTAACCGTTCAAAAAGGAAGATGATTTCTTCATTCAAACGTTTCTGTTCTTTATTGGTGCCCGCGGCAATAAAGTAATGGCGGAACAGCTGCACTTTACGCGTAGTGTCTTCATCGGCAAGGCCCAATACCACGTGCAATGGAAAATTGCTTATTTCCTGGCAGCAGTACCGGCAGAGTTGCAAGCCTTTATCGCGGATTTCATGATAGGTGCGAATCAGGTCTTCGAGGTAGCCGTAGTAATATTGGATAAATATTTTTTCGCGGTCGGTATCAAAACTTTTCAGCTTGCTCAGCAGCGTACTGTCCAGCTTTAAGAATGGATTAGCATTTACATCTTCGCCCCAGGCCATATACGCCTTGTTGATCTCGGTATGCAGTTGCGAGATCATATTATTCTTGTTGATAAGGCTGTAAAATGCCGCGTTGATAGCCCTGGAAGTAGTGAGGGTAAACGTGGTGGGCACATCGTACCGTGCCGTATTAATAGGGTTGATGCTTTTTTTGAGCTGTGGCAAAATAAGCGGATCGCGCACATCTGCGCCAGACTGTTGCAGCAGCAACGTAAGCTCGCGCTGGCCTACCAGCAAGGGCCGTAGCGTAAAGGTCATGCGCTGGCCTTTATCGTTACAATCGGTGGTGTCGCAATTGCGCAGGTTTTCCAGTTTAGGCTCCAGGAACAGCAGCACTACTTTGTCGGATATAAACTTGGCATTCAGCGCCTGGTCTGAGGCATCTACTTTTTGCGGTATCATTTGCCAGAGCGGAACCTGGGCATTGCCATTTTTGAGAAAAGTATAGTTAAACAGGTAGGTAGCCATATCTGGCTGCTGCTCCCCGTTATCGGGCAGGGTATAGGTATTGTAAGCGGTGTATGTCGTATCTGCCTCCATTTCGATGAGGTAACCAGCCGAAGTGAGCGCGCAGCCTTTGGTAATGGTGATGGAATCCATTTTATCGCTTACCTGAATATTGAGTCCGCAGGTAATACCCTTGCCGATCAGTTTATGCCTGGTTTGCAGTATATGGTCATCCAGATAGTTAAACGCGTCGTTCAGATGTTTATTGGTCAGTACCTGGTTCGCTTCAAATACCGGATAATTGGTTTTCATAGGTCTCTGTTTAGTTGGTTCCCAAAATGGTTTTATTTAATTGTACAGGATTGAAGTCGCTGCCTTCATCGCAATCGTGCAGGGTAGCAACCGGGTACACCGATTTCAGATTGTTGAGTATATCCGTCATCTGGTTATTGGCTGTGAGCAGGGCGTCCCTATTGGTGCTGCTGCTGGTTTGTTTGTACATAGCCAGGGCTTTGAGCCACATTTTGTAGGCTTGTTCCAGCTCATACATCTGCCCATTGCTGATCCAGCATATGCGGGCTACAATGTGCGCCGGTACCTCCATTCGGATGATTTGCTCGGCATAGCGCCGGAACTCCAGGCTATCGAACCGGCCAGCGGAGTAAGGGAAAATGATGCTTACCCGGAACGAATAAGGATCTTTTTCGCCACAATCGCCACAGGCTTTATCGAGGCAGGTGCTGAGAAACCGGAAGCTGGATTCGTAAACCGGATCATCGCTTATGGGCCTCAGTAGTGTATGTTCAATCAGGTGCAATCCTTCATTTTCGCAGTCTTTGGCAAAGATGAGCGCGTATTTTTTGATGGCTTTTTTAGCGTCTGCTTCGCTGGTAAATGCTTCGTTGCTGGTGAGCAGTAGGGTTTCTGTGTCGTTGGATACGGAGATATTAAACGTGTCGCCAGCACCTTTGCGGATCACATAATTGCCGGTATTGTCCAGCAGCGCAGATACATCGCGGCGGTCCAGCTCAGCATTGGCAAGTTGGGTATACCCCTTGGGCGAGCGGAACCATTCGGTACCGTTTTCGTTCTGGATGATGAGGTAAAACAGGTTGTCGTCCGGGTCTTGCTTAATGTCGATAGCCCGGATGCAAAACAGGGTACGGCGGAATTTATTGCCCAGATCGTCCAGCCCCAATATGCGGTATAACCTGCGTTCCAGTCCGCTTACATTATCGGTATCCCAAAGGCGGCTGTCGTCGATGGTGCTGTCTTCTTTAAGCGGCAGGTAATTGTAAGCATGGCTGCGGTTGGCGCTTATCTCGGGGTAGTCATCGAGCAGTTTGGCCTTTACCGAAATGAGTTTGCTGCGGCTTTCAAGATCGCCTTCGGAAAAGCGCTGGTCTTTGTACAGCAGCAGCACATAATCGTTAAACTGCTCTGCAAAGCGGGCCAGCAGGTGATCGAGAAACGCGTTTCTTCTTTTGCTGAAAGCATCTGGTTGTTCCAGCAACTGTTGCCGCTGTTTCTTAACCGTTGGGTTGGCAGGGTTATCGGCCAGGATATTGGGCAGTGCCAGATCGTAGAGATAAGGGTAACCTGCCATTGCGGCATTATAATCTTCGGGGTATTGCTCGTTGATAAACTGGCTGAACTGTGTGGTAGCAATATCGGCAGTAGACAACATGCTGCCGGTATTGTTGAGCTGCGCCAGGTAATCGGCCAGCACCTGGTCAAAGAAGGCGAGGTAACCCTTGAGTTGCAGCGCCTGCGCTCTTTTTTCGGGACTGTCCATTTCGGAAGTGCCCGCGAAGCCTACGCCGTAACATTGCGGCATATCGAAACGCAGGGCCAGGTAATTGGCCAGTTCGCGATCGTCGCCGGGCAGGGTTATGAGATCAAGCTCGGTATTCTGCCAGCGGATGCGGTTTTTGTTGTGGTTAATGTATTGGATGGTTTCATAAGTCTCTGCTGTTTT
This sequence comes from Chitinophagaceae bacterium, assembly GCA_031546985.1. Lineage (GTDB taxonomy): Bacteria > Bacteroidota > Bacteroidia > Chitinophagales > Chitinophagaceae > JAVBJN01. Next base: position 26,476 of record JAVBJN010000034.1, read on the forward strand.
GGGCAGGAAGGGCAGGCCATCTTTAAAGAATTTGATTTTAGAGGCTTCGGGTGAGAAATGGCTCAGGTGCCCTTTGGGTATTTTAATGCTCCAGGCCCCTTTGGTAGAGATCACCTGGTCGAGTTTGTTGTACAGCGTCATGGAGGGCAGCTTAATGGCTATCACACCCGGAATATCCATGATGATGTTGATGAGGTCGGACATGTAAATGGTGCAGCGCAGCTCATGCAGATCGCTATCCAGCATAAAGCCGTGTTGCAGCGGCGGGCCGTTGAAGATGTCTTCTACCGGCACTTTTTTATCCATCAGCTCCTTGAGCGAATAAAAAGTAGGTGTAGGATTAAGGTAGGCTTCGATCTGTGTAGCTATCTCGGCATACACTTCTTCAATATCAGCATCGTTGGTTACTTCAATATCGGCGCAAAAACCGAGGTAAGTGGGTGGCACCGGGCTTATAGACAGTACATCTTCGCAAAGGTTGCGGTGCGATTCCATGTTTTGTTTTACCTGCGCCACAATAGCGCGGGCCAGTTTCATTTTGCTGCGGTACTCTTCCAGCACTTCCAGCATGGCTTTAAAACCATTGTTGCTGAAATATTCTTTCAGCAAAGCCACTGTAGCAGCCGTGATGCCGTTTTCTTTAAGCAGGTTAAAGCTTACAGATACATCGCCAATGCCGGTGATTTTGAGGAAACAAGTGCCTTTGCGTTTTTGCAGGTTAAAATCTATATCGGTTACTACAGGCGAAGCGTCAATGATTTTATCGAGCTTATGCTCGTCCCAGTTGGGTAGAATAAAATCGATGATACCGCCTTTGAGAAAACCTTTATTGATGAAGTGTACAATATTGCCTTTGTTGAGATCGCCCAGCACCGCATCTTGTTCCAGCTCCAGTAAAATACGGTACAACCCACGTACATATACCTTCTTAAAATCGGGATCTGGGGTAAACGTGAGCACTTCTTTCTTAAGATCGGCGTAAAACTCGGTTTCGGCGGTTTCCGCAGCCAGCAACCACACGTTTTGCACACCGGGAATATCGATGAGCAGTTTGCGGTAGTCCTTTACCCGCACCGGGTGGGTGGTAAGGATGTTGCGGGCGGTAAACATAGGCGCGGCGTACTGGCCCGCTTTGCCCGAAATAAGATCGGGAATAGAAAAGCCGGTACGGTAACCAAGATCGGTAATGGCGTAAGAAAACAATTCCAGTATGGTAATGCCGGGATCGTGCGCGTTGTAGTCGGTCCACAGGTCATGCCCCAGCGTTTCTATGTGCTTCAGACCTTGCTGCCTGAGCCATTCATAGTTCATGGCCGGTGCATAAACGGGTTGGGCCGGTATGGTAAGCTGGTTATTCATGAGCAGGTGATTGGTTTGGTAATGGCCGTAATCTGGTGTCGTATTTTGGTTGCTTCAATGAAGTAAGAGGTGAGCACCGACATAGGGGTGCTGGCATTGATCTCATCTACATCCGAAGCATAAATCTTTCCGTCGGTATAATGATCCATTTTAATAGAGAGCACCGCGTCGATATACGGCAGTTCTTCTACAAAGTCGATGATGACCGATTTAATGATGCGTCCGCCCAATGGAATGATAGCATTGTTCTGGTAAGCCCAGGGGCAGAGGTATGCCTCCAGGTCGAGGTTGAGTTTTTGCAGGTAAAAAGGCACATCAATTGCAGGATCGTCAATGAATTTTACTTCCATCGTAAACCGCACTTCTTCGTACAGCGGGTTTTTAACATCGATATTGCTGAACAGCGAAGCCCTGTCGGTGAGCATGGTTTTAATATCGTCGAGCACACCAATAGAAAGTTGTGGTTGCAACGATCTTTTGCCATTGCCCGGTTGCGCGTAGGGTACCGTTACCACCATCACATAGCCGGGTGCTATGCCATTTAAGCCATCGCTTTCGAGGCGGCTGTGGTTGAGGCATTTGGCCAGGTAAACCTGTGAGAAATGCTCTAATACGAGGTGTTCGTAATCCCAGATGTTCCAGCTGCGGTCTTTGTGGCGCAGTCTTTCGCTGCTCCGCTGGCGGAACGAAGGCATATCTTCGGCAGGTTTGCCACCAAAACCCTCGTAAGGCTGGTTCAGCTTTTTAACCGCGCTGGCTGGTGTTACCAGTTTGCTGATCTGCTGCGCGGGCAGGGTGGCCGTAAATGCAGGTTCCTTTAAAATGGCTTTAACCGCGTTGGTATGGATCTGTACAATATCGCAAATAGATTCTGTACTGTAGTTGGCTGTGGTATTGTCTATAACACTCAGCCGTAACCAGTGCAATTCAGGATCGCAAAGGGTATGCACCGGGTTAATATCGGCTGGTATGCCTACCTGTAGTATGCCCGATTGGGTCATATTGTCGGTATCGTCGCTGTACTGGTACGATTTCAGGTTCATCCATTCGTTACCATTGAGTACGGCTACATCTACATCCGCTTTCTGAAAGGTAGGATTGGCGCTGCCTTCATTTAGTTGCAGCAGCAACGAAACGGTTTCACCGGGTTTAATGCCTTTTAGGCCAATGTACAATTGTCCGTTCTCTGCATAAGCAGGAAAAGCAGTAAGCGATTCTGCCACAATGGGCTTCACACCAAACGGTTGCAGGGCGAATAAAGATAACTGGCTGTTGGCAGCCTTATTCCAGGTAATTAACGATTGGTAACTGAGGCCATTGGTTTGCAGGTTAAGGTTAGCAGGCTTGTCGTTCAGCCCCAAACCCGGGTATTGAAACGCCAGCGAAAGTATTTGTATCGCCAGCTGGAAGCGGGCTTCCTGGTTGTCGGCATTGTTAGGCAATGCGTTGAATGCTTTGTACAGCGCCTGCATTTGCGTGGCGGCTACCATGTATTTAAGGGTAAGCATCTTGCCCTTAACGGTGAGCTTGAGGTAACCGCTGGATTGTGTGTTGTTGTAAAAATTGTCTTTGGCCAGGTTGCTGCTGTTGAGCGCTTCTGGCAATATTACTTCGAGGTAAGCGCCCTCGAACTGGAAGCTGGTAACGGGTGTCCAGCTGCCGTTTTTAAGGTAACTCACGCTGATGTCGCTGGCATCGAAAGGCTCATCCTCAAAATCCATATGAATGCGGATGCGGTTGTAGAGCAACGATTTGCAAAACAGTTCATTACAAGCTATGAAAGCCGATGTACCCAGTTGCGGCGCACCGCCAAACAGGTTAAAGTTCTTGCTCAGGTCTTTTATGCCCTCATCGTTGTGCAGCACAAAACTAAGGTCGTTGCTCACATCGGTGTAGATCTCTACTTTCTCGATGGTATTTTGCAACAGCGCTTGTGTAAGCACGGGGCGTACCCAGCCCAGTTCCAGAATGGGCCAGTTGGTATTGTAATAGCCATCGTGCAGTTTTTTATTGAAACCGGTAATGGCTTTGTCGTCGTTTTTAAGTACCACCTGGTACATTACCTGTTTAAGGTTGGTAACGCCATTGTTGCGGTTTACGGTAAAGGTTTTCCAGCCTTCTTCGCCCGTAAGCCTGATCTCTGCGGAGTTGAGCAGCGAGAGATCCAGGGGCGCCAGGTTGTTTTTGAAATACACGTTAATGGTGTAGGTGCGGTCGCCACCACGGGTAAACAGGCTTTTGGAAGCCAGCGCTACACCCGATTTGGAGTAGGAAATGAGTTTTTGCCCAAAGGGTTTCCAGCTGCCGGTTACGGGTTTATCCAGGCTTTTGCCATCTTCGGTATTGGCAGCAGGCGCGGAAAGAAACAGCACATAGCCGCTCTTCATAATCTGGTAAATGCTTTGCAGTTTTTCTACGGTAGCAGTGTTGAGCACCACATCGCGTAAGCTGCTGTACACACGGGCTTTGCCATTGCCATCTTTGCCGCCATCCAGTAATGTGCCGGCGGGCAAAAGGTATTTGGGTACGTTTTTATTAAGCTCGGTAAGCACATGCACCAGCTCTGGTTGCGCATCGGCAGGGTGGAGCCGCAGAAAATCGCTGAAGTAAAAATCCATATGCCGGGCGGGCAATTGGTTCAATTCCTGTTGCAGGCTATTGTATAGTTTCAGGAAGCTGATATAAAGCGCCATATGGGGCTGGTGACCGGCAAAGGTGTTTACGCTTTCTTCAAAGCGTTGCATAAGCCTTTGCTGGAGCGTGCCCAGGGCCAGAAAATAGCCTTCGAGTACTTTGTTTACAAGGTTGTGGTTGAGGAAATCGTAAATGCCCTCTGCATCGGTGGTAAACTGGTATTGCGGTGCGGTAATGCTGCTGTTGATCCAGCTGTCGATCAGCGGCAGGGTATCCTGTGCGGTGGCGCTTTGCAGGTAAGCATAGCGCTCGTCGGTAATCTCTACCGTATTGGCGGCATTGAGCCAGTTGTAGGGCGCGGTATTGAACTTATCCAGCCAGAGTTTGAGCACCGAAAGGGGTGTGGTTACCTTAGACCGGATGATTTGTAGTATTTCGAAGATAAGCGCATCATCCTGGTTGAGCAGGTTTACATTGGCCTGGATGAGTTGCGCGGGAGTCAGCAGCAGGTTAAACCAGGTTTGCAACGCGGCTTTGCGGTCGGCAAAATCGGGATGTTGGTCGGCATAGGTTTTAATAAAATTCTGCAGGCTGTCGCGGTAGAGTTGCAGCGGCACGGTTACAATGCCCGCCAGGATGGTAGATACATCGCGGCTAAAGAGGTATTGCCAGTTGCCGTCTTTCAGCACATCATCACCATCGGCCCGGTAGAAATTCACGTACTGCCCGAATCGTGCGGCCCAGAGCAACATATCGGCCAGCGACCGGTTGTCTATGGCACACGAACCGGGGTCGAGGTAGGGGATGCCCCTGTTTTGCCTGCCGGTGCCCTGGTTGTGCAGTGGGTTAATATGGTGGTTATTGTTGCTCATGGGTTGATATTGGTTCCTTCCTGTATGTAATAAGGATACACGTAGTTAGATCTGGTGTTGTGGCCTTTAACCTGGTACGATACTTCTATCATCATTACACCGTTTAGTTCATCGCTGTTGGCGGTGGTAATGCTGATGAGGGTAATGCGGGGTTCGTAGAGCAGGATGGCTTGTTTTACCAGGTCTTTGATATAGGTCTGGAAAGAAGTGCTCATAGCCTCAAACACTGCTTCGTCCATGTTACAACCAAAGTCGGGACGCATTACACGCTCGCCCAGGCGGGTGCTCAGCAGTATATGCAGGCACTGGTTTATGTCTTCCAGTCCTTCGGCCATTTTTACGCCTCCCGAGCTGCGGTCGAATGCCGGGGGAAAGGCCCATCCTGTTCCTAAAAAATCGTTGTTCATAGGTTGTTCTTTTTTAGCCGCCAATAATTACCGTGGCGCATCCTGCTACTATGGTACCGCCGTGTGCTGTGCTGTCGCCCAGTCTGGCAGCGGGTTTGCCTCCGATGAGTACTGTTCCCGAGCCTGCTACAATTACATCCGGCGGGCCGGTGCAGGTGCACATATCGCCTACAGCTGCCGCAGGTAGCCCGCCGATGAGTACGGTGGGTGCGCCGGGTGGCATTACCGGACCGCCTACATGTGGCACCGTTCCGGTGGTCATAGGGCAAACGTGCATATCGGTTATTCTTGCTGCCGGAGGCATAGTTTTCGTTTTTAGTTAATCATAACCATGGCACCTTTTAAGGTAAGCGTGCCGGAGGCTTCTACTTTGGCGCTGCCGGAGCCACTCATGTTTAAACTGGCGCTGGCGCTTAAGGTAATGTTGGTTGCTTTCAGTTCCATGCCCGAGCTGGTCATGTTAATTTCGTTGCCCGACATATCCTTGATGGCAATGCCGCTGCTGTTGAGCGTAATGGAATTGCCGTTTTTGTCTTCCAGTTTTACATCGCCGGTATCGTCTTCGTCCAGCAGGAGTATGTTGCCGCCGGGGGTTTCGAGACTGGCTACTTTTTTATCGTCGTTGAAGAGCAGTTTAATACCACTTCTTGTTTGTAATCCTTTAATGTGGTTGTCGTTGGAGCCGGGTATGGGCGAGGCTTTGGCCGCGCTGTGCAGCATACCCATGATAACCGGGTTGTTGGTATCGTTCTGGATAAAACCCACCAATACTTCGTCGCCTATTTCGGGAAAGAATACCGAACCACGACCGTCACCGGCATCCATATGCGTAACACGGGCCCAAATGCCATCGGTTTCGGTTTCGATCATGGGCAGGCGAACCCTTACACGAAAAGCGCCGTCGGGGTCTTCGTTGTCGGTAACTACGCCAATCACCAGTCCCAACACCTGGTTAAGGTAGCCGGAGTCGGTGCCGGGTTGGTTTTTCTGTACCTTCTCAGCAAACCATTCGTCTTCCAGCCCCAGCATGTATGTGGTGGTCCAGTTGCCTTCGTCGAATTCATGCGCTACCGCACGGATCACTACAGGGCCATCGATGGGGTTGCCTAATCCGGCAACATTTACAAACTGGCCTGGCAGTACACCGGTTTCGCCCAATACGGCGATGCTGCCCTGTAGCATCGCCAGCCTGTTTTTGAGCTGGCGCGAATCGGCAAATACCTGTAAGGCATCTTGCGGCACGGCGTTGTTTAATGTGATTTTCTTATCGGGCGCGTTGTTTTGCTCATTGCCCTGAAGGGTGCGCACATTGTCTTGGGTAGGGGCGTTGGAGGTAACGGTGGTTTTGGCCTGGTTGGCGGCATCCCAGCTGGCGTACTCCACTGTTTTAAACTGTGTTTGCACGTTGCGGTTTACCGTCATCCTCAACACATTATCCTGGTAGGTGTACGTCTTTTCGGGCGTAGTGCTGATGAGTGGTTTCTGGATTTTGAGCGTGTCGCCATCGGCAAAAGCTACCAGCCCGTTGAGCTCGGCGCGCGATACCATAAAATCCCATTCCGAAAGGTTGCTGCACACCACCTGTTTGTGGGTTACATTGGTGCTTTCGATAAAAGTGCTGAGCCCTTGCAGGTTGCACACTTCGGAAATAATATCGCTGTCTTTTTTTTCGTGGAAAATTTTGTTGAGGTTGGTTTTGGCCAGCACGTTAAAAGCCGATTTGCAAAGCAGCTGTATCACATGCTGCTCCGAAGCAATGAGACGTATGTCTTCCAGCTTGCCTTTAAAAATGGAAGCAGTTTCATTATCGTAACCAATGCGTATCTCTATGGTGCTGCCAATGGTTAAACCGGGTAGGGCCTGCGCGGTACCATCTGCGGCAGGAACCGATAAAATATCGATCTGCGCAAACGGGATGCGGTTGATCTCACTCTGGCTGGTAAAACCAAGCAGCGGAAACTGTGCCGAAGCATCCGAATCATTAATCATCAACTGGCAATTGACCACACTCATCCTTGCGTACTTTTTTGGGTTGGAGGGAACCACAGTTGGGTACCCTGTCTAATATTACGTACCTGGTTCAGGTTATTGGCTTTGGCTACTTCGAGGTAAAGGGCCGGCGTTTGGTAAATCTTATTGCACAGCAGCGTGAGGGTATCGCCTGCTTTGAGCGTTTCGGCATGACTGATGTCGGGAGATTGCCGGTCCTGTTCCTGGTTGTCGCGTGTGCGGCTTTGTGCCTCGCGGAAACCGCAGTGGGCGATGGCTCGGATGGGTTTACCATCGGGCCGGAACAGTTTGTACTCAATATTCAGGGTTTCGAGCACGCAAAGCCGCAGAAAATCGCCCCAGATGATCTTGAGATAATAAGGGCGGTGAATATCGCCGGAGAATTTGAGCACGAGGTTTTTAAACTCGTCTATCTGGCCGGTTATTTCCTGGGTTTGTGCAAAAGGATTAAAGAAAGCGACCCCAAAAATGTTTTGGTTAAATACACCCGAACTGTCGAACAGGATATCGAAATTGAACCGTTGCGGCTGGGCGCTTCTGAACAAAGCTTCGTTGCCGGTACGGCCCGGTTCTACAAGGTCGCTGTAGCGGATGGTGTACTGCTGGCTGTACTTTTCGGGGTTAACCAGAAAAGAGAACCGGCCCAGGGCAGGAGGGGTGTAATCCGCATCCTTGTAGGCCTCGATGTACATTTTTTCGTTCTGGTTGGTATTGAGCATAACCCTTAAGTTTACCGTTGCTGCATCAGGCGCAGTTGTTCCAGCACCTGTTGCGTACATTCTTTAATGAGTTCCTTTTTAAGCTGGCGAAGTTCTTCTTCGCTCATGGAGCCCGGCGTATGTTGTCCCTGGCCAGCCGACTGGTCCGATACATTTACCCTGATCACCATTTCTGTTATTTCTATGGGCATAAGCGCGGTTTATGGAATGATGTGATTGAAATAGCTGTATTGGAGTACCAGCGTTTCGAATACAATATTGTTCTCCATGGCGTTGAAGTTGCTCAGTTGCCACTTTTTAGGAAAAGCGTTTACAACATACCAGCTTTGTACAGGCAGGTGGCTTTCGTTAAGCAGGGTAATGAGCAGGTTTACCGGCTGAATGTTAAAGTCTTCGATGGCCTCGCGAAACCAGCGGGTAAGCACCGATTCTATAAAGTACCCCCTTTTGAGGGTCAGCTGCGTGTACTGTGTGCGTACCGGCAACTGGTGTACAAAACGGTTTTGCCCGCCTTCGTTAAACGACTCCATTGTAAATTGCACATCCAGTCCTGATACTTCCTGAAACTGCGTATCTACAGGCGTTTGCCCGATCAGTTCAAACGTTACAAGGAAGTGAAAGCCTACCGCCGGATATTTGGAAAACATGGTTAACCGTTTTCAATTTTTAAACCTTCGTGTGCTATTTCAATGCTTTCAATGGCCACCTCGTTGCCATCGGCTTTGAGGTCGGTGCTTTGTACCTTAACCGGGAAAGCGTTTTTGATTTTCCAGGTTACCACCGGTTCGTGCTTTTCATTGAGCAGCGAAATGGTAAGGTCGCGGCGTTCGATGGTATTGAGCGAAACAGTATTGAGCCATTTGAAAAACTCGTTATCGCCCGCCATGGTGCCACGTTTCATGGTTATGTTTTCGTATTTTATCATGCCCGGCATTTTTATTTTGCTGTATTCCGGGCTTGAACCTTCGCGGTATTCTATCACATCGGTACTCATGCTGAGGCCCGAAACTTCCGTGAATCCGATGTTTGCGCCACCCCATTCAACTCTGAAGTGAAATTTGGGCAAGGGATATTTGTTAGCCATGATGCTTTGTTTTTAATAGGTTAGGGTTTAGGATTGCAACATTTTTTGTGAGAATTTAAGCACAATGAATTCTGCGGGGCGCACCGGAGCTACAGCCACGTATACATTCATATAGCCATTGAGGATATCGTCCTGCGTCATGGTTACAGGAAAACCTACCTGCACTTTAAAAGCGTCTTCGGGTTTGGCACCCATCAGCGCGCCATCTCTCCACAGGTTGCTCAGGAAATTCTCGATCATCGCTTTCACCTTTACCCAGGTGTTGGCATCGTTGGGTTCAAATACAAAAGTGCCAAGGGCCTTCTGGATGGATTCTTCCATCATATTGAACAGCCTTCTTACCGGTATGTAGCGCCATTCGTTGTCGTTACCGGCCAGGGTACGTGCGCCCCAAACCAACAGCCCTTTTCCGGGAAATTCGCGGATGGCATTGATGGATTTACCGCCGGTTACATCCATGTTAAGCCCGTCGTTCATGTTGTTGTCGATCTTGAAAGTAGGCATCACCACATTGCTTACGCTTACGTTGGCAGGTGCTTTCCAAACGCCACGGGTACGATCTACAAAGCAATACAGACCCGCCATAGCCGGAGAAGGAGGCAGCAGCACCCTTTGCTGGCGCAGCAGGCTCAGAATATTGTTGTATACGGTAGGATACGCGTCGCGGATCTTGGGTGTGCCCGCTGCACCGGTAAGGTCGTCGAAGGTTTTGCTCTTAAACGGATTGTCGGAGTCGGCGGTAAACTTGATGCTCTTATCGCTTACGATAAAGTTCATGGTTGTTAGCAGCCACGGGAAGTAAGCAGCCACGTATTTCAGGTTGTTGACACCTGTGTTGTCGTCGCGGAATTTTTTGATCTGCGCATTGGCATCCAGCGCTTTTACTTTAAAGCCCAGGTTTACATCAATAATACCGAAACGGTCTTTTTTATCGCCTACCTGGTTAAAGATTTTGGTGAGTACGGTTTTGTAATCCGCATCGGCCAGCAGGCCCGACTCCGGCACCACAATAATAGTAGGCTCATCATAAGGCGCTACTGCATCTACACCCAGGGCAAGCGGAGAAGGGGTTACATTGCCGGAACTCATGAGTCCTACGGAAACGATGTAACATTTACCGCCACCATTGGCAAAGTAGTGCTGCAGACTGTAATACAGGTTATGGAAAGTGGCCGCGCTGGCATCTGGCTGGGCAGTCTGCGTGATCTCTGCCGCGCCGGTAACCGCGTCGAGTTTTACTTTAAAGGTGAAAGATTCGGCAGTGGTAGTGCCAAACATAGCTTCGTATTCCGACAGCGAATTGATTAAAAACGCTTTCGGATCTGTTGCATCGTACCCGGCGGGTACTTTTTCCGTGAAGCCCACAAAAGCCGGAATGGCGGTTTCTACCGGCACTACCGAGGGCGGAAATACATTGATTTCTTCAACATAGACACCGGGTGTTCTGTACGTTGCCATAGGTGTGATTTTTATTTGTTAGGAATGGATTTAAGAATTACTTATTGGCTGATAGCTTTTAGCTTATTTATGATACCGTGTCAGGCTTCACTTTTATGCCTTCGTTTACATCCGTACTGTCTTTGCGCAGGAATATTTCTTCAATCATTGGTCCTTCAATCGTTGTATTCTGATCTACCATTACCACTCTTACCTTGTACAAAGCCGAAGGAGCCAGTTTACTGCCCGAAATGCTCCAGATATGGTTTAATTGCTCAAACGGCACACTATACAACTCCAGCTTGAATTCTGTAAACTGCAGTGTGTCGGGATCCTGGATAAAGGCGGGGTAGTCGGCAGCCTGAAACCAGAAATGTTTCTGGAAGCTGAGTAAAATGCGCTCGAGGTAAAGAATGCCGTTGGTGTAGGTATTGTAGCAGCTGCTTACCAGCACATAAAGGTTAAGGTATATGGGCTGCTCTTTGTAAAAAACCTTGTCGGGTGCGCTTTGTTTGTACACAAATTCGTTGTTGTTGCGCAGGGTAGGTTCTTCTTCTGTATTGATAAGAGTAATGAAAATACCTTCTTCGTTGTAAGCGTCGGTACTGGTGTTTTGCAGGGCAATGTTTTCTACCACCACGTTTTTATGCGTGGTCTGTTTAAAAACAATATTCTGCTCGAGATAAAACTTGAGAAATTTTAGCAGGCTTAACATAGTGGTTAAGGTTGAGTCAGGTTAAAATAAATGGAGCCATCGGGTCGGGAAGGCGCATTTACGGGTACTGATCGGGGCCTGCTTTATGTGGGATGAAGGTGTTCATAGGTCTTTGGTTTTAATAAATCTGGTCTGATCGGTTTCTATACAATATTAAAGATAGAATTTGGTTTTGCAATTGTATATGATTGATAATCGGTCAGTTGTATGCTTTGGGTTAGTATTCGGAGCTTTTTGTCTGGTAAATGGCAGAGATGAATGAGTAACTGGAATTTGGTTGCGCGCGGTGCTGTAAATGCAAAAACGCCGGCATGGGTGCCGACGTTCTTACCTGGTGATATGGGACTGTTGCTTTATTGTTTAATGCCTTTGAAACTGAAACTGCCCGATGCGCCGTTTTGCAATTGAAGGGTAAATAATCCGGAAGGTATAGCCGACAGATCTACCCGTATGGTAGTAGCATTGGCGGGAACAGCGAAACGCATTAATTGCCTTCCTGTGGCATCATACACTTCGGCTGTTGTGGCCTGGGCAAGCGGTTGGGGTAGCATGATGGTAAGCACATCTTTTACAGGGTTGGGGTAAGCAGAAAGGGAAGGCCGGGCATTAACGCTGGTTAAACCGGCTGGCATAGTATGGGTGTAGCGCAATTGTACCGCAATATCGGCTACCTGTATGCCGTAGCCCACAGTGCCAATGGCCATGAGATTGCCGGCAGAGTCGAGTGTGTAAAGTGAGTCGTTCATACTGCTGCCGGTATTGGCTGCCAGGTAACCCCAGTTGCTGTGCGATACAGAGTCGAAATAAAAGTCCATGGAATTGGTAAGGTCTGCCAGGTTAAAAGGAAGCACATTGGTGAGCATGGTATTTAAAGTGCCGTTGTTGGGCGGGTTAATATTGATGTAATCCTGCAAAGAATCATCAATGCCGTAGAGAACGGTAGTAGCAGCACCTGGGTAACTGTTAATGTAGGCCAGGGTGCCCACTCTGGGCATCAGGCCAGCATTAATATCGCTAAGGGCATAACTCAGCGACATATCGGTAGCTACAATACTGCCATCATTGGGGTTGAGGCGGTAATTCATATTGCTGCCGCCGGTAACCCGTATGCGGTCTACGGTTGGGTTAAAGTCGAAGGTAACAGCAGTGCTGCCCAATGCCAGTTTGCCGGGCGCGGCGTTAATAGGCGTAGCCACTGCCGTGGCAGGATCGATGCGGTATACCTGGTAGCCGGAGTCGGCAGGGTTGTAACCCAGAGCGTACAGCATCCTATCGGCAGGTCTCACATCCATACCGCGAATCGTTTGCCCGGCGGTAACACCCGTAATGGCTTGCAGGCTGCGAATAAGCTCCGGGGTATCGGTATCGAAAGTAATGAGGCTGCGGTTGGTTTTGGTAATGCCATACACCAGTTGCCCGGTAACGTTGGCAGGCAGGGTGCGGTCTATTTCTACCGCAATGGCTTTTACAGAGATGCCCAGCAGGCCAATCATGCCTATGTTGGAAACCGCGCCTGTAGCCAGGTTTACGGTGTATAAATGATCGTTGTTACTGGTGCCTGTGTTGGCGGCAATATAGGCTACATTGGTGTGGGTGGCAGGATTAAACCATATGTCCATATCTATACTGGGGTCGGCAATGTTTACCACAATGCCGCTGCTGCCAATGGTATTGAGCGTGCCGGCATTGGGTGGTACCTGGGTAGTGAGCATATTGAGCAGCTGGTCGTAATCGTACAGGGTGGTGGTTTCGCTGCCAATATAACTGTTGGTATAAGCACAGGCGCCGATGGTAGGTATATTGGCCTGGTTGGGATCGCCCACGGCAAAGTTTATATCTGCATCCGTAGCGGCCACTGTGCCTGTGATGGGATTGAGCCGGTAATTCTTTTTATTGGCGCCTACAACCCGTATGCGATCTACCGTAGGGTTAAAATCAAAAGCGATGGAGCCGGTGCCCAGGTTAAGCAAAATAGGTACGGTATTAATGGGCGTAGCTACACCGGTATTGGTATTAATCGTATACAGCTGAGAGTTGCCGTTGGAAACATCGTAGCCTAATGCAAACAGTTCTCCGGTAAGCGGCCGGAAATCGATTCCTTTTACGGTTTGCCCCACACTAATGCCAATAATGGGGTAAATAATGGAGGTTGCCCCGGGCAGGGCAGGATCGGAAATGGAGAATAGTTTATCGTCTGACGTGACCCCATAAATGGTTTGGGCCTGTGTGGTGGCCGCTGTTAGGACAAACAGGAAGGCCAGGAAGTAGCTTTTTTTCATAAAGTAGTTTTAAGTTGTTGGTAGTATATACGCAGGAAGACGGGAAAAGGATTACAGGTATAAATATAATTTAAAATTTGCATATTAAGCGCTCTGCCGCGCCAGGCTGGAAAACCGGGTTTCCGAAGTGGATGAAATGCTTTATTTTAGCCGCTTCAAATCCTGAACATGAATCTTGAATTCAATAAAAATGAGGACGGCATGCGCCTGCTCACCAGCCAGATGAAACAACGCTTTGCGGAAATTGAACTGGGTGGCGGTAAAAAGAATCTTCAGAAAGTAAAAGACAAAGGAAAGCTCACGCCCCGTGAGCGTATTCAATACCTGATCGATAAAAATTCCGAGTTTGTAGAAATCGGCGCTTTTACCGGTTATGATATGTATAAAGAGCATGGCGGTTGCCCGGCGGGTGGTACGGTAGCTGGTATGGGCTATGTAGCCGGCCGCCAGTGCATGATTGTGGCCAATGATATGACGGTGAAAGCCGGCGCGTGGTTCCCGATCACTGCCAAGAAAAACCTGCGCCTGCAAGAGATCGCGATGGAAAACCGCCTGCCGGTGATCTACCTGGTAGACAGCGCGGGCGTGTACCTGCCTATGCAGGACGAGATTTTTCCGGATAAAGAACATTTTGGCCGCATGTTCCGCAACAACGCAGTGATGAGCAGCATGGGCATTACCCAGATTGCTGCCGTTATGGGCAGTTGCGTAGCGGGTGGGGCATACCTGCCTATCATGAGCGACGAAACGCTGATGGTAGAGGGTAATGGTTCTATCTTCCTGGCAGGTCCGTATTTGGTAAAAGCCGCAATTGGCGAGGATGTAGACATTCAAACGCTGGGCGGTGCCAAAACGCATACCGAAATAAGCGGTATTGCCGATTATAAATTTGATACCGATGAGGAGTGCCTGGATCAGGTGCGCCGCATTATGGATAAAATTGGCGCTTACGAAAAAGCGGGTTTCGACAGGGCTACGCCTGCCGCACCTGCCAAAGATCCTAAAGAAATACTGGGTATTGTAAATCCCGAAAACGCCAAGCCTTACGATATAGTAGAGGTAATTGAGCGTATGGTAGACAATAGCGAATTTGACCAGTTTAAAGAAGACTACGGTAAAACCATCGTTTGTGGTTATGCCCGTATCGACGGCTGGGCAGTGGGTATTGTAGCCAACCAGCGCAAGATTATCAAAAGCGGTAAAGGCGAAATGCAGCTGGGCGGCGTGATCTACAACGACAGCGCCGATAAAGCTGCGCGTTTTATCATGAACTGCAACCAGAAGAAAATTCCTTTGGTTTTTCTGCAGGATGTAACCGGGTTTATGGTAGGTAGCCGCAGCGAACATTCGGGCATAATTAAGGATGGCGCTAAACTGGTAAATGCGGTGTCTAACTCTGTAGTACCTAAGATCACCATCATTATTGGCAACAGCTATGGCGCGGGTAACTACGCTATGTGCGGTAAGGCTTACGATCCGCGTTTTATTTATGCGTGGCCTAATGCCAAGATCGCGGTAATGGGCGGCGAGCAAGCCGCAAAAACCCTGCTGCAGATCCAGGTGGCTGCTATGAAATCGAAAGGTGAGGAAATACACCCGGATGAGGAAAAACGTATGCTCGATGAAATCATTGACCGCTACAGCAAGCAAACCTCTGCATACTACGCTGCTGCCCGCCTTTGGGTAGATGATATTATTGATCCGCTGGATACACGCCGTCGTATTTCAGAAGGCATTCACGCTGCCAACCATGCTCCGATCGAGAAGAGCTTTAAGGTGGGTGTGTTTCAGGTGTAAGTTTATACGAAAAACATAAAAAATCCCCGGCTCCTTCCAGAGCCGGGGATTTTTTTCATGCTTTAAAAAGACTTTTTCATCTTTTTTTTCAAAAAACCGTGTTTTAACGGTATAGATAAAGTAAATACTTTTATAACTTAACTATATCAAATTGTAACATAGCCGAAAAGTAGGGGCAAAAAAAATGCCCCGTTGAACGACGAGGCAGCGTAATGTTTTCACAACGGAATAATCCTTATTGTGATTTGCTTTCAAAGATGAAGGTAAATCTTTTTTTAGAAACCAAAGAAACTATGAAAAATATTTTAGGACTTGATTTAGGAACTAATTCAATTGGTTGGGCATTGATCAGCCAAAATTTTGGGGCAAAAGAAGGTCGTATTATTGGTATGGGGAGTAGAATAATCCCGATGAGCCAGGATGTTCTGGGAAATTTCGATAGTGGGGTTTCTGTTTCTCAAACGGCGGAACGTACCCGATTTAGAAGCATAAGGAGGTTGAGAGAAAGACATCTCTTGCGAAGGGAGCGTTTGCACCGGGTTTTAAATATTCTGGATTTTTTACCTTCTCATTATGCCGATCAGATTGACTTCGATAAAAGATTGGGCCAATTTTTACCAGGCAAAGAACCCAAACTGGCATACAATCTTACTCAGGATTTTCTTTTCAAGAAGTCTTTCGAAGAAATGTTGAAAGATTTTGCATCTGCCCAGCCGCATTTAGTAGCACATGGACGAAAGATTCCTTACGATTGGACGATCTATTGGTTACGAAAAAAAGCATTGACACAAAAAATTGAAAAAGAAGAGCTGGCCTGGTTGCTGTTAAATTTTAATCAAAAACGGGGTTATTATCAATTGCGTGGTGAAGAAGAGGAAGAGCATCCTAATAAATTAACAGAATTTCATTCTTTGGTGGTTGCTGATGTTGTTGCCGATGAGCGGCAAAAGGGAAAAGATGAGATATGGTATAGTGTTGTTCTGGAAAATGGCTGGGTGTATAGAAGAGCAAGTAAATTTCCATTGTTTGAATGGAAAGGAAAAACTAAAGAATTTGTAGTAACCACAGATCTTAATGATGATGGTACAATAAAGATGGATAAAGAAGGGAATGAAAAGCGCTCTTTTAGGGCCCCTTCAGAGAATGACTGGACCTTAGTAAAAACTAAAACCGAGCAAACAATAGATAAAAGCGGTAAAACTGTTGGCGCATACATTTATGATACTTTATTACAAAATCCATCACAAAAAATAAACGGGAAACTGGTAAGGGTTGTAGAACGGAAATTCTATAAAGAAGAATTGTTACAAATTTTAATAGCCCAACAAAAATTTCATCCGGAGCTGCAAGATGCTGTTTTATATAAAGCCTGTATAACAGAACTGTATGAAAACAACGAAGCGCACCGGAATAGTATTGCGCAAAAAGATTTTGTACACTTATTTCTGAACGATATTATTTTTTATCAGCGACCATTAAAAAGTAAAACATCGCAGATTGGTGATTGTCGCTATGAAGTAAAACAATACAAAGACAAAGCAGGAGCTATACAAACAGCACCGGTTAAATGCATTGCCAAATCGCATCCATTGTTTCAGGAGTTTCGACTTTGGCAATGGATCCGGAATTTGCACATATACAATAGAGAAAACGATCAAACCCCGGTTACAGATGAGTTTTTAAAAAATGAAACGGACTATGTTCAACTTTTTGATTTTTTAAATGAAAGAAAGGAAATTACGCAGGATGTATTGATAAAATACCTGCTGGAGCCTCAGAAGTTAAAAGCTAAAGCACTAGCTGAGATGGTCTCCCGATACCGGTGGAATTATATTGATGATAAGGAAAAGAAATATCCTTGTAATGAAACCAGAAGCCAGATCGTAGCGAGGCTTGAAAAATGTAAAAACATCCCAGTCGGGTTCCTTACAAAAGAAAAAGAAGAGCAGCTATGGCACATTCTATATTCTGTTAGTGATAAAATTGAGATCGCTAAAGCATTAGAAACTTTTGCCGGAAGAAATAACCTCGGAGACGATTTCGTAGCGCAGTTCAAAAAATTTCCTCCTTATAAAAATGAATATGGAAGTTACTCTGCGAAAGCAATAAAGAAATTATTACCCTTAATGAGAATGGGTAAATATTGGTCTGAAGATGCAATATCATTAGGTACTCAAGATAGGATTAACAAAATACTTACTGGTGAATATGATGAGAATATTCAGGATCGCGTTAGACAGAAAGCCATTCTCTTATCAGACATAAGTCATTTTAGGGCTTTGCCATTATGGTTGGCCAGCTACGTTGTGTACGATCGTCATTCAGAAGAAGGTAGTTTGGAAAAATGGATTACTCCGGAAGATTTAAATCGCTTCCTGAGTGAATTTAAGCAGCATAGTTTGCGGAATCCTATTGTAGAGCAGGTTATATTGGAAACGCTGAGGACCGTTCGGGATATCTGGCAGACCTACGGCGATGGACAGGAGGATTTTTTTGACGAAATCCATATCGAATTGGGTCGTGAAATGAAGAATCCGGCTGATAAGCGAAAATATATAACTGAAAAAAATAACGAGAACGAGAATACGAATTTGCGCATTAAGGCTTTATTAATGGAGTTGTTGAATGATGGTGATGTTGCAAATGTGCGACCATATTCGCCGGGCCAGCAAGAGATTCTTAAGATATATGAGGATGGCGCGTTAAATTCTTCTGGTGATGTTCCTGATGATATTTTGAAAATTAGTAAAGCTGCGCAACCTACTAAAAGCGAACTGATACGATATAGACTTTGGTTGGAACAACGGTACCGGTCTCCTTATACCGGAGAAGTAATACCATTGAACCTGTTATTTACACCAGCATACGAAATAGAGCATATCATTCCGCAAAGCCGTTTTTTTGATGATTCTTTTAATAATAAAGTGATCTGCGAGGCCGAAGTCAACAAATTGAAGGATAACAGATTGGGTTTAGAGTTTATCCAAAGTTGTGGAACACAGAAAATACAGGTTGGTTTAGGGAAAACCGTAGATGTGCTATCTGAAAAAACATATGAAGCGTTTGTAAAAAACAATTACCATCCCAGAAGTGGAAAAAGGAAGCTATTGCTACTTACTGATGTGCCTGAGAAAATGATAGAAAGGCAAATGAATGATACCAGGTACATTAGTAAAGAGGTGAAAAATCTATTGTCAAAACTTGTTAGGAGAGAAAGCAACGATGATGGAGCGACATCTGTTAATGTATTAAGCAGCAATGGTCAGATTACTTCAACTCTCAGGCAGGATTGGGGGTTGAATGATGTTTGGAATGATATTATCACTCCTCGGTTCGTTCGGCTGAACGAGATCACTGGCAACACCGGGAAATTTGGCGAGATTAATCCCAATACCCATAAATTTTTACCCGTCGTTCCGATTGAATATCAGAAAGGCTTCTCAAAAAAACGTATAGATCATAGGCACCATGCCCTGGATGCTTTGGTAATCGCTTGTGCTACGCGCAATCATATCAATCTATTGAATAATCAGTATGCAAATTCATCCAAGAGATATGATTTACAAAGATTGCTTAGGAGGTTTGAGCGGGTTTCATACACACATAGTACTACCCGGGAATTGGTAGAAAAAGAAGTCCCCAAAGAATTTCTTAAACCCTGGGGTACATTAACGCAAGATGCCAGGGGTGTTTTGCTCACTACAGTTGTTAGTTTCAAGCAAAATGTCCGGGTGATTAATAAGACAGTTAATGAGTATGAGAAATGGGCCAGGGGGGTGGATGGTAAACCTGAGAAAGTTCGAATAAAACAGACGCAGGGTGATAGTTGGGCAATCCGGAAACCGATGCATAAGGATACTGTTTCTGGGTTGGTTAGCCTTCGGTTAAAAAGGATCGTTTCATTAGCATCTGCCTTGGATAATTGGCAAATGATTGTTGATAAGCCGCTAAAGGCATATCTCAGAGTGCTAATAGTAAACCAGCAGTTTGACAAAAAAATGCTGGTTAAACATTTCAAGGATACTAATAATGTTTGGAATGGCAGATCGCTTTCAAAGGTTGAAATTTATTATTGGGATAATGAAAATGTAGCATCAAGAGTTATGTTGGATGACAGTTTTAATGCTAAGAAGATAGAGAGCATTACGGACACCGGGATACAGAAGATTTTATTGAAGCACCTGGAGCAGGAAAAGTATCAGAATCAAAAAGATGAGAAAGGTAAAGCCATTGCTCCGGAAACATTGGCGTTTTCGCCTGAAGGTATTGATTGGTTAAATGAGAATATTAAAGCATTAAATGAGGGAAAATTTCATCAACCCATTTTTAAAGTAAGAACGTATGAACCCAAGGGGAATAAATTCAATGTGGGTGGTACCGGTAATAAAATGAATAAATTTGTGGAAGCAGCTAAAGGAACCAACCTTTTTTTCGCAATCTATGTGGATGAATCAGGAAAGCGAAGCTACGAAACAATTCCTCTGAATATTATAATAGAACGTCAAAAACAAGGATTATCATCAGTCCCGGAAGTTAATGAAAAAGGAGACCGGCTTGTGTTTCATCTTTCTCCCAATGACCTGGTTTATGTTCCCAATGAGGAAGAAAGGGGGAGTCAAAAGAGTGTGAACATCGAAAATATGGAACAAATACAACGAATCTACAAGTTTGTAAGCTGTACTGGTAATGAAGGGCATTTCGTTCCCCATTATTACTCTAAGGAAATAATAAAGAATGAAATGGGTACAAATAATAAGAGCCAAAATGCTCTTGATGGTACTCAGATTAAAGCGGTTTGTTTGAAATTAATAGTGGATAGAATAGGCCGCATAAAATCAAACTCTTATGATCAAACGAACCCTATACTTCGGCAATCCGGCCTATCTGCATACCGTCAATGAACAATTGGTGATTGACCTGCGCGAAAGTGGAGAACGCAAGCAGGCGCCAATAGAAGATATAGGCGTGCTGATCCTGGATCATCCGCAGATTACTATTACCCAGGCATTGATGGCAAAATTGCTATCCAATAATGTGGCGCTCATTACATGCGATACAACACATCACCCAACCGGCTTGATGTTAAACCTGGATGGGCATACCCTGCAAAGTCAAAAGTTTCAGGCGCAGGTAGAAGCGTCTGTGCCTTTGAAGAAACAGCTCTGGCAACAAACCGTGATGGTCAAGATTGAAAACCAATCTTTTGTGTTGCAACAGCAGCGGGCCGACTGTACATTCATGAATGTATTGGCGAGATCCGTGAAAAGCGGGGATAGCGAAAATGCAGAGGCACAGGCTGCTGTGTATTATTGGAAGAATGTATTTCCGGTATTCCCGGATTTTAAACGGGAGCGATTTGGCCTCGCTCCCAACAACCTGCTCAATTATGGTTATGCCATTTTAAGAGCGGTGGTAGCGCGTAGCCTGGTAGGGAGTGGGCTGCTGCCCACTTTGGGCATTTTTCACCGGAACCAGTACAATGCATACTGCCTTGCAGATGATCTTATGGAGCCTTATCGCCCTTTTGTAGATAAAATGGTTTGTGAGATTATTCGTCAGCATGGTACTTTCCTGGAATTGACGCCTAACATGAAAGCCATGTTATTGGGTATTCCTGCCATGGATGTGTACCTGGAAGGGCAAAAAAGCCCATTGATGAACGCTGTAGCACGAACTACGGCAAGTCTGGCAAGGTGTTTTGAAGGCAAGCAACGAAAGCTGGTTTATCCGGCTTTTCAATAATAATATGCACTCGTTATGTACGAACGCCTAAATGCCTATAGAATTATGTGGGTATTGGTCATGTTTGATTTGCCAACCGAAACGAAGACCGACCGGAAAAATGCAGGCCGGTTCAGGAAAGATATGCTCTCCGATGGTTTTCAAATGTTTCAGTTCAGCATGTATATCCGGCATTGTAGCAGTAAGGAGAATGCGGATGTCCATATAAAACGGGTAAAGAGCCTGTTACCGCCCAAAGGGCATGTAGGTATGATGTGCATCACTGATAAACAATTTGGTATGATGGAAATTTTCAGAGGACATGATCCCGTGGTGGCTCCGGAAACGATACAGCAGCTCGAACTTTTTTAGCAAATAGAAACAAAAAAATGCCCTTCTGGGGCATTTTTTTAATCTTGTTTTTGGCCTGTAAACCTTATCAGTAAAGGATTACAGGTAATCCAGTTGTGCGAAACCTAAGTTACAGATTAAATTGAAAGCAAATCACAACCAGTTGTCATGTGTTTAATGTTTTTTATGAGTTGTGCGAAACCTAAGTTACAGATTAAATTGAAAGCAAATCACAACACCGTTTGCAACATGTTACGCTCGGTAAAGGTTGTGCGAAACCTAAGTTACAGATTAAATTGAAAGCAAATCACAACAAACCCAACGCCATGAAACCAAAATTATTAGTTGTGCGAAACCTAAGTTACAGATTAAATTGAAAGCAAATCACAACTACGATTAAAAGCACCACCAAAGAAACACAGTTGTGCGAAACCTAAGTTACAGATTAAATTGAAAGCAAATCACAACCAGGGGATTCCAGTATTTCAGCCATAGAAAGTTGTGCGAAACCTAAGTTACAGATTAAATTGAAAGCAAATCACAACCAACAATGTTGGCCCACTCATCTGTAGAGTGTTGTGCGAAACCTAAGTTACAGATTAAATTGAAAGCAAATCACAACTGGTGTAAAGATACAACGTTGTACCATATTGTTGTGCGAAACCTAAGTTACAGATTAAATTG